>NZ_CP019327.1:679487-1358974 GCF_001971705.1 Natronorubrum daqingense
CGTGCTGTCTCTGCTGATCGGATCGACGTCGACGACCTCGAGATTGCCCCCGAACGCGGCTGGAACGGACTGTATCTCGACGGCGAGTGGAACCCAGCGGGGGACCGAAACCCGATCGACGTCGAAAATCCCGCGACGCAGGAGACGCTGACTACGGTCCCCGCTGCGACCGAAGCCGACGTCGACGAGGCGTACGCCATCGCCGACGATGCCCAATCGGAGTGGGCCGACTATCCCCCGCAGGAACGCGCCGCCATCGTCTCCGAAGCCTCCCGACTCCTAAGCGAGTACGCCGACGACCTCGCGACGCTGTTCGCCCTCGAGTGTGGCGGCGTGCAGTTGAAAACCGGCTTCGAGATCCAACTCGCACAGGGGACGATGGACGTCGGTGCCGGGCTGGCCATGCGCGACGGCGGCCGACGCAAGGAATCGGTCACGCCGGGCAAGGAGAACTTCCTCGTTCGCGAGCCAGCGGGCGTCGTCGGCGTCATCACGCCGTGGAACTTCCCGCTGTACCTCTCGAGTCGCGTCGTTGCCCCCGCTCTCGCATTGGGCAACAGCGTCGTCCTCAAACCCGACGAACACACCCCCATCACGGGTGGGCTCGTGCTCGCGAAGATCTTCGAAGAGGCCGGGCTCCCCGACGGCGTCTTGAACGTCGTCCCCGGCAACGGCCACGAAATCGGCGACCACTTCTCCGGCCATTCGGTTCCCTCGGTGATGTCCTTTACCGGTTCATCCGAAGTCGGCCGCGGCGTCGGCCAGCGCGCCGTCGGCGCGTTCACGGAGCCCGCACTGGAACTCGGCGGAAACAACGCCCACATCGTCCTTGAGGATGCCGATCTCGAGCGAGCGATCGACGCCGGCGCGTTCGGCTCGTTCACCCACCAGGGCCAGGAGTGCATCTCGATCAACCGCCACCTCGTCCACGAATCGCTCTACGACGAGTACGTCGCTGGCCTCGCCGAGCGTGCCGAACAGCTCCCCATCGGTCACCCACTCGAGGAGGGATCCCTCGTCGGCCCGGTCATCAACGAGAGCCAGCGGGACAAGATCGTCGGCTACGTCGAGGAGTCGATCGAACGCGGTGCGACAGCAGAAGCCGGTGGCGACCACGACGGCCTGTTCGTCGAGCCCACGGTGCTTTCGGGGGTCACCAGTGACATGCCGGTAGCGTGCAACGAGCATTTCGGACCGGTCGCACCGGTAATCCCCTTCGAATCGGACGAGGAGGCAATCCGCCTGGCCAACGAGACCGAGTACGGGCTGTCAGGTTCGGTTCACTCGAGCGACGTCGCTCGCGCCCGAGACGTCGCCGACGCCCTCGAGACCGGAATGGTCCACATCAACGACCAGCCGTTGAACGACGAGCCCCACGTTGCATTCGGCGGCGTCGGCGCGTCGGGCATGGGCCGGTACAACGATGAGTGGATTATGGACACCCTGACGACGTTGAAGTGGATCTCCGTTCAGCGCGAGCCTCGCGAGTATCCGTACTGAGTCGGCCCAATCGTGAAGAAGCCAAATCGGTTGTCACACGAAGCGCCGTCGCTCGAAGCGGGTTAGATCCACTCGACGCGATACGTACAGCGCTGGTCGTCGTCTTCTCGACACTGTTCTCCGATCTCCTCTACGTCGACGTGGTTGTCCGTGAACTTCTCCGCGACGCCCATGATGAGTCCCTTGTCGAATTCACAGGGATACGGCGTCTCACAGGTCATGATTCCCTCACTCGAGCCGTCCATCTCGAACTCGTAGAAGCCGATTTCGTCACCGCGGTGGTTCTGTTGATAGGCTCGATCGATCGCGTGCAACGCGTTCTCGACCTCGGTGAGTTCCGGCGGGAATTCGACGTGCTCGGGGACGTTTTGACCCATGTTGCGCATTCTGACACCACCGTACTCGTCTCGCATATCGTACAGCATTGCGAGCGGGATCGCGAGCGAATACCACTCCTCGGGCTCGATTTCCTCGAGTCCGTACTCCGAGAGTTTGTGTGTCACCTGTTTTCCGACGTACGATGATACCGACTCGCCCGCTTCGACGTACGACTGTGGGCTTCGACCGATCACTTCCGCACCCTCGAGCGAGCCGTCGAACCCCATTCGGGTATCGACTGCCGACAACACGTCGTTCGATTCAGATTCGTCGTCTGAACGTCCGACGAGCGACTTTATCCACGATGTAGAGATGAGAACCGTATTGATCATTGCCATACTGATTGCAGCGTGTAACCGACACAACAAATAAGTTCTCGTTAGTGTCACCCGATCTGTTATTGCGTAGTTACGACGGCGTTACCGGAGAGGGTTCGCTGTCCGATGGGCCAACGATACTAATGATCGTCAATGAGGGCACTGAAATACAGTAATTCACCGGCGTGAACGGTTGGGTCCGATTCGTGGTGTCGGATTGGGGCGATTCTGCGTATCGTGTGAGGACGGTTCTGCTTAGGACGAGTCCGCGTACTTCCACGCGAGTCCACGAGTGCTCGACGGCGGGGCGAGCGGACTCGAGGGGAGATCATCGCTCGGTTCCGGTTCGTTGTACCCCTTCGGCGCGATGTCGTTCGGCGACTCCGGATAGAACAGCGACGCGATGGCGTGGAGGTGTTCACGTCCGACGCCGAGTTCGAACTGGCCGCCACCGTACATCCGTATCCCGTTGTTCTCACAGTACTCGAGCGTGTCGAACAGCGCTCGAAGCGAGCCGAAGCGCGACGGCTTGATATTGAGCCACGTCGGCTCCCACGGAAGGTCCTCGATGGTCTCGACGCTCCGGATCGGGTAGTCCCACGTCACGCTGTCCTCGTGATCCTCGAACAACGGTCGCGTCTCGTCGGTCAACGCCGGATCCTCGATGAGTGCCTCCGGGAAGCCGTCGATGACGCGCTCGTAAAGCGCCGGATCGGCCGGCTGATCGACGGTCGTCCCGTGGTATTGGCCCTTGAGGTCGAGCACGCGAACGGCGTCGGTTTCGGCCAGCCGGGAGACGGTGCCGTCCGTCCACTCCGACGTCGGATCGAGTTTGAACTCGAGAGTTGGATCTTGCTCGAGCCACTCGAGGATTCGATCTCCCGTCGGCGGCTCGTCCAGACGGGTGCTCACGACGAACCTGACGGGACGGTACTCCCGACCGAGACGCTCGGCGAGCGTCGTTTCGGCTTGTTTCAACGCGAGGTCGAGCGCGGCGCTTTCGAACGCCCACCGTCGGTAGTTTCGAAAGATCGATTGGTCCGGTTCGGTGCCGGGAAACAACTCCTGTGTCGACAACTGAGTCGAGAACTCCTCGAGCGTGTACTGGCCGTTCAGGGAGAACTCCTCGGGCGCGTTTTGCAACGCGTTGTGGTCCTCGTTGTCGTACGTAACGTCTTCACCGGTTCCGGTCTCGTCGCCGCCGTGCAACGCGACGGTGGTCGTCACGCGGTCGAAGCCACTCGACGTCGCTCGCTCGTGGCGGTGGAGGTCGTACCCATCGATATCGACGCTGAGCCCAGAAACGTCGTCGTAAAGCATACTCTGTCGGTAGTACGTCACCCAGTCACTTATACCAAAACGGGGGCTACGGCGCGATCAAATCTCGCTTTTACTCCGCGATCCGTGATCGAGTGTTTCGTGGACCTCGAGGGGGTCGAATATCGTGAAAACATGGGCGCTGCAGGCGCACGTTCACGGGAGGAACGATTCGACCTTTCGGACCCAACACATCCGATATCGAGCACCGATATTGGGGCTCCAAACGTGGTTCGCACCACAAAGAGCGATGAGTCTCGAACCAATCGATCCAAAAACTGCGCTAGAACTGTACCTCGCTGACCGCGATACCGAAGTGTCGAAAGCGACGCTGTACTCTCACAGCTCGCGACTCGGCCACTTCGATCGCTGGTGTGATGCTGAGGAAATTGCCAATTTAAACGAGCTATCGGGGCGGACACTCCATGAGTACCGCTTGTGACGTCGTTGCGAGGGAAGTCTCGCATCTGCTACGGAAAAAATCTCGAAAAGAAATGTTTTAGAATCGAAAAACTGGTGCTAGAAGCACGGTCTAGTGGTTCCCGGGCCATACTACAACTGAGCAAAACGAAGTGAATTGAGGCCGTGTTTCTATCCAACATATCGGACATCAATTAGCCATTTGTTTATTTCTGCGCTCCATGTCTGGGATTGCTCCATTAAAATATTCTTCAACAATTTCCTCGGCTTTTTCTACCCCAAGGGGCGTGATTTTCGCCTTCCCGTCGTCATAGTGTACCTGTCTAGATTTCTTCATACTTCCGAGATTACTCTTTACACTATGCCCGTTCGATCCAACAATCCACTCTGTCAGTTTCTCAGCAGCAACTTCAGTCCCGAGAGCATACAGATGCACTAACAGTTCCTCTTGTAGACCGAGTTCACGATGCATCACCAAACGATTTCCATTGTAGCTATCGATATATGGTGTCATCGGGGCGGCAAGTTGCTCAATGATTTCTGCCACATTATCGAGATGGTCCTCGTCACTGTAGACTCGCAACATCTCGGCTAACATCCATGTGCAGAGACGGACTGCTGTCTGCGTATCAGAGTGGTTAACTTCGACCTCTAGATTCACGTGGACCGAGTCGCGATTATTCCGGAGATCATAAGCAACTCGCATTGTCCGTGGAATGGTTGTGTAGACCTCATAATCCAGTCCGTTCTTTGGGAAATTACCGTTGAGAATGCTGTCTAAAAAATTCCCGACTCCAATGTAGGGATCAACTCCCTCACCAGTTTCGGCCCGGATGATGTTCGCGAGGTTCTCACAGAAATTACCCACATGAGCGCCCGCTTCCACGTAGTTTTCATTTGCTAAGTGGAACCGCATATCACGATAATGCTCAATAAGGTCGTTGACAGACTCTTCATGGAGGTCCGCATCAAGCAACTCACCGCGGACAAACTTTACACTCATTCTTGAGATCCCTCGATACGAGAAAGGGCTTTAGGAAGATTATCGGGTACAATTTTCCATTCATCGCTCTCATCATCTTTCTCGACAATAAGGTCATCATCAAGCTTATTCATATAGGAACGAACAGTACTCTCGTCAACATCGACTCTCGCGTAAAAGTAGCTGTAGGGGAGAGAAGGTGCGTCGGCCTTTCCACCTTCATATGCGTATCGCTGTCCAATGAGATAGATCAAAACTAGCTCTCGCCAAGGTGCATTGTCGAAGTCTGATTTAGGATCAATCATTCCATCCTCGAAAATACGGAACAACTGATTCGACTCCTCAAAGTATTCCTCAAGAATCGATTCAGCATCAACGACCATCTCCTCGTTGATCCGGTCTTCAAGACTCATTATCCAATACCTCCTCAACCTTTTCAATGCCGGACTTCGTGAGCTGGCGAATCGTCGTTTGACCGTCTTTCCCTTTCCGCATTACCCAGCCCTTGTCCTCGCAGCTCGCAAGTGCGTCGCTCATATTCGCAGGGGGGCTGAAGCGACACTGTTCATATCCTGTTCGGATATCTTTCACCGTAAACGTCTCTTGGTCTTTATAAGCTTCCAAATAATAAGCGATGGCTGTCGCACGTTCGGAATGATTGCTTGGGCCAAACTCTTGTACGAACGTCGAGAGGTCCATCGACCGCGAGATAGTCTGTTGCTCTCCTTCCATTTTAGATTCCAGAACTGCAACCCTTTCCTTTAAGCCTTCTAACTCTTGTTTAATTTCTTTTCCAGCCATAGATTAGTCCTCTGCAAGATATTCTTTCGCCTGCTCAACCTTCACCGAGGGAATCATGTAGTCTCCATCGTCATCACTGACGATTCCGTCGTCGGTGAGTTCGCGAACTGCCGGATAGATTGTTCCTGTCTTGACACCAGTCATCTCGTTGATTTCCGCTGGAGGAAGCCACTCCTCCTCAACCATATCCAATTCGAAACGAGCTTTCTGGGCAAGAAGAGCAACTACAATCTTCTTTTTCGAAATTAGGTCGTTATACCTCTCATTTGGAATGAGATCACCGCTATCTTTTCCAATTTTCACGTACTTGCTGACGGTTCCTGCTAAAAGTTCCTTGTTTAGCTTCTCCTCATCTACGAGAAGGTCCTCAAGTGAAGTCTGGTTTGACATTCAAGTATACTTTAATCATTGGTTTATTAAAAACTTTCTTGTTTCTGGACTATCACCACCTATCTCACCACGGTTTATATACTGACTATGAATACCTCGGAAAGGATAGAGACAGACCAAGGACCAAGTTTAATTTAGTTTCAGGTCTGTTTTCGTTACATCGATACCTTTCTCTGCCAAATACTGAGTACTCTCTCGACCCCAGTCTTCTTCACCAGAACCTTTCGTGAGCAAAATGTATACTTGTGACTCACCGTACGGACGCATCGTTCGCCCCGCTCTTTGGCCGGTCTGTGCCCGAGAAGAGCCCCGAGTCGACGCTAAAATAGCAACTTCAGCATCTGGGAGATCGATACCTTCATCCCCGATTCTCGAAACAATAAGTACATCAATATCCCCATTTCGGAACTCCTCGTATCTACGCTCTCGCTCGTCATGCGAGGTTTCCCCACAAATGAACGGAACACTAAGCTCTGAGGACAATTGTTCTCCTTGTTCGATCCAGTCCACAAAGACTAAGATCTTCTCCGATTCATGACGATGAATTAGTCGCTTGATGGCTTCGCGCTTTGCCGGGTTTTTCGCAGCTTCAATGAGCTGTTGGTTTCCCTCGGCACGCTTGTATCGTTCACGAGCCTGCTCGGAACCCCACGGGGTCATTAGAACGTCTACTTTTGGTTTCGAAACCCATCCATCTGTGAAAAGATTACCCCAGTCAGATCCAACTGGTGGTCCAATAAGTGTGTAAATCTGCTTCGCGTCGCCGCTCTCGCGGATTGGTGTTGCACTAAGTCCAAGCCGTGATTTTGACTGAATTTCTCGGAATCTCTTCCAAGTACTCGCAACAGCATGGTGGCACTCGTCCGCGACAATGAGTCCCCATTTCCGTTCATTGAATAGCTTCCGGTGTCGACTCATCGCCGCTGTGTCGTAGGTTGCAACGGTCACCGGTCGGATTTGCTTTTCATTGCCGTGATACTGCCCAATCTCATATGGACTCAAGTTTGTCTTCTCGATGAGCTCATCCTTCCACTGACGAGCAAGGTCCTGCGTAGGAACCAAAATGAGTGTTTCACCTTTGATCTCAGCCATCACAGCGATCGCAGCGACTGTTTTTCCGGAGCCAGAAGGACCGACGAACACACCGGATTTCCGGTCCGTGAAATGGCTGAGCCACTCTTCTTGGTAGTCACGGAGTGTGAGGTCGTCATCCAATTCGATAGAAAGTGTCTTCCCCTCTTCGAGGTGACGGTTGTCGATAACTGGATAGCCCTCTTCGTATAGTCGCTCCTTGACATCCGCCTCAGCCTCATTACGGACGCGGAGATCAGTGTCTGAGAGGAACTCCGTGTAATGTTTATTGTGCTTCAGCTTTCGCTTCGCTACATCCTCGAAAACTCCTGCGTTGTCTGCCTGAAGAACAGTATACTTGTGCCCATTCTCATCGGTTTCTGTTCGCAGTTGGAACTGGTGAGCACGAGTCCAATCATTTTTGATGCGACTCTCAAATCCTTTATCCCACTTATCACCAAAAACCTCTTGGAGATCATTCCGTAATACGTTGAACTCATTATAAGGCGTACTCCAGATATCTTCCTTACTAACTTTATAGAGGTATGAATTTGCGGTTGAGTCAACTAGGTGGGCAGTCTGGGAAAGAATACTTCGAGTATTCTTAGTAGGATGATCAACAGCGATCTCTCGACGACTTGGGAAGAATAACACGCGTTCGTCTAAACTATTATTGTCTGTTTTTGCTGGCGAAGTATCTTTCTCGTTGGTAGGTTGCCTCGATACAATTTCTTCCGAGAATTGTGATGCTACACGCTGCATCTCCATCGGGAAGTAGACCATCGCGCCACCACCTACCTGTCGCCGATCTAGAACCCCTTCGTGAAATTTTCCTTTAAGATATTGACGTGCGCGCTCTCGGGAACATCCCACCAACTCTGCGATCCATCGGGAGGTTACCACAGGAGATTCCTTGAGTACCTCGTTTACCGCGGTCTTGAAATCATCTGACTGAAATCCTCGACTTGGTTTAGATTCACTCATAACTATGTTACTATGTTAGCGCAAACATCAACCTGTACAGTCATATTGCGCCGGCGCAACTATAATCTTTCGGACTGTGAACAACTTTTGAAATTTTTTATGGCTTATTTAGCATTAGATTCCAATAGAGCTTTCAGATATTTTTTAGCCTCTCTTTTTCCCGGCCCTTTGAGGCTAACCTTAGCTGATCTCCCTTTTCCAGTTTGAAACAGACTGTCATCCCAAGCACGGTATAGATTACCATCTGAAATTCCGGCGAATGTGAGCAATTCTTTAAATTCTGCTGTTTCAATTTCTTCCTCATCATAGCACTCTTCGAGTACGGTTAAAATGATGAATGCTGCATGACGCTGCCTCTCAGGTACACTACTTCCTAGTTGCTCGCTATTGGCCATTAATTGTGGGCGCTCTTCCCCGAATGGGTCGACAAAAACGATTTCATTAATTGCCTCTATAGTCACATCGAACTTCCGAGCAAGGCTTTTGAGAGATGAGCCATCGTCTTTCGACTGCTCTTGCTGACCGTCATTGTTTGACCACTCTGTTGCGCTAAGTTCAGTCTGACTGCTCCCATTCTGAACAGTTAGATCCAATCCTTTGAACGCCTCATTATTTTCTTCAAGGAAATCAATAACCTCTAAAAGGTTTTGTTGTACCTCTTCCCTTTCATCACTGGATAGCTCAATTTCTAGTGTGCCGTAATCTACAGTTGCAGTTATTTCCATGTTCAAATGTAATTCTATAACAAGACCTCATATCTGTTGGGGAAAACCAATAGTCAATGTGAACAACCTGAATAGATTCTCTTTCAAAAAATCCACAGAACTTCTTACGTGGGAATAAATCCATCAGTATATATTCTCTAACACCCTGTTTGGATATACGCGAACCGCAAGAGGACTCCAACCCCCGTTACGCGACATAACGAAATCAACTTCGTGAGTGTGCGTCCCCTTATAAAGGATGTGCTGCCGTCTGTCGGATTTGAATCGTCCGGAAAACGAATGGGCGCTGCATGATTTGAACCACGGTCGCAGCGTAGCTGCTCCCTGATTCAAATCCTTCGCGGACATGATTTGCTCCTCACGTCCGTTCGTCGCAAAATCATGGGCGCTGCAGGATTTGAACCCGCGACGGTTTGGTCCGAAGCCAAGCACTCTGTCCAGACTGAGCTAAGCGCCCTCACTTGAGCAATTTCCGTCGACCCCGTATAAGTCGCTCGGTTTGCAACCATTTCGACAGGGGCCACCATACCATCCAAATTGTGCGGTGCTTCTCACTCGATGAAAACGACCGAGGGTGGTCTTTGTCGTCGGGTTCTACGACCAAGTACGTATGACGGTGAACGAGGCTACGGGTCCCGACGATGGTCGCTCGCAGGACGTACCACTCGAGTTGCTCACCGAAGACGAAGAGAGCTGGACTGCCGTCCCCGCCGATGCGTCCGGCGACGACAGGGTGAGCAAGTGGCTCTCGATCGATGGTGATGCACTCTGTGATCTCGAGGCGTGGCGATAGCGCCCGCACTCTCTTCTCATCGCGCACTGAGAGCGAATTCCGTCGCACCCGAGCGCCGCTCCTGTCAGTACACCTGTGAGGAGTCGCGGCGGCATATCGTACCGTTTAACCACGCCCGCTGACCAGTGCTGGCAATGACAGCGGGAGAGACGGTTCGTGGGTTACTCGAGTTAACGCGGCCGGTGAACGTCGTCGCGGCCAGCGTGTTGACGTTCATCGGGGCGTTCGTCGCCGGCAGCGTGAGCGAGTACCCGTTTGCAGTGGCCGCTGCGGTGGCGGCGACTGGGCTGGCCGTCGGTGCGGGCAACGCGATCAACGATTACTTCGACCGAGAGATCGATCGAATCAATCAGCCCGGACGAGCGATTCCCCGCGGTGCGGTGTCGCCACGCGGTGCGCTCGTATTCAGTCTCGTGCTCTTCGGGGCTGCGGTCGCGCTCGCGCTCGTGCTTCCACGGCTGGCGATTGCGATTGCGGCGATCAACCTCGCCGCGTTGGTCGCGTACACGGAGGTGTTCAAGGGCCTCCCCGGAGTCGGGAACGCGTTGGTCGCCTATCTCGTCGGGAGCACGTTCCTCTTCGGGGCGGCAGCGGTCGGCGAGTTAGGGCCAGCCGTGGTCCTCTTTTTGCTCGCAGCGATTGCCACGTTGACTCGAGAGATCATCAAGGATGTCGAGGATATCGAGGGCGATCGAGAGGAGGGGCTGAACACGCTTCCGATCGCTATCGGTGAGCGACGAGCACTGTTGGTCGCAACGGGATTGCTGCTCGTGGGCGTTGCTGCGAGTCCATTCCCCTATTTCCTCGGGGAATTCGGCGCTGCGTATCTGGCGCTCGTCGTTCCGGCCGTCGCGATTATGTGCTACGCGACCTACGAAAGTTTCGACGATCCAACGGCTGGACAAGAACACCTCAAGTACGGGACGTTTCTCGCTGCTGTCGCATTTATCGTTGGTCGAGGCGTGATCGTCTTCCCGGCGTAACTAGCGAATGACCCGTTGTGACAAACGACGTCTTGCTGTTCGACTACCATCACTATCGATCGTTACTGTTCGACCAAAAACAATATAACCTCGCTTGAACATTTGACTGGCAGACGGTATCATCGTCAGCGTTCGATTGCTGGCCGGTACAACGGTTGATGGATGTGAAATTAGGTATGCATGGTCTCGCCGATAGCCTCCCAGAGAAAGGCTTCCAACCAGGGACAAACGTGCTCGTTGCTGGCCCCCCGATGACGGGGAAACGAACCCTCGCGTTCGATATCCTCGCAAACGGTGTCGATCGAGGTGGTGGCTCGATCGTCGTCTCGACCGAAGACGACGCGACGACGGTACTCGAGGCGATCGACGAGTCGGTCGACGACCTCCAGACGGCCCCCAAATCTTCCGGCGCGGACGCGGCTGTCGCGGAGGCAGCGACCACCGCGACTGGCTCGAGTGGGGGTCGCGAGTCGACGGCCGGTTCCCGGGCCGGCGGTCCCGTCGGTGTCGTCGACTGCGTCACGAAACAACGCGGGGTCGGAACCGTTGAGGACGATCCGCGAGTGAAGTACGCGTCTTCGCCAGTCGACATGACTGGTATCGGAATCAGCCTCTCGGCGTTTCTCGAGGAGTTCTACGAGGGCCGGGGCGTGACCGAGAACCGGGTGCTCCTCCACTCCGTGTCGACGCTGTTGTTGTATTCGAATCTCCAGACCGTGTTTCGATTTTTGCACGTCTTTACGGGACGGGTTCAGAGTGCCGATGCGACCGGTATCTACGTCATCGATTCGACGGCCCACGACGGCCAGACGATGAACACGCTCAAACAGCTCTTCGACGCTGTCATCGAACTCGAGGACGGTGAAGACGGCACTCCGAACATCACCACGGCCGGCTTTTCGTCCTGATCGGGCAGCCCTGTGTCGACCCCGAAAGGTTTCGTCGTCGAACGCGTACGCTCGCGTATGCCACTCGACACACCAGCGGAACTCGAGGATGTGCTCGACGCCGAGACGATCGCCGTCGTGGGCTGTTCGAGCACCCCCGGAAAAGCAGCTCACGACGTGCCGAAGTACCTGCTCGAGCAGGGGTACGACGTCATCCCGGTCAACCCCTTCGCGGACGAGATTTTCGGTCGGTCGGTTCCCGACACGCTCGCCGATGTCGACGACGAAATCGACGTCGTTTGTGTCTTCCGACCGAGCGAGGAAGTCGGTGAGATCGTCGACGCCGCACTCGAGCGCGAGGACGTCGACGTCGTTTGGACCCAACAGGGGATTCGCGACGACGACGCTGCGGCCCGCGTCGAAGCCGATGGTCGAGCCGTCGTCCAGGATCGCTGTATGAAAGTCGAACATCGGCGACTCGTCGCGTGAGTAGTGTGAGTCGCGTGAGTCGCGTAGCGGAGTGTCGGAAGGTCAGGATGGAGAAACGCTAGCTAACCAGGAGACAAAAACAGAGGAATTGCTCACTCAGACGGTGCGTCGACGTTTTCGACGGGTTCGTCGGTTCCGGTCTCAGCCTCGGTTTCGGCCTCCGTGTTCTCGTCGTCCTCGAGTTCGGCTTCGTCGATTGCGGCTTCGGCTAAAATTTCCTCGCCGTCGATACCCTGTTCCTCGGCGAGTGCGAGCAACAGCGCGCGCTGTTCGGTCAGTTGGTGGTCGATCTTCTCGACCGTTTGGTGCGTGTCGTCGACTTCCTCCTCGAGGCCGATGATACGTTGTTGAAGCTCCTGTACTTGCTTGTACATCGCTTCGGCGCGGTCCGACAGACCCTGAATCTTTTTCGCAGTGCTGCCAAGTCCCATATGCAGCTACTGTGTCGGGGAGCTAATGGGCTTTTTCCTCTGTCTCTCGATTGGCAATCAACGGCTCACGACGGGTCACTCGCTCGAGGCCGGTTTCCGGCGCTCGAACGCCGACTCGAGGAACGTCGCACACGTCGTGTTGAACGCCGCTGGTCGATCCTGGTTGACGAGGTGTCCCGAGTCGGGAATCTCGACTCGCTCGCCGCGGGGAAGGCCCGCGACGAGCCGTCGGCCCTGGCGTTTGACCAGCGGTGCCTCACTCCCGCCGTGGACGACGAGCGTTGGCGTGTCGACGGAGAGGTCGGGCGGGTTGTAGCGATAGAGCGCGTCGAAGATTTTCCGAAATTCGGCTTCGTCGATGTCGTCGACGGCCGCGATTGCGTCGCGTCTGATTTCGGGGTTGACGGAGAGCCAGTCGCCGCCGGTCGCCGCGCGAATCGAACCGCACATCGATCGAAACGTCGCCGTGGAGCCACTCAGCGCGACCGACGCTGCGATTGCTGGCGTGGGTGAAAAGAGCGCCTTCGTCGAGTTGGGCACCTCGAGTGGCGGCATCGAGCGAACGGCGCCCGCGAGGATCGCACCCGCAACGTCGTTCGGGTGTCGGTTCAGAAACTCTTGAACGACCATCGACCCCAGCGAGAGCCCACAGAGCACCGGCTGCTCGAGATCGAGGTCGTTGAGCAGTCGCTCGAGGTCGTCTGTGAAGCGTTCGATCGAGTAGCGCTCCGAGTCGGTGGCACCCGTGTTGCCGTGGCCGCGAACGTCGAGCGTGAGAATCTGGTATTCGTCTGCGAAACGGTCGACCTGCGGGGCCCAGGCCCGGGCGTTCGACCAGCCGCCGTGGATGAACACCAGCGGGCGACCCGTTCCCTGCAGTTCGTACCAGAGGTGACCGTCCTCGAGTGCAAGTTCCGCCATTGTCACGTCGACCACGCCGAGGGGCATAGCTCGCCGGGTTGCACGCACCGACAGCGGCGGCAGTCGTCTCGAGTGAAATGACCTGGAAGAACCGAGAAACGAGACGACGAAACGAATCGAGGGTTACTGATCCTGCTCGGAGCCGCGCCAGCGCTCCCAGAACGACTCGAACTCGTCGTCGTCTTCGGTGATCTGCTCCCAGGCGGCGAGTCCGCGTTCCTCCCGGCTTCCTGGAATCGTGTTGTCGAGCAAGAGCGCGGCGAGTCCCCCGATGGCCATCCCCGTCGAGCCGATGATGTACACCGTGTCGACGACGGCCTCGCCGGCGGTCTCGAGCCAGCCCGGTTGCCCGGCGAGAGCGGCTTCGACGCCGACCTCGTCTCGGAACGCGAGCGTGGTCTCGAAATTGCCCATGTACGCCGGCATCGCCATCCCGATGAAGAGGGCGAAACCGATGATGAAGACGTTTCGCGAGGACTCGAGGTCGACGTGTTTGAGGTTGCCAATTCCGACGGCGACGATCTGGGCGAACATGGCGATGAAGAGGCCGCCGATGATCGGGTCGGGAATCGTCGCGACGAGTTGGCCGAAGTAGCCGACGAATCCGAAGACGAGCATGACGACGGCACCGATCTGGACGACGTACCGGGAGGCGACGCCGGTCAGCCCGATCGCGCCGACGTTCTCCGAGTAGGAGGTCGATCCGCCGGTTCCCATCACGCCCGAAAAGATGTTCATCAGCCCCTCCATCCCGATACCGTGGTTGATCCGTTGCTCGCTGGGTGCGCCGTTTCCGGTCATGTTCGCGACGGCGTAGTAGTCGCCGATGCTCTCGACGATCGACGCGAGCACGCCCGCGAACATCCCGATGATGAAAGCCGTCGTGAACTCGGGCATCCCCCACTGGAAGGGGTAAATCGGCATGAGCAGCGCCGTATCCGTCACATCACCGAGTGGGACGTGTCCCGGGTGGTCGCTTCCGAGCACGTTCGTAACCGAGAGGCCCGCCGCCGTGATCCACGCGATTCCGATACCCAGAATAACCGGATACAGCCGGAACGCCTTGTGTTTGAGCTCGAGGTACTGCGAGAACAACAGGATGAGACCGAGGGTCAGCCCGAGCAACAGCCAGCTTTGGTCCATCTGGGTGATCTGATCGGCGTCGAACAACGAGAGACCGATCAGGGCAATCGTCGGCGCGACGACGACGGGAGAGAGGTAGTTTCGGAGCTTCCCGACGAGGCCGAAATACCCCATCGCGACCTGCACGGTCGCGGCGACGATAATCGCGCCCTGTAGCTGCAGTAACGCGGCCTGCCAGTCGTCTCCGCCGCCGACCCCGCCAGCGGTGACCACGGCGATGATCGCGATCGCCGGTGCGAGCATCGAGAACGGTGCGCCCTGCACGATCGGATACCGGTTCCCGAACGTCGTCTGTGCCAGCGTCGCGATCCCACTCACGACGAAGAAGGTGCCGATAAACTGCGCCGTTACGTCGGCCGGCATCCCCATCTCATCCGCGAGAATGAGCGGGACGGCGATATTCGCCCCGACCATCGTCAGATAGTGTTGAATGCCGAGCACCGTCGATTCACCGACTGGCGGTTTGTCGTCGATGCCGTACTCGATATCGTCGCTGACCTCGCGGTCGTCCCCGCTATCAGCGTCCCTGTCCACCGAAGTATCCCCCGCGTCAGTCATCTCGTCGGATAACGGAACAGCGGGGTCAAATGAATGTTGATCCGGATTCGGCGCACACAACCACGACACTGCATCCGCTCTTTCTCACCTCGAGTCGTCCGATACGGCTCGATCCGCGGCCTCGCGGACTGCCTCGACAGACAGCGACTCGAGGGGGACCAACTCACCGCCGGCCTCGCTCGCGACCAGTTTCGAGAGCCCCGCTCGAGAGTCGTCGCCGGCATCGACGACGAGTACAGTCACGTCGTCGCCAGCGAGCCCGCGTGCGGCCCGCCGAGTCGCCTCGGTCGGACTGCCGTCAGCGACGTTCGCCCGGCCATCCGTCACGCACACGACGACCGAGGCGTCCGTCTCCGCGCGCTCGAGGACCCGCCTCGAGGTCTCGAGACCCGCCGGGAGCGGCGTCCGATCGCCCGATGGCAACTCCTTCAGGTGGCGCGCGGCGAGCGAGACGCTGTCGGTCGGGGGCAACAGTACTTCGCTCTTCTCGCCAGCGAAGGCGACGAACGCGACCTGATCGCGCTGTTCGTAACTCTCGCGAAGTAACTCGAGGACGACGCCCTTCGCCGTGCGCATCGCGGGTCGCATCGAGGCGCTCGCGTCGACGGCGAAGACGATGGTCACCGACGTCTCGCCGGCGCGAACGGACTGGCGGAGATCCTGCTCGCCGACTCGGGACTCGCCGCGCGCCGCGGCGGTGCGAACCGACGCAGCCGCGTCGATAGGGCCGTCATCCGACGCGGGTTCGGTTCGGACGCGTGCGCCGCGGTTTCCGACGCTGGGCGTCGTGCTCGCTCGCGTGCCGCCGCCGTCGGAGACGTTTCGACTCGCCGTGGCGGACGACTCGAGGTCGGGTGCTCGTGCATCCCCGACTGCCGAGACGGCTCCGCGCTGCTGGCCGGGAACGAGTGGTTGGGCTTCCTCGTCCTCGTTTTCGTCGCCATCGTCGTCCCCCTCGGTCCCCTCCTCGCTACGTTCGCCGGTATCGCCAGCGTCTGACCCTTTCCCGCCTGAGTCGTCAGACCCAGAACGCGTTCCATCACCGCTGCCCGCCTCGGCGGGTCGGGGACCGCGACCGTCCGAGTCGCTCGATTCGTTCGGACGATTGGAGTCGGAGTCGTCCGCTCCGGAATCGCCGTCACTACCCTCGCTTGAGTCGCGTGAGCCGTCGTCACTCCCGTCGCCATCTGTCTCGTCGCGTTCCCCCTCACCACCGGACTCGGATTTCGGTTCATCTCCCTCGCCGCCTTCGCTGCACTCGTCGCGTTCGTCGCGCTCGCCCTCCGCGTCTCCATCGCCGGGCGACTCCTCGTCGAATCGATCCTCGAGCAGGTCCTCGAGATCGGGTTCGTCCTCGAAGGGGGTGCTCCGGAGACGGTGGGGAAGGGTGTAGCTCGCCGCTTCGTAGATGTCGGGCTCGATGACCGTCGTTCGCCCCTCGAGTGCGGCGAGGGTCATCGCCGTTCTGGCCGTCGCGACGTCCCCGCGGTGGCCGTCGACGCCGGCCTCGAGGCAGAGTCGTGCGATTTCCTCCTTGAAATCGGTAGGGAGGGAAACGCTCGAGAGACGCTCGCGAGCCGCGGCGAGTTGCTCGCGGAGGGCCGCCGTCTCGTCCGCGAACTCGGTTTCGGCGGAGGGGGCGTCGTCGGCCTCGAGCGCGCGGTCGATGATCTCGACGCGGTCGTCGACCTCCCGACAGCCCTCGACGGTGGCCTGGAGAGCGAAACGATCCCGCAACTGGGGTCGGAGGTCGCCCTCCTCGGGATTCATCGTCCCAATGAGGGTGAAGCTGGCGGGGTGAGAAACGCTGATTCCGTCCCGTTCGACGGTGTTGACTCCGCTCGCGGCCGAGTCGAGGATGACGTCCACGAGGTGATCGTCCAGCAGGTTGACCTCGTCGACGTAGAGAATCCCGCGGTGAGCGCGCGCGAGCAACCCGGGATCGAAGTCGGCCTCGCCGGCGAGGGCGTCTTCGACCGAGAGGGTGCCGACGACGCGGTCTCGAGTCGCCCCCAGCGGAAGCGTCACGAGGGGGACGGGTCGCGTCTCGACCGGCAACTCGTCGGGGGTGCGGTTCCGGCACGACTCGCACTGTAGACTCGAGTCCGCGGGGGCACAGCCGTAGGGACAGTCCGCGACGACTCGCTGGTCCGGAAGGAGGTCTACAACGCCACGAACGGCGGTCGACTTTGCGGTTCCTTTCTCGCCGACGATGAGTGCACCATCGAGGCTGTCGTTCGCCGCGACGGCGAGCAACGCGCGTTTCAACTCCGCCTGTCCGACGATCGCCGGAAAGGGGAGTGACGACAGGTTTTTGTCGCCAGCGTCTGCAACCATACTTGAGCTAATACAATAGAGGTTTAAAAACTCGATGACAACGATCGGGATCTACACGGCGACGGAGAACGAACTCGGCTCGATCGGCCAGGCCGCCGAGCGCCTCGAGAACGTCGAACTGGTCGTTCGCTCGGAGAGCGACCTCGAGGAGGAAGCCGATATCGAGGAGTTCGTCGAGGAATTGCGCGACGCCGCGGCAGCACTGTTCTGGCTGCACGGCGCCGAAGACAGCATGCCGGGCTACGAGTACGCGACGGACGCGCTCGAGGACGCGGGCGTGCCGCTGATCGTCAAATCGACCGGCGACGCCTTCGCGTTCGAGGATACGACGGTGAGCCCGGATCACCGCGACACCGTCTACGACTACCTGGAGAAGGGCGGAACGATCAACGTCGAGAACTGCTGTCGCTTCCTCCTCGCGGAGTACGAGGGGCGAGACGGCGAGTACGACGACCCGACGACGCTGCCGACGGAGGGCGTCTACCACCCCGATTACCCGGGGATCGGCTACGAGGAACTGCTCGAGACCCACGAACCGGAGCAGCCGACGGTCGCGGTCTGGTTCTACGAATCCCACTGGACGCACGAGAACACCCGCTACGTCGACGCCCAGGTCCGGGCGCTCGAGGAGCAGGGCGCGAACGCCCTCCCGATCTTCTGCAACCCGGCGACCGATACGGAGGAACAGGAAGATGCCGAGTGGGTGACGGACGAGTGGCTCCTTGACGAAGCGGGGGACCCGGTCGTCGACGCCGTCCTCTCCTCGTTCATGTTCTCGCTCTCGATGGACGAACGTGGTCGGAGCGCCGACGACGAGGGCTCGAGCGCGGAGGACGTCTTCCTCGACCAACTCGGCGTCCCGGTCCTTCAGACGGTCACGACGATGCGCTCGCGTTCGCGCTACGAATCCAGCGACACTGGCGTGATGGGCTTCGAACTCGCCCTCTCGGTCGCCCTGCCGGAGTTCGACGGCAACGTCATCACGCACCCGATTTCGGGGAAAGAACGAACCGACGACGCGGCCGAAATCGGTTCCGCACCGAAACACCACTATCCCATCGAGGACCGCGTCGACCACGCGACCCGACTCGCGGTCAACTGGGCGAAACTGCGACACACGCCGAACGAGGAGAAGAACGTCGCCGTCGTCCTGCACAACTACCCGCCGAGCGACGACGGGATCGGCACCGCGTTCGGACTCGACAGTCCGGAATCGACGGTGAATCTGCTCGAGGAACTCGAGAGTCGAAATTACGACCTTGGCGGCGAGATGCCAGACAGCGGCCAAACACTCGTCGAGAAACTGACCGCACAACTCACGCTCGAGGACCGCTGGGTCGCGCCGGAGGACGTCCGCGACCTCTCGGTCGACGTCGTTCCGACCGACACGTACGCAGACTGGTTCGCGGAGGCCGACGAGCGCTTCCAGGAGAACATCGTCGAGGAATGGGGCGAGGTCCCTGACCGTCCGTTCGCCATCCCCGGCGTCGAGTTCGGCAACGTGCTCGTCACCGTCCAGCCGCCACGTGGCTTCGGAATGGACCCCTCGAAGGTCTATCACGACTCGGACCTGCAGCCGCCACACGACTACTACGCCTTCTACGGCTGGCTCAAGAATACGTTCGAGGCCGACGCGGTCGTCCACCTGGGCACCCACGGCAGCCTCGAGTGGCTCCCCGGCAAGACGGTCGGGCTGAACGGCGAGAGCGCGCCGGACCAACTGATCGACGACCTGCCGAACGTCTACCCCTACATCGTGAACAACCCCGGCGAGGGGACCCAGGCCAAGCGCCGATCCTACGCCGCGATCGTGGACTACCTGACGCCGGTCATGCGAAACGCGGGAACCTACGACGAGTTATCGGAACTCGAGGAACTCGCGAACCAGTACCGCGAAGCCGGGATGGAAGATGCCCGCGCAGACGACGGCGAGCACCTCGAGGACCTCATGCGCGAGAAGGTGAACGAGATGGATCTCGCGGTCGAACTCGGAATTTCGGGCACCATAGACGAGAAGGCCGACGTTCGCGGGCCCGACGAAGCGGGATCCACGCTGGCCGAGGGTGACGTGGACGGCGAGGACCTCGAGATCGACGACCTCGTCGAACGGATCCACGAGTACCTCACCGACGTCAAGACGACTCAGATCCGACTCGGACTGCACACCATGTCCGAGCCGCCGGAGGGTGAGCGCCTCGTCGAGTATCTGGTCGCGCTCACGCGCCTCGAGAACCCGGGCGCACCGAGCCTTCGCGAAAGCGTGGCCGGCGTGCTGGGAATCGACTACCAGACGATGCTCGACTCGCCGGGGACTTACGACGACGACCTCGGGATGACCTACGCGGAGGCCGCCGATCGTGTCTTCGAGACCAGCGTCGAGTTGCTCGAGACGCTGGCCGAGAACGACTTCGACGTCCCGGTCTCCGAACTCGAGGGTGGACCTGACGATGAAGTCAACATGAATCTGCTCGTCGTCGATCTCGAGACGATCGGGGACGCCCGGGCGAAATCCGGCGCGCACGACGACCTTCGAAAAGCGCTGGCGTACATCTGCGAGGAAGCCCAGCCCCGCGTGCAGGGAGCCGAGGACGAGATTCCGCGAACCGCGGACGCCCTCGAGGGCGAGTACGTGCCGCCGGGTGGCTCCGGCGCACCGACGCGCGGCGGCGTCGACTTGCTCCCGACGGCGCGGAACTTCTACACGCTCGACCCGCGCAAGGTGCCGGCGAAGGCCGCCTGGCAGGTCGGACGGGAGGTGGCCGAGGGCGTTCTCGAGCGCCACCACGACGAAAACGACGAGTACCCCGAAGAGATCGGCGTCGTCGCGTGGGGGACCCCGACTGTCCGCACCCGCGGCGAGACGATCGCGCAAGTGCTCGCGATGATGGGCGTCGAACCGCAGTGGACGGACGCCGGCCGAATCGACGACGTGGAGCCGATCCCGCTCGAGGAACTCGATCGACCGCGAATCGACGTGACGACGCGCGTCTCGGGGCTCTTCCGAGACGCCTTCCCCGCAGCGGCGGGCGTCATCCACGACGCCGTGGACGCCGTGGTCGACCTCGAGGAGCCCCACGAGATGAATTACGTCAAGAAACACGTCGAGGAGGAGGCCGAGCAACTGCAGGAAGAAGAAGGCCTCGACGAATCTGACGCCAGAAAGGCGGCCCTCCATCGGGTCTTCACGACCAAACCCGGCGGCTACGGTGCCGGGACGAACAAGGCCGTCGACGAGGGCAACTGGGACGACCGCTCGGACCTCGCGAGCGTCTACGTCCAGTGGGGCGGTTACGCCATGGGCTCGAGAGGGAAGGTCAGCGACGCCCACGCGTCCTTCGAGCGCCGACTCTCGAGCGTCGACGCCACCGTCAAACTCGAGGACACGATGGAGCAAGACGAGTTCGACTCCTCGGACTGGTACGCCTTCCACGGCGGCTTCATCTCGGCCGTAAGCGAAATTTCGGGCGAGGAGCCGGCCTCGTACGTCGGCGACTCCTCCGACCCTGACAACGTGGACGTCTACACGAACGAGGAGAAGGTGCGCAAGGCCATGCGCGCTCGCGTGCTCAACCCCGATTGGCTCGAGTCGATGGAAGAACACGGCTACAAGGGTGCGGGAGACCTCTCGACGACGGTCGACGTGACCCTCGGCTGGGACGCCACGACGGGCGTCGTCAGCGACACGCTCTGGGCGGAAGTCGCCGAGAAGTTCGCCTTCGACGAGGATCGCCAGGAGTGGATGCGCGACGTGAATCCGTGGGCGCTCGAGTCCATCACGGACACCCTTCTCGAGGCCGTCGAACGCGACCTCTGGGACGCCGACGAGGAGACCGTCGACCGACTTCGGGATCTCAACCTGAGCGTCGAGGGCGATCTCGAGGCCAGAACGACAAACGAGGTCGTCGGCGCGGAGGTGACGAACGATGACTGAGGGTGAGCGACTCAAAACCGACGGCGGCCAGGAGTACGAGCGGGAGTACGCCGACCTCGGAGCCACGACCCAGAACGCGATGGATATCGCTGAGACGAGCATGGACATCGTCCGGCAGTTCGTTCCCGACGAGACGCTGGGCGACCGCATCCGCCAGAAGTCGGTCCACTCGATGGGCGACATCGAGTTCCAGCACCTGATCGAATTTACGGGGAGTGACGACCTCGGCGACGACGAAGACGCGCCAGTTCGTGCCGGCGCGAGGGCCGTCCTCGAGGAGTCGACCATCGTCACCGACATCACGATGTCCAAAGCCGGCATTACAGGGAGAGGCCACGACTGCGAGAAGCGCAAGGCAATCGGCAACGGCGCCGAACTGGCGAAAGAGACGGGGATGACCCGAACGGCCGCATCAGTGCTCGAACTCGACAAGCAGGGCGTCTACGACGGCTCGATTGCCGTGGTTGGCAACGCGCCGACGGCCGCGTTCGCGCTCGCGGACTGTATCGAAAACGGCACCAGGCCCGCCGCCGTCGTCGCCACCCCCGTCGGCTTCGTCAAGGCCGAGGAGAGCCGACAGCGCATCCGCGAGATCAGCGAGGAGTTCGACGTACCGGCGATCACGAACGTCGGCCGTCGCGGCGGCAGCGGACTGGCGGCCGCGCTGACGAACGAACTGATTCACGTCGCGAAAGACGTGCGGACTGACGAACTCGAGTTGGAACTAACGGCCGACGAGCGGGGCGATCAAAACGGCGGACACGAGGACGGCGAGGACGCATGAGCGGCGAGTACGACCTCGAGTCGGGGCCGGACCCGGCGACGTTCGCGGCCGGGACGGCGGAGCCGGATATCGACGAGGGGAGCGACGACCCGGTCTACGCCGTGGGCGTCGGCCCCGGGAATCAGGAGTTCCTCACGCCTCGAGGGCGGCGCGCGATTCGCGAGGCGGACGTCGTCGTCGGCTTTACGACCGTCGTCGAGTTCGTCGAGGACCTGACCGACGCCGACTTGCTGACCTGTGGCTACAAGGACGAAGCGGAGGCCCTCGAGACGTTCGGCGAGCGCGTCGCAGCGGGCGAGTCGGGCACCGCCGTCGCGATGGGCGACCCGAACCACTCGGGCTACCAGTTCGTCGGGAAGGTACAGGACGCGGTCGAGCGAGAGGACCTGGATACTCCGGTTCGCGTCGTTCCCGGCATCTCCTCGATCCAGTTGGCCGCCAGTCGTGCTCGAACGCCGATGGAAGACACCGAGTTCGTGACCTTACACAAGAGCGGCGACCTCGAGGCCGATATGGACCGGTTAGCCGGCGCTGTCGTGACGGACGGCCGGCATCTGCTCGCGTTGCCCCGACCCTACGATCGAATGCCCGGCGACCTCGCCCGGTTCCTGCTCGAGGAAGGGGCCGACCCGGAACTCGAGGCGCTGGTGCTCGAGAAGTTGACCCACGAGGACGAGACGATTCACCGGTTTACCCTGGCGGAGCTGTCGGCACACGCGGGCGGGGACGGCCCCGAGGAGACGCCGTTTTCGGATCTGGTCGTACTCGCCGTTCGCCAGCCGGTGTAGTCGATAGTCGGTTGTCTTTCGCCGATCGTCGTTCGTCGTTCGTCGGTCGGCAGGGTCGGGAGAAAACGCATCTGACGACGGTATGTTCGGGTTTCGTCTATTCTATTCCGAGATGGGTTCGACGCGGAAGACGTAGTCGTCGTACGCACCGTCGAGGTTCGCCGGACTCTCCTCGTCGGTGTGACCTCGGCAGAGTTCGGCTCGGGCCTCGACGGCACCGTGGCCGGTCTCTTCCTGGTAGCGCTCGAGGACGACGAAATTCGCCGGTTCGTCGCACCCGCGTCGGTGACACTGGCGAGGCGAGTCCGAAGCGCCGCCGTCCGGGCGAAGGGCAGCCGTTGCGTGCCGTTCGGCGGTCATCCCAGGTGTCTCGGCTCGGTCGTCGGTCTCACCCGTCATATCGGAGTAGACGGGAAGGGGCGGGATAACGCTGTGGCCGGATCTCGAGCGGTCGTCCGACGCCGCGGATCTGCGGCCGTCGTCTGAGCGGACACCGAATCGAAATTGCGATCGTCGCTACTCGTCTTGGCTGTGTTCGTGAAGGACCGTCGAGACGGTGGTGAGGACCTCTTCGATGGCGACGTCGTGCGTCTTTCGAAGGTCCCCGTCTTGGGCCTCACTGAGGTGTCGAATCGCCTCTCGAAGGTGGTGCTCGGTTTCCTGATCAGCGTGTTCAGTCATAGGGACCAGCGAGGACGACGTAACGGACTCGAGTGGTTAAGTTCGTTGGTGGGGGAGATCAGCGGGGTCGATGGCCAGGGAGATCAGCGGGGTCGATGGCCAGGGAGATCAGCGGGGTCGATGGCCAGGGAGATCAGCGAGGGTAATGGCCGCGTGGTTAGTCGAGGGCGTCGCGAACAGCCGCCGTCCGCTCCGAAAACGTTGCGTCGTCGAGCACCGGCGTTGCCGACTCGAGGGACACGTCGACAGCCTCCACGAGGGAGATCCAGGCCCGACAGCCACGATAACTGCCTTGTTCCTCGATGAGGCGAGGGGACTCGAGTTCGCTCACTCGAAGTACCAGTACGCGGAGGTCGTCGTCTGGGTCGTACTTGTCTCGCAGGCCTTCAGGAGTGTAGACGTAGTGTCTGGCGAGAGCCTCGAGGTCGTCACTCGAGACGGCGTGCTCCTCGCAAACCTCGGCGACGGCTCGAATTGGGACTCCCGCGTCTGGCTTTGTACTCGCACGATGGTAGTAACCTTCGTACCGAGACTGGTACCGAGCCGGCTCCTGATGGCTGTAGGAGGGGTACAACACGAACGGCTCGTCGATCGTTCCCGGATCGAGCGTCGGGTGGCGAACGAGTACCGTCTGAGTGCCCTCGAGCAGCGCGTTCACGACGCCGGCGCGCTCTTTCAGTGCGGGTCTCGCGTCGGTCGTCGCGGTCCGTGTGTCGGTATCGTTCATAGCTGATATCCGGGTGCAGGCGGCCGACCCCCAACTCGATTTCGGTCCCGCCCCGCAGTCGAGACGACGCTGCCAGCACCGACGGATTCAAGTTCAGTTGTCCGAACGAAACCAGTAATGAACGGATTCGTCCTCGGCGGTGTCAGCTCCGGTGTCGGGAAAACGGTCGCGACGCTCTCTATCGTCCAAGCACTCGAGGACGCGGGCTATTCGGTACAGCCGGCGAAAGCCGGGCCTGACTTCATCGATCCGAGCCACCACGAGGCAATTGCAGGTCGGCCCTCACGAACGCTCGACTTGTGGCTCTGCGGGGAGGACGGTCTCGAGCGGAACTACCAGCGCGGCGAGGGAGACATTTGTGTCGTCGAGGGCGTGATGGGACTCTACGACGGCGACGGCTCGAGCACGGCGATGGTCGCCGAGGCGCTCGACGTTCCCGTCGTGCTCGTCGTCGACGCGAAGGCGGGCATGGAAAGCGTGGCTGCGACGGCGCTGGGGTTCCAACAGTACGCCGACGCCGCCGGTCGAGACATCGAGGTGGCCGGTATCGTCGCCCAGCGCGCGCACGGCGGTCGCCACGAGCAGGGGATTCGCGACGCGCTTCCGGACGATCTCGAGTTCTTCGGGCGGATCCCGCCGAACCCCGACCTCGAGATTCCGGATCGGCACCTGGGCCTCGAGATGGGCGAGGAAGCCGCGCTGCCGCGAGAGGCGCTCCGGGAGGCCGCGGGGACGCTCGAGGCGGAACGACTGGCCGCGATGGCGAGCGAACCGGCCCCACCCGAGACGCCCTCGGAATCGAGACCGTCGGTCGACGCGCGCGTCGCCGTCGCCGACGACGCGGCCTTTTGCTTTCGGTATCCCGCGACGCTCGAGCGATTCCGCGAGCGAGCGGAACTCGTGACGTTCTCGCCGGTTGCGGGTGATCCGGTGCCCGAGTGTGACGGCGTTTACCTGCCCGGCGGGTATCCCGAACTCCACGCGGAGGCGCTCGAGTCGGCGGGGACGCTCTCGGAACTCGGCAGGCGGGCGAGCGAAGGACTCCCCGTTCTCGGCGAGTGTGGCGGGCTGATGGCGATGAGCCAGTCGCTGACGACTGTCGAGGGCGAGAGCCACGAGATGGCGGGCATCCTCCCCGCGGACGTCACCATGCACGAGCGCTATCAGGCGCTGGATCACGTCGAACTCGAGGCGAGTACGGGAACGCTGACTGCACCAGCAGGCGAGACGATCCGCGGTCACGAGTTCCACTACTCGAGTGCGTCGGTCGACGCCGACGCCCGCTTCGCGTTCGAGACGGTTCGCGGCGACGGTATCGACGGCGAACACGACGGGCTACTGGAGTACGATTCGCTGGGAACCTACGTCCACGTCCACGCCGAGAGCGGCGCGTTCGATCGGTTTCTCGAGGCACTCGACGCGTAATCGACCGGCGGAACAACTCGTTTGAACCGACCAAGTGTTTCTTCCGTAACAGTAATGAGGAACTGTCTGGTGGTAGAAGTATGCCAATTGAGTACAGTAACCGTGAGAAGTCCTACGAGCTCTACCGAAAGGGCAAGCAGGAGGGAACCTGGGACCCGGATCACTACGACCTCGAGGACGACAAGGAAGACTGGGAACAGTTCAGTGAAGCCGAACAGAACCGGTTTCTGGCGACCTGTGCCGGCTTTTACGACGGCGAAGAGGACGTTACGCGAACGCTCGCGCCGTACATGATGGCCCTCGACGCGCTCGACAACGACGAGATGCCCTTCGACACCGTCCAGGAGGAGATGTATCTGGCCCAGCAGGTTTACGAGGAGGCCAAACACACGGACCTGTTCAGTCGGTACTTCGAGGAGGTCTTCGGGACGCAGAATACCGATCCCTACCGCGAAGGGGGCTACCAAGAACACGGATACAGCACTGACAACCTGTACGACACCGCTGACGAACTGCTGGCGGCGATCAACAGCGGCGACCAGCAGGAACTGGTCTACTCGCTCGGCGAAGCCTACCTGAACTACATGGGCATCGTCGAGGCGCAACTCGCTCGCAGCGGTTACCTCTCGTTCGACCAGATGATCGATTTGAAGGCCAAAGAGATGGGCCGGGATATCGTCCTCGAGTCGTTCCAGGAGTCGATCGGAAAGGTCCGACAGGACGAGACGCGACACATCGAGAACGGGCGCTGGGTAATGAAACAACTCGCCATCGCCGAACCCGATATCGTCCAGGACGTCTACGAACCCCGAATCGAGGAGTACGTCGAGAACCGCCTGCTCGCGGACGTGCCGATGGAGATGCCCTTCGAGGGCTACGATCAGGCCAAAATCGGCAAGCAGACGACACAGTACCTGCAGGATACGATCGACTACATCGGTCGCGAGCGCTTCGAGGAGTACAGCGACGTCAGGCAGGTCGTGCAGACGGCACGCGCCGCGGACTGATCGACCCGTCTCGTTTCTCCCCAGCAATACTACCTACTTCGAGCGACAGCGGCACATGGTTAACTAGCTACTCCGATTGTGCTACTGCAACCACACTTTGACAATGTAGCTTGTTCTACCACAAACAAAATTGTTTTAGGAGAGGCCTCTGTTCACTCAGGTGATGCCACCCATCGCGCTCCCACACGACGCGAAGGCCGGACCCACCAAACCAGAGGTCCGCGCCGTCGTCCACTCGAAGCTCGCACTCGAGGACGACGACCACTTTGCGGAGGTCGGCTCCTGTACGGGAGCCATCACGATCGACGCCGCACGCAGAGCCGGAGACGTGACGGCCCTCGAGCGAAAGGCCGAGCGACTCGAGACGACGGAAAAGAACCTCGCGGCGAACGAGGAGTCGCTCCGAGCGGACGTCGAACTCCGAAACGCAGAAGCTCCGGAGGGATTGCCGGACGACGCTGACGCCCTCTTTCTGGGCGGCAGCCGGAACTTCGAGGCCGTTCTCGATCACGCCGTCGACACCGAGGTCGACCGAATCGTGATGAACGTCTCGCGACTCGAGGTCGCGGGGAAGGCGACGGAAGCCTTCCGCGAACGCGACATTCTCGAGGAAGTCGTCCAGTTTCAGGTGAGTCACGGCTACGAACTCGCCGGCGCGACGAGTTTCGACTCGGAGAATCCGGTGTACATGCTGGTCGGAAGCGCAACGGCGGATTCGGACGGCGAGACGGAAGCCGAGTACCAGGGTGAGAACCAGTGACACTCTACGGCGTTGGACTCGGCCCCGGTGAGGCCGACCTCGTAACCGTTCGCGGGAAGCAGGTGCTCGAGGAGGCCGACGTGGTCTACTCGCCGGGTCGCCTCTCGCGAAGCGTCGCCTTAGCGCACGTCGACGAGTCGAAAATCGGGGATCTGGATTTCCCGATGACGAAAGACGAGGAGAAGCTTCGCGCGGCGTGGAAGGAGGCCGCGGCGGAGATCGCGCCAAACGCACGCGAGGGCAACGTCGCCTTCGTCACGCTGGGTGATCCGAACGTCTACTCGACCTTCGGGCACCTGCGCCGGACGATCGACGCCTTCCATCCCGACGTCGAGTTGGAGATCGTCCCCGGCGTCAGTGCGGTGACGGCCTTCGCGACCGCGATGGGCGTCGAGATCGAAGCCGGCGCGGGACTCTCGCTTCGCGAGGCCGCGAACGGCCACAGCCCGACGGGCCCGGATCGAATGATCTGCTTCAAGGTCACCGACGCGCCGGCGACCCACGAGGGGCTCCTCGAGGCGGGTTACGACGTGACCTACGGCCGTCGGCTGTTCATGGAGCAAGGAGAGACGCTGGTGACGGACGATCCCGAGGATATCGACGAACGCGATTACTACACGTTGGCGTACGCGGTGAAGGAGGATCTCGAGGTCGAGCAGGCGACGGCTGCCTTCGAGGCGGAGGCCGAAAGCAGCGAGCGTGGCGCGAGCGAGGACGAATCGACCGCGAGCGAGGAGCCGTTGGCAGACGGCGGAGCAGTAGTGACGGAAGAAATCGCCGAGGGTTGCACCCACGGCGACTGTGGAGGCCACTGAGAATGACGGAGACAACTACGAACGACGACGCTGCGAGACCGGTTGCAACGGATGGTGGCGACGACCCCCAGCAGGCGATCGACGCGCAGGGCGAACGTCGCCGCGAGGAACTGGACGACCGAATTTTCGAACACAACGCCGGCGACGAACAGGAGGGAATTCCCTTCGTCGGCGCTGGCCCCGGCAACCCGCGGCTGCTGACGGTGGCCGGGAAGGAACTGCTCGAGAGGGCAGACCTCGTCGTTCACGCGGGGTCGCTGGTCAACAGCGAACTGCTCGAGGAGTACTGCGCCCACGCCGAACTCGTGAACTCCGTGGGGAAGGACCTCGAGGAACTGATCCCGTTGATGCGAGATTCCTACGAAGAGGGCGAAAACGTCGTCCGTCTGCACAGCGGCGATCCCGCGATCTACGGGGCCGCCCTCGAGCAGATGGACGCCTTAGAACACGAGGACGTCCCGACCTACTTCGTTCCCGGCGTAACGTCTGCGTTTGCAGCCAGCGCGACGCTGCGGACCCAACTGACGCTGAACGAGGTGTCGAACCACGTTGCGTTCACCCGGCCACAGGGCAAGACCCTGACCGAGGAGGAAGACCACATCTCCGAGTTCGTCGGAATGGGCGACGTGACGAGTTGCATCTACCTCGGGACCCACGCCGTTCGGGATACGATGGATCGCCTGCTCGAGGACGGCCACGACCCCGAGACCCCGGTCGGCGTGATCTACCACGCCTCCTGGCCCGACGAGGACGTGATTATCGGAACGGTCGGGACTATTGCGGATAAAGTGGAGGAAGCAGGCTACCGGGCCTCCGCGATGGTGGTTATCGGCGACGCCGTGACGGGTGCCGGTTACGAGCGATCCTTCCTCTACGGCGACTGGGCGAATCGGGGCTCTTCGGGAAGTTCGGGAGAGACGGAGGCGAGCGATGACTGAAATGAGTTGGAACAACGAGCGCGGATACCTCGAAAGCCCCTGCCTCGCTCGACCGGTTGCGACTCGCTGCGGTCCTCACTCCGTTGCGGTCCTTACGTCGTCTCACCGGGTCGACCGAGCCAGCCCCTTTCAGTCCCACCCCCGCGGTGGTCCGGACGGGTCTGTAGCGCGTGGAACGGACGGGTTTGCGACGATGGAGGTTTCATCATGAGTTCAGGAACGAAGAATACGGACGAGACGGGCGACTCGAGTTCGAGTACAGATTCGGGCGGCCACTGTTCGACGGCCGATTCGGACGGCGAAGTCGCCGAAGAGATCGCGATCATCTCCTTCGGTCGAAAGATGGAGACCGCCGAGGAGATCCAGGCCGAACTCGAGGATCGATACGAGCAAATCGACATCATCGAGTACCACGGCACGGTCTTCGAGGAACACTGGGGCGAGTACGACTGCTTCATCGGGCTGATGGCCTCGGGGATCGCGATGCGAAAGACGGCCCACCTGCTCGACGACAAGTGGGAGGACCCCGCGATCTGCGTCGTCGACGAGGAACTCACGTGGGCGATTCCGATCACGGGCGGCCACCACGGCGCGAATCAGGTCGCACAGGATCTGGCGACGATGGGCGCCGTTCCGGCGATGACCACCGCGAGCGAGGCCGCGGGCAAGCAGGGCGTCGAGTCCCGCGCGAAGGCGATGGACACCCACGTCGTCAACGGCGACTCGACAGTGAAGACGAACCTCGCCGTACTGGACGATAATCTGGGTCCCGTCGAGCGACTCGAGGGCCCGAAGGCCGTCCTCGTCGGCGACGACGTGACTGTCCTCAAGCGAAATAAAGCAGACGGGATCGTCATCGGCACCGGCAGCGTCTCCGGCGCGAGCAAAGAGTCCTTTATCGCCGCGTGGAAGGAGGCCCTCGAGCAAACAGAGTACGACCTCTCGGACGTTGAATTCGTCGGCACCGCGACCCGAAAGGAGGACGAGGAGGGTCTCCTCGAGGCCGCCCAGGAACTCGACCTCGGCGTCGTCGCCTTCGACAAGGAAACGCTGCTCGAGCACGAGGGGCCGACGCCCTCGAAATCGAAGGAGCTGATCGGCTGGCCCGGCGTCTCCGAGGCCTCGGCGATCGCCGGCGGTGCCGAGCAGGAACTCGTACTCGAGAAGATCGGTTACGAAAACGAGGTTACGGTGGCGATCGGTCGATGAGCGTCGACGATTCAGCTGCCGATACCAGTGACGGCACCCCCGACGACCACGGCACCCTCTACGTCGTCGGCATCGGTCCGGGCCTGCCGGATCACATGACCGCGAAGGCAAAGCGCGTCATCGAATCCTCGGAGGTCGTCATCGCCTCGAGTCTCTACCAGGAGTTCCTGCGCGATGACGGGACCCTTCCGCCTGAGGACGCCGTCGACGACGAAGGATTCGCGACTCGAGATGACGGCTTCGAACAGGAGATCGTCCGCTCGACGATGGGCCGACAGATCGAACTCGCCCGCGCGGCGTTCGATTACGTCCGCGAGGGGAAAGACGTCGCTCACGTCTCGGGTGGCGATCCCTCGGTCTACGGCAAGTCCGACCTCATCTTCAAGATGGCCGAGGAGGAGGACGCTACCGACGTGCCGATCGAAATCGTCCCCGGAATCACGGCCGCACTGGGCGGGTCGGCAAACGTCGGCGCGCCGCTTTGCAACGACTTCTGTACGATCTCGCTGTCGGACAAGTGGCGCGGCTGGGACGAGATCGAGGAAAAGCTTCGCGCAGCCGCAATCAGCGACTTCGTGATCGTCCTCTACAACTGCTGGCGAAACTACGAGAAGGCGGTCGATATCGTTCGCGAAGAGCGAACCGACGACGCCCTCGTGGCTATCGTCAACGACGCCGGCCGCGCGGACGCCGGCCGAAACGGCGAGAGCGAGTTCGTCACCACCCTCGGCGAGGCCGCCGACCACGACGACAAGGTCTCCGGGATGGGCACCTCGTTGATCATCGGCAACCACGAGACCGAAACCTGGCGCAACGACGACCGAACGTACCTCGTCACCCCGCGCGGCGGGCGTGACGTCGACGATTTCTAACGAGACACAGAATCCAACCATGAGCACTGACACAAACGCAGACGCCGACGAATCGACCTCTAAATGCGGTGCCTCGAGTACCACTGAAACCGAGACCGAAACCAGGACTGAATCCGAGGCCTCGAGCACCTCGAAGTGCGGTGCCTCCTCGAGCAACACGAGCGACGACTCGGGCTCCAAATGCGGGGCCTCGAGCGCCTCGTCTTCGGACTCGTCGGGATCGAAGTGTGGCGCCTCGAGTTCGGACGACGACTCGAGCAGCAACGAACAGGAGGTCGGCGCGAAAGTCGACGATTTCGACGCCGATCCCGGCCAGCTAACCGCCGTCGGACTCGGCCCCGGCCACGCGGAGGGGATGACCGAGCGAGCCAAGACGGCGCTGCTCGAGGCCGACCACATCGTCGGCTACACGACCTACATCGAACTCATTCCGGACGAGATCACCGAGCAGGCCGACGACATCTACGACACGCCGATGTGTGGAGAGGTCTCCCGAACCGAGGAGTCCATCGACCGCACGCTCGCGGGCAACGACGTCGCCATCGTCGGCAGCGGCGACCCCAACGTCTACGCGCTGGCGGGGCTGGCGCTCGAGATCCTCGAGTCCAAGGGCGCGACGGCCTCGATGGTCGACTTCGACGTGATCCCGGGCGTGCCGGCGGCCCAATCCTGTGCGGCCCGCCTGGGCGCGCCGCTGGTGAACGACACCGTCTCGGTCTCCTTGTCGGATCACCTCGTGCCCATGCCCGAGATCGAGTCGCGGCTGCACTCCGTGGCCAGCGAGAGCTTCACGATCACGATCTACAATCCGTGGAGTCGCAAGCGCCGCGACAACTTCCAGAAGTGCTGTGAGATCCTGCTCACGCACCGCGAGCCGGACACGCCGGTCGGCATCGTCCACGGCGCGGGCCGCGAGGACGAGCAGGTGATGATCACCGAACTCGCCGAACTCGAGGAGTTGGGCGAGAGCGAGATTATCGACATGACGACGACCATCGTCGTCGGCACCGAGGACACCTACGTCTGGGACGACCGGATGGTGACGCCGCGGGGCTACGAGACGAAGTACGACTACTGAGCGACCGATTCGACCAGCGACACGAACCCAACAACCAATGTCACGATACGAAGTTACCATCGAGAAAGACGCCTGCGACGGCATCTTCGCCTGCCTGACGCGCGACCCGCGATTTGTCGAGGGCGAGGACGGCCTCGCAACGATCGACCCGAGCGCGGATCCCGTCTACGACTGCGAGGGCGAGGTTACCGACACCGCCGAGCGCGTCGTCGCGACGTTCGACGACGACCGCATCGACGAAGCGAAGCAGGCCGCCGCAGCCTGTCCGACGGACGCGATCATCGTCGAAGAGGTGGGCAAATGAGCGAGACACAGCCCACAGGCGACGAGGACGCGCTCGAGATCGAGGTTCCAGCCGATCCGCTCGCGGGCCACCCCGCGTCGGCGTACCTCTGGGGCCATGTCGCCGGAAGCGGCGACGTTGCTACCGATCAGATCGAGGTCGTGACTAACGACGAGTCGTCCGCACAGGTCCTCGCCGCGATTGCGGGCGGCAACCTCGAGCACGAGACGACCAGTCGAGACTACGCGCACGATACGTCGATCACCCGAACGGAGGACGAGTACACGCTCTCGATCGGCGGGGGTGAGGGCGATAGCGACTCGACCCTGCTGGGACGCAACGGCGCACTGGGCCTCCCCGTCGACGGCCGCGGACACTACCGTTTCGGCGCGTTCTCGAGTCACGACCGAGAGCTCCTCCGCGGACTGCTCGAGGGCTGTGGCACGATCTGCTTCAAGTCCTCGAGCGGAACGGTCGGCATCTCGTTCGTCCACGAGGATCGAGAGTTGCTCGAGTTAGTTCGGGAGTTGATCGACGACTGTCCCGTGGACGCGCCCTACGGCGACCTCGGAGAGACTTCCTCGGGCGGCTACTGGTTCGGCGTCGACGACGAGGCCGCCCCCGCCTTCGGGACGTGGCTCTACGAGAACTGCGGGGAGACCGGCCTGTTCGCACCGAGTCGACGACGCAAACTCGAGGCCAGCCTCGAGCAGGCCGAATCGTACGACGACTAGCGGTTTCGATACACTACCACGATGAGCACACCCGACGAGTCACGATCCGCGATGTCGACGGCCGCTTTCGACGACGAGGCCGTCCTCCTGATCGGTCACGGCTCGCGTCGAGAGAAATCGAACGATCAGGTCCGCGAACTCGCAGCGGGCCTCGAGTCCCGTCTCGGAATCCCGGTCGACGTCGCTTTCCTCGAGCTCGCGGAGCCGTCGATCGACGAGGCCGTATCCGGGCTCGCGCCGGTCGCCTCGCAGGTGACGGCCGTCCACTGCTCGCTGTTCGCCGCGAGTCACGTCAAGAACGACGTGCCACTGGCCATCGAGCAGGCCCGCGGACGCTACGACCTCGAGATCGACACCGGCGCGCACCTGGGCATTCATCCAGCGATTTTGGACCTGCTGGACGATCGGGCCGGCGCGGTCGAAGCCGAATTGGGCGTCGACCGCACCGAAGACGACGTCGCCGTCGTGCTCTGCGGTCGGGGCTCGAGCGATCCGGACGCCAACGGCGACGTGCACAAACTCGCCCGACTGCTCTACGAGGGCCGCGAGTTCGACCGCGTCGAGGCGTCGTTTATCGGCGTCACGGAGCCGACGCTCGAGGAGAGCCTTCACGGGCTCTCCAAGCATCGACCCGACGCGGTCGTCGTCCTGCCGTACATGCTCGGCGACGGCGTGCTCACCCAGCGCGTTCGCGACTGGACGGGCGAGTTCGACGACGAGTACCCCTACGTCGACGCGCTGGCCGGGGACCCGTTGGGAACCGACTCCCGGCTGCTCGACGTCTTCGCCGATCGCTGGCAAGAAGCGCGCAGCGACAGCGTGGAGATGTCCTGTGACACCTGTAAGTACAAGGTCGACCTCGAGGGCTACGAGGAAGACGTCGGCGGCGCTCGCGCCATGTTGCGCGCGCTGGCTCATCAGGACGCCCACGCGGACCGGGAGAACGTCGACGATGAGCCACACACCCACGACGCACCCGCAAAACACGTCACGGTCTGTACGAACCGGACCTGTGCCGATATGGGCTCGCCCGCCGTCCTCGAGCGCTTGCGACAGGAAGCCAGAGACTCCGAGCACTGCGACGCGCGAATTACGCGCTCGTCCTGTCTGGGACGCTGTGGCGACGGGCCGATGGTCGCCGTCTACCCGGACGGCGTCTGGTACGGCGACGTCGAGAGCGAGGACGCAGAACGGATCGTCGGCGACCACCTCGATCGCGATCGAATCGTGAGCGACCTGGTCGATCAGACGCTCTGAGAGACGAACGGTAGGCTACCAAACGAACAGTACGCTGACTACGACGACGAACTTCGACACCTAAACCCACGACAATCATACCCATGAGCTGCCACGAAATCGAAGCACTACGACTCGGACTGATGAACGTCCTCGGCGTCGGGGACCAACACGCCCGCGACCACGCGGAGAAAGAACTCGAGGGCCACCTCGAGGGACCGATCGAGGCCCTCGTCGAGGCCGAGAACCTCGCGGCGATCGAACGCCACCTCGACGCGGCGCTGGTCGACCTCGAGGAGGAGGTCGCTGCGATGGATCGCGACGATGTCGAATACGACTACACGCGGGGCCGATTGCTCGAGGTTCGAAACGCCGAGCGAGCGATCAAGCGCCTTCGGGTGCAAAGTGAGAGCATCGTCGACGGGCTCGGGGAGGCCCACGACACGCTGCACGAACTCTTCCCGACCGAGGAGTGAGAATGGCTGAAACCGCTGATACCGACCGAGACGGCCGAACGGACGGACGGGAGACCCTCGCGTTTCAGTCGGTCCCCCTCGGCGACATCGAGTCGGCTCGCAGTCGTCACATGTGGACCAGATCCGCGGTTCACGTGGCCGACGACGGCGAGTGCGTCGTTACCGGCGAGTGGGACGGAACCGTCACCGCTCGAGCAACCGGGTCCGAATCGTTCGAGACCCGCTGGTCGGTCACCCACCCGGAGCACGCGGTCGGGATCACGACGCTCGAGGACGGCGGAACTGCTGAGACGGTGGTCGTCGCCGGACGCGGCGACACGGGAACCATTGCGGCCTACGACGCGACGACGGGCGACCAACGTTGGCGCTACGACACCGTCGACGACCTCGGCGAAGCCGTCAAAGACACGATCTTCTACCTCCCCTACGTCGTCGCCCTCGAGGTCGCTCCCGACGGTGAGACGCTCTACGCCGCCGGGAGACGGTACGAACGCGACGGCGAGACGCGGCGGTGGCACAGCGTCGTCTACGCGTTCGCACCTGACGGCTCGGTTCGCTGGACGTACGAAACCGACGCCTCGCCTATCGCGCTGGATATAGACGCCAGCGGGGAACGACTCGCAGTGGGATACAACCGCTGTATGGGCGACCACGACACCGGACTCGTCGTCCTCGAGACGGGGTCGGGAGGGCTCGAGTGGACGTGGGACCCGGGCACGGACGGCGACCGCCGCGTCGGTGACGTCTCCTTCGACGGCGACTCGATCGCGGTCTCGAGTCACGGCGACAAACGCGGGTACCTGCTCGGCCCCGGCGGCGCGGAGCGCTGGCACGTCGACCTCGCAGTCGAAACCGAACGCGAGGGAGAGACCCTCTACGCGTACCCGAACCACGCCGTCGCGAGCGACGGGACGGTGTCGTTCGTAACCGGGAACACCTACGCCGTCGACGCTCGAGAGACCGAGCACCGGCATCCACACGAGCACCGTCTCGCAACGTTCGACGCCGACGGCGACCTCCTGTGGGCTGAGGGCGTTCAGGGATTCGTCCATGGCCTCGCGACGGACGGCGAAACGGTCGTGACGCCGTGTGCGCAGAACTTCCGCGTTCGCGACCCCGACACCCACGCCGTTCGGTGGTTCGACCGCACGTCTGGCTCCCGCGGCGTCGAACCGTTCGAGGGTATCGCTACGGCTTGTGCGTTGGCCGGGAACACGCTCGCAGCGATCGAAGAGTCCGTGGCGTACCACGACGAAGACCGAACCCGCGGCGAGTACGCACTCCACGTCGCAACGCTCGAGTAACGCACGTCGCTACTCTCGAGTAAGATCGGCACAGACCGACTCGTTTTCGCGGTTTCGACGCCGACAGTCAGGACGCCGTTGATGTCGTCTACCCCCGGTTATCGACCTGCTCGAGAGTCGCACACGCAAGGCCAATTACCACAGTGCCGACTGTTGTGCGTATTCTCGTATAATGACAACGGGTCCGGAAGATGATGACCCAGCGGAGTGTCTGGCTCCCGCGACGGATGCAGACGCCTCGAGTCATCGTCACGACGACGGCGGCGAAGAGCGTTCGGTCACCCGACTAGTGACCGACGGCGGACAGGCAGAGCTCTCGGAAGCGTCCGAGGGTGAAGAAGAACAATCCGAATCGGAGTCGGACGACGCGGACGCGGAAACAGACGACGGTGACGATGTGGAGGCGGACGAATCGGACGAGACCGAAGCGGCGGACGATGGATCGGACGAGACCGAAGGGGAACCCGACGACGAATCGGCCGACGATTCCGGAGACGGAAGTGACGAAACCGAATCCGACGATTCCGATGAATCCGCGGAAGACGCGGAAACGGAAGACGAATCCGACGAGGACGAAACGGAGGACGACGACGCACAACCCGACGACGCAGATGCGGACGACGGAGACGAGGAATCCGAAGACTACCACGTCGAAGACGCCGACGACGTGTACGAAGGAGACGAGGCGTCCGGCGTGCTTCACCTCGACCTCGACGGCCTCTTTCTCGATGTACTCGGCCTCGAGGTCAACCTGAATCCGGTCACGCTCGACGTGTCTGCTCGCCCGGGCGAGAACAACCTCCTCGGGAACCTGCTTTCGGCCGTCAGCGGGCTTCTGGACAGCACGATGTCGATCCCGAAGAAACTGAAATCGATGCTCGGGAAACCCGTGGAAATGCTCAAAGGGCTGCTCGAGAAGCCACGACAGGTACTCGAGAGCGTCGGCGGGAAGCTCAAAGGCCTTCTCAGCACGCTGGTGAGCAAACCCAAAGAATTGCTCTCCGCGCTCGCGAGCAAGCCGAAGGAACTGCTCAGTACGCTCGCGAGCAAGCCGAAAGCGATACTCAACAAACTCTTGGGCATCGGCGAGTCGGACGAAGAGGCTGGTGGGGACGAAGAAGATGGGGAAGCGGAGTCCGAGATGGACGACGAGGACGAAACCGAGGAGTCAGCGGACGAAGACGCCGAATCGGACAGCCGAATCAGGGCTGCCGGAAGCTGGCTCAGAGAGAAACTGGCCGGATTGATTCCGGGGTCGCCACTCGAGGACCTCATTTCGATCGTCCTCGAGCAGGCGATCGAACAGGTTCTCAAGCAGTTAGAACCGGACCAACGAGCGGACGAATCGGGAGACGAATCTGACGCGCCGTCGCAAGCGGAGGCCCAATAATGAGCGAACAATCCGAGTCACTGACCCAGCGAATCGACTACCAAAAAATCACCGAGAACATCGACGTTCACGAACTCGTCGAGGGGACCCAGTGGGAGGACGAAATCGACGACGACAAGCCACTCGGGGAGGCATTGGGCGGCCAACTCGGCGCGCTCATCGGTCGAAAGATCGGCGAATCGATCGGGGAGACGATTGGCGACATGATCGTCGACGAACTGCTCAGCCCGGACGAGGATGCGGACGAAGAGACCGATGCCGAAGACGACGAAGCGACGGACGAGGACGAAGAGAGCGAAGACGACGAAGAATCAGAGGGCGATGACGAGACGGCAGAAGACGGCGACGAGACGGCAGAAGATGCGGACGAAGAAGACGAGGAAGCCGAATCCGAGTCGGAAAGCGACGACGGATCAGCAACAGACGACGCCAATGAGGGTGAGGAAAGCGACGACGCGGGCGAGGAATCGGCCGACGACTCGAGTGAACAGGCGGACGGCGACGGCGAGGAAGCCGACAGCGAGGACGACTAACCATGCACGTAGGCCAGCGTCTCGAGGGCAGAATCCGGCGTTGTACTCGAGGTGACGGCGATGAGTGAGGGCGGATTGTCGGAACTGGTCGCACAGGAGGTAAGCGACCAACTCGAGGTGAGCGATTTGCTCGGTGAGGGATCGATCGAGGAGAGTATCGACGGCAGTGCTGTCGGTGCTGCGGTCGGGCGGGAAATCGGTGAACGCGCCGGTCGCGAACTGGGTGCGGGGATCGGACGCGGCATCCATCAGTCGCTCGCCGCCGGGTTCGAGGAGGGAAAAGACCGAACGGAGATGCAATCGGACCTCAAGACCGAGATCAAAGCCGCCCTCAGCGAGACTCTCTCGGAGAGCGCGTCGTCGGAGACGATCAAGTCGTTGACCGAACGCGTCGCAGACGACGAGGGACTCGAGGACCTCCTCGAGGGGGAGATCGGTGGCGACGAGGCGGACGAGTCCGAGTCCGACGACGAACTGTCAGACGATGCAGACGAGACGGCTGAGAGTGAGGAGGAGGAGGGTGACACAGCCGAAGACGATGAACAAACCGACGAGGAGGGGGCGGATACCGACGACGACGAAGCGGACCAGACCGAGGAGGGTGAGGAGTCCGAGGAGCCGACGGCGGAAGACGAAGAGATGTCCGTCGAAGACATCGAAGACCTCCGCCGGGATACCCTCGAGGACTTCCTCGGAGTGATGTCCTACAACGACCTCCAATCGGTCGCAAAAGACGTCGACGTGAAGGCGAACCTCAGCCGCGAGGAGATGACCGAAGAGATCATCGCTGCGGTAACCGACGAGGAGGAGAGCGCGGAGGACACAGAAACGGAAACCGACGATACGGAGGAAGCAGAGGCGAACGCGTCGTAACCCCGCTTTCGCTCGAGGTCCCCCGACCGACCGTCATCGGCGGGCGACCCGAACGGCGGACCGGCGACACGAACGAGGCCACACATGAGTGAACCAACTACCGAAGACGTACGCGAGATTCTCCACGACGCGGAGACAGCGAGCGCGTCGATGCTCGGCGACGATGGGAGCGAGTCGGACCAGCCCGACGTACTCGAGGCGGCCGAACAGGCGAGTGCGTTTCTCGAGTCCGCAGACCCATCGGAGATACTCGAGGCGGTCGGATTGGAGACGTTGCCGGACGGCAGCGAGCCGGATTCGATCCCGGAGGCGATCGCGCAGGGGGATCCGGAACGCGTCGACACGCTCCAGCAGCTATTCCACCTCGCGAATCTGGCCGAGGCCGATCACGAGGGACTCGAGACGGTAGCCGACGCGCTCAGGCACTCTCGGGAGGAACCACAGGAAGAAGAGATGAGTACCGACGATCAGGCGGACACAGACGAACCCGCCGACGATGACGAGGCGGACGAATCGGAGATCGGCGAGCAACTCCGAGACGCGTTTCAGTCGACGGTAACCGACGTAAGCGACGACCTCGAGGGCCTCACACAGCGACTCGAGGAAGCGACAGCCGGTGTCGTCGACGGTGAGGATGAGGAGGCGGACGAGGCGACCGACGAAGTGGAGGAGACGGACGAAGAAGGAGCCGAAAAAGAGGGTGCCGAAGGCGACGAAGACGACGACGGACTGCTCGATCCCGGACTCGGTTCCGACGACGGCGACTCGGGGGGCAAAGATCGAGAGCGGCTTTCGACCGTCGCACCGTCACCCTCCGAACGGGCGGACATGAACGTCTCGACCAACTATTCGACGATGCCGGATTCGAAGTGAGAACGACTCGCGTCGGAGCTACTCCTCGCGCCAGTCGTCGATGAAGAGTCGAGCGCCCATGACTGGGATAAACAGGAAGAACGCCAGAAGCATCATGCCGAGAAAGACGATGCTGATGAACTCGGGTGTGAGTTCGACCGGCGCGAGCAGCACCGCCAGTACCACCCCACCGACGAGCGAAACAACCGCGAGCGCGAGTAAATCCACACGATTGACCGGGACTTCCTCGGACATACGTGACCGTATGACTGACACCATATAGTAGCCGTCGAAAGCGCGAGCCAGCCGCGTTCATCCGGTCTCGAGCACAGGACTTTCTTCGAGGGGAACGAACACACACCATGGACGACGCAATTCTCCTCGCCACGGACGGCAGCGACGCGGCAACAAAAGCAACCGAGCGTGCAATCGACCTCGCAAACTCCCTCGAAGCGACACTGTTCGTCCTCACTGTCCTCGAGAGTCGGACCGAGTACGACAACGCAATCGTCGATCCGGAAAAAGCCGAACGGCACCGTCGTGAACGCGCAACTGAGATTCTCGAGGACGTGACGGTGGCGGCCGATGACGCCGGGATCGCCGTCGAAACGGCCGTTCGATCCGGGATCCCACACGAGGAGATCCGTCGCTACGCCGGCGAGAAAGGTATCGACGTGATCGTCATCGGCGCTCGCGGTCACTCGTCGTTTCACGGGTCGCTGCTGGGAAGTACCGTCGACAGATTGCTGCGGTCGACGTCGCGGTCGGTGCTGGTCGTGGGCGGAACGGAGCAACCGTGAGTGAAACGGCGTCGTCTCGAGCGGCGTGAGAATTATGCGAGCCTCTGGGCGAACATTTACCACCGACGTCGTGGCACAGAGGGGTATGACGGTACTCGCGCCCTTCGATGGGTCCAGGTTAGCGAACAAGGCACTCGAGACCGCGGCCACGTTCGGGGACCTCCTCGACGAAGAACTCGTCGTGTTGACGGTGATTCCGGACGACTCGGAGTACGCTCGAGAGCGAAACTGGATCACGATGGGCGAGCCCTTCGACGTCGACGCGATCGAACGCGGATTGCAGACTCGAGCGGCCGAAATCGCACCAGAGGCGACGTTCCAGACCGAACGCGTCAGTTCCGAGGAACCGACGGCGACGGCGACGACGGCCGTCGTTCGAGAGATTCGACGCGTCGCGAGGGAACTCGAGGCGTCGGTCGTCTTCATCGGCTCGGAGAACGCGGGGTCCGTGATCGCGCCCCACTCGAGCGTCGGGAGCCCGGTTGCGAACGATCAGCGTTACGACGTCTACGTCGTTCGTGAACCCGGTGACGAGGTCGATCCTGCGGAGCGAGCGGATATCGACTCGACGATCGAGTGAGCGCGGGGTCCCTTGCGCGACCACAGCGTGGAATTTACGTGATAGCGTCATAGCACCGACGCGACGGCGGCGTGACAACCCGGTGTCCGACGGCGATTCGTGCGTGCTGCCAGAGGAACGTTTATTCACCTGACTGCCATCGGTTCGAACGTATATGGTCGATCGGAATGGGTGGGCCCGTGACCACCCCGTCCTGACTGGATCCCTGCAACGTCCACCGGCGGCGTTCCTCGAGCAAGCGAACGTCACGGATTCGGACATCTACGACGAGTTCGACGAACGCTGGCCCGAGTGCTGGGAGCGCGCCGCCGACCTCCTCGCTTGGGATCAGCCCTACGAAACCGTTCTCGAGGACGAAGACGCACCCTTCTACCGGTGGTTCGCTGACGGGCAATTGAACGCCGCCGAGAACTGTATCGATCGTCACCTCGAGAATGGTCGAAAGACCCACACGGCCATTCGATGGGAGGGAAAACACGGCGAGCGAGAGACGTACACGTATCGGGACCTCTACGTCGCGACGAACGAGTTCGCCGCCGCGCTTCGATCGCTTGGCGTCGACGCGGACGACGTCGTGACGATCTACCTCCCGATGATTCCCGAACTACCGATCGCCATGCTCGCATGTGCTCGCATCGGTGCGCCCCACAGCGTCGTCTTCGCGGGGCTCTCGGCCGACGCGCTCGCGACGCGGATGGACGCCGCCGACAGCGAGTACCTCGTCACGTGCGACGGCTACTACCGCCGCGGCGACGCGTTCAACCAGAAGAGCAAGGCCGACAACGCCCGACTCGAGGTCGATCAGGACGTCCGGACCGTCGTCGTCGACCGACTGGGCGAGGAGATGCCCCACGTCCTCGGCGACGACGAGTACGACTACCACGACCTGCAGCGCAAATTCGCCGGCGAAACGGTCGATCCGGTCTCGAGGGACGCTGAGGACATGCTGTTCTTGATGTACACGTCGGGTACCACCGGCGAGCCCAAAGGTGTCGTGCACACGACGGGTGGCTACCTCTCTCACGTCGCCTGGACGACCCAAGCCGTCCTCGACGTCAAACCCGAGGACACCTACTGGTGTGCGGCCGACATCGGCTGGATCACCGGCCACTCCTACATCGTCTACGGCCCGCTCGCGCTCGGAACGACGACGGTGATGTACGAAGGGACGCCGGACTACCCGGACCGAGACCGCCTCTGGGAGATCGTCGACCGGAACGCCGTAGACATCTTCTACACCGCCCCGACGGCGATCCGGGCGTTCATGAAGTGGGGTGAGTCGTACCCGAACGAACACGACCTCTCCTCGCTGCGGCTGCTCGGTACCGTCGGCGAACCCATCAGTCCACGGCCGTGGCAGTGGTATTACGAGCACGTCGGCAACGAGGAGTGCCCGATCGTCGACACCTGGTGGCAGACCGAAACCGGTGCCGTGACGATTTCGACGCTACCGGGCGTCGACGAGATGAAACCCGGCGCTGCCGGCCCTGGACTGCCGGGGATCGATGTCCAGATCGTCGACGACGACGGGACGGAAGTCGAGGCCGGCGACTCCGGCTACCTCACGATCGCCCAACCCTGGCCGGGGATGGCCCGAACGCTCTACAGCGGCGACGACCGGTTCCGCGAGGAGTACTGGGAACGGTTTTCCAATCCGGAGGAAAACGAGTGGCGCTACGGCAGCGGCGACGCGGCCACGATCGACGACGACGGCTACATCACCGTCCTCGGGCGCGTCGACGACGTGATCAACGTCTCCGGTCGGCGACTCGGGACGATGGAAATCGAGAGCGCGATCACCGACGTCGACGGCGTCGCGGAGGCCGCCGTCGTCGGACGCTCGAGTGAATCGAACGGAACGGATATCTACGCCTACGTCAGCACCGAAAGCGGGCACAGCGTGGACGAGTCCGGCATGAGCGAGATGATCGAACGAAGTATCGAAACCGCGATCGGGCCGATGGCTAAACCGAAATCGATACTCTTCACCCCCGAGTTACCCAAGACTCGCTCCGGAAAGATCATGCGCCGCTTGCTCGAGGCCGTCGCGAACGGCGAGGAACTCGGTGATACGAGCGCGCTTCGCAATCCGGAGATCGTCGGCGAGATTCAAGCCGAGATTCGCGAGGAGTGACGGCCGGCGACACTGCTCGGTTTCTCCCGACATCGTTTCGGAGTATCTATTCAGGCGAAACGAGAGCGCCTGTTGGTATCGGTGACAATCGGGTGAGACGCCCGCTCGAATACGACCGGGACGATACAATTATATTCGCGTCACCTGAAAGAGCGAACAACGATGCTCGAGGATCGAGATTCGTCGGCGTTCTCGCGCCAGCAGTTCGAATCGCTCCTCGACGCCGCCGAAACGTACCGAGAGGCGCTCGTCGTTCGCCTCTGTGGTGACGTCGGCCTTCGACCGAGCGAACTCACCGAACTCACGATCGATCACGTCGAGCAGGTTCGGATCGATCCGCCGCGGTACCTCGTCCGCGTTCCGGCCGTCGACGAGGACGAGGAACGGACGGCGTATCTACCGACACACGTCGAGCGAGAGCTTCGCCGCTACGCCCGGAGCAACGACCTTTCGACGAACGATCGAATCTTCTCGGTGACGCCTCGACGGCTCCAGATGCTCGTCTCCGACGTCGCAGACCGTGCGAGCGACCTGTTCGACCAGCCAGCACTCGGCGACGTGTCGACGAGCGACCTCCGCCAACACTTCGCGCGGCGAGCGCTCGTCGAGCACGCGGTCAATCCGCGCGTCGTCAAGCGCGTCGGCGGCTGGCAGAGTTTCGAAGCCCTCGAGTCCTATCTCCCCGAGCCGACGGACGCAGCGATCGTCGACGCCTTCGACGCCGTCGAACGCCCCGCGGGATCCGAACGCAGCCAGCAGCGTCGACGCCAACGCAGCTCGATGGTCAGCGACGACAGCGTTATTCGCTTGCTGCTTGCGGCGAGCGAACGGTACGCACTCCTTCGCCTCGACGCGGAGGGCTACGTCGACCGCTGGAATCGAAGTGCGGCCGCGATGTTCGGCTACCGCGCCGGCGAAATCGTCGGGACGCACGTCTCCGCATTTCACACGGACGAGGCCGTCGACGACGGCGAACCCGATCGAATCCTTTCTGCAGCACTCGAGGAGTCGGGCACCGAAGCCGACGGCTGGCGCGTTCACGAAGACGGCTCGCGTTTTCGAGCGACAGAAGTCATCTCACCACTGCGCGACGAACAGAGTCGCCACCGCGGGTTCGCCGTCTTCGTCCGCGACGTCACGAGCGCACACGAGGACCTCGAGTCGACCCGGTCGCGACGGGACGAACTCGAGCGACGGTATGCGGTCGCCCAAGCCCACCGCCGGGTCACGCAGTCGCTGTTCGTCTCGACAGATCACGCGGAAATCGAGGCGGAAATGTGTGCGGCGATGACGACGGGGCCAGCCTACGAGTACGCCTGGATCGACCGGACGACGATCGCCGAGCGTCGACAGGACCGACGTCCCGCGAGCGGGATCGACCCCGGCGACGTCGAAGAATTCGTACCCGAGGCGTGGGACGCCGGGTCGTCGTCTCCCCCCGACGACTCGCGGTCGCTTCCGAGCGAACGGCGGGGACGGACGGACGAACCGGCGGCGGCCGACGACGGGTCGATGTCGGTGACGGTGAAGCGCGGCGTCTCACTGAACATCGACGGAGAGGCGAGCGACGAATCCGAACGCGGCGATGGCGCTTCGGCCACAGACGGCGACGGTGCGATCGCCCGCGTCCCCCTGGCCTACGGCGATACGTCGTACGGCTTCCTCACGGTCGCAACCGACAGAACGGACGCGTTCGACGACGACGAGCGACGGTGGCTCGAGGTCATCGGCCGACAGGGTGGCTACGCGATCGCTGCCGTTCGTCGGCGTAACCTCTTGCTTTCCGATCGCGTCGTCGAACTCGAGGTCGCCTGTCGGGATGACTCCTCGTTCCTGGTGAACGCGTCGCGACGACTCGGGTGTCGCTTCATACTCGACTCGCTGGTCGCGATTTCGGAGTCGACGCAGGTCTACTACCTTCGACTCGAGGAGGCGTCGCCGGCCGACGTCTTCGACCTCGCCGCCGACGATCCCGGCATCGACGATTACCGGCTGGTCGAGACGGACGAGGACGGCTGTCGCGTCGAGTTCGTCGTCGACGGCTCCTGTCCGATCGTGACGCTCACCGAGTACGGGACCACCGTCCTCGACGCGCGATTCGAGGGTGGTATCGCGACGATCACGGCCGAGTGTGCGGCCGACGCCGATCTGCGAACGATCGTCGACGGCCTCCGGAGTTCGTTTCCGGACTCGGAACTCGTCGGCAAGCGCGAAGCAGAACGCACCGTCCAGACGGCTCAACAGTTTCGCGAGGGTCTCGAGGATCGTCTGACGGATCGACAGGAGGTGTCGCTTCGGGCCGCGTACTTCGGCGGCTACTACGATTGGCCACGGGAGAGTACGGCAGAAGAGATCGCCGACGCGATGGGTATCTCGTCCCCGACGCTTCACAACCACCTCCGTAAGGGCCAACACGAACTCCTCCGGACGTTTTTCGACGAGCCGGATGGAGAAGATATCGCCGTCGACGACATCGAGTATCGACGCGAGTGATCGAACTCGAATCTAGCACTTGCAGTCTTTCGTCCGAAACAGACACTAAGCTTCTAGAGCGAGTTCCGTTCTCTCGCGATGTCGTCCTCGAACGCTGGCAGCCAACGGGTGACGTGTCGTGTCGTCCCAGCGAAGAGGCGAGACTGTCGGCCGGTATAACCAGATATAACTCCCTAATATATTCGCCGTTCGTCACGTGACCACTTCGTTTTCGATCCCGTTTTGTACACCTAGATGGCGGATTTACTATACTGGTTGTCCATTGGAATGGTGTATCATGTCACAGGAGGAAGCCAGTCTCGAGGCACGACTCGAAGAGCAGGAAGCCTTCGAGCCTCCCGAGTCGTTCGTCGAGCAAGCGAACGTCACGGATCCGGGAATTTACGACGAGTTCGAGGAGAATTGGCCCGAGTGTTGGGAACAGGCAGCCGACTTGCTGTCCTGGGAGAACGAGTACGACACGGTGCTCGACGACAGCGACGAACCGTTCTACGAGTGGTTTACCGGCGGCGACCTGAACGCGTCGTACAACTGTCTCGACCGACACGTCGAAGACGGCGCGAAGAACCGCGCGGCGATCAAGTGGGAGGGCGAACTGGGCGAGACGCGCACGTACACGTACGGTGACTTGTTGAACGAGGTCGAAGCGTTCGCCGCGACGCTGCGCGACCTCGGCGTCGAAGAAGACGACGTCGTCACCCTCTACATGCCGATGATCCCCGAACTTCCGATCGCCATGCTCGCGTGTGCCCGTATCGGCGCGCCTCACGCGGTGGTCTTCGCCGGCTTCTCGGCCGACGCGCTCGCGACGCGGATGAACGCCGCCGACAGCGAGCACCTCGTCACCTGCGACGGCTACTACCGGCGTGGTGACGCTCTCGACCACCTCTCGAAGGCGAACGAGGGTCTCGAGGGCGTCGAACACGACGTCTCGGACGTCGTCGTCGTCGACCGACTCGGCGACGCCCTCGAGCACTCGCTCGCGGACAATCAGACCGATTACGACGAACTCGTCGACGAGCACGAGGGCGAGAGCGTCGAACCGGTCTCGAGAGACGCCGAGGACATGCTGTTCTTGATGTACACGTCGGGGACCACCGGCGAGCCCAAGGGTGTCAAACACACCACGGGCGGCTATCTGGCCTACACTGCGTGGACGAGCCACGCCGTGTTGGACGTGAAGCCGGAGGATACCTACTGGTGTGCGGCCGACATCGGCTGGATCACCGGCCACTCCTACATCGTCTACGGCCCGCTCGCGCTCGGAACGACGACGATGATGTACGAGGGAACGCCCGACTACCCCGACAAGGATCGGATGTGGGAACTCGTCGAGAAGAACCGAGTCGATACGCTCTACACCGCACCGACGGCGATCCGGGCGTTCATGAAGTGGGGCGAGGAGTATCCGGCTCGACACGACCTCTCCTCGCTGCGCCTGCTTGGCACCGTCGGCGAACCGATCAATCCGCGTGCGTGGAAGTGGTACTACAAACACATCGGCGGCGAGAGCTGTCCGATCGTCGACACCTGGTGGCAGACCGAAACCGGCGGCCACATGATCACGACGATACCGGGGATCGATACGATGAAACCCGGCTCCGCCGGCCCAGCCCTACCGGGAATCAGCGGCAAAGTCGTCGACGCTGAGGGCAACGAAGTTGACGCCGGGAACGCCGGCTACCTCACCGTGGACAAACCGTGGCCGGGGATGTTGCGCACGCTCTACCAGAACGACGAGCGCTTCCTTCAGGAGTACTGGCAGGAGTACTCCGACCAAGAAGCCGACGAGTGGGTGTACTTCCCCGAAGACGGTGCAAAAATCGACGACGACGGCTTCATCACCGTCCTCGGACGCGTTGACGACGTGATCAACGTCTCCGGACACCGACTCGGCACGATGGAAATCGAGTCGGCCGTGGTCGGCGTCGAAGGCGTCGCCGAAGCCGCCGTCGTCGGCGGCGACCACGACGTGAAAGGCGAAGCCGTCTACGTTTACGCGATTCCAGAAGACGGCCACGAACCCGACGACGACCTCGAGGAGGGCGTCGTCGAGGGCATCCTCGACTCGATCGGCCCGATCGCCAAGCCAGAAGACGTGATCTTCACGCCCGAACTGCCGAAGACCCGCTCGGGCAAGATCATGCGCCGCTTGCTCGAGAACATCGCGAGTGGCAACGAGCTTGGCAACACCTCGACGCTCCGGAATCCGGAAGTCGTCGACGATATCGCAGAACAGGTCGAATCCGAGTAACCACGTCGTTCTTTTTTCAACTAAAAGACGACGAACATACCAAACTCTCAGAATATGTCAGATAATACCAGCCAAGATACGGAGCACGCCGCCGAAACGGACGGCGGCGTCAAGACCGAAGCGTACCTCGATAAGGAAATAAATATCTTCAAGCCGGCGACGCCGTTCATGCGGGATCACTTGCGCGTGATCTGGCTCTCGTTCGTTGCGTGGATCGTCGTCGTGTTCGGACCGACGACGGCAATTCTGTTCGCGCCGGAGTTCATGACCGAGACGACTGTGCTCGGGGGCTTCCCGCTGCACTTCTTCCTGGCGGCGATCGTTACACCGCTTGGCGCGTTGTTGCTCTCGGTCGGCTACGCGATGCAACGGGACCGACTGGATACGAAGTACGGAATTTCACACGAAGAAGCGGCGGAGTCCGACGGAACCGTCGCTGCGGACGGAGGTGAACCATGATCGAAGCGGTCGATCCGGTGATCCTGCAGGAGACAGCCCTCGACGTCGGTGAGTTCAAACTCGTCCCGGCGTTGACGGTGGCTGCCATGCTCATTTTGTTCCTCGGTGTCGGCTACTTCTTCCGAGTTGCCGCAGTCGACGAACTCTGGGTCGCCGGCCGCTCGATCGGATCGATCGAGAACGGGATGGCGATCGGCGCGAACTGGATGAGTGCGGCCTCCTACCTCGGCGTCGCGTCGCTCGTCGCCCTCTCGGGGTACTTCGGGTTGGCGTACGTCGTCGGCTGGACGACGGGGTACTTCATCCTGCTCATCTTCCTGGCCGCGCAGTTCCGCCGGTTCGGAAAGTACACCGCCCCCGACTTCGTCGGAGACCGGTTCTACTCCGACTGGGCGCGCGGAATTGCAGCGTTCACGACGCTCGCGATCGCGTTCACCTACGCGATCGGCCAGGCCAGCGGAATGGGACTGATGGCACAGTACATCTTCGGCATCTCCTACGAGATGGGGGTCATCCTGTTGATGGGCGTCACCATCGCCTACGTCGCCCTCTCGGGGATGCTCGGGACGACGAAGAACATGGCCATCCAGTACGTCATCCTCATCATCGCCTTCACGCTCGGCCTCTACGCAGTCGGCTGGTCACAGGGGTACTCGACCGTCCTGCCCTACCTCGAGTTCGGATCCGAAGTCTCGGCGGCCGCCGCAATCGAGACGCAGTTCGTCGAGCCCTTTGCCGCTGCGGGCTACTACGGCTGGATCGCACTGGCGTTCAGCCTGATCGTCGGGACCTGTGGGCTTCCGCACGTGCTCGTCCGTTTCTACACGGTCGAAAACGAGCGGACGGCTCGCTGGTCGACCGTGTGGGGCCTGTTCTTCATCTGCCTGCTGTACTGGGGAACGGCTGCCTACGCCGCGTTCGGTGGCTTGCTCTACAACGAAGAAGTAACCGAGGGAGGCGGGTTCGCGACCGGCGACGGTGAGATGCTCGGTATCGAGGCCGACGCGCTCGTCGTCCTCACGACGCAACTCGCCGACTTGCCGGAGTGGCTGGTCGGACTGGTCGCCGCGGGTGCGGTCGCTGCGGCGCTCGCGACGACCGCCGGACTGTTCATCACCGCCTCGTCGGCGGCAGCACACGACATCTACACGAACCTCTACAAGGACAACGCGACCCAGCGCGAGCAGATGATCGTCGGTCGAGCGACGATTCTCGGAATCGGTGCGCTCGTGACGCTCATCGGCCTCAACCCGCCGGCGCTCATCGGCGAACTCGTCGCGATGGCGTTCGCCATCGCCGGCAGTATCTTCTTCCCCGTGTTCTTCCTCGGCCTCTGGTGGGAGAACACGACCAAAGAGGGCGCGATCGCCGGCATGCTCGCGGGAATCGTCCTCTCGTTCGGCGCGATCCTCAACGACACGGCGATTCCGATGTACACCGGCGTCGAGGAGGCCGTATTCCCGACGGTTGCCACGTGGTTGCCCGGAACGTCCTCGGCGCTGCTCGGCGTTCCGATCGTCTTCAGCGTGATCATCGTCGTCTCGGTGCTCACGGACGAGCCACCCGAAGACGTCAAGCGCCTCGTTCGACAGTGTCACAGTCCAGAGCCGATGCAACAGATGGAATCGGCGGAGGACATCGCGACCGACGGCGGCCTCGAGGACGGAGCGGCCGACGGTGGATCGGCCACTGACGTTGCCGATCGTCCGACAGACGACGACACCGATAGCGAACCTGAGACGGAGGAGTAACCATGTACGACACGATTCTCGTTCCAACCGACGGAAGCGACGTTGCGGAGAACGCGGTCGACCACGCTGTCGACATCGCAGATCGATACGGCGCGGACGTCCACGCGCTGTACGTCGTCGACACGAGCACCATGGATATCACGCTCGGCGCCGAACAGGTCGACCGAATTCACGCGGGCCGATTCGACGAGATGCCCGAACTCGAGGCTCGAGCCAGAACGGCGATCGACTACGTCACCGGGCGGGCCGGCGAGCACGGTATCGACGTGACGGAGGCGATCGTCGGCGGGCAGCCCCATCGACAGATCGCAAAGTACGCCGACGACAACGGGGTCAATCTGATCGTAATGGGATCTGCCGGACGCGGCGGTGTTCGGCGAGCACTCCTGGGCAGCGTCGCCGAGCGAACGCTGCGAACGACGGACATCCCGGTCCTCGTCGTCGACGTTCGCGAGGACTGACCCACGACGCGGTCGACGCGAGTCCCCTCCTGTGATTTTACTCGAGTCGGCTCAGGTCCTATAAGCTGATTTTCCGCTCACTCTCGATTCGCCGTCGCCATCTCGAGGCTGATGAAGAAACCGAAGTAGGCGACGATGCCGGCGAGCATGAACATGTAGTACGCCCAGTCCGGGCCCTCGAGGACGCGAAAGAGCAGGTCGACCATCGTCACCCAGACGATGGCGAATACGAGGTCGACGAGAATTCCCCACCGGTCCTCGCGCGCGTGTCGAATCCACTCGGCGACGTTCGTCATCGACCGATCACCCGACCGTCCGCCTGATCGCACATACTGAGAGCGTTTCGCAGGGATGGCCAAGAGCCTATCGGCGCGAACTGGGACGCGTTCAGTAGTGCTCAGCCGTACAACTGACGCGGATTTTCGACCTCGAGCGAGTCGATATCGGTGAACCCGTCGTCGCACGTAACAACGGGAACGCCGAGTGACCGGGCTACGCCCGCGATCATCATGTCGGGATGCTGGAGTCTGTTTCCGTTGTGTTCTAATTCGGTTAGAATACGAGCTGCCGCCAATCCGTGTTCGGGGGTGTACTCGAGTCGGCTGACCCAGGGTAAATCCCGATCAACAGTTTCCGGATCGCGACCGACTTTGAGCGCACCGTGGTACAACTCGTAGAACCCGATAGCGGGCAAGGCGAGTACCTCGTTCTCGTGTTCGAGTCGAAACTGCTTCGCGTGATCGTACCCACGCAGAAAGTCCGCGCAGAAACTGCTATCGAGAACTTTCACGGCTCACGCCCGAAGTCGGCGTCCATCTCCTGTTTGACCTCACGGACGGCTTCATCGATTGACGTCTCACTCCACGCACCGAATCCAGCGAGTGGGTCATCATCCTCGAGTTCGCGCTCGATGACCTCATCGAAGCTCTCGCTTCCCTGCTTTCGTGAGCGAAGCTTTTGCCACGTCCGTTCGGAGACTCGAATGGTTTTGTCCGCCATGTATACATGTATGTATACGTCGGAGTATCTTCAGTATTGCCCTCCCTTTCGGTATCTACCGTCCACAATCCAAACCAACACTCCAAAACGAAACCCCCTAACCTCGTCCGAGAGTGGGTTAGGGCATGCACGACGAGAGCGAGGTCGCCGTCCTTCGACTGGGCCACCGACCCGGCCGAGACGAACGGATGACGACCCACGTGGGCCTGACGGCGCGGGCGCTGGGTGCCGACCGCGTCTGGGTCCCCGACAACGCCGGCCAGTCCAGAGACACCGTCGCGGACATTACCGACCGCTTCGGCGGACCGTTCGAGGTCGAACTCACCGACTCCCCACAACGGATTATCCGCAACTGGGAGGGACGGGTCGTCCACCTCACGATGTACGGCGAGCAGGTCCAGAATGTCGAAAGCGAGATTCGTGACGCCCACCGGCGCGACGGTGAACCGATTCTCGTCGTCGTCGGTGCCGAAAAGGTCCCCTTCGACGTCTACGAGGAAGCCGACTGGAACGTCGGCGTCACGAACCAACCACACTCCGAAGTCGCCGGACTCGCCGTCTTCCTCGACCGCCTGTTCGACGGGCGCGAACTCGAGCGCGAGTGGGAGGACGCCGACCGACGCGTCGTCCCGATGGAGACCGGCAAACGCGTCGAATCGGCGGACGGAGAACGCGACGGCGACAACGAGTGAGTGCTCGCTCGAGCGACGCCTGATTAGCCAGACGCTCGAAAGACGCGAAACGGCCGGAGGACGCGGCCACCGACTCCTCGAGCGACGGTTTCGACCATCGCCCGGGCACCCATTTCGGACTCGTCTACCGTGTAGCCGTTTCCGACGCGTTCGATCGGTCCCGACTCACCGTGGATCTCGAGCAGGCGCTCGAAGTCCTCGTCGGTGAGTCCCGTCTCGGATTTGATTTCTGCGGCGGTAAGCGGTCGGTCGGCCTCACGGAGCGCCTCGACGAGCCAGCGGTTGTGCTCGCCGACGAGGTACACTTCCTCGTTGGACATATCGTCTTCGTCGGCCGGTTCACCGTCTGCGTTGGTCGTGTCGACGTTCGCGTTGGGTGCGTCGACGCTCACAGTAGTTGCGTCGATGTCCGAATTCGCCGTGTCGTCGCCATCGTCAGGGTGTCGCCACGTGTCGACGGCGTCCAATAGAAGCCAACCGCCAAGCGCGGCGAGTGCGCCGCTGAGCCACAGGTCGCCACTCGAGGAGCCATGGATACCCGCGACAGCGACGATTACTCCGAGGATCGTCTTCGCGAGTACCGGGCCGAGGTCGAGTCCGAGTGCATCCATCGTCGCTCGGAGCACTGGCGCGACGACAACGATTCCGAGGAGGATCGAAATCGCAGTTGAGTCCATTCCAGCCGCGGAGAAGACGCCGAGGAAGACGATTAGGGCACCCACGTCGACGATGTCGACGCGCTCGCGGAACTGAGACACGACCTGTCGGACCATCGGGAATATCGTCCAGACACGCGTCCTTAACAGTATTGAATGGTGTCTCGACGTCACTGACCGCAGAACGGCTGACTCGCCAGGCTTACACTGAGTTGAGCGACGAGTCTCGTCGAGGAGTGGCCGTCTATTTTGGGCGAAGGTATCGTCAACGAGAAATTTTATAGGTGCACCTCGGTAACGTCCGCCATGGATCTTACAGATGTGCCTCAGTCTGCCAGAGAGGGAAACGTTGGTAAACTCTTCGACGAGACGGCCACACACCACGGGAACGGGCAGGCGATGGAACACCACGACGAGCGCACCACGCACGCCGAACTCGAGGCGTGGACGGCCGAATTCGCTGGCGGACTCCACGACCTCGGCCTCGAGCCCGACGACCGCTTGCTCCTCTTCTTGCCGAACTGTCCGGAGTACCTCGTCGCGTCGCTCGGCTCGTTCAAAGCCGGCGTCGTGATATCGCCGGTCAATCCCCAGTACAAGCGCCGCGAGGTATCCTACCAACTCGAGGACACCGACGCGAAAGCCGTCGTCACGCACCCGGCGCTTCGACCCGTCGTCGATCAGGCGCTCGAGGAGACGGGTCGGGACATTGCGGTGATCACCGTCGAGAGTCAGTACATGGATCGAGACCCGGAGGATATCTTCTTCGAGGACGTGCGCGGAGCGCCGACGCTGGTCGAGCGAGCGGACGACGACGTCGCGTTGCTTCCCTACACCTCGGGGACGACGGGCAAACCGAAGGGCGCCCAGTTGACTCACCAGAACACGCGTTCGCAGCTGAACTGGACCCTCGCCGCCTCGAGCGACGACGTCGAACCAGAGAACGTGCGGAGTCTCACCTGGCTGCCTCTCTATCACATCACGGGCTTTACGCACACGGCCCTCCAGCCGCTCGTCGGCGGCGGGAGCCTCTATTTCCGGAGCGCTCTCGAGTGGGACGCACAGGAGTGCATGCAACTAATCGAAGCGGAGGGGATCACCCACTTCGTCGGCGTGACGACGATGTACTCCGATATGGTCGCCGCGGACGACTTCGGCGAGTACGACCTCTCGAGTCTCGAGTCGGCCGCAGAGGGCGGCGCGAAGCTCTCGACGGCCGTCCAGGAGCAATTCGAGGAGACGGCCGGCGTGGACATCTCCGAAGGGTACGGTCTGACCGAAACCCACGGCGCGACGCACACCCAGTCCGGGTCTTCGTTCGGTCTGCGCCACGGGACGATCGGACAGCCGCTGCGGATCACCGACTGCAAGATCGTCGACAGCGCCGGCGAGGAGGTCGCTTCGGGCGAGGAAGGCGAACTCCTCGTGCGCGGCCCGCAGGTCATGAAGGGCTACCACAACCTTCCCGACGCCACCGACGCCGCATTTACGGAGAACGGCTACTTCCGCACCGGTGACATCGCCCGTCGCGACGGGCTGAACTACTACGAAATCGTCGACCGCAAGAAGCACATGATCAACACCGCGGGCTACAACGTCTACCCCAGCGAACTCGAGAACCTGCTGCTCGAGCACGAGGCGGTCGCTGACGCCGCCGTCGTCGGAATTCCCGACGAGCGACGCAACGAAGTGCCGAAGGCGTTCGTCGTCCCGGCCGACGGGTTCGAGGCAGGCGAGGACGTCACGGCCGAGGAGATCAAAGAGTACTGCCTCGAGCGCGTCGCGAGTTACAAGCACCCCCGAGAGGTCGAACTCGTCGAGGACCTCCCGCGGACGACGAGCGGAAAGATACAGAAGTACAAACTCGAGGAGTGAGCGACGGTCTACGCTCGAGTCGTCTCAGGATTTCTAGACGTTTCGAACCGGCTTCAATACGTGCACAGAACGTCCTGAGGCGTCGATTTCACAGCCGTTTCAGTAGATATAAGTTGAATTACGACAGTAATTAGGGCGGAAGTCACGCTCCAATAAGCCGCGGGGGCATACGTCTGAAATGCCCCGGGTGCCACAACACCCGAGACGTGGCTTCCGATCCCGCAAGGGAATTCGAAAAGCCATGATTACGTTACTACTCCGACGATATAAACGCCTCGCACAGCAGACGAATCACAGGACACAGTCCTCAACGCAGTCACACGTTCGGGGGACTGCAAGATGACCTACGAGTCAGAGCCATTCGACGACGAAGACTCGAGTGACGACCTCGCACAATACGACGAGTACGCCTACCGCGACGCGAACGGCATGAAACGCTGGACGAATTGCCCGAAGTGCCACCGCAACGTGATGGTCGTCGCGCTCGTCGAACCGTCCGCGGCGCAGGTCGCGCCCTGTGGCTGTCGGTTGCCACCTGAAGTCCTGAAGAGATGAGGAACGTCGACCGATCACCCTCGGCTCCTGAGTATCGGTCTCGTCTCGACCACTCACTCGAGATCGAATCCTGCGTCGGCCCTCGAGACTGACTATCCGTCTCGCTCACGAAGGCGAATCACTCCACCAAAGGAGGCCTCCCCACTATCCGTGTTCTGTACTCAGCGAGCACTCGAGTGGGTTACTCGCGCTCGAGTTGGTCGCCGCCGAACTCGTCGTCGCTCTGGATTCTCGAGGCCTGCGGGCCGTCTTGATCCTGGTACTTCGAGCCGCGGTCGCTGCCGTAGGGTCGCTCGGCTTCCGTCTTCAACTCGGTGAACGTCAACTGCGAAATCCGCATCCCGGGGGTGAGCGCGACGGGTGCCGTGCCGAGGTTCGATAACTCGAGGGTGATTTGGCCGCGGTAGCCGGGGTCACAGAGGCCTGCGGTGGCGTGGACGACGACGGCGAGGCGACCCAGCGAGGAACGACCTTCGACGTGGGCGATCAAGTCCGCGGGGATTTCGACGCGCTCGTAGGTCGTTCCCAGCACGAAATCGCCGGGGTGGAGGATGAAGTCGTCGCCGTCCTCGACGATCGTCTCCGTCACGTACTCGTCGACTTCCTGCTCGGAGTTGGGGTGGATACAGGGGATGTTCGTCCGCTGGAACTCGAGGAATTCCCGACCCAATCTGAGGTCGACGCTCGCGGGTTGAATCTGGAGTTCCGGATCGTCTAAGGGTTCGATGGCGAGCTCTCCCGCCTCGAGTCGCGCCAGAATGTCCGCGTCGGAAAGGATCATACGCGAGCAGTCGAACGCGGGTGGTGTAAACGGTTCGGCTTCACTCGAGGACTCCCACGTCCGCCGGAGCAATTCAGATGAGCACCGAAATCATCGGGAAGAGCAACAACGCGGCACAGACGCCCGCGGCGAGCAGGGCCGTCGTCGTGGCCGTCGAGCGATCGAGTCCGATTCCGTGCCAGAGCCCGCCGCGCCAGATCACTGCCGCCCAGGCGCACGCGAGCAGCGTGAGCGGTACGAGAATCCACAGGTCGGGGTCCACCGGGACGCCGCTCAGATCGACCTCGAGCGCGACGATCGCGGAGAGGAGGGCGTTCGTCACGAGTTCCCCCGCGAGCAGCGGCACGAGTCCCCAGGCTGCGAGGGAAAGCGTCTCGGCTGGCTCGAGGCTCGCGCCGAGAGCGAGGCCGAATCCGTACAGGACGGCCGTCGGAACGACCCAGTAGAGCAGGGTCGCCTCGAGGGTCTGAAGCAGGTATATGATGGACACGGAGTCCGCACCGAAATTGCTTCCAACCCGCCAGACGAGGCCGAGTAGGGTGATCGCGAGCCAGTAGCCGATCACGAGGCCGACCGCTCGCGTGCGCGAAAAGGCGTCCGCTCGAGCGAAGTACTCGCCGGGGGAGACGAGCGGCGTCGTCGACATACGTCAGCACACAAACCGGTTCACCAAAATCGTTCGGGTCTCGCTGTCGCTTTCGCCGCGGCTATAGGAGTCGACGTATTCTGTCCGCGCATGAAACAAGCCATCGTCGCCCGCACGGACATCGGCATGGGACAGGGAAAACTCGCCGCACAGGTCGCACACGCCTCACTTTCGGCCTATGAGAAGGCTGACAAGCAACTCCGGAGTCAGTGGAAACAGGGCGGCCAGAAGAAGGTCGTCCTCAAAGGAGAGAGCGAGCGTCAACTCCACGAACTCTCCGCCATCGCGGACAGCGAGGGGATTCCGAACGCCGTCGTCAGAGACGCCGGACACACCCAACTCGAGCCCGGAACCGTCACCACCCTCGCCGTCGGCCCGGCGGCTGACGACCGAGTCGACAGCGTCACCGGCGAACTCTCGCTGTTCTGACCGTCTCAGGGTTCAGGTTCGGAGACAGCTGTAGCGAGGCTCCCTCGACGGTAGAAGGTGTTGAGTTGGCCACGTTCGTTCATCAGACACCAGTAGATACTTATCTAAATCTGCCGAGGTTACACCTGCAATGTCCGTCCTCTCAACCGAAGACGAAGGGAAGTTTCTGATGGACGTCCGCGGCGAACAGATCGGGATCGTCACGGAAATTGATCCCATCGAACAGGTCGCCTACGTCGATCCGGAACCGAGCCTGACGAACGCCTGGATCCAGAGTCTCGGCCGCGGTGATGCCGGTGAGGACGACCTCGAGGTTCCAAGCGACAATATCAAGACGATCACCGACTCGGAGGTTCGCGTCGACGCGGACCTCAGTAGCGAAGCCTGAGACGGCGCGCTCGTCTAACCTGCGCGCGATCCGACCGGCTCGAGAACGAACCGATTTATCCCTCGCGGCCAAAGCGACGATACTTAGCTATGCGCCCGGCACACCCTACGGAGCAGGCCGTCGGCATGGACCTCTACGTCAGCGACGCCGACGGCGTCGGCGGCCGCCTTCGTGAGGACGACGAACACTTTCGCGTGCGCGAACTCGAGCGATTCGAGACCCAACCCGTCGACGCGTCCACGGACGCCTACCCGCATCTCGTCTTTCGCGTGACGCTGTCGGGCTGGGATACGAACGACTTCGCGTCGCGGCTCTCGAATGCACTCGGCATCTCTCGCGAGCGGGTCAACTGGGCCGGGACGAAGGACAAGTACGCGGTCACTACGCAGCTGTTTTCGGTCTACGGGGCCGATCCCGCGGACCTGCCGGACGTCGACGGCGCGGATGTCGAGGTACTCGGACGTGCGGGACGCTCCCTCGAGTTCGGTGACCTCGCGGGAAACGAGTTCGAACTCGTAGTCAGCGAGCCGAGTCGGCCGGAGACTGCGACCGAAATCTCGAGCGAGTTGCACGAGTTCGGTGGGCTCGAGGACGGCGATAGTGCGGACGAAGAGACGACTTCCGTCGCCGTCCCCAACTTCTTCGGCCAGCAACGCTTCGGGAGCCGGCGGCCAGTGACGCACGAGGTCGGCCTCGAGATCGTCCGCGGGAGCTGGAAGGGGGCGGTGATGGCCTACCTCGGGAACCCGACGGACGCCGAACCCGAATCGACGCAGGCCGCACGCGAGTTCGTCCAGGAGAGCGAAGACTGGCAGGAAGCCCTCGAGCGGTTTCCCAACCGGCTCCGGTACGAACGCTCGCTCTTGCACGGCCTCGCGGAGTGTGACGGAGAGCCGGGTCCGGAGGACTTCAGGGCGACACTCGAGCGCCTTCCCTCGAATCTCCAGCGGCTGTTCGTCCACGCCGCTCAGTCCTACGCGTTCAACCTGATGCTCAGCGAGCGCCTCGAGCGCGGGCTTCCCTTCGACCGCCCCGTCGAAGGCGACGTGGTCTGTTTCGCCGACACTGACGCGCCTGCCGGTCTCGAGTTGCCCGACACCGACCGACTCCAGCGCGTCGACGAGCGACGTGTGCGCTCGGTTACGCGCCACTGTGAACGCGGGCGGGCGTTCGTCACCGCGCCCCTCGTCGGAACCGAGACGGAACTGGCCGACGGCGAACAGGGTGAGATCGAACGCCGCGTGCTCGAGGATCTCGACCTCGAACCCGCCGACTTCGATCTCCCCGGCGAATTCCACTCGACGGGGACGCGGCGAGCGATGCTCGTTCGGACCGGTCTGCGCCTCGAGACCGATCCGTTGACGCTCTCGTTCGCGCTACCGAAGGGATCGTACGCGACGGTCGTGTTGCGAGAGTACCTGAAGGTCGACCCCGTCGACCTCGGCTGAGGACAGACTTCCTGCTGAGAATAGGTACTCGTATCCTCCCCCGCCTCGAAGACGGGTGATATGGAGGGAGACGACGAACCGGAGATTCTCTTGACGAACGACGACGGGATCGACGCGCCGGGGATCCGCGCACTCCACGACGCCCTCGCGGCGGTCGCCTCGGTGACCGTCATCGCCCCCGATCGAAACCAGAGCGCCGTCGGTCGCTCACTGTCCTACGGACGCACGAGCGCCGAGGCCGAGGAAGACGACCTGACGACCAGCATGGCCGACGGCATGTTCACCTCGCCGGTGCCCCACGCCGAGCACGAACTCGGGTACGCCGTGCGCGGGACGCCCTGTGACTGCGCCATCGTCGGCGTCAACGCCGTAGAGCCCGAACCCGACCTCGTCGTGTCCGGGTGTAACTCTGGAGCGAACCTCGGTGCATACGTCTTCTCGCGCTCGGGAACCGTCAGCGCCGCGATGGAGGCCGCGTACCTCGACACCCCCTCGATTGCCATCTCGATGGACACGCTGGGTATCGAACGCGACCTCGAGCCCGCGGACTTCGACCGGGCGGGCGAAATTGCAGCGGCGCTCGCGACCGGCGTGCCCGGTACTGGCCTGTTCGATCGAATCGACTACTTGAACGTCAACGTCCCCCGGCCCGGAGTCGAGGAGAACGGCGTCGAACTCACCCGACCGACCGAAATCTACGAGATGGACGCGGCGCTCGAGGACGGCGGCTTCCAGTTGACCAACCGACTCTGGCAGCAGATGGCGAATCGCGACATTCCGGACCCCGAGGATACGGACCGCCACGCGTTGCTCGAGGGGTCGGTTTCCGTCTCACCGATGCGCGTCCCCTACGAGGTCGTGGAGACGAGCGACGTTCGACGCATCCTCGAGCGGATGCTGTAATCCGACCTCGAGGCCACAGCGCTCGAACTGGAAAACACGGCCGTTTTACGCCAGTCGCTCGAATCGCCAGTATGGAGTGTCGCCACTGCGCCTCGCCTCTCGAGAAACCCGGCGACTTCTGTCTGGTCTGTCGGGAATCCAACACCGAGGCGATCGTCCTCGAGGCGGGCCGCGAGCGAGCGACGCTGACGATGCTCGCCGCCGAGGACGACGAGGCACCTGCGGCGACCGGACGGGACGACGATCTCGTCCTCGGGAAGACGACGATTACGACGACACCCGAAGAAGGCGAGAACGAACCCGTCGAACTCCGGAACTTCGCGGGTCGGATCGGCGACGAGATTCGCCGAAAGCGACCAGCGGAGGTCTACGCCGGCGGCGAGCGCTCGGTCGTTCGCGCCGTCCGCGAGGACGTCCACCACTCGTTCTACCGCGTCGCGGACGACGACCCCGTCGAGGCCGTCCTCGAGCGCCGCGGGGAACCCGCACTCGACGTCGTCGAAACGCCGCCAGCAGAGAAAATCGGCGGCAGCCATACGACGCTCATCGGCGGCCGAACGGGTATGCGAGCGATCCACACCGTCGCGGACCACCCGCACGTCAAGAAGGTCATTCCGGGCCCCATCGACGCCGGCGGAAAGGGCTCGCAGTCGGGACTTCGGGCGAAGGTTACTCGGGCCGACGACGGCGGCAACGTGCGAATGCTCTTGCGTGACGGCTCGAGTGTCCAGGAAAACCGCGTCGTCACGACAGCGTCGGACCGAACGATGGGCGAGCAGATCCGCGCCGACCTGAACGACGTCCTCTCGGAAACGGAGTTTCAGTGACGCGGACGACCGTCGACAACCTTCGGGCAACAATTGTCTCGAGTCGATGGAAGTGACAGCGCCTGCTGGTTGTCAGGCCCTTTTCCGACCGGCGGTAATGAGATATAATTAGCCATGCTCGAGCGACCGGACGTCGTGCTCGCCGCGATTCCGTTGCTCGCGTTTAGCGGTCTCGCCCTCCGAACGAGTATCGCAGTGACGGGCATCGGAACGGGGTTGCTCGCCGCGCCGTTGACCCCGCTCGGATTCGTGGCCGCGTTCGCGTTCATCGTCCGAGAACTGCTCTCCGGCCCGGTCGCCCGGGCGGCGGACGAGTCGCGGTAACTCAACAGGTTTAAGAATCCGCTGGCGGTAGGTAGGGCTACTATGGCCGATAACGGAATTGTCGGGAGTGCAGGCCGCTTTGGTGCACGCTACGGTCGTGTCGCCCGACGCCGCGTCAGTGATATCGAAGACGACATGAACAACGCTCAGGTCGACGGCGACGACGTCACGCGCGTCGGAACCGGCATCTGGAAGAACGAAGAGACCGGCGAAGTCTTCACCGGCGGTGCCTACCGTCCGGAGACCCCCGCCGGCCGAACCGTCACGCGCTCGATCCGCGCGGCACTCGCCGAAGACAGCGAATAACCTCTCTCCAACTGTATGAGCTACAAGTGCTCCCGCTGTAAACGCGACGTCCAGATCGACGAGTACGGTGGCGTCCGCTGTCCGTACTGCGGCCACCGCGTGCTCCTCAAAGAGCGCAGCCGCGACGTCAAGGAAGTCGGCGTCAACTAACGACCGCACGTGTCTTCTCACGAGGCGATCCTCGAGTTCGACTACGAGTCTCCGGCTCACGCCTCGATCATCGCCAAGAGCGTCAGCCGAGAGATCGGCGAAATCGACGACGAGCGCTCGCAGACGACCATCGCTCGAGACGGACGGGTCGTCGAAGTTCGGATCGACGCCGCTGACGTAATCGCACTCAGAGCGGCCCTCAACACCTGGTTTACGCTGATCGACGTGGCCGAACGGACGGCGGCTATCGCCGAGGACGCCTGAGGCCGGCCGTAGACGCCTGCAACGGCTGGCACCGGTGACTTTTCCGAGAACGTCGAACGTGTCGTATGTCCAACCGCGCGGAGACGTGGCTCGGCCTACCGCGTCGATTCAAGCCCCTCGTGTTGGCCGGTGTCGCACTCGGCCTCGGCCTCGGTGGCTTCTTCGACGGCCTCGTTTTTCACCAAATTCTGCAGTGGCACCACCTGTTGTCCTCGCATCCGGATCCGAACATCGCCGGTGACATGGAACTCAATATGCAAGCGGATGGGCTCTTCCACGCCGTCGCGTGGATACTCACGGCCATCGGCGTCGCCCTGCTACTCAGGGCATGGAAACAGCCTGGCGTCCCCCCGTCAGGGCGAACGCTCTTCGGTTCGTGGTTGATGGGCTGGGGGCTGTTTAATCTCCTCGAGGGAATCGTGAACCACCACCTCCTCGGGGTCCACCACGTCTGGCCCGACGGTCCCGGTCCCGTGCTCCTGTGGGACCTCGCGTTCCTCCTCTGGGGGCTCGTGTTCCTCGCCGTGGGGTACCGCCTCGTCCAGACCGATACGACGACGGTTCCAGCACCCCAAAACCGTGCGATTCGGGATGATTCCGGTGACACGGGCTGATTCGCTCATCGAACGCAAAGCTTGGCTTTATCAGTGCGGAGGGCGACCAACGAGATATGCAAGGCAATCTCCCACCGGAAGCACAGGAGAAAATCGAACAGCTTCAGGACCTTCAGGAGACGGCACAGACCGTCGCCGTCCAGAAACAGGAAGCCGAATCGAACCTCACCGAGGCCGAAAACGCCCTCGAGGAACTCGAGAACATCGACGACGACACCGCCATGTACCGCAAGGTCGGTGAACTCCTCGTCGAGACGGAGTACGACACCGCCGAAGACGAACTCGAGGACAAGGTCGACTCCCTCGAGATCCGACTCGAGACTCTCGAAAAGCAAGAAGAACGCGTCCAGGACCAATTCGAGGGTCTGCAGGACGAACTCGAAGACCTCCTCGGCGGCGGCGGTGCGATGGGCGGCCCAGCAGGCCCAGGCGGACCCGGCGCTGGCGGCGCATAAATGTCGAGTGAGGATCCGACCGACGAGGAGGTCGTTCAGACGGCCTCCGACGCTGCGGAGGGCTACGTCTTCACGCAGTACAAACAATCGGACGTTCGAGACCTCGACGTGACCGCCTCGTTCGACGACGGCATGCTCGAGGTCGACGTCTACCTCAACGCCCCCGACGGCGAGGAGACACCCAACCCCGAAACGGTCGCAGACGATGCGGCACTCGCCGCACGGGATGCCGTCGACGACCTATTCGGCGAGTAACCGTCTTCCGTTTTCTTTCACACGGCGAGCAATCAGCAGTGACTCGAGCGAACCGCCAGCCCGTGCTCGCTCGACTCACCGCCGTGGGGCCAGTAACTCGATCGGATGCGGAACCGAGCGCTCGAGTAGCGACTCGAGTTGGTCGCCACAGGAGGTACCCGAGGCGACCACCGTCTCCGCCGACTCGACCTCACTGGCCAGTCGGTCGCCAACGGTCATACTCAACTCGTAGTACTCGCGTTTGTACCCGAAGGAACCAGCCATTCCACAGCACTCGACGCTCGAGGTGGTCGGCTCGTAGCCACAGCGCTCGAGCACGGCGAGCGTCGGCCCCTCGAGGTCGAGCGTTCGCTGCTGGCAGTGAGCGTGGTAGGCGATCGGTTCGCCGGCGGCGGTCCCGTCACCGACCGCAGCTTCCGCACCCGTCTCGAGCAGGGACGGATCGGCTCCGTTCTCGAGCAGTCCGTAGACGTACTCACAGACCTCGTAGCTGTTGTCACGGACCCGTTCGAACGACGCTTCCGGGAGGAACCGCTCGTACTCGCGGTGGAACGCGGCCAGATCGGAGGGCTCGACGACGACGAGGTCGCGACCGGCATCGAGGTCCTCCGCGATGGCACCGTAGAAGCGACTCGCCTGTCGATCCGCCGTCGCGACCATTCCCTGAGAGAGCGGGGCGCGCCCGCTTTCGGGTAGGTCAGGAACGCGGACCGGAACGCCGAGTGTCTCGAGCGTCCTGACGGCCGCTTTGCCGCGCTCCGTGTCGACGTAGTTCGTGTAGACGTCGGCGTAGAGGACGGCTTCGCGCTCCACGTCTGCCGTTCCGCCTCGCTCCTGTGCCTCGTTTGCCCGGCGTCTCGAGGCCTCGATTCCCCCTCGAGCCTCGAACCACTCGACGAGGGACTCTCGCTGGAAGGTCGGGAGATCCCGGCGACGATCGATCCCGAGCGTTCGCTCGAGCAGCGCGCGGGCGGGTGGGGTATCGGCGATCCAATTCGAGATTGGCGCCGTTGCGGAGCTGAGTCTGGCGGCCGTTGCGATGTTTCCGAAAAATCGCTTCCCGAGGTTCAGCCCACCTCCCTCGGCGTCCGGCGTGAGCCCATCGACGAGCGAGTCGTAGGCTGGGGGTTCTTCGTCGCGATTGATTCGATCCCTGACGACGGTGTTGATCCACGGGATATCGATCTTCACCGGGCAAGCGTCGACGCAGCGCGTACAGCCCGTACAGAGGTCGTTGAACTCGGCTGCGGAGTCCTGGCCGTGCACGCCGGCCTCCCAGCCGGTCGCAATCCCGCCGGAGTAGGTTTCACCGCCGAAGCCGTGGCCGCCGACGGCCTGGAAGTTCGAACACGAGTTCGAGCAGGCACCACAGCGGATGCAATAGAGCGTCTCTCGAAGCTGTTCGTCCTCGCGCATTTCCATGCGCCCGTTGTCGAGCAAGACGAGGTGGAAGTCTCGGTCCGGGTTCGCGTTCGGCTCTTCCGATTCGTCGGTCGATCGGGTACTCGAGATCGGTTCGTCCGACTCGAACGCGAGCGTCGGAGACTCGGTCGGCGGCGACAACATGGTCACGTACTGAGAAATCGGCTGGCCCGTCGCGCTCTTGGCAATGATGTCGACGAAGGGCTCGAGGTCGGAAACGGTGGGGATCAACTTCTCGACACCCGCGATGGCCACGTGGGTATCGGGAGTGACCGCGCACTTGCGCGCGTTGCCCTCGTTCGTGACGAGGGCCATCGTCCCGGTTTCCGCGACGACGAAGTTCGCCCCCGTCACGCCGACGTCGGCCTCACGGATGCGCTCACCGAGATAGTCTCGAGCGAAGCGGGTGAGTTCTTCGGCCGTCTCGACCGACTCGTCCGGATCGAATCGCTCGGTGATCAACTCGGTGATTTCCTCGCGTGTGAAGTGCATCGCCGGCCCGACGATGTGTGAGGGTGTGTCGTCGGCGACCTGCAAGACCCACTCGCCGAGGTCGGTCTCGTGGACCTCCACTCCCGCTGTCTCGAGCGCGTCGTTGAGGTCGATCTCCTCGGTCGTCATCGACTTCGACTTGACGACCGTCGGTGCAGCGTCGTTTGCTCGAGTCGCGCTCACGTTCGTCGCACTCGCGTCCGATTTCGCGTTCGATCCACCGCTATTGTGGTCGACTACGTCGGCGACGTAGGCGTTCGCGTCCGCGGCGTCGTCAGCGACGTAGACCGTTCCGCCGTTGGCCTCGACCGCCTCGCGGACCGTCTCGATCAACGAGGGCAGTCGGTCGATGGCGTCTTCTTTAATCGCTCGAGCCTCGCTCCGGCGGTCCTCGAGCGTCGGCGTTTCCTCGTAGACGTCGTAGCGCCGCGCGTTCGAGGAACTCGACTGGGCGTGAACCGCTTCACCTTCGGTCTCGAGGAGGTGGCGAATGTGGGCCGCCTTCTCGTCGCGGCTCCGGGGGGGTTGGGTGCGTTCTGCCATCGAACTCACCGATCCTCGAGGACGAGTACGTCGACCGAGCCGGGTCCGTGGACGCCGTGGACGAGCGAACCCATGTCCGCCGTCGCGCTTCGACCCGTTGCGAAGACGATGCTGTTGCCCGCGGCGAACGCCGACTCGAGGCGCTCGAAGCCGGCCCCGATGTCGTCGACCACGTCGCTGGCCGCGACGACCGCGACGTGGCGGTCGGGGTAGAGACTCACCGGTTCGTCGCCGTCGGGTCTGGATTCGATTGCGACGGTGCCGTACGTTGCGATCGCGAACGTCGCGGGTGTAACGCCTGTTCGCGCTTCCGCGAGATCGTCTCCAGTCGGGTTCGTGTCCACCGATTCGGGCTGAGCGACGTCCTCGAAGGGGAGGGGAACGCCGACGGCGGGGTCGTCGAGCATCGAGTCGATTCGCTCGCTCGCGTCGGCGGCCGAGGCGCGTTCGACGCCGACCTCGAGGTCGACGAGCGACCGTTCGAATCGGCCGACCGTGTCGGTTGTCATCATCTATCGCATTCGAACCGACGGACAAGAGCGTGACGGTCGGCCCCATCGAGTGACGCGACAAGAGAGAGAGACTGGCATCTGGGGTCACCGAACACAGTCGTGAACACTCCGTGGCGATAGCTGGTGTGAGGACGGTCGAAAAAACGCGACTGTATGCCGTCGTTGCGAGTACCCGAGCGGACGCTGCGGTTCCGACTACAAACGCTTACTGTCGACAGATTTCGAGAAAGTTCTCGAATACTTCCTCGCCCTCTTCGGTGTGGGCGACCTCAGGGTGCCACTGAACGCCGTAGAGATCGCGATCCGTATCGCACATCGCTTCGACATCGCAGACGTCGCTTCGTGCGGTCAGGTCGAACCCGTCGGGCAACTCGACGACCTCGTCGGCGTGACTCGCCCAGACGCGGGTTTCGGGTGCGAGCGAACCGATCAACGGATCGTCGTTGCTGACGATTTCGACGTTCACGTCTGCGTAGCCGCCGTACTCGCCGCTGTCGACGCGGCCGCCGAGTTCCTCGGCGATGAGTTGCATGCCGAGACAGATGCCAAGCACCGGTGCGTCTCCCTCGAGATACGCCGGCGAGTTGCCGATGCGATCCATGTCTGGGCCGCCAGAGAGCACGACGCCGTCGGCGTCGATGTCCTCGGGTGGTGTTTCGTTGTCGATCAACTCCGTTTCGACGCCGAGGTCGCGAAGCGCTCGACGCTCGAGGTGGGTGAACTGTCCGTGATTGTCCACCACGACGATCTTCGTCATTGCTGGCGTCTAGCCAGTCACTCGGTAAAAGCAGTCCGGAACGACTCCTCGAGTCGAGCGAGCGCTCCGATCGGCGAATGCCCACCTCACCACCGATACGAATACAACATCCACTTTGTCCACTACTCTCCCGCTAAAGATTTGTTTGTAACGGTATATCGGGACATCACAACATCATTGACTACAGTTCCCGTCGATATCAAAACATTCATACATACTAAAAACAATCTTCAGCTATGACACTCGAGACCGAACCGGTCGGTGAGGGGTTGAATTCCGACGGTGACGTCGTCGCCGCAATCGACGAAATCGAGGGCGAAACGCACCTCGTTATCGCCGACATCGCGCAGGACAATACGTGGCTCTCGATGCCCGAGTACGACGTCGCGTCGCTCGAATCGTGGCGATAACGCCCCCTCGAGGACGCGAAGGCCCGAATCAGGGGGTCTCGACGATCCCTGCTATCGGTACGTTTATACTTCCAACGGCGGACGATTATTGTATGGCAGTCGATCTCGATGAATTCAAGCATCCGTCGTGGCTCACCGCGGCCGGAACAGGCATTGGCTACGCGATTATCCTCGCCGTGTTGACCGTCGCCCTGTTCATCGTCCCGTGGTTGGTCTTCGCGGCACTGTAACGTCCGGACGCCTCTCCCCCGTTTTCACCGCCAAAATTCCGCGTAGACGCCGCTTTCGTTACTGGTGACGGCAACGGGAGTGTCCGTACTCGAGCCTCTCAGTCGCTTTCACCCGAATGGGATCTGCTCTCGCGAAAATCGGCTGCAATCAGGATAGAGTCGCGTTCGATGCTTAGGCGAACGTCTTCGAGACCTGTTCGCTCGAGTCGGAGTCGGCCTGGACCTTGTCCCAGGCGTTGTAGAAGTCTGCCATCCGGATTTCGGTTCGATCGTCGCGAATCGCGAACATCCCGGCTTCCGTACAGATCGCTTTGACGTCTGCACCAGATGCTTCGGCCGCTTCTGTGGCGAGTTCTTCGAAGTCGACGTCGTCGGAGACGTTCATCCCGCGCGTGTGGATCTTGAAGATGATCTCGCGACCCTCCTCGTTCGGCTTGGGGACCTCGATGAGTCGGTCGAAGCGCCCGGGTCGAAGGATGGCGCGGTCGAGCATGTCGAAGCGGTTCGTGGCGGCGATGATACGGATGTCACCGCGGTCCTCGAAGCCGTCCATCTCGCTGAGGAGTTGCATCATCGTCCGCTGGACTTCGGCGTCTCCCGACGTCTTCGACTCCGTTCGCTTGGCAGCGATGGCGTCGATTTCGTCGATGAAGATCAGCGCGGGCTGGTGCTCACGGGCGACTTTGAACAGGTCGCGGACGAGCTTGGCACCCTCGCCGATAAACTTGTGGACGAGCTCGGAGCCGGCCATCTTGATGAAGGTGGCGTCGGTCTGATTGGCGACGGCTTTGGCGAGCATCGTCTTCCCCGTCCCGGGGGGTCCGTAGAGCAAGACGCCACTCGGGGGGTCGATCCCGACGTCGTCGAACATATCGGGGTTCTCGAGGGGCATTTCGACGGTCTCGCGAACTTCTTGCATCTGTTCTTCGAGGCCGCCGATGTCCTCGTAGCTCACTTCGGGACTTTCGGTGACTTCCATGACGCGAGCGCGGACGTCGGTCTCGTTCGAGAGGGATTTGACGATAGAGAGTGAGTTGTTGACGGCCACGCGAGCGTCCGGTTCGAGTTCCTCGCGCATCTCGTCGGTAACCTCGGTCAGCGCTTCCTGGTTGTTCCCGTGTTGTTTGATGATGACGCCTTCGTTCGTGATCTCCTGGATCGTGGCGACGAACAGCGGGGACTGCTTGAGTTTCTTGTTCTCGTGGGTCAACCGCTCGAGTTTCTGCTGGTACTTGTTGTTCTCGGCGTTGGCATCGAGGAGCTTGTCACGCATCTCCTCGTTTTGCGCCTCGAGGATCTCGAGCCGGTCCTCGAGTGCCGTGATCTTCTCCTGTTGGGACGCCTCGTCCTCGTCGTATGGGAGGTCGACGTCGTCCACAGTGTCGCTCATCACCCGTCCTTTAGGTGTTGGCTCATAAGAGGCTTCGGGTAGATGCACTGACCGGTGATGTATAACTATGGTGCATTATTTGAAACAGAAAATATTATCACCCCGTATCCGGAATGGGTGTAGTAATGAGTGCATCAGAAGCGTTCCGGCAGGACGCAGAATCGCGTGGATCCTGGGACGACGTGCGGGACCTGCCACCAAGTGCCAAACTCGTCGCCAAAGTTCTCGAGTACAACGAGACGATGACCCAACAACAAATTGCCGACGAGACGCTGTTGCCCTCGCGAACGGTCCGATACGCGCTAAACCGACTCGAGGACGAGCACGTGATCGACTCGAGATTTTCGTTCTCGGACGCCCGAAAGCGACTGTACAGTCTCGACATCGAAGCCTGAGTGGACGGTTGAACGGTCGGACGATTGGACGGACGCCGCGTCACGTTTCGAAATTCTCCGTCGATTTCTTCCGTTCTTCGCCGAGAACGCGCTTCACGTATCGATGAATCCGCCTTTGAGCCGCCGAATTTGTTGACGGGGTTGCGCGTGCTGTAGTCCGCCAGAACGAACGTGACGACGAGGCGCGACACCGCGTGCGGGCAGCGTACTGGTTCGAGCGCAGTAGCTCCATCGTTCACTCACTCGTCTCCTCATCTAGACCGCGCTTGCCTCCTCATCGAGACCGCGCTCGCCTCCTCCTCGAGCCCACAGTTATCCTCGGGGGCAGGAAAACACGGACGAGCGTTTTGCTACCGTGGGCACGGGGATTTCCACGTCCTCCCCAGCCGACTCGCTCAGTCGCGTTGCTCCTTCACTCGCCCCTCGCGCGCGGAGTCGCGTTTCGCTCTCGGCTCACGGTTCCCTTCAGTCACCGTTCGCCGTTCGAGAGTCTCGCTTCGCTCGCCTCTCGCTGCGCTCACCGCGACTCCGCGCGCGCCACGTGGTGAGTGAGACGCTGTGACCGACGTTTCGAGGACGTGCTCTGTACGCGGGACGTGCTCTGTACGTGGGTCGTGCTCCAGGTGTGTCAGGTGTGGAGCGTGCCCCGTGTGCGGGACGTGCTCCGCGTCTAGATTACCCGGACGTGAGAGCGGTAACTCGGAAATCGAGAACGGCGGCAATCACTCGAGAAACACGGAAAAATCGCCGCGGACGGTTCGCTTCACTTTCAGTTCGGTCGCGGAATCCCTTTAGGGCGGGCCTGCAAACGAATAGCCAATGACACGGGTGATTCATACGGGCGACACCCACATCGGGTACCAACAGTACAACGCGCCCGAGCGCCGCCAGGACTTTCTCGAGGGCTTTCGATCCGTCGTCGACGACGCGATCGACGACGACGTCGACGCAGTGGTCCACGCCGGAGACCTCTTTCACGACCGTCGACCGAGCCTCCTCGACCTCCAGGGAACCGTCGAAATCCTCCGCACGCTCGCCGACGCCGATATCCCCTTTCTCGCCGTCGTCGGCAACCACGAGTCCAAACGCGACGCACAGTGGCTCGACCTCTTCGCGGATCTCGGTCTCGCGACCCGCCTCGGACGCGATCCGCAGGTGATCGACAACGTCGCCGTCTACGGACTGGACTTCGTCCCCGAATCCCGTCGCGACGACCTCGAGTACGACTTCGCCCCTGTTCCCGCCGAGGCCGACCACGCGACCCTCGTCAGCCACGGCCTGTTCGAACCCTTCGCGCACGCGAACTGGGATACGGAACACGTCCTCGAGACCTCGTCCGTCGAGTTCGACGCCGTGCTCCTCGGCGACAACCACAAACCCGATACGGCAGAAGTCGCCGACGCGTGGGTCACCTACTGCGGGTCGACCGAGCGCGCGAGCGCGAGCGAACGCGAGGACCGCGGCTACAACCTCGTCGATTTCGACGACTCGATCACGATCAGCCGACGCGGACTGACCGACACTCGCGAGTTCGTCTTCGTCGACGTCGACCTCGAGGAAGGCGAGGGGGTCGAGCGGGTGCAAGAACGCGTCCGCCAACACGACCTCGAAGACGCCGTCGTCATCGTCACGCTCGAGGGCGATGGCAAACCAGTTACACCCGCGACGATCGAGGAAGCGGCTATCGAACGAGGGGCACTCGTCGCTCGGCTCAACGACCGACGCGACCTGCCCGAAGAAGACGAGGCGGTTTCAGTGAGTTTCGCCGATCCGGACGCTGCCGTTCGCGAGCGCGTCCGAGACCTCGGATTGAGCGACGCTGCACGAAGCATCGACGAAACGGTTCGAAACGACGACCTGGTGGACTCGAACGTCCGCGAAAGCGTCGAACGCCGCGTCCGCGAGTTGCTCGAGGACGATGCGTCGGCCTTCGATCCCGCTCCGGAGCGAAGCCCCGACGACGAGGACGTGACGACCGTCGCCGACCAACTCGCGGGAACACCAGCAACGGCCGAACCCGCCGGAACTGACGAATCCGCCTCGAGTGCATCCACTCCCGTCGAGGACGGGGGACTCGAGACAGCCCCCAAAACCGGCGACCTCGAGGAAACCGGAGAAACCGATGAAACCAACGACTCAGACGACTCCGACGACTCCGACGAAACAGAGAACGGGGCTCACGCCGGGGAAACACGCGAATCGAGTGCCGACTCGACCGAGAGCACGACCGACGGTTCTGGAGACGGCGACACCACCTCGCTGGGTGATTTCGCGTGAAAGTCGACCGAATCCGCCTATTGAACTTCAAGTGTTACGGCGACGCCGACCTCGAGTTAGACCGCGGCGTCACGGTCGTCCACGGGGTCAACGGCAGCGGCAAGTCGACGCTGCTCGAGGGCGTGTTCTTCGCACTGTACGGCTCGAAAGCCCTGGCCGATCGAACCCTCGACGACGTGATCACGACCGGCGAGGAGGAATCCGAAATCGAACTCTGGTTCACCCACGACGGCCGGGCGTATCACGTCGAACGTCACCTCAAACTCAGAGGAGACCGGGCGACGACGACCAAATGCGTCCTCGAGACGCCGACCGAGTCAATCGAGGGCGCTCGAGACGTTCGCCGGGAGGTCACGACGCTCCTGCGGATGGACGCCGAGGCGTTCGTTAACTGCGCGTACGTCCGTCAGGGCGAGGTGAACAAACTCATCCACGCTTCGCCGAGTGACCGACAGGACATGATCGACGACCTGCTCCAACTCGGTGCACTCGAGGAGTATCGCGAACGAGCGAGTGACGCCCGACTCGGCGTCAAGACGGTCCTCGACGGACAACGCGAGGTGCTCGAGAACGTGCGTCAGCAAGTCGAAGAAAAGGAAGACGGTGATCTCCACGACCGGTTAAACGCCCTCGAGTCTCGAAACGCGGAACTTACGAAAGAACTCGACAACTACGAAACGCAACGCGAGCAGGCGCGGGAGACGTTCGAAACGGCGAACGACGTCCTCGAACGCCACGCGGAGACCCGCGAAGAGATCGAGGAACTCGACGAAGAGATCGACGACTTCCGTTCGAAAATATCCGAGACCGAACGTCAACGCGAGGACGCACACGAGGAGATTCGCGAGAAGTCCGACCGCCGCGAGGAACTCGACGACGAACGCGAGGCCCTCCTCTCGGACGTCGACCTCGACGTCGATCGAAACGTCAACAGCGACGACGGCGACGATGGCGACGACACCGAGGACGCCGACGGTAGTACCCTCGAGGCCGTCGAATCCCGGACGGAGACACTCGAGGATCGCGACGACGAACTTCGAGACGATCTCGAGGACGTTCGCGTCGAAATTACGGAGACGAACAGCGATATCGAGCGACTCCGCGACGACGCATCCGATCTCGAGTCGCAAGCCGAGACGGCACGCGAAGACGCCGAGGATCTCGCGTCGAAACTCGAGACGGACAAGGATGCTATCGAGGAACGCGAGGAGAAACTCGACGAATTGGACGGGAAAATCGAGACCGAGCGCGAGCGATTTTCGGAGCCGGAGACGGCGACGCCGCCCCAGTCGGTGAGCGATAGTGACGGTCTGTCGATCGCGCTCGGCGACGCGGAGGCCGCACTCGAGGCACTCGAAGCCGACCGCGAGGACCTGACCGACAAGATCGGTGACATCACCGCCGACATTCGGACCATCGAAAACGCGATCGAAGAGGGAGAGACGCTGCTCGAGGAGGGCAAGTGTCCGGAGTGTGGCCAGTCCGTCGAGGACTCGCCCCACGTCGACGTGCTGTCGGAGAAACGAGACGAACTCGCGGAGCGACGAGAGACGCTCGAGGAGAGAGAAACCGAGCGCGAAGCGCTCGACGAGCGCATCGAGCGCGTCGAATCCCTGCGAGAAGCCGAACGGCAAGTCGATCGACTCGAGGAAAACCGTGACAACATCGCGCGGTTACTCGAGGAAAAACGCGAGACGATTTCCGATCGCCGCGAGCAACGCGAGCAACTGCGGGCGGACGCCGAGGAGTACGAGGCGGACGCCGAGGACAAACGCGAGCGAGCCGACGAACTCGAGGAATCGGTCGACTCGCTTCGAGGCGATCTTGGCGAGATCAACGGCGAACGAAGCGAGATCAGGGAGATGCTCGAGCGCCTGTCACGCGTCGTCGACGTCGAGACCGAACGGTCGGAACTCGCCTCCGGTATCGAAACGCTGCGCGAACGCCGCGACGATTGGCAGACGATGAACGACGAGCGCCGCGAGACGCTCTCTGGAAAACGCGAGCGAAAGCGCGACCTCGAGTCCGAGTTCGACGACGAGCGAGTCGAAACAGCACGACAGGACAAACGAGACGCGGAAGACTACCTCGAGAAAGTCGACGCGAAACTCGAGGACCTCCGGGAAGCGCGCACCGAGGTCCAAAACGAGATCGGTGCCGTCGAACGCGAACTCGAGGAACTCGAGGAGCTTCGCGACCGAGTCAAGGCCGTCGAAGCGCGCTGTGAGCGACTCCAGTCGCTCTACGACGAAGCTGAGACGCTACAAGCGACGTACGCGGACCTTCGAGCGGAACTCCGCCAGCACAACGTCGAAACGCTCGATCGACTCCTCAACGAGACGTTCGAACTGGTCTATCAGAACGACTCCTACGCCGGCATCGACCTCGACGGCGAGTACCGACTGACCGTCTACCAGAAAGACGGCGAAGCGCTCGAGCCCGAACAGCTCTCGGGCGGAGAACGCGCGCTGTTCAACCTCAGCCTCCGGTGTGCGATCTATCGCCTGCTCGCCGAAGGCGTCGAGGGGGCCGCGCCGATGCCGCCACTCATCCTCGACGAACCGACGGTGTTCTTGGATTCGGGGCACATCACCCAACTCGTCTCGCTGGTCGAATCCATGCGTGAACACGGCGTCGAACAGATCGTCGTCGTCAGTCACGACGAGGAACTCGTCGGAGCCGCCGACTCGCTCGTCCGAGTTCGCAAAGACGCCACCTCGAATCGCTCGCGACTCGAGCGAGGGCGACCGCCGGAGATCGATCTGCTCGTCTCCGATTGAGTGTGCGGGTTGGTGCGTCCCAAAATGGGTCTCTAAGACTCGCTTTCTCCCTGTTCGCCCGAAGTCGTTCCCGAGACGTCGAGGTTCGTGTCACATTCGTCTTCGTCGACGTGAACGACCTCGAGTGCGCGTGTACACAGGTCGGTCACCCGGTAGCCGCGCTCGCCAGCAACGTCGGTTTCTTCGAGCAGGTTTGCCGCCGTCAACACGGTGAGTCGCCCGTGTAAGTCGCTTTCGCAGAATTCGTACGCATCGAGGAGTGTTCGAACGCCAAGCGGTCCTCGCTCCTCGAGTTCGATGAGGAGTCCGAGCGTCGCTTCGTCGTGAACCGACGTCAGGAGCACTCGAACCGGCTCGCTGATACCTCGTGTGGCCGTCTCGAGTGGTAGTTCGTCCTCGAGGTCTTCGAGGCGATCGTTCTGAACGTAGCATTCGTTGCCGTTCTCTGGGTCACGGACCAGACTCGCGTGTTCGGACCGTTTGAGAAGCAGGTACCGTTTGCCGGTGTCATCTTGGACGGATTTCATGTTCGGTCGTGAACGTCCGGTAATAGTCGTTGGGTGACCACTCATGAAGTAGTTTCGCCTCCACACACTGGGTGGTCGACAGCGACTGATGGGGAACCCCTTGTGGGTGCTGAGTTACGAAACAAGGGAACCGCTATACCACACGGTGAGTTAGGAATCGTCGGTCGTGTCGTCGGGGTTACTACCGTCGTCAGTATCGTCGGCGTCGTTGGCGTCGTCAGCATCGTTGGTGTCGTTGGCGTCGTCAGCATCAGTGATTTCGTCGGCGTCGGACCCGGGGCTATCGGCCGGTTCGGTTTCCGACGAGGTTTCGTCTGCGTTCTCGGCGGCCGTTTCAGCCGAGTCGTCTCTGTTTTTGAACGCTCGGTACCGGTGTATTCCGAACCCGGTGAGCACGAGTCCGCCAGCGAATAGGTACGTCGCGTACTCCGTTTCGCCCTCGAAGACCAAGAACAGAGCCGCGAGCGCGTACGCGAAGACGACGACGTTGATGATGAGTACCAGCGCCCAGAAGTCTGTCAGCAGGTCGCTATCGACGTCCACCTCGTCGAACGACGCGTCCGGCGTTTCGGTGACGTCGTCTTCGATCTCCGACTGCAAGTCCGACCGGAGTGTCGAACCCGCGCGTTCCGTCGACACCTCCGGAATCGTCAGCGAGTCCGAATCCGGGTCTCGAAACTCCGCTTCCGGATCGTACTCCTCTGGCTCGTCTTCGGACCGATCAGGTGCCACACTCGAATAGAGGCGCAGACGCAATAAAAACCGTTCGCGTTGGTCGCACTCACTCCTCGCGTTAGGCGAGTTCGGAGAGCATGAGTGAGTGGGAGGTCTCCACCCACGCGAGCGGATTTTCGGCGTCGTAGAAGACAACGCCGTCGTCCGTCTCGTAGGATTCGATCGTTTCGGTGCCCGCGAGGTCACTACTCGACTCGCCTCGATCCGTCGTGTCGTCGGTTACGTCAGTGGACACTTCGATCACCTGTTACTATGCTATGTGTTACCACATTATATGTCTTGTTCCACCTGCAAAAGCTTCCCGGTGAGGTGGATCGAGGAACGAATCCATCGGTCGAAGTGTGGGGGTTTTTATCTGGCCGCTCCCAACCCCGATACCATGACTGAGGCGGGCCAGGCCGGACTCGATGCATTTTCTGACGAGTCCGCCGAGCGACCGGACGAAGAGGCGGCCGCCGTCGCAGGAAACGGCGGGACGGGCGCTATCGACGTCATCGACGTCGAAGCGGAGACGCTCCCAGACGCACAGGGCACACTCGAGCTTGCCGTGATGCAAGTCGACTACACCGTCGCGGGTTACGGCGACGAAGAACGGCCGATCATGCACGTCTTCGGCCGCACGCCCGATGGCACCCTCGAGCACGTGCAAGTCGTCGGCTTCCAGCCGTACTTCTACGCGCCGACGGACTCACTCGAGGGGCCGCCCGAAGAACAGTACGACCGACTCACCGGGAGCGAGACGGAAGACGAGAACGGCGACTCCTACGAGAGTATCCGTGGCGAGAACCTGACGAAGATTTTCGGCCAGACGCCCCGTGACGTCGGTCAGATTCGTGACGACTTCGATCACTTCGAGGCCGACATCCTCTTTCCGAACCGGTTTTTGATCGACAAGGACGTTCAAAGCGGCATCCGCGTGCCGACACGACGTGCCGAAGACGACTCCATCGTCGTCCACCACGAGGAGGTCGACGCCGCCGACGTAGATGCCGACCCCCGCGTCCTGATGTTCGACATCGAGGTCGAGGATCGACACGGCTTCCCCGAAGATGGCGAAGAGAAAATCGTCTGTCTCACGAGCCACGACTCGTACCGCGACGAGTACGTGATGTGGATCTGTGGGGCCGATGACGGTGACGGCGAGATCCCCGACGAACTCGAGGAGTACGACCCGATCGAAGGCGAGATCGAACACGAGATTCGCGCCTTCGGCGAGGAGGAGGCCATGCTCGAGGCGTTCGTCGACTACGTTCGGGAGACGGATCCGGATATCATGACGGGCTGGAACTTCGAGGACTTCGACGCGCCGTACTTCCTCGACCGACTCGAGGAACTACAGGGACCCCACCACGACTACGACCTCGAGATCGACCGCCTCTCTCGAGTCGACGAGGTCTGGCGGAGCAACTGGGGTGGCCCCGACATCAAGGGCAGAGTCGTCTTCGACCTGCTGTATGGCTACCAGCGAATGGTGTTCTCCGAACTCGATTCCTACCGACTCGACGCCGTCGGCGAGTCGGAGTTAGGCGTCGGAAAGGAACGATACGCGGGCGACATCGGCGACCTCTGGGAGAACGATCCGACGAAACTCCTCGAGTACAACCTTCGGGACGTCGAACTCTGCGTCGAACTCGACCGCCAACAGAGTATCATCCCGTTTTGGGACGAGGTGCGAGCCTTCGTCGGTTGCAAGCTAGAGGACGCCCCGACGCCCGGCGATGCGGTCGACATGTACGTCCTCCACCAGGCCTACGGCGAGTTCGCGCTTCCCTCGAAGGGCCAACAGGAGGCCGGGGAGGAGTACGAGGGCGGGGCCGTCTTCGAGCCGATTACGGGCGTCAAGGAGAACGTCACCGTCCTCGACCTGAAGTCGCTGTATCCGATGTGCATGACGACGATCAACGCCAGCCCGGAGACGAGAGTCGACCCCGAGGCGTACGACGGCGAGACCTACGAGGCGCCGACAGGGACCCACTTTCGGAAGGAACCCGACGGCGTGAACCGGACGATGATCACCGAACTCCTCGCCGAGCGCGAGGAGAAGAAGTCGCTGCGAAACGAGCACGAACCCGGGACGCCCGAATACGAGCAGTACGACCGCCAACAGGGGGCGGTGAAGGTCATCATGAACTCGCTCTACGGCGTTTCGGGCTGGGAGCAGTTCCGCCTCTACGACAAGGAAGCCGCATCCGCGATCACCGCGACGGGTCGGGAAGTGATCGAGTTCACCGAGACGGCAGCGAACGAACTGGATTACACGGTCGCCTACGGCGACACCGACTCGGTTATGCTCGAACTCGGACCCGACGTGCCAAAAGACGAGGCACTCGAGCAATCCTTCGAGATCGAGGAGTACATCAACGGCCGCTACGACGACTTCGCGCGCGAGGATCTAAACGCCGAGGAACACCGCTTCCAGATCGAGTTCGAGAAGCTCTATCGGCGCTTCTTCCAGGCTGGCAAGAAGAAACGATACGCCGGCCACATCACCTGGAAAGAGGGCAAAGATGTCGACACGATCGACATCGTCGGCTTCGAGTATCAACGCTCGGACATCGCGCCGATCACGAAAGAAGTCCAGCACAAGGTCATCGAGATGGTCGTCAAAGAGGGCGACGTCGAGGGCGCAAAGGAGTACGTCAACGGCGTCATCGAAGACGTCCGAACGGGCGACATCTCGCTCGAGGAAATCGCGATCCCCGGCGGGATCGGGAAGCGACTGAACAACTACGATACGGACACGGCACAGGTTCGCGGCGCGAAGTACGCGAATCTCTTGCTTGGCACGAACTTCCAACGTGGCAGCAAGCCAAAGCGCCTCTACCTCGAGCGAATCGATCCGTCGTTCTTCGAACGACTCGAGGCCGAAGAGGGCTTCGACGCGCGGACGGATCCGCTCTACGGCGCGTTCAAGCGCGATCCCGACGTGATCTGCTTCGAGTACGACGACCAGATTCCCGAGGAGTTCGAAGTCGACTACGATACGATGCTCGAGAAGACGCTGAAGGGGCCGATATCCCGGATTCTCGAAGCACTCGGCGTTTCGTGGAACGAAGTCAAAAGCGGCCAGGAGCAGACAGGCCTCGGCAATTTCATGTAGCTCTCAGGCTGTGCCAAACTGGGTATTCTGCCGGCCGGCGTCGACCTGAGAGAACGGTTCGTCGGTGCCGCCTCTGATTCTTGTTTCGGAAAATTATTTTTTCGATCTGAGACCGTATCCAATTGGATACGAAACCGTTATCAGGCAGACGACCCACCGTTCAGACGACAGAGTACTATGGCACGTCTCGAACTACGCAACCTGCACGCAGAAGTAGCGGACGGCGACGAGAAGATTCTCGAGGGCGTTGACCTCGAGGTCGAGTCGGGCGAAATTCACGCCCTGATGGGGCCAAACGGCTCGGGGAAGTCGACGACTGCGAAGGTCATCGCCGGTCACCCGGCCTACGAGGTCACCGACGGTGAGGTGCTCGTCCACCTCGAGGACGACGAGTTCGGCGACGACATCGAGATCGACGAGGACCAGCGCACCTGGAACCTCCTCGACCTCGAGCCAAACGAGCGCGCCGCACTCGGCATCTTCCTCGCGTTCCAGTACCCAGCCGAGATCGAAGGCGTCACGATGACGAACTTCCTTCGAACGGCGCTCAACGCCAAGATCGAAGAGCGAGAAGAGCTCTTCGAAGAAGAAGACGGCGAAGAAGAAGCGGAGGACGAAGGCTTCGAAACCTCGCCGATGGAGGGCCCAGCGGACGATGGCGACGTCGGCGTCGCCGAGTTCCAGCAGATCCTTCAGGAGAAGATGGAGCAACTCGACATGGACGAGCGCTTCGCACAGCGCTACCTCAACGCCGGCTTCTCCGGCGGCGAAAAGAAGCAAAACGAAGTGCTGCAGGCGGCCATCCTCGAGCCATCGGTTGCCGTCCTCGACGAGATCGACTCCGGGCTCGACATCGACCGTCTTCAGGACGTCTCGAACGGCATCAACGCGCTTCGTGACGAGCAGGGCACCGGTGTGCTCCAGATCACCCACTACCAGCGAATCCTCGACTACGTCGAGCCAGATCACGTCCACGTGATGATCGACGGACAGATCGCCAAGAGCGGCGGTCCAGAGCTTGCCGAAGAACTCGAGGACAAGGGATACGATTGGGTCCGCGAAGAAGTCTACGGCACCGCGTAACCGTATTCGACTAGAACAACGGTAATAACCCTACAGCCGTAACCATATACACAATCACATTATGAGTTCCGAACAAGACCACCTCAAAGAGACAGACACCGAGGCGCGCTTCGAGTTCAAGAAAGAAGAACGCTCGGCCGTCAAATCTGACAAAGGCCTCACCGAAGAGGTCGTTCGATTGATCAGCGAAGACAAAGACGAACCGGACTGGATGCTCGAGCGGCGTCTTCGTGCGCTCCAGCAGTACCAGAACATGCCGATGCCGACGGACTGGCCCGGTCAGCCGGACCTGACCGAACTGGACATCGAAGAGATCGTCCCCTACATCCGCCCGGACGTCGACAAGCGAGAAGGCGTCGACGACTGGACGGAACTCCCCGACGAAATCAAGGACACGTTCGACAAACTGGGCATTCCGGAAGCCGAGAAGAACGCCCTCTCGGGCGTCGGTGCCCAGTACGAGTCCGAGGTCGTCTACCAGAACATGCAAGACCAGTGGGAGGAGAAGGGCGTCGTCTTCATGAACATGGACAAGGCGGTTCAGGAGCACCCAGAACTCGTCAAAGAGTACTTCATGACGACCTGTGTGCCCCCGAGCGACAACAAGTTCGCCGCACTCCACGGTGCCGTCTGGTCCGGCGGCTCGTTCGTCTACGTCCCCGAAGACGTCACCGTTGAGATGCCAGTCCAGGCCTACTTCCGCATGAACTCGGAAGGGATGGGCCAGTTCGAGCACACGCTCATCGTCGCCGAGGAGGGCTCGGAAGTCCACTACATCGAGGGCTGTTCCGCACCGAAGTACGGCTCGCACAACCTCCACTCGGGGTGTGTCGAGGTCTTCGTCGAAGACGACGCTCACGTTCAGTACTCGACCGTCCAAAACTGGTCGAAGAACACGTTCAACCTGAACACCAAGCGCGCCATCGTCGAATCGAACGGGACGATGGAGTGGGTCTCGGGCTCGATGGGCTCGAAGGCGACCATGCTCTACCCGTGTACGATCCTCAAGGGTCGCGGCGCGACGGACACCCACATCACCATCGCCTTCGCAGGCGAGGGCCAAGACATCGACACCGGCGCGAAGGTCTACCACAACGCACCCGAGACGAGTTCGACCATCGAATCCAAGTCGATCTCCAAAGACGGCGGCCGCACGAACTACCGCGGCCTCGTCCACATCGCCGACGGTGCCGAGAACTCGAGCACTGCCGTCGAGTGTGACGCGCTGATGTTCGACAACGAATCGACATCGGACACCATGCCGTACATGGAAATCGAGGAGTCGAAGGTCGACGTCGCCCACGAGGCAACCGTCGGCAAGATCGGCGACGAGGACGTCTTCTACCTCCAGAGCCGCGGGCTGGACGACGACGACGCCAAGAAGATGATCGTCGCCGGCTTCATCGAGCCGATCACGGAAGAACTGCCGATCGAGTACGCGGTCGAACTGAATCGCCTGATCGAACTCGAGATGGAAGGGAGCCTCGGATAACATGAGCGCAGGAACACAGGTACACGCCAATCTGACGGAAGAACAGGTACGCCAGATCTCGGGCGACCTCGAGGAACCCGAGTGGCTCCTCGAGACCCGTCTCGAGGCCCTCGACGCGCTCGAGGACCTCGACATGCCAGACGTGATCCGAACGCCGGGTCGCGACTGGACGAACCTTCACGGACTCGACTACGAGTCGCTCGTCGATCCGCTGAACGCGGCGGAGAACAAGGATCAGGTCGGCCCGGACGAGGTCGACGTGTTGTCGTGGGCTGACGCCGTAGAAGAACACGAGGAACTCATCCAGGAACACTTCGGCAGCATCGTCGATCCCCAGGAGAACTACCTGACGGCACTGTCGACGGCGCTGTTTAGCACCGGAACGGTCATCTACGTCCCCGAAGGAGTCGACGCCGAGGACGTGAAGATCCGGACCGAGCAGAACTCCCGCTCGCTGTTCAACTACACGCTCGTCGTCACCGAGAAATCGTCCTCGGTGACGATCCTCGAACGACAGTCGACGGGCGAAGAGCAAGACGAGCAGTACTACAGCGGCATCGTCGAAGTCATTGCGGGCGAGAACAGCAACGTCCAGTACGGCAGCCTCCAGAACCTCTCGGAGGAAGCCTACAACTTCACGCTCAAACGCGGCGACGCGGGCACGTACGCGACGATCGACTGGATCGAAGCTAACTTCGGTACGCAGCTAACGAAGACCGAGGTCTCCACGGAACTCAACGGCGACAGTTCCGAGAGCCAGATCGTCGGCGCGTTCTACGGCCACAACGACCAGCACTTCGACCTCGACGCGAAGGTCTGGCACCGCGCCGAGCACACGACGGCCGACCTCGTCACTCGCGGCGTCACCGACGACGTCGCCCGTTCGGTCTACGAGGGCGTCCAGGACGTTGGCCGAAGCGCGTGGGACACGAGTTCCTACCAGCGTGAAAACACCCTGATGCTCAGCGACGAGAGCGAGGCCGACGCCTCGCCGAAGCTGATCATCAACAACCACGACACCGAGGCCAGCCACTCCGCAACGGTCGGCCAGATCGACGAGGAGGACCTCTTCTACATGACCTCCCGCGGCGTCGATCCGCGCGACGCACGAAACATGCTCGTCGAAGGCTTCTTCGTCCCCGTCCTCGAGGAAGTCGCCGTCGACGAACTGCGCGAGGATCTCGACGACCTGATCGCTGCGCGACTCCGCCAGCGAGCCTAACGCGACCGTTTTCTCTCGTTTCTGTCTCTCCCTCTCTCGCCCTAGTAGTCCCCACTATGCCGTCGCTCTCTATCGAACTGTCAGTCGAGACTGTCGACACACTCGAGGTGGAACGCGAACGCTTGGAATTCGAGAGTCGACGGGCGTACGTCCGTTGGATCGTCGCGAACAGAGGATCGACCGAAGTGAGATCGGAGAGTTAACGTGGGTTAGCGCCACCAACCGATCACCCGCTAATTGAACCACTCGCTGTTGAGTCGGGCGTCACCGTTTCGATACCATCGGACGACCGTGTATCCGAACGCGACCAGCAGGACACCGCCGACGATATTTCCGATCATATTGACCCGTATTTTCTCAGGTGCGCACATATACCTGCTGTCGGGACAGGTGCCTGAACCGACTCCCCTCCACACTGTCCCAGTTCAGACACCGACCCCGTCGCTATCTGGCGAGAAGGGGGTGCAACGACTCTTCGTGGCTACTATCGATGGTATGTCGACGTGGTAGCTTTCTCATCGACGAGCCACCGAGCCGAGAAGGAGCACAGGTGCGTGAGTAGGGACGGTTAAGTATCAGTAGCCCAGATCCAGTTGTATGAGTCTGGGACAGCGCGTCTCGAGCGACCACCAGCTTACCCGACTCCTTCAGATCGGAGTCGTGCTGGAAGAAGTCGTCGAGTCACGCGCCGCCCACCACCTCGACTCGCTCCCGCCGAGCGAGCGAGAGGAAATCGACGCCGAGATCCGAGAGTTACTCGAGGACGCTGCCACGGAGTCTGCAGACCACCGGGACCGTCTCGAGGCATTGATCGACGATCTCGACGCCGAGACGGTGGGTTACGAGGAGATCAACGCCTTGGTCGACGCTCAGTACGGGCCACCGGAGGACACCGACGGTCTGTTGTACGATCAACTCGCGAACGAGGAGACGGCGTACAAGTTCTACGACGACCTCATCGATGCAATCGAAGCCTCCGAGGCCGAGTACGCGATCGATCGCGACCGACTCCTCGAGACGTTGTACGATATTCGTGAGGAAGAAAAGCAGGGCGTCGAGGACGTGACCGAGATCATGGAGCACAGAGCATGATCGGGACGGGTCAGCAAACGGAGGCTACCGCCGCGACAGCAGAGACGCGCTGTACTGACGGAGGGACGCGATGAACACGGCAGATCAGTATCTCAAGGCGATCTATCTCGCCCAACGGATCGAAGACGGCCCAGCATCGACCGGTACGCTCGCCGACTTACTCGAAGTCAGTCCGGCAAGCGTCAACGAGATGATCGGCAAACTCGAGGAACGCGAACTCGTCGAACACGAGAAGTACAAGGGTGCGAGCCTAACCAACGAGGGGATCGAGCGGGCCCACGACGCGCTCCAGACGTACTGCATCATCGAACGATTCCTCGCGAACGTCCTCGAGGTCGAGGAGTTTCGCGACGAGGCCCGCGCCTTAGAGAGCGTGATCGACGATACGGTTGCAGATCGCCTCGATACGATCATCGACCGTCCTGGGGAGTGTCCGGACTGTTTCGACCCCGAGCAGGATTTCTGTGAACGACTCGAGGTCGGATCGGACGGCTGTCCCGAGTAATCCTTCGAGTCCCGACGAACACTGTCGCCGTTGTTTACTCGACGTCGGGATCGCCAAATCGAATGTACCGCCGTCCGATAATCGCCGCGATCGCGAGTGCGGCGACGACTGTGAGGCTGAGTTCGAACGGCAGCGCCCATCGATCCTCGTCTCCATCCCAGTCGTCCTCGAATACGTCCGCGTAGTACGTCGCGATTTCCTCACCCGAGAGTGCAAGGAGCACCTCCCGGTTGTTCTCGAAGGCGTTTTCGTTCCAGTTTGCACTTCCGACGATGGCGATCTCTCGATCGATAACGACGCCTTTTGCGTGGATTTTCTCGAACCGATCGGTCTCCTCGACGAGGCCGACCTCGAGTGAGAGCCCCTCGCTGGTTGCGTACTCCTCGAGTTCGTCCGCGAGGGCCCGATTGTCGTCTTCGTGGTACCAGGTCGAATCGAGGAGGATCTGTACGTCTACGCCGCGGTGGGCAGCATCGATCGTCTCCTCGAGAACGGACGCGTCTGCAGCGATCGAGGCCTGTTTGACGAGAATCTCCTCGTCGGCATCGGCGAGCAGTTCCTCCACGCGAGATTCGGCGTTGTCCGGGGCGACGAGGAGTTCTGCCGCCTCGATCGCGGTCGGCTCTGGCCCGTATTCGCTCGGGTACGAACCGGGCGGTTCCTCGCCACCGCCTTCGTCGTCGACGAACGAGGTGTCCTCACGGTACTCGGAGCCGGGGACAGTATCCCAACCCTCGAAATCTGCGTCGAAGACCGCCTCGAGGTCGGCTGCGAGCGTTTCGTCCTCGAGCAGAACACCCCAGCCGCGACTCGACTCGCCACCGACGCCGGCGGGGGCCCAGTTTTCGCTCGTGACGAGCACTTGGTCGTCCGCGACGGCGTACTTCGGGTGGTGGAATCGATATCGTGAGCCTTCGCCACCGATCGCACGGACCTCCACGTCGCCATCCTCGAGCGTCTCGAGGACGGGTTCGGTCGTCACCTCCGTACCGCCGACTGGACTGGCCTCGAGGAGGACGGAGACGTCGACACCCCGGTCTGCAGCGTCGACGAGGTCCTCGGCGATCTCCTCGGAGGTAAGGGTGTAGCCGGCGACCGAGAGACGATCCTCGGCTTCCCGAATCGTCTCTCGTGGAAGCTCGGGCTCGTCAGGAAGGACGAACGGCGTCGCCTCGTCGGCGTCGCCGCTCGAGACCGGCACGCACGTCGCATCTCGTGGATGCCAGTCTCCGTCGGCGGGTGTCTGTGTGGTGGCGGTGTCGAATTCGTCGGCGTCGCGGTGCCAGCGCTCTTCGAGTGACGCCCGTTCGTACGACACCGTATCGACCGTCGTCGACCCGTTTCGAAGTTCGAGGTCGTCGCCGTCGACGGCCAGTCGCAACGAACCCTCGAGTTCGCGGACTGGATAGTCGGTCAACTCGTCGGTGGCTTCGGTGTCCGTACTCAGTGCGACTCGTCCAGAGACCGTTTCGTTCGGAATAGATGCGCTCGTGTGGCCGTCCGTGATCGTCCAGTTTTCGAGTTCGGTGTCGGGTGGGGTCTCGAGAACGACGTACTCGCCGACGTTGTGTTCCGTGGACGGATTTGGAAACGCCTCGACGATTCTGGGCTCGAAATCGACGTCAGTGTCCGCCGAGGTTCCAGTACCGGGGTTCGAAACTACTGCAGGACAGGCCGGTTCGGTGTTGGTTTCGGGGAGCGATAGTGTCGCCGTAGATGCAGGACTCGCGGACTCGGTAGCAGCCAAGGTGATGCCGGCCCCACTGGCGACTACCAGTATGAGAACGACCGAGACGATCACGAGTCGCTGACGATCCATCGACGACTCTGGCCGCTCGTTCGTACGTAAAGTCTCGGATCGAGTCGTCGTTCAAAAACAGTGCCCATCGACCCGCCGATTCGCCCCGAATCAGGCCGCGGGCTCGAGCGTCGCTTTCTCGGCTTCGGCTTGCACGAGGTACGCGCGGTCGTCACCGTACTCGGCGACGATCTCGAGTGCGTCTTCGGTACCGATCTGGTTGAGTGCCCAGGCGGCGCTGGCGCGAACGCGGTCCTCGTCGTCCTCGGCGAGGATGTCTTCGAGTGGATCGATCGCACGCGTGTCGCCGATGAGACCGAGTGCGCGGGCAGCCGAACTTCGCACGTCCGGTTCCTCGTCGACCAGTTGGTTGGCGATCGGTTGGACTGCATCTTCGGCACCGACTTCGCCGAGTGCTCTGAACGCGGGTTGTTGGAGGGTCGGGTTCGAGTCGACGTAATCCAACAGGGTGTCGACGACCTCCCCGTCGTCGTCGCCGATCTTGCCGAGGATCGACATCGCCGTCGTGTCCCGACGGTTCGCCTTCTGGATCATCGGCTCGATGGCTTCTTCGGGACCCATGCGCTCTAAGGCATCGAGACAGTGTTCTTCCATGAAGTCGGAGTCGAACGTCTCGAGGGCGAGTAAGATCATGTCGACGTTGCCGCGTTTCTCGTGGACCTTGAGCGCGTGCCACTCCGGCGGGAAATCCTTGACGTGCTCGAGTACGTCGTAGAAGCCCTCCCGTCGCATCTGCTCGCGGACCTTGAGATCACTCCACGCGGTCGACTCGTCGATTCCCGTCTCGAGGTCGTCCGTCGCCTCGAGGAAGGCCGCGATCGTCTCGGCGTCGTCGTCCGCGTCGAGGTCTGCGTCCTCGACGGCCGTCGCTGCCTCCCCGAGGGTTTCCTCGAGTTGGGCAGGGACATCGTCGCCGTCTTCGACGATCGTGAGTGAGGTATCGAGCAGGTCGTTCGTCTCCTCGAGGAATGCGTCGACGACATCGATCAATTCGTCGTCGCCCTCCTCGGTCCAGCGGGTGCTCGTAATCGTTCCGCTGGCGTCGTCGATCTCGCCGACCACGTCTTCGCCGTAGGGGCCGCGCTGGTCCTCGAGATCGGACTCGAGGTCGGAAAGATCGCTCTCGATATCGTCGTAACGATCCTGGAGTTCCTCCTCCGGGGTGATTTTCTCCTCTTCGTCGTCTTCCTCGTCCTCGTCGGGTTCCGGCGGCTCTGGAATCTCGATCTCCTCGAGATCGTCTCGAAACGCTTCCAGATCAGCCTCGACGTCGTCGAGGTCGTCCTCGGTGTCGGCCGCGTCGAGATCCTCCTCGAGCGAGTCGACGTCACCTTCGAAGGCCTCGAGGGCTTCCCGGATGGCCTCGAGATCGACCGGTTCGGGTTCCTCGGCTCCGTCCTCGGCTGCCTCGTCTTCGCTCATGGGACCACCTGTGTCTGATTAGAGTGTGGACGCGTGGCAGTGAACATACGCTACACTCGTGTCACGAGCGTCCTAAGCGTTTCCATGCACTTCGGCGGCCGCTGGCTCGGGATCCTGACGCCAGTACAGCCACGGGCTGAGGGTCATGTAGGCGATGCCGAGTGTCAACAGTGCATACGGAAACGTGCGGCCGGCGAAACTCGGAATCAGGATCGCGAGGGCGTGGACGATGCCCATGATGGCCGCATCGCGAACGAGTAGATCGGGGTAGCGAATGCGAGAGACCATCAGGTAACAGAACGCGCCCGTGATAGCGAGGACGAGCCAGGGTTCGGGGCGACCCGCGAGGATCGCCGCACCGAGAACGGTCGCCGCCAGCGTCGTCTGGACGCCTTCGGTGTAGTTCCCGGAGATGTCGTAGGCGGTATACATGCCGAGGCGGGTGACTGCCGTGGCGACGAAGAGGGCACAGACGGCCGTTACGAGGAGGAGTTCACCGGTCACCGCATCGAATCCGATCGCGAGGGCGTCCGTGACGACGACGAACGCGAGGACGGCGGGAGCGACGCCGAAAGAAGCGACGTCCGCTAACGAGTCGAGGTACGGTCCGGCGTCGGTCCCGCCGTAGCGGCGCGCGAGAATCCCGTCGAGACCGTCCGCGATGGCTGCAAGGAGGATGAGACGGGCGGCGAGATCGATATCGACGAACGCCACGACGATCGCGACGAACCCCAACGCGGCGTTTGCGATCGTCACGGCGTCGGCGACGCCGAGTCGCCCGACGAACCGGGGGAGCATACTCGCGGAATCGACGCGGAGCGACCTTACGTGTTTTCGTTTTCGTACACCGATACGTTCGCTCTGCGTCGTCCATCGACCCAACTGTGTCGGGCAGGTTCGAGACATCCACCGGCGACGGACAGGAGTCCCACGCTCGAGGAATGAACCGGGGTGGTTATATCGCAACTGTCCCAACGCGTTCGTATGAACAGGCGCGCCTACCTCGCCGCCGTTTGCTCTTCCGTCTCCGTCGGGCTAGCAGGCTGTTCGACGGTTCGCAGCGCCTTCGGTGATGACCTGTGCGATGGTGACGATTGTGATATCGGAATGACTCGCAACGAGTTCGTCCCCGAAGAGTACGAAGCGAGCGTCGGCGATACCGTTGTCTGGAAGAACACCAGCGACGCTCGTCACACCGTCACTGCGCTCGACAACGGCATTCCGGACGATGCAGAGTACTTCGCGAGTGGCGGGTACGAAGACCAACAGACGGCCGTCGACGCCTGGCACGAGGAAGAGGGTGGAAAGATCGAACTCCGCGAGACGTACGAACACACCTTCGAGGTGCCAGGAGAGTACGAATACATCTGTGAGCCTCACATCAACGGCGGGATGGTCGGCACGGTCATCGTCACCGAGTAACGATATTTTTTATCGCTGATGGCCTCGGTTCCGACTCGAGGGCCCCGTCTACTGGTTTCCGACCCGACGAGAATTATTTCTGGATCGAGTACATTCCAAATTCATATCTTTGTTCAGACAGTTTTTGGTCGGATAACGTACTGGTTATAAATCGCCGCGAGCGGGTATGAACTCCCATACATCAGTTTGCTTCAGGGTAAGATGTGACACACGCCGGTCAGAATCCTTCATGTTTATACACCGGGCTGATGGTGGGTTACGTATATGTCCGAAACCGGGACGGAGTCCCGTCCGCTGGCCCGACAGCTTCCCGACCCGAAAACTGCGTCGAACGTTCGATACAACCCATCACTCGAGGAGCTTCGCGAACTTGCAGCCGACGACGAGACGACGACTGAATTCGACTCGCCGTCGTACGTCAGCGAGTACCGCTCGCGGAGTTCCGATCGGACGAAAAACGCCGAAGATAGCGAGTTCGACGCCCGTGATCGCGACCTCGTCGACACCGCGCTCGAACTCGCCGAAGAACGTGAACTGGTCTGCGTCGACCGACTCATGGGTCGTCACGCGGATGCGACGTACTGCTGCCGGCTCTTCGTCCCCGTCGACTACGCCCGAATCGCCCTCGCGTGGGCGAACCTGTTCGAGCCGACCGACGGCCGAGAACCCGACCTCGTTACCGTCCAGTTACCCGACTACGATGAGACCGCGATCCGCGTCCTTCCGGACGAAGGCGTAACGACGGTCCTCGGCAGCGACTACACCGGCGAAGCGAAGAAGTCGTTCCTCCGGCTGTTCATGTACCAGCTCAAAAAGCAGGGCGGACTCGGCCTCCACGCCGGCAGCAAACGCGTTCGCGTTCGCGACGAAGACGACGACCTCCAAACCGTCGGGCAGGTGTTCATGGGCCTCTCGGCGACCGGCAAATCGACGCTCACCTCACACGGGTGCTGGCTCGAGGACGACGAGGACGCCGCGATGCTCCAAGACGACGTCTGTGGTCTCCTCCCAGACGGCTCCGTTCCGGGTAGCGAGGGCGAAGGCCTCTACATCAAGACGATCGGCCTCGACGAGGACGAACAGCCCGAACTCTACGAGGCAGCGACCGACGACTCCGCCATCCTCGAGAACGTCGCCGTCGACGACGACGGCACGGTGCACTTCGACGAGGACCGATACACGGCGAACTCCCGTGCTATCGTCCAGCGCGAGGAACTCGAGAGCGCGGACGAGGAAATCGACCTCGAGCGGATCGATCAGGTCTTTTTCATCACCCGCAACCCCCTGATGCCGCCGGTCGCGAAACTGAACGAGAGGCAAGCCGCGGTCGCCTTCATGCTCGGCGAATCGATCGAGACCAGCGCGGGCGATCCGTCTCGAGCGGGCGAATCGATCCGCGTCGTCGGCACGAACCCGTTCATCATCGGTCCGGAAGGAGAGGAAGGGAACATCTTCCGAGACCTGATCGAGGCGCTCGACGTCGAGTGTTACGTCATCAACACGGGGTATCTCGGCGAGAAATCCGCAGATATCGGCGTCGAGGAGTCAGTAACTATTCTGACCGAAACCGCTCGAGACACGATCGAGTGGCGCGACGACGACCAGACGGGACTGACCATCCCCGAATCGGTTCCCGGACTGGACATTCAGGACTACTACGTCCCCGACCACGTCGAGGACTACGAGAGAGCCCTCGCCGAACTGCGCGCCGACCGTCGCGACTACCTCGAGCAGTTCGACGAACTCCGTGACGAGATCGCGGACGCCGTCTACTAATCGGCATACGGGGAGCCAGCGCCTCTATTTTTGAGCCGGCGTTTCGATTTTCACTCGCCTCGAGTGAGCTAGATCAGTGTGTAACTCGGTCCAGGTGGTACTATAGCGGACGTGACAGCACTTGCCTGTCATGAATACCGTTATGTGCGTGTAGTTCTCACAGTGGCGTAATGAGTGTAGACGTACGCACGCCAACCGCCCGCGTTTGTGAACGGTGCGAACGAGCAGAACACTGGGATACCTCCCTCGAGGCCTGGCAACTCGTCCGCGAAAACGGCGAGAAGCAGGTCGGGAACCCACACTGTCTCCACGAGTGGGACATCAATGGAACGTTCAATCCCGTTTCTGGACCCGAGTAACACAGATTAGTCTCGGTTCTCGCGCACGCTCGAGTCGGACATCACGACCTCACGACCGCTTGCCGGATTCTTTTTGTGCGGTCACTCGTACTCGGCTGTATGCCAACCGTCTACATCACCGCGCCACCGGCCGACGCCGAAGCGATCGCCAACACGCTGGTCGAAGAACGTCTCGCAGCGTGCGTCAACCGATTGTCGACGACGTCCACCTATCGCTGGGAGGGCGACATTCACCACGACGACGAAGCCGTCTTGCTCGCGAAAACGACTGACGACGCGTACGACGACCTGGTCGAGCGACTCGAGGAGATTCACCCCTACGACGTTCCCTGTATCGAACGATTCGACGAGGCGCACGTCCTCGCGTCGTTCGCCGAGTGGCGAGCGGACGCACTCGAGTAAGGGTCCGTTACGTGCGACACACTATCACAGACGTGACTGCCCGAAAAAGCAACCCTTAAAACTCGCGCGCGGGTTTTCACGGGTATGGCTGGAACCATCGAAGTGCTCGTTCCGGGTGGCCAGGCAAACCCTGGCCCACCGCTCGGTCCCGAGCTCGGACCGACTCCCGTCGACGTGCAGGCGGTTGTACAACAGATCAACGACGAGACTGCGGCGTTCGACGGCACGGAAGTGCCCGTCACCGTCGACTACGACGAAGACGGCTCCTTCGAGATCGATGTCGGTGTCCCACCGACGGCCGCACTCGTCAAGGACGAAGCCGGATTCGACACCGGAAGCGGCGAACCACAGGAAGACTTCGTCGCGGATCTCTCGGTCGACCAGGTCAAGACGATCGCCGAGCAAAAACACCCAGACTTGCTCGCCTACGATACGATCAACGCCGCGAAGGAAGTCGTCGGCACCTGCGCCTCCATGGGCGTCACCATCGAAGGCGACGACGCTCGAGAGTTCAAGGAGAAAGTCGACAGCGGCGAGTACGACGACGTGCTGGCCGAAGCGTAACGAATCGAGAACTCGAACACGAGCGTAGCGAGCGCGTCGGTGCGTCGGCTCACGCGGACGCCGCGACCGACGCTCGAGCGAGACCGAGTTTTGCTTTTCTCGAGGTCGCGAGCGACGCCCATCGATTACGGTACTCGAGCGACGACGTCTAGATTGTGCGCGACGTAGCCGAGGGTTCCCGCCTCGAGTTGCGTGCGTCGGCGCTCGAACCAGCGACGCCGTCTCTCCTCCGGAATCCGCGACGCTGCGGAAAGATCGTTCGAAGACACGGCCGCGAGCGCGTCGGCCATCGTCTCGAGGACGTGGGAGACGACCGCCTGCTCGCGGTGGGGATACCCGCCGGCGGTTGGAGACACGACCCAGTCCCCGCCCCCGGCCGCGAGGAGCGACCAGGGGCGGTCGGCTACCGACTCGAGGACCGCCGAGCCAGCGCGACTCCCCCCAGCGGGACGAACCTCGTCCATGTGGTGATGATACTGAGTTTCGATGGTCTCGTCGAGTGGATCGCGGGGCGTGAACGCGGTCGAGCCGTTGTACGTGATCGGCGCGTAGCACAGGCCGTCGGGCGCGAGGAGCGACTCGATCGCCGCCAACGCGGACTCGAGGTCGACGATATCGAGGAACGCCGCCGCGATAACGGCGTCCGCGTCGTCCTCGAGCGTGAACGCGTCTGCGACTTCGAGCGTAATTTCGATGTCCGTCGCGGTCCCGCCGTCGCTCGAGGGGGACGACTGGGCCACGAACGTCGTCGCCTTCGGAACGCCGTCCGCGACCGTTTCGTCGCACACAGAGCGGGGCGCGCCGACCGTGTAGCCCGCTGACTCGAGGCGTTCCGGGACGCGCTCTCGCGCGCGAACGATACACGACGGGTCGATATCGACGCCGCGGTAGGAAACGCGCGGCGGGAGCACGTCCCACTCGATCAGTCGGGAGAGCATCGCGCCGACGCCGACACCGAGTTCGACGACGCGAACCGGTTCGCCCCGGCTCGAGAGCGCGCTCGTGAACTGATCGAGGACGCGCCGATCGAGCGCGCTGTCGTCCACGGTCCGTTTGGCCTCGAGGTACGTGAGAAACGAGGTCGTCACGGGTGCTCACCGCCGGTGCGTCCCGATCGGTGGATCGATCGGCGGAGAAATTCGCGGACGGATTCCAACGTGTCCGTCCACGACGGATGAGCCCGAGCGGTTCGCAGCGCCCCGACCCCGAGGGTCGCCAACCGGTCTCGGTCGTTTGCCAAACGCTCGAGTTGACCCGCCAATTGGCTCGAGTCGACTGGATCGATTAAAAACCCGTTCTCGCCGTCGGAGACGATCTCGCACGCGCCGCCGACGGTGCTGGCGATCGGGACGACGCCGTATTCCATCGCCTCGAGATAAGCCATACCGAATCCTTCGTAGCGAGAGGGACCGGCGAGGACGTGTGCGTCCTCGAGAGTCGACTCGAGGACTGACGCCGCCACTTCACCGGCGAACGTCACCCGGTCGTCGATACCGAGTTCGACCGCTCGTTCGCGGGCCGCGCTGGCGTACGCTGGATCCGCATCCTTGCGGCCGACGGCGGTGAGCGACCACTCCGTCGACGAACTGTCGAGTCGAGCGAGCGCCTCGAGGAGGGTCGTGACGTTCTTTCGCGCTTCGAGCGTGCCGATGGAGACGACACGAAATGGATCGCGGTGGGCACGCGTCTCGACTGTGTCCGGCGTCAACGCTGGCCCGTCGTGACGACCAGCGGGGTGTGCGACCTGTGTCGGGAGGTCCGTTCCGGCGAGGGCGAGCGTCCGATCTCGCGTGTACTCGCTGGTACAGATCGCCGCGTCGACCGACTCGAGATAGCGCCATTCGCGTTCGCGAGCACGCGGATCGTAGACCGTCGGATCGGGCGCTCTGAGGAGGTGAACGAGCGAAACGAGCGCCCCCGGACGCTCGAGTCGGGGGTTGTACTCGAGGAGCCTCGCGTAGCAGAGTTCGTCCTGCAAGAGGACGTCGTAGGGTCTATCGAGTCGCGTCTGCAGTTCGCTCGAGGGGGCAGCGCTGGTCCGATCGCCGACGGACTCTTCGGACGCTTCGGAAAGCGAAATCACGTCGATGGTATCTCCCCGGGACTCGAGAAACTCGACGAGTTTGCGGTCGTAGCGATAGCCGCCGGTTGCCTGCTCGAGGTCGCCGTCGACGACGAGGCCAACCCTCATCGGTCAACACGTCCGTTCGTGGGCCACACTGGCCACGTCGTCTTCGTCGATGGCGATTCGAAGCTCGGAAACGCCGTCCGGATCGAGCTGCTCGAGGAGTCGGTCGCCGAAGCAGCGCGCGAAGCGTTCGGTGCTCGGGTTGGCTCCCTCGAACGCGTCGAGATCGTTGAGCGTCCGGTCGCTGTAGAACGCGGCGAGCGCGTCCATCGTTTCGCACAATCTGTCGATGTCCACGAGATACCCCCGTTCGTCCAGCTCGGGGCCTCGCAACGTCGCCTCGACCGTGTATCGGTGGGAGTGGAGTTTCCCTTCCGGCCCCGGATCGGGAACGGTCAGGTAGTGCTGGGCGATGATTTCCCGGGAGACGGACACCGAATACATACTCGGTCGTACGCCAGCATTCGGCAAAACGACCGGGGCTGCTCGCAGCGGATGAGGAGAGACCAACGACGCTCGGCGTCGGTCGACAAGGACGTTCAGTCGTAGGTCAACAGGATCTGGATCGCCTCGCCCGGTCGGTCCTCGAGCAACTCGTAGGCCGTCGCGGCGTCTTCGAGGGGTATTTCGTGCGTGATGAGCGGTGTGACCTCGAGTCGCTCGAGCCACTGCCAGGTGAGGTCGTGACGGCGTTCGCGAGACCACCGGCCCGAGAGTCGCGGGTCGATCGTACTCACCTGCGAGCTTCGGATGTCGATTCGGTCGCGGTGAAATCGACCGCCGAGATCGAGATTTGCGGGCTTCGTGCCGTACCACGAACCGACGAGCACGCGCCCGTCGAAGCCCGTCGACGCGATGGCGTCGTTCAGGGCCTCGGGGTTCCCGGAGAGTTCGTACGTCAGGTCCGCCCGCGCGTCCGTGACCGCTCGAACGGTGTCGGGAAACTCCCGATCGGTCGGATCGAACGACCGATCCGCGCCGAGACGTTCGGAGTGGCGGCGACGCTTCGCGTGGGGTTCGAACGTGAGCAGCGTCTCGAGTGGCGCGCGGGCGAGCAGCGCGGTCGTCAACAGGCCGACGGTTCCCTGCCCGAAGACGGCGACGTGCTCGCCCAGTCGTGGCTCGCCGTCCAGTGTGAGTGTCACCGCGGTCTCGAGGTTCGCGAAGAGGGCTGCTTCGCGCGGCGAGATTCCGTCGGGAACGGGAAAGAGGTCGCTAGGCTCGGCGAGAAAGTGGCTTTCGTGTGCATTGTACGCGAAGACGGTTCGCTCGAGCCACTTTTCGGCCACATCGTCGCCGACGGCGACGACCTCGCCGACCGCGGCGTAGCCGTACCGAAGTGGAAAGGAGAGATCCCCATCGAGGGCCTCGAGTTCGTCGTCGGCCGCGAGGTTCGTCGGGGCGTCCCCCCGGAAAATCAGCCCCTCCGTGCCGGCGCTGATCGCCGACGTTCTCGTCCGAACGAGTACGTCAGTTGATCCCGGTTCCGGGATCGGGTTCGATTCGACGGCGACGCTCTTCGGACCCGTAAAAACCAGGCCGTGAGCGTCGCTCGAGGATCGCATCGTCGCTCGCCGATTGGATCGTGGAGGACCACCGGCCGACGACGGGGAGTCCTCGGCGTCAGAGTCGGTCACGCTGGACCGTCGTTCCACGTCACCCCACTTGGTCGTTTGTGCGAACGGCGTCGGTACGGGTTCGAACAGCGTCGGTACGATGGCCATACGTTGCCCCCGGTTGTCGCGCGCCGACGACCGGTCGATGTAGACGAGCATTTCCGACCCATAGGTAGCGGTTACGTCCCCTGCGTCTACCACTTCTCGAAGCGGCCGGAAACCGCGAGCCAGTCCCAGCAGAAGTTCGCGAGAACGGGAACGGCGACGAGCAAACCGAGCCAGTACGAAACGGCCGGGCTGGGAACCGGCGTCAGAGCGAGCAACACGGCGAGCATGGCGAAGCCACCGAGTGGCCGACGGAGTCGGTTCGCCGGGAGCGTCGACACGCTCCGCCCGCGCCACGTTCGCCACCGTCGGCCGGCGACGAACAGGTACCGGGCGACGGCAACGGCGAGGAAGACGAGCGGGAGCGTCCCGGCAGCGATGGCCACGACGGAGCCCACGAGAATCGCCAGCGCGTCCACTTCGACGTCGAGTCGCGAGCCGAACGCCGTCTCGCTGTTCGTTCGTCGGGCGACCGCACCGTCGACGGCGTCGAAGACCATCGCGAGCGCGAACAACGCGGCCGGGGCCCAGGGACCGATCCCCGACTCCGTTGGGAGTCCAGTCGCGACGAATCCGGCGAGGACCACAACCGCTCCAGCGCGGGCGATGGTCACCCACGTCGCGAGTGTAACCGACTGCTCCGTCGCATCTCGTGGTGACTGGGCTGGTTTCGCCGATATCGGAGTCCCTTCGTCGAAGAGGATCCACACGAGTAGCACCTCGAGAACGACGACAAGCGCGACCGCGCCGAGAAACGCGCGCGATGGGCCAGCGGACCAGACCAACTCGAGTGCGAGAAGCGTTCCGGCCACCATCGCGACGTGCCCCGCACCCACGGTGATCCACCGGGAGAAATTGCCTCTCGAGAGCCCAACGTGCGTTTCGTCGGTCATCGCTCTCGTCGATAGAGGATCACCAGCGCGACGATCAGCAGGATCTGTGCGAGCTTGTCGATCAGTTCCGCACTCGAGAGGTCGGCGACGGTCGCCGGCTCGTTCAGGACGTACCAGAGCACGATCTGTGCGGCCGTAAACGGAATTCCGAGGAGATAGACCGTCGATCGCCGGTAGTCCGCGACGACGAGTCCGATCCCCAGCAGGAAGCCTGCAGTCGCGAACAGGAAGGCGAGTCCCATCCAGTGGGGAAGGAACTCGAGTCCCAGAATCAAGTGAACGAGCCCGGTGACGAGCGCGAGTCCGATCGCCATCCAGTGGAGGGGTGTGAGCGTGGCGAGCCCGATTCGGTTCGCGGCGATCATACGGTGGTCTCGACGGCGATTCAAAAACAGCTTCCGGCGAGTTACGCGAGTAGCGGGCGCTTACATTTTGTTCGCGGGCGGAACCGTCCGTTCGCTTGGACTTGTAGAACCACCATTGCCACGCATTACGCGAATCCCGGCACCGATCCCGAGCGTGCCGGCGAAGAGCACAGCGAGCAGCGTCGTCACGAGGGAGAGTCCAACGATTCCGCTGAGGAGACTCCCGGCGAACACGCCGGCCCACAACTGGTTTCGCCCCAGTCGTGAGGCGATCGACTGGCCGAGTGCCACGAATCCGAGAACCGTCAGGATCGGGATAACGGTCATCCCCAGTGTCACCATTAGTAAGCCGAAGAACGAACCGAGCGTCGTACCGACGATCATGTAACCGCCGGCGACGAGCCCGACGAGAACGAGTAACGCCGGTGTCCCGATACAGATCGAAATGACGGGACTCGTTCGCGATTTGGTTACCGTCTCCGGTCCGAACCCCTGTACCAACCCGAGTACGACCATCGCAACGACGAGCGTGATTCCGAACTGAACCCCCGCGCGCTCGAGCGCCTCCAGTGCCAGATACGCCTCGAGTCCACCGGTAATCACGGCTGGGTGGCCGATTGACTCAAGTGCTGCCCCACCGATACTATATGAATCTACTGGCCGCATGTGTGTAGTATATACATTCCCACCTAATAGAATTTCGCTTTTAGATTACTTTCGTTAAAATTGATTATTAGCAGGCAGAAGTCATCGATAATCGTTCACAGTATGTCTCGCGTAAGGTACAAGATTAGTGACGGAAGTCGCTCTCAGGTGCTGTGTAAAAACGTGATAGTACTCGAGGGGTGTCCGGGAACGCGCTTCGACGGGTTTAAGTTCGAGATGGCATTTCGTTCAAGGGAGACAGGCGTAGCCTGTTTCACTGACCCGTAGGAGCACTCCTGCGTACTACGGAGGTGAACGATGGCAGATTCGGATATTGAAACAGCAGTCGCTCGCGCACTCGAGGACTCACCGGAACGGAACTTTACCGAAACGGTAGACCTCGCGATTAATCTGCGCGACCTCGACCTCAACGAACCGTCGAATCGTGTTGACGAGTCTATCGTCCTGCCGTCCGGAACCGGCCAGGAAACGATCATCGCCGTCATCGCCGAGGGAGAAACCGCAGTCCGCGCCGAAGAAGCGGCGGACGAGGTTCTCTCGGGTGACGACGTGGCCGATCTGGACGACGACGAAGCCAAAGATATGGCGGACGAGACGGACTTCTTCATCGCCGAAGAGTCGATGATGCAAGATATCGCCCGGCACCTGGGTACCATCCTCGGTCCCCGCGGAAAGATGCCGGACCCGCTCGCTCCCGACGACGACGTCGTCGAGACCGTCAACAGACTCAAGAATACCGTGCAACTTCGCTCCGGCGACCGACGAACGTTCCACACGCTCGTCGGCGCCGAAGACATGGATGCCGAAGGAATTGCAGACAACATCGACGTCATCCTGCGACGTCTGCACGCCGACCTCGAGAAGGGCCCACAAAACATCGATGGCGTCTTCGTAAAGACGACCATGGGCCCGTCTGTGGAGGTGGCCTAACATGAGCGCACAGGCAGACCGCAAAACCGAGAACCTTCCCCAGTGGAAGCAAGAAGAAGTCGACGAACTCGAGGAACTCATCGAGAGCTACGAGAGCGTCGGCGTCGTCGGTATTGCTGGCATTCCGAGCAAACAGCTTCAGGACATGCGACGCGGTCTCCACGGCACCGCCGAACTCCGTGTGAGCCGTAACACCCTGCAAGTCCGTGCGCTCGAAAGCACTGGCCTCGGCGACCTCGTTAGTGAGGTCGAAGGTCAGGTCGGCCTGGTCGGAACGAACGACAACCCATTCACCCTCTACAAGGAACTCGAGGCGTCGAAGACGCCCGCTCCGATCAACGAGGGCGAAGTCGCCCCGAACGACATCGTCATCCCAGAGGGTGACACCGGTGTCGACCCGGGTCCGTTCGTCGGCGAACTGCAGAGCATCGGTGCGAACGCGCGCATCGAGGACGGCTCGATTCAGGTCATGGAAGACTCCACGGTCTTAGAGGCCGGCGAGGAAGTCTCCACAGACCTTTCGAACGTTCTCAACGAACTCGGCATCGAGCCCAAGGAAGTCGGGCTTGACCTGCGATCGGTCGTCGCCGAGGGCGTCCAGTTCGACCCCGAGGACCTCGACATCGACGTCGAGGCCTACGAGAGCGACGTGGCGACGGCTGCCGCTCGCGCTCGCAACCTCTCGGTCAACGCGAGCTACCCGACCGAGGCGACCGCGCCGACGCTCGTCGCCAAGGCGACGGGCGAGGCCAAGAGCCTCGGCCTGCAGGCCGCCATCGAGGACGAAGACCTGATGCCCGACCTCGTCTCCAAGGCCGACGCACAGCTACGTGCGCTCGCGGCCCAGATCGACGACGAGGACGCCCTGCCTGAGGAACTACAGGGCGTCGAGGCACCCGCTGCCGAGACGACATCGGACGAGGGCGAGGACGAATCGACAGACGAACCAGACGACGCTGAATCCGACGCCGACGCTGACGCCGACGAAGACGACGATGACGACGATGACGCAAGCGGCGGCGAAGGACTCGGCGCAATGTTTGGATAACAACTGGAGGACACAACAATGGAATACGTTTACGCTGCACTCATCCTGAACGAAACTGACGAAGAGCTCAACGAAGACAACCTGACGAACGTACTCGACGCTGCCGGCGTCGACGTCGAAGAATCCCGAGTCAAAGCGCTCGTCGCTGCACTCGAGGACGTCGACATCGACGACGCAGTTTCCGAGGCTGCTGCCGTTCCCGCAGGCGGTGCCGCAGCGGGTGGCGCTGCAGCAGGCGGTGCCGCAGCAGGCGGAGACGACGAAGACGTCGAAGAGACGAGTGACGTGCCGGACACGACCGACGACGATGACGACGATGACGAAGACGAAGAGGCCGGCGGCGAGGGCCTCGGCGAACTCTTCGGCTAACTCGGCTCGAGACGACGACGTTTCGTCGACACCAACCTCGAATTTTTATGACGATCGCCGGCGAGTGGCAACGCTGTCGGTCAGTACCATCGATTCTCCGTGCGCTCGAGTGACGCAGTCGGACGAGGGTTAATAAACGAAGCCGCGGCCAGACACGTCGATGGCCGTTGCTCCGGTCGAGTTCGTCGCCGATCCGACGTTCACACTGCAGTTACTCAGCTGGACGCTTGGAGGTGCGTTTCTGGGCAGTTTGAGCGGGCTCATTCCCGGGCTCCACGCGAACAATTTCGCCCTCTTGCTCGCCGGCGTCGCGGCGTCTGTTCCCGGGGATCCGCTATTCGTCGGCTGTGCGATGCTCGCTGCGGGCGTCGTTCACACGTTCCTCAATGCTGTCCCCGCGATGGCACTGGGCGTCCCCGACGCTGAGATGGCCGTAACGACGCTGCCGGCACACAGAATGGTCCAGGAGGGACGGGGATACGAGGCGATCAGACTCTCCGCACTCGGGAGCATCCTCGCCGTCCTGGCCGCGATTCCGCTGGCGCTGCCGATCACGTGGGGCGTAACGGCCGCATATCCGACGATTCGTGACAACCTTCCCCTCTTACTCGCGATGGTCGTCGTCGCGCTGATCGCCTCGGAGTTCACGCGACGCGCTCGAGTCGGTGCACTCCTCTCGTTCGTCCTCGCGACCGTATTGGGACTGTACACGCTCGACCTCTCGCCGGACGCTCCACTCGAGGGTGGCGGCATGCTCGCCCCAATCTTCGCCGGCCTCTTCGGTGCGCCGGTGTTGATCGATGCGATCCGCGGTGGCGGCGTTCCGCCACAGCGCGAGCGAGCGATCGCCATGCCGGGATGGCTCGTCGCCGTGACTGCGCTCGCGGGCGCGCTCGCCGGTGCCGTCGTCGGCTACATTCCGGGAATTTCGGCGGCAATTGCCGCGGTGGCCGTCCTGCTGTTCGTTCCTGGCCGCTCCGGGGACCGAGGCTACATCGTCGCGACGAGCGGCGTCGATACCGCGAACACGATCTTCGCCCTGTTCGCGCTGGTCGCCATCGGCCAGCCACGAACGGGCGTGATGGTCGCCTTCGAGAACGCGAACGCACCGCTCGAGCTCCCGATCTTGCTCGTGGGAGTCGTGCTCGCCGGATTGATCGGCTTCGTGCTCGTGATCGTCGTCGGCGACGTCTATCTCGAGTTCGTCGGCCAACTGGCCTACTGGAAAATTTCCGTCGTCGTGCTCGGGCTCCTGTGTGTTCTCTCGTTTCTGTTCGCCGGTTTCTTCGGAGTCGTCGTTTTCGTCGTCGCGGCCGCCATCGGGATGGTCCCGGTTCGGTTTCAGGCGCGTCGCGTCCACCTGATGGGCGTCCTGATCGGCCCGTTGATGCTCGCCGGCTGAATCGACTACCTCCTCGAGCGGTCTTCGGTGTCGTTCGAATCCCGGGTGCGTGCGGCGTCGCGTGCAGCGACGACCGTCTCGACTCGCTCGCGAGAGACGGGGTTCGTCGTTTCTGCTTGCTCTTTGAGTGCCGTGCCGACGATGACGCCGTCCGCACCGGCTTCGAGGCAGTCGCCGACCGTTTCAGGGGTCACGCCGCTGCCGACGAAGACGGGCGTTCGAGGGTCGGAATCGGCGTCGCCGTCGGTTGCGGACTCCGAAAGCGTCTCCGCTACCTGCTCGACGTCCTCGAGTGCCGTTTCGACGCCGGTTCCAGCCCCGGAAACGACGACGCCGTCGGCCATGCCACGTTCCGCTGTCTCGAGTGCGGCCCGTTCGATGTCGGTCTCGCCAACTGGCGATGCGTGTTTGACGTGCACGTCGGCGAGGATTGCGACGTCGGCGTCGATGCGGTCGCGAAGCCTGAGCGTGTCGTGTGCTCGTCCCTCGAGGATCCCCTGATCAGTCGCTGCCGCGCCGACGTGGACGTTCACGCGGACGAAGTCGGCCCCGGCGGCAGCAGCGACTGAAAGCGCCGCGTCCGCGTCGTTTCGGAGCACGTTCACGCCGACTGGGATGTCGAGTTCGGTCGTCAGTTCGGTCGCCATCGCGCTCAACTCCGCGACGACGTGTTTCGGGACGTCCGCGGGATAAAACGGTGCATCGCCGAAGTTCTCGACGATGACCCCGTCGACGCCGCCGGCCTCGAGTCGGCGTGCATCCTCGAGCGCTCGGGTACGAATGTTCTCGCGGGAACCCGCGAACGCTGGTGCGCCGGGAAGTGCCTGAAGATGTACCATCCCGACGACGGGTGCCCCGGCGTCGAACCTGTCGAGTAACGGTGTCGGCATAGTTCGGCTGTGGACTCGAGTGAGATAAGTCGGTGTGGATTCCGTCGACACGTTCCGGTGGGACGGGTCGGTGGTCGGCCGGTTCGCTCGTCGCCGATCCGGCAAGGACGCCCTCGTCCGGGGACGTTTTCTCTCCGCCGTTAGAAGGAGCGGGCGATGTCTACTCTATTGGATTCGCTGTCGATGCGTGATCTCGAGGTGCCGAATCGGATCGCCGTCTCGCCGATGTGTCAGTACTCCTGTGAGGCTGACGGCATGCCGACCGAATGGCACCACGTCCATCTGGGCAGTCGCGCCGTCGGCGGTGCCGGTATCGTCATGACCGAGGCGACGGCCGTCGAACCTCGAGGTCGTATTACGCCGGGCGATCTCGGAATCTGGAGCGACGAACACGCTGTGGCCCTGGCGAAGACCACGCGATTCATCCGCGAGCAAGGTGGGGTCCCGGCGATCCAACTCGCCCACGCGGGCCACAAGGCGAGTAAGTGTCGCCCGTGGGACGGCAACGTTCCGATCGATCCCGACGACGGCGGCTGGGAGGTGCTCTCTCCGTCGCCAGACGCGTACCCACCGTTCGAGGGGGAGAAGCCGGCGATTCGAAAGGCGACGGTCGACGATATTCAGGACGTGATCGACGCCTACGGCGCCGCCGCCGAGCGCTCGCTCGAGGCCGGATTCGAGATCGCGGAAGTACACGCGGCTCACGGCTACTTACTCCACGAGTTCCTCTCACCCGTCACGAACCGGCGCGAAGACGACTACGGCGGAAGCTTCGAGAACCGAACGCGCCTCCTCCGCGAGGTCGTCTCGGCCGTCCGCGACGTTTGGCCCGAGGAGAAGCCGGTGTTCGTTAGAATTTCGGGCACCGACTGGCTCGAGAACCAACCGTCGTGGGACATCGAGCAGTCCGTCCGACTCGCGGACGACCTCGAGTCGCTCGGCGTCGATCTGGTCGACGTCAGTTCGGGAGGACTCCACCCCGAACAGGACGCGTCGGGCGGACCGAACTTCCAGGTCCCGCTGGCCGAAGCGATCGGCGCGGAGACCGACGTCGCCGTCGGAGCCGTCGGCGGCGTCACCGAGCCGGAGCAAGCGGACGCGCTCGTTCGAAACGACCGTGCCGACCTCGTGCTCGTCGGCCGGGAGTTCCTGCGCGACCCGTACTTCGGCGTTCACGCGGCCAGCGCGCTCGAGGAGGACGCGTCCTCGCGCTGGCCCGTGCAGTATCGACGCGCCGTCCGGTAGGCTCGCGGTGGGACCCCGGCAGAGACGGCCGCGACGGCTGGGTCGACGGGGCCGGCTTGATTCCGGACCGAACCCACTCCCACGCCGTGGGAATCGTCTGGACTAGTCAATATTCGTCGATCGATACACACGAGCAGGAATCCATGGCCGACTACACGAGACGAACGATCCTGGGGGTAACGGGTGCATCGGTGGCAGCAGTCGCCACAGCGGGCTGTCTGGGAAGCGACGACGCCGAAGCGTTCGAAATCGATCCCGAGACGACGATCGTGATCGAGGGGTACAACTCCCACTGGGAAGGCGTCGAACCGGAGGAGATCGAGGGATCGGAGAATCCGACGTTCGTCCTCGAGGAGGACGCGCACTACGAAATCGAGTGGATCAACGGCGACGGCATGGAACACGACCTTCAACTCTGGGACGACGGCGACGCTATCGTCGACGATCTGGCAACGGACACGATGGCCGACGAAGGCGAGCGAGATTCACTCGAGTTTACCGCGACGGCGGCGCTCTCGTCTTACGTGTGCTCGCTTCACGCCCGTCGACAGATCGGCGAGTTCGTCGTCGAATAAGGTGGTGCAGACGCGACGGACTCCAGCGAGTCTTGTTCGGAAGTTAGTCGTCGGTCCACTTGATCGAACAGCCTTGAGAGGGTCGCCACTCGAGGTCGACGGCCTCTCCGGCGAGAATCGAATCGATCGCTTCGCGGACGTGAATCCGCGACGGCTCGTCCTCCGGGTTCAACGCGTCGTCGAGTCGACCCTGATAAGCCAGTTTGAAGTCGCCGTCCTCGCCCCGGCGGAAGAGGAACGGGTCGGGAGTGCAGACCGCGCCGTAGGACTTCGCGACCGATTGGTCCGCGTCTCGAAGGTACGCGTCGTACTCGATCTCGCCGGCGTCGACGTACTCGCGCATCGACTCGAGCGAGTCGTCGGGGTACTCCTCGGCGTCGTTCGGATTGATTCCGACGACCGAAACGTCGTCGTACTCGGCGGCGATGTCGTTGAGAAGGTCGAACTTCGCTTTCGCGTACGGACAGTGGTTACACGTGAAGACGATGAGCAGCGCTTCGGCGTCTTCGAAGGACTCGAGCGTGTACGTCTCGCCGTCTGACGCCTCGAGTTCGAAGTCGGGTGCCGTCTCGCCCGCTTTGAGGTCGGTGTCGGATTCTTCGAGTGCCATAGCTTTCAGTTACAGACAGTCGGTTGTAAATGTCGTGTTCGGTCCACAGCGGTGTTCCTGATGAGGCTCTCGCTCCACGCGGGAACCAGTCGTGAATCGTGTACGTCAGGACGGCTCACATATTTGTACCCCCCGCAACATCGGTAGTGTATGAAGACGCTCGAGGTCACCGACGAACAGTACGCAGTCATCCAGCACCTTCGTGAAGCGATCTCCGAGGAGGTCGTCGGAAAGTACGGCTTCGTCCGCGAACGCGACGCCGTCCAGTTCCTGATCGACAACATAGACGGCGAGGACGAACTCGAGATCGAACTCGAGGCAGACCTCGACTCTTCGGCGACCGACGACGTCGCCGCCTCGGTGGGGGCCGCAATCGAGGGCAAATCGACGCCGGAGGACCTCGAGGAAGTCTCCTATATCGAAGACGACGGCGACGGCGACGACGAGGGGTCGGACGAAGATGGTGCGGGCGACGCGGCTGACGAAGATGTCGATGAAGCAACCGACGGGGCTGGCGACGATGAGGACGAAAATGACAGCGAGGACGAGGTCGACGCCGAAGACGCGGACGGCGACGAAGACGACAGCGAAAGCGACTCGGGAGAAGCGAGTGCGAGCGGCGGATCGGCCGACGACGACGACATGCTCGACGAGATGATGAGCTTACTCGAGACCCACGACGACAAGTGGGAGGAATCTAGCTCGGCCGATTTCCGCTACAGCGTCGAACTGCCCGACGGCACGACGGAGGACGTCCAGACGAAAGACGACGTGCGAGCAATCCTGTTCAAGAACTATCGGTAATCGCGCCGGAGGAGGCAGTCGAACGGTGGCGGGTCACCCGTGGCTAGTGGGTGACACTTTTTGCGTTCCTCGCGTCTCGTCTACAGGCGCGACTCGAGTGAGGATTCACCGCGGGTGAGAGTCACCAGCAGCGTCGAATGCGTTTATGGGCGTCCTTGTGGAAGCCTCACGTGAGGGGAACCATGAGCCGAGCCTATCCATTCCAACAGGAGGAGGACATCACGTGCCCAGAGTGTGGCCGAGACGTGCCGATGCAGTCTCGAATCTGCCCACGGTGTGAGGCGTCGCTGCATTGATCGTCGGCCAAACCGTTCCCGTCAGTTTTTTCGAGCGAACAACGGTAGACCTTTACTCGCGCTCGCGCTTCGGAGAACTATGAGCGAACGCGAGGTACTCGAGTTGCTTCGTGAGAACGCGCGATACTCGAGCGCCGATATCGCACGAATGACCGATCTCGAGGAGTCGGACGTCGAGGCGACGATCCAGGACCTCGAAGACGCAGGTGTCGTCCGTGGCTATCAGGCGGTCGTCGACTGGGACAAACTGGAAGACGAACGAGTCCGGGCCGAGGTCGAACTCAACGTTCGTCTCGACAGAGAGACCGGCTACGGAGACATCGCAGAGCGCCTCGCGCGATTCCCGCAGGTCAAAGCCTTGCGATTAGTCAGCGGCGACTACGACTTCGACATGGAAGTCGAGGGCGACTCCATTCGCGAGGTTTCCCAGTTCATCAGCGAAAAGGTCGCGCCGGTCCCCGAGATTACCCAGACGGTCACCCACTACATGATGACCTCCTACAAGGAACACGGGATCGAACTCGGTGACGGCGAAGACGACGAACGACTCTCGTTCTCACCCTGATCATGACGTTCGAACTGTCCGAACGCGTCCAGACGGTGCCGCCATCGGGAATTCGGCGCTTTTTCGAAATCGCCGAGGAACGAGACGACGTCATCTCACTCGGCGTCGGCGAACCAGATTTCGCGACCCCGTGGGCCGCCCGTGACGCCGCGATCACCTCTCTCGAGCAAGGAAAGACCTCCTACACGGCGAATCGAGGAACGCGCGAACTCCGCGAGGCGATCTCCGAGTACGTCGCCGACCGATTCGGATTAGGGTACGGTCCAGACGAAGAGATACTCGTCACCGCCGGCGCGAGCGAAGCGGTCGACCTGGCCTTTCGTGCGTTCGTCGATCCCGGCGACACGGTCGCTATCGCCCAGCCGTCGTACATTTCCTACGAGCCAGGCGTCATCTTCGCGGGGGGCGAGACGCTGCCCGTTCCGACGACCGAGGCAGACGATTTCCGGCTGACGGTCGACGCGCTCGAGGATGCCGGTGCTGGTGACGCCGATATGCTCGTCCTCTGTTACCCGAACAACCCGACGGGCGCGATCATGACCGAGGCGGATCTCGAGCCGGTCGCCGAGTTCGCCCGCGAGCACGATCTGACGGTGCTCTCGGACGAAATCTACGCCGAACTTACCTACGACGTCGACGAGTCACACTCGTCTGCTCGGAAGACGGAGTCTTCCGCTGGAAACGAACACGTCTCCATCGCGTCCTTCGATGGCATGCGCGAGCGCACCATCGTCTTCAACGGCTTCTCGAAGGCCCACGCGATGACCGGACTGCGACTTGGCTACGCGCTCGGCCCCGCGAAGGCCGTCAACGCGATGAACAAGATCCACCAGTACACGATGCTCTCAGCGCCGACCACGGCTCAACACGCCGCACTCGAGGCTCTCGAGTCCTGTGAGAACGAGGTCCGAGAGATGGTCGACCAGTACGATCGGCGACGGCAGTTCGTCCTCTCGCGCTTCCGAGAAATCGGCATGGACGTCTTCGAAGCCAAGGGCGCGTTCTACTGTTTCCCCGAGGTACCAGCGGGTTTCACCGCAGAGGAGTTCGCCGAAGCAGTCCTGCGTGAACAGGGAGTCGCCGTCGTCCCCGGCGACGTCTTCGGCGAGGGCGGCGACGGGCACCTCCGAGTCTCCTACGCGACGGGACTCGAGGAGCTCCGAGAGGCCCTCGCTCGAATCGAGGCGTTCGTCGACGAGCACGCCTGATACGGATCGTTATACCGTGTTACCGGTGATCGTTGCCTCGGTGAGCGATCACCGGTAACGAATCACACCAGACCGTATGAGTTACACACCAGGGGACCGGTACACTGTTTTTACGGTCGCTCCACGTTGATCACATGGCCGACTATCGTCCCATTCCGGACGAACGAGAGCTCTTTCACGACTACCGTAGTTACGCGTTCAGACCGGAGGAGGGTGTTCCCGCGTACGATCCAGACGAACACGAGAGTCCGCGAGACACCCTCGGCTCCCGTCGCGGCCTGTACGTGGACGGCGAATCCGACCCCGCCCCTCGCTGCGTCTGTCGACACTACTGGCTCGAGTCGCGGGTGCGCGGCGATCGACACCGTACGGCCGGGATCGCCTCGGTCGCGGCGCCACCCGAGTATCGGCGCAACGGTCACGTCGCAAAGTTGCTCGCGGAATCGCTCGCCGAGTATCGTGATCACGACGTTCGATTCTCCGTCCTGTGGCCGTTTCAGTACCGATTCTATCGACACTACGGCTGGGACACGGCTAACGGCGTCCTGATCCACGAGTGCGCCCCCGACGTGCTCTCGTTTTCGGAGGGAAGGACAGCAAGTGGCGACGGAACTCTCAGCCGATGCGGCCCCGACGACTACGACCGACTCGAGGCCGCGTACCAAACCCACCTCGAGCAGTACGCGCTCTCACTCGAGCGAGACGAGACGTGGTGGCGACACCGCGTGTTCGGTGGCCACAGCCACGATCCGTTCGTCTACGCCTACGAACGAGACGGCCGGGTCGAGGGATATCTCGTCTACACCATCGACGGCGATCTCGGTGATCGAACGATGGCCGTCGACGAACTCGTCTTCACCGACCTCGAGGCCTTGCGTGGGCTCCTGTCGTTTTGTCGCGATCACGACTCACAGGTCGAACGTGTTCGGTTGCGTCTTCCCAAGAACGTCCCACTGCGGGCGATCATTCGGGACCCCGACGAAATCGAGACGACCCTCGCGGACGGTCCGATGGTTCGGATCGTCGACGTTGCCGCCGCGTTGAGCGCGCTCTCGTATCCGGCGTGTGAAAGCGACCTCACACTCCGCGTCGAGGATCCCGTGAGTGACTGGAACGACGACCTGTTCACCCTCAGCGTGGAAACGGGACTGGGGAAGTGCAGCCGAATTGCAGGGCGAGCAGACAGTGACGAGAACGCCGATGACGATCCCGATATCAGCCTCGATATCGGGGCACTTTCCCAACTGGTCGTGGGGACGCACTCCGCCACGACGCTCGAGCGAATGGGGCGACTCGAAGCGAGCGAGGGTGCTTCCGTCGACACGCTCTCGAGGCTCTTTCCGACGTCCGACGTGTACCTCGGGGATCGGTTCTAAGGAGACGCGCACACTGAAGTGATCGAGCCACGAGATTCCGACATGGTTCGCGTCCTCTCCGATGCAGACGTGTCGTCCGTCCTCGACCTCGAGGCGTTGCTCCCCGTCGTCGCCGAGGCGTTCGAAAAGCAACGCGAGGGAGCCGTCGAACGACCGGAGCGGCCACACTATCCGATCGGGAGAGGGACGAATCCGGACGCACCCGAGCAGCCGACTGGGACCGGCCTCTGTATGCCGGCGTACATCCACGGTGCCCCCTACGCCGCGACGAAACTCGTCGCCGTCTGTCCGGACAATTCCGAACGGGAGCTGCCGACGGTCACCGCACAGATCGCACTCACGGACGCCGAAACCGGACAGCCGGTGGCCTACCTCGCAGGGAACCGAATCACGAACGCCAGAACGGGCTGTATCGGCGGACTCGCCGCTCGCGAACTCGCCCCCGCCGGCTCGCTCGAGGTGGGCGTCATCGGTGCCGGGACGCAGGCTCGCTGGCAAACGCGAGCCATCGCGGCCGCCGTCGGTACCGACCGACTCGAGTCGATTCGAATCTACTCCCCGAGCGATTCGCGATTCGAGTGCGCGCGAGTTCTCGAGTCCGAACTCGGCGCTGGGACGGACGCGGCCTCGAGTCCACGGGGAGCCGTCGAAGACGCCGACGTCGTCGTCACGACCACGACGAGTACGGAACCGGTGTTTCCGGGGGAGGCACTGGCACCTGGTGCACTCGTCGTCGCCGTCGGTGCCTACACACCCGAGATGCGCGAACTCGACGATCGAACGATCGAACGCGCCACTCGCGTGTTCGCGGACGTTCCCGACGAAGCGCGTGAGACGGGCGATCTCCGGGGCCACAACGACCTCGAGGTCGTTCCGTTCGGCGACGTATTGGTGGGACGGACCGGCCGAACGTCGTCGGAAGAGATTCTCGTCCTCGAGAGCGTCGGATCGGCGGTGTTGGATGCTGGGGCGGCGACGTTCGTCTTCGAACGGGCTGAAAAACGGGCCTTGGGTGCGACACAATCGTTGTGAGTGACGATTCTCGCGCCAGCGTCGGAAACGCGGCCACGACACTCAAATAGGCGTCTCCCAAAGTATCGAGCAACAGTCTCTCGATGATCACAGCGACGGGACGAGTCACGATGCTCCGTGGTGGGGAGCTCGGACTACCGAAACCAAAACCCAGTTGGAAGCTGGGACGGAAGGGTGAGCCGGTGCTATCGAGTAATGAAAGGAGTGTCGAGCGATGACGGGACGATCAGTGCCACTTCTCGATCGGGTCACTGACGCGTTCTTCGCGCTCGATACGGATTTTCGCTTCACGTATCTAAACGAGCGAGCGGAGACCCTCCTCAAACGATCTCGAGTCGACCTCATCGGACGTGTCATGTGGGACGAGTTCCCCACGACCGTCGAAACGCAGTTTCCGGATCGGTTCCACCGGGCGATGGACGAGCAGGTTTCCGTCTCCTTCGAGATCTATCACGCCCACCTCGAGACGTGGTTCGAAGCCCGCGCGTATCCCGCCGAGGACGGACTGTCGGTCTACATGCGAGACGTTACCGCGCGGAAAACACAGGAGACGACGCTGGCACAGCACGCGGCGGTCGTCGAGGCCGTTCACGACGCCGTCCTCACACTCGATCGCGATCGAAACCTCGTCACGGTCAACGGCGCAACCGAGGCGCTTCTCGGCATCGACCGGTCGAATCTCGTCGGTAAACACATCGAGTTCCTCACCAAACGCGCCGGGATCGACGACGAGCACGCGATTCAGATCGGCCAGGCAATCACCGACGTCGACGTCGGCAACGCCGTCGACAGACACCTCGAGTTACCGTTCACCGACGCCGACGGAACCGATCGAATTGGCGAGTTCCGATTCGTCCCGATCGAAGACGACGTCGCGACGGTCGCAGCCGTCATCCGCGACGTCACCGACCGACGCGAGTACGAGCGCGTCGTCACGTCCCTCCACGAAATTACCCGCTGGCTCCTCGAGTCGGACGACCCAGAAGAGATCTGTGCGATCGCCGTTCACGCGGGGAGTGACCTGCTCAATCTCCCGATCAGTGGCGTGTGGCTCCTCGACGACGAGCACGGCTACCTCGACCCCGTCGCCGGAACGGCCGGTGCACACGACGAATTCGGCGGATTGCCGCGATTCTCTCCCGGAGAGGGGCTCGTCTGGGATGTGTTCGAATCCGGCACCGTCGAGCGCTTCGACGATTTGACGACGGTCGACGACCTCTACAATCCCGACACGCCGATTCGATCGGAGATCATCGCACCGATCGGCACGCACGGTGTACTCATGACCGGTTCGTTCGAGGCTCACCAATTCGACGAAACAGACGTCGATCTCGTCTCCACGCTCGTCGAGAACACCCTTGCCGCACTCGAGCGCGCCCAGCGCGAGCACGTCCTTCGGGAGCGAACGGCTGAACTCGAGCGCCAGACTGACCGACTCGAGTCAGTCGCAGACGTCCTCTCGAGTGATCTCAAACAACAACTCTCGACGCTCGCCGACGCCCTCTCGGGAGAGAAGACGCCCCACGACCCAATGTGGGAATTTCCACTCGCGGAGGATACCGTCCAGACGACGCTCGAGCGAACCGAACGGCTCGTCGACGACGTTCGCGAGTTCGCACGGAATGCATCGGCTGTCGGACCGCGGACCAGAATCGACCTCGAGTCAGCGATCACGGACGCTCTCGAGCGCTCACGCCTCGAGAGCGAACGCGTCGTCGTCGAGCGCTCTGCATCGCTTCGGGCCGACGACGACCGGTTCGTCCGCCTCCTCGAGACGGCGTTCGACGACACAGCCGCGCGAGCGACCGACGACGTTACGATTCAGGTCGGACTCCTCGGATTTGACACTGACGACCGCACGCGCGGGTTTTTCTTGCTCGACGATGCAGCCGAGATTCCGCCACCAGCAGACGAGCGAGTGCTCGAGCCAACGATGCGCGAACACGACGATGATGGACGCGGGACGAACCCACTTTCAGACGCTGACGATGCCGATGATAGACCAGCAACCGGCGAATCGAGCGTTCGACGCGACATGAGTGAGAGCACGGATGGGCTCGGACTCGCTCTCGTCCGAGCGATCGCCGAAGCACACGACTGGACGCTCACCGTCGACACCGGGATCAATGGGGGGACGAGACTCGAGATCAGTGACGTAACGACACTCGAGGAGACGTCAGATTCCGACTTCGCTCCGTGAATGTGAAGACGCCGTTGTCGGACGGCCTACCGGGCTCGGTCAGTAAGTTTCTTCGAGCAGGGTATCGCGCGTGAGATCCTGACAGAGTCGACGGTAGCCATCTTGATCGAGGAGTTCCTGCATCGTGTCGTCGACTTGAACTCGAAGCACTGCCAGTCGGTCCTGCAGTCGGTCGTACTCGCGACTCGACTTTCGTTCTACCTCGGTTTTTTCCGCGTCCAGGAGGGCTTTTTTCGATGCCAGCGCGAAGAACTCTTGGAGTTGATCGTCGTAACTCGAGCGGAGGTGTAGCTGTTCGACGATCGAACACAACTCGTCTTTCGAGACGGGCTTGACGAGGTAGTCGTCGAATCCCATTTCGACGATGTCGAAGTCGGGTTCGACCGCGGTCACCATTGCGACCCGACAATCGAGATTCCGGTCTCGAATGGTGGTCAAAATCGTATCGCCAGAGAGCCCGGGCATTCGGCGATCGAGGAGCACGATATCGAGACCGTCGTCGATCGAATTCAGCGCCGTCTCCCCGTCGTAGGCTGTTTGGACGGTACACGATTCTGCGAGCCAGGTCGCGTAGAGATCAGCGAGATCAGGCTCGTCTTCGACGATCAGGACAGACGGGGGTTCTCTGGCCATTAAACAGTATCCTCCACCTTCTCGGTTCGTGATTTCAATTGTACCCGGGGAATATCAATATACCGGGTGCACGTGTCTACCGGCCCAAAATCATTACTCGAGAGCGCGTTCAATCGTCGCGCGTCGCTCGCGGATGTCCGCTGCGTCGATACTGAGCTGATGAGTGCCAGCGCTGACCTCGAGCGTTCCATCGGCCGTCGGCTGACCGAGCCTGGTGACCGGTGCAATGCCCTCGAACGCCTCGGCGACGGCTGCTGGCGACTCCGTTTGGATCACTGCTCGACCGGGTTGCTCGTGGAAGAGCGTACCTGTGACAGCTGCATCGTCAGCGTCGTCGGAAACGGGAAGCGAAACCTCGAGTCCCGCGTCGTCCGTGACCATTTCGGCCAGCGAAACGGCGAGACCGCCGTGGCTCACGTCGTGGACGGCGAGCGTCGAGGCGTCGTTCGCGACGTCGGCGAGCGCGTCGATCACGGCCGCTGGCTCGTCGAAGAGCGTCGGGAACGCGTCGCTTCCGCCGAACTGTGCGAGGTACTCGGAACCGCCGAGGCGGGCCTCGTCGGCTGCAGAGTCGTCCTCGGTGCCGAGCGTGAGGTCGCCGACGAGGACGAGCGTGCTGTCAGTCTCCGGAGAAATCGAGAGCGGCGGCGCGTCGTATCCCTCCTTGGTGCCGACCATCGCGAGCGTCGGCGTCGGCGGAATCGGGCCGGTGACGGAGTCGTTGTACAACGAGACGTTGCCGCCGACGACCGGCGCGGAGAGCGTCTCGCACATGTCGGCGAGGCCGTCGACAATCCCCTCGAAGCCGCCGTAGACGTCCGGTTTCTCCGGGTTGCCGCCGTTGAGGCAGTCGACGGCTGCGAGGGGCGTGGCTCCCTTCGCGGCGATGTTCGTCGCGTTTTCGAGGGCGATCGCTTTCGCCCCCTCGTAGGGTGCGGCGCTCGTCCAGTTCGGTGCCGCACCCGACGAAATCGCAAGACCCTGTCCTGTCTCGCGGCCGTCGCCACTCGACCCATTCGCAGAGCCACGCTCCGCGCTCGCTTCGCGAATCGCAATGATCGCCGCGTCGTCGCCCGGTCCGACGCTCGTCCGAACGCCGACCTCGTGGTCGTACTGGCGGTAGACCCACCGCTTCGAGGCCGTGTTCGGACTCGAGAGAACGGCCTCGAAGGCCTCCTCGAGGTCGACCTCGGGAAGGTCCGTGTCCGGCTGGGTCGGTTCCTCGCTGGGAAGGTCGTTCATCGGTGCGCCCTCGCCCAGGAAATAAGCGTCGACGTCGACGACGGTCTCGCCTTCGAATGTACACGTATAGTTGCCGTCCGTGACCTCACCGATGACCGAACAGCCCAGATCGTAGCGCTCGGTGATCTCACGCACGCGATCGACGCTTTCGGGTGCGACCTCGTAGCACATCCGTTCCTGGGACTCGGCGAGGAGAATCTCGAGGGCGTTCATGTTCGGCTCGCGCTGGTGGACGCGCTCGAGTTCGATGTATGCGCCGAGATTTCCTTTAGCGACGAGTTCGCTCGAGGCCCCGCCCAGTCCGGCGGCACCGAGGTCGCGGGCGGACTCGATCAGGCTTTCGTCGATCAGTTGCTCGTTGGCTTCGATGAGCAACTTTTCCGCGTAGGGGTCACCGACTTGAACCGCGGGTCGGTCTTCGGTTTCGGCGTCTTCTGCTAGGTCCTCGCTGGCGAAGCTGGCACCACCGAGACCGTCGCGACCGGTTCCGTTGCCGACGAGGACGAGTTTGTTGCCCGGCTCTTGGGCTTCGGCGGTGACGAGTCGATCGTCGTTCGTCAGGCCGATACAGGCGACGTTGACGAGCGGGTTCCCCTCGTAATCGGGGTGGAAGTCGACGCTGCCCGCGACCGTCGGCACGCCGATACAGTTGCCGTAGTGGCTGATTCCCTCGACGACGCCCTCGAAGAGGTACTTCGAGTGCTCGTGGTCGACATCGTCGGATCGGCGGGCAGTCGAACGCGGTTCGACAAACTCGCCGAAGTACAGCGAGTCGGCCAGCGCGATCGGGTACGCACCCATCGAGAGCGTGTCTCGGACGATGCCGCCGACACCCGTCGCAGCCCCGTCGAACGGGTCGACGTAGGAAGGGTGGTTGTGACTCTCGATGCCCATCGTGATGTAGGTCGACCCCTCCTCTGGGCCGCCGTCTTCGCTTCCCGGCAGCGCGACAACCGCCGCGTCGTCACCCGGTCCGATGACGACCTGCTCGCCCTCACTGTCGAACGCCGACAGCAGCGGTCTCGAGGAGCGATACGCGCAGTGTTCACTCCAGAGGTTTTCGAACAGCGCCGCCTCGGCCGGCGTCGGCTCTCGCTCGAGTTCCTCGACGACGAGTTCGCGATCCGAATCGGCAAGACTCATTCATGTCGGTGATGGAAGTCGGGCAGTAAATGGGTTTCTATATCCACATTCGTGCATAACTACGGGTCGTCGGAGAGGCCGACTACAATTCGAGTTGCTCGTCGTCGAGCCACGATCCGGCCCAGCATTCGATCTCGTCGAACACTGGATCGAGCGATTCGCCCTTGTCAGTGAGACTGTAGTAGGTCGCTACCGGAGCGTCTTCCTCGAGTCTGCGTTCGACGAAGCCCATCTCGCCGAGGTCGTCGAGGACGCGAGAGAGTGTCCGAGCGTTTGCACCCGTCGAGCGCTTGAGTTCGTTGAAGCGTTGTTCGCCGGAGAGGAGTTCGTGCAGGACGGCCAGTCGCCACTTCGAACCGATCTGCTCGAGCGATTCGATGACGGGGCAGGCGTTCGGTTCGTCGGTCTTCGTCGCAGGCTGTTGGGTCGCCATCTATTCGATCTGGCCACGGCTATGGGACGAATCACTTTAGCAGTTCGGATCGAAACCAACTAACACCATGTTAGCAGTGCCACCGAGTACCACACCGACAGAATGCGCTCGGATCGGGGGTATCGTTCGTGACTGACGACTCCCGCGAGACGCTCGAGATCGACGTGGACGACCACGAGGGTTCGCTCTATCGAGTGCTCTCGAGTGCGGTCGTGCCGCGACCGATCGCCTGGGTGAGCACCCGAAGCCCCGACGGTGTCGACAACCTCGCTCCCTACAGTTTCTTCACCGTGGCCTCGGTCGAGCCGCCGGTCGTGCTCTTCGCGCCAGTCGACGGCGAGGACGGCCTCAAGGACACGCCACACAACGTACGCGAGACGGAGGAGTTCGTGATCAACGTCGTCACCGACGGACTCGAGGTGGCGATGAACGAAACCAGTGCGAGCCTCCCGTCCGACGAAAGCGAGTTCGACCACGCCGATATCACGCGAGCCGATTCGAGCGTCGTCGACGTGGCCCGCGTCGCGGAGGCGAAAATCGCGTTCGAGTGTACGCTGCGTGACCTCATCGACGTCGGCGGTTCGACGCTCGTGCTGGGCGACGTGCGTCACGTTCACCTCGACGAGTCGGTCACACTCGAGGACCGAATCGACGTCACCGAGGTCGACGCCGTCGGGCGACTCGCGGGCAGTCTCTACGCTCGGACGGACGATCGATTCGGTCTCGAGCGGCCGCCGTAACCGCTCCGGCCGTCACGCAGTTACTCGGCGAGCAACTCCTCGAGGTTCTCGAGCGCGCGAAGCGTGACCGGAACGGAGCCCACTGCGTACGCCGGCAGTTCGAACGCGATCCGACAACGGTCGCGCTCGAGATCGTCGACCCGGTGGGTCGCGCCCGGTAGGCGCGAGAGCTTCCACGCCCAGCGACGATCCGCGCAGGTCGTGATACGAAACGACGTCCAGACGCCCGAGAGCCGGACGCGGCCGGTCGTCCCCGTTCGAATCCGCCGGTCGCTCGACTCGACGCCGGAGATCAGCGGCGACCACGACGGCCACTCGGTCGTGTCGACGAGCAGTTCCCACGGGTCCGCCGCGGGTGCCTCGAGCACGTGAGAGACCTCGATTCGGCGGCCGTCTTGGGTGTGTATCGGACGAACGCGAGTCATCCCTACGCGCCCCTACGCGGGCGAGACCCATGTGAATTTGCCTCACTCGAGAGTTGTGCAGGAGAGATCGCTATCGCTCGAGGACAGCACACTCAGCACCCGAGGCCCACCGTCAAAGACGGCGAAACAGGTGAGACGGTCGACCGTTTTTCGGAAGGGGTTCCGCCAGTTATCGCGCTCGCTGAGCACATACTGTTTTTTCGGTGGGGTTCGTCTCGAGCGTATGGAGTATACGACACTCGGTTCGACCGGAATGGAGGTCAGTCGACTCTGTCTGGGCTGTATGAGCTTTGGCTCGAGCGACTGGCGCGAATGGGTACTCGAAGACGAGGAGGGGAAGGAGATCATCGACCGAGCGATCGACCTCGGAATCAACTTTTTCGACACGGCGAATATGTACTCGCGCGGCGAGTCCGAACGGATTCTCGGCGAGGCGCTCGAGGGCCATCGCGAGTCGTCCGTCATCGCCACGAAGGTGTTCCACCCGATGCGCGACGACGATCCGCACTCGCAGGGACTCTCTCGAAAGACGATCGAACAGGAACTCGCGGCCAGTCGCGAACGCCTGGGCGTAGACACGATCGATCTCTACCAGATTCACCGTTGGGACTACGACACGCCGATCGAGACCACGCTCCGCACGCTCACAGACGCGGTTCGACGCGGTGAGGTGCGCTACATCGGCGCGTCGTCGATGTGGGCCCACCAGTTCGCCGATGCGCTCGCGACGAGCGAACTGAAGGGACTCGAGCGATTCGTCACGATGCAAAATCACTACAATCTGGTCTATCGGGAGGAAGAACGCGAGATGTTGCCCCTCTGTGCGAACGAGGGCATCGGCGTGATGCCGTGGTCTCCGCTGGCCCGTGGCTACCTCACGCGCCCGCACGAAGAGATCGACGCGACGACGCGCGGCGAGACTGAAGAGCACATGTACAACCATCCCTACCGGGAGGGAGGCGGCCAGGAGATCAACGAACGCGTCGCCGAAGTCGCCGCAGACAACGGCGCGACCATGGCCCAGATCGCTCTCGCGTGGTTGCTCCACAAAGAGTGGGTCGACGCACCGATCATCGGAACCACGAGCGTCGAGCACTTAGAGCAGGCCGTCGAAGCGCTCGAGATTTCGCTCTCGGCGTCGGATATGGCCTATCTCGAGGAACCGTACGAACCGGTCCCGGTGTCCGGCCACGACTGAATCGACCGTTCGGTCGTCGGTTGCGGTCGACGCTGCCCGCGAAATTGACGCCGGGTCCGTTTTCGCCTAATTTCTCGTCGTACTCGTTCGTCGTGACGCGTCGATCGCCGCGTCGAAACCAGCAGTGTGCTGGTAATATCACTCGATGCGTCGACCGTCGAACCGAAGAGCCGACCAGTACCGGTTCGGCTGGCAGTACTCCCATTGTCTGTACCCCCTGTACTAGTTGTATCCATTTGATTAATGTGAGAATACATCTAGAAATACTTGCGCGTACTAATTCGGTACATACACCAACTAGGTAAATTTTAAATTTTGTGTTAGTGCATTGGCGGACGGAATCACCGTGATTCACTCATCCCCAGAACGAACGACCCCCGTCGAACCGCCAGTAAACGCACCTGCCGCCATCAATACGACAGATGACCGCTGAATCCGCGACGCTCGATTCCGACGTTCCCGAACGATTCCTCGAGCACAGCGCCTACCTGTCGTGGCTCGGAATCCAGATCGACACGCTAGGATCCGCGTCCGCGACGGTTCGCCTCCCTGCAGAGAGCAAACACTTCAATCCGGCCCAGGGAACGTCGAAGGCGATAAGCGGCGGAGTCATTTCGACGCTGATCGATATCTCGGGTGGATTCGCCATCTGGACGACGTGCGACGATCCCGAGCGAGCGCAACTCTCGACGATCGACATGAACGTCTCGTTTCTCCACCCCGCGAGCGACGATCTCACCGCCGTCGCCGAGGTCGTCAGATCCGGCGGCTCTTTCGGTGTAGTGGAGGTCACCGTCGAGAGCGCAGCCGAGGACGATCGCGTCGTCGCCACCGGTCGGGCGACCTATCGAATCGGCACCGAGTCGAGTCAGTGATGCGATCCGGCCGAACCGAACCCGCGGATGTCACCGGTTGAAGGACGTCGATCGGCGTGGTTACTCGCCGAGAGGGAAACTGGGGAAGATCGTCGACGGTCGACGATCGTAGGCGAATTCTTTGCAGTATCAGACGTCGACGGGGATGAGAGTGCGATCTGCCTCGCGTGACTCGAACTCAGGGAACCTGTTCGGCGGTCTCGACCAGTTCGTCTTCCGTTCGCCACTCGTGCAGTCGATCGTCGGCCGCGAGCAACTCGAAGACGCCGTCTTCCATCCAGCCGTAGGGATACTTCTCGTCGCTGTTCGGGTACGTCCGCTTGAGGACGTAGCTCTTTTCGAAGTACTCCTCCGTGCCGACGAGGAGCCCCTGCTCGACGAGGAAACCACTCGGTTCTTTCTCGGCGACGCCGACGATGTGGGTGACGAGGTCTGCGATCAGGCAAAACTTCTGGATTCCGTTCTCCCAGTTTCCGCGAACGTCACTCATCTCGAAAGCGTAGGCGTCCGGGCGGCCGTTCAAATGGTCGACGACGCGCTCGAGGCGACGACGCTGCTCGGGGTCGTAGTTCCCGAGGACGAAGTACGAGCGCTCGCGCTCGTAGATCGGCGTCAGTTCGCTCAGCGCGCGGAGGAGTTCCTCGTTCTCTTCGAGCGTGAGGTCGTCGGCCTCGAGTCGCTCCGTCGCACTCGTGAGCACCTCCTCGGGGACCGGCGGCGACTCGTTGGTCATAGCCGGTGATTCATCCGGACCGACAAAAGGAGTTACTACACCGTTTCCGATTTCCGAAATAACTCTCGAGAGGTGTGGGGTCCCGTGGACACGGAGTTTAGTCAGGGGTAATTTACTCGAGGGTAAACTACTTGGTCGACGGTGCCGTAGGTGGATCCATGAGTACCGATGTGGGATCGCCGGCGGGGGCAAAAACGCGCGAACTCTTGCACTTCATCACGCAGGAGACCCGATTCGCACTCCTCACGAACATCGTCCAACACCCCGAGCAGTTGCCGTCGATGTACGAACTCGAGCAACTGAATCCGAGCGTCAGCGAGGCGACCGTGTACAAACACGTCCAGAAACTCGTCGACGCGGGCGTCGTGAAAGCGGTCGCACTGCCCGACGACGAGCGCCAACAAGGCTATCCCTGGAAATTCTACGGGCTGACGGAGGACGGACGGGAATTACTGGAGACGCACAACCTCCTCGCCGCCGAGGAGACGCTCCAGCGAATCTACGAAACGATTTCCGATAAACCCGAGAAGATGGTGAAGTACGAAAACGCGCCCCGACCCGCACACGAGAGGTAACGTCGATTCCGACAGAGCCTCGAGGAGCGGAGATACCCTCGAAACCGCTGACGTCACGATTTTGCTCCCACTCGCTTTCTGTGCCCACTCGAGACAGCGTTAGTCACCTGCTCGAGACGACTGTCGCGATCCGATTAGGAGAACCGTCTGGCAAGATCTGCTTCGGTGATGATGCCGACGGTTTCGCCCGCTTCGGTGATCATCACGGCCTTGTAGTGCTCGAGCAGGTTGCTGATTTCGTCGAGCGTGGCGTCTTTCGAAACCGTCGGGAAGCTCTCGCTCATGTGCGCTTCGACGGGTTCGTCTCGAGCCTCGGAGTCGAGGTGGACGAGGTCGCTCTGACTGATCGAACCGACGGGAATCCCCTCTTGGATGACGGCCAGTTGCGAGTACGCCTCTTCTTCCATCTTGCGCGCGGCTTCCTTGACGGCGTCGTCGGGAGAGACGTTGACGACGGCCTCGTTCATCAAGTTCTCCGCGCGAACGACGTCGCTTTCGGCCTTCTCGAGGGCGTTGACGATCCGTCGGAGTGTCGACAAACGAGGGTCCACGTCACCGCCTTCGATACGGGCGATCAACGGCTGGGAGACGTCCGCCGTATTCGCGAGTTCACTCTGGGTCAACCCGAGTTCGGTCCGGCGCTGGCGGAGGTCGGCGGGTGTCGGGAGCTCCATACGGCTCAATAACTAACGGTTATAGAAAATCCTTTGGGTCAGTGCAGGATCCGACGGCATCGAGCATCGACGCGACGGACCACAGAATTAGTCTTCGTCTTCGGAGACGTCGATGAGGTCAACGACCGAGAGTGGCACGTCGCGAAGGGCACCGCCGACTTCGCTCTTTGCGATCCGAGAGGCGTGTTCCTCGCTGTCCGCGTTGAACACTTCCATCTCGAGACCGAGACCGACGAGCGCGGTATTCGCCGCGACGAAGGCGGAATCGAACGGTTCGCCACAGGCCGGACAGCCCGTCGCACCGACTTCGACCTCGACGTAGTCCATGTTTTCGCTGTTGAGTCGCTTCCCGGCTTCGCTGACCGCGACGCCGATTGCGTCGTCGATCTCCTCGACGTCACGAACGAGCCACGCGGCTTCCATCGCGACGAGATAATTGGCCATATCAGGTGGTCGGTCCGGGGGGTTTCCTGTCTTGCGGTTCGTCGCCGGCGTGCGAGCGAGGCGCACTCCTCAGTGGGTCCACGGTGCGCACGAACGACGGATGATTCTCATACGTTATGAGAATTGCACAGGTCGATTGCTGCATACATAGCCGTACATCGCCTCGAGTTCGTCTCGAATTGTATCGAGTGCAAGTGGAGTTGAATCGCAAGGCGGCGTCGGGTTGGTTTTGCAGGGTTGATCATTATGCCTGGTGTATATCAAGAAAGTTTATATACACCCTCCGATTGGCACCCAGTGAACGCTGATGAAATCCCGCGTGTACCACGCGAGTCTGTTCGCACTGTACCAGCTGTGTATTGTGATCGGTATCGCCGTGATGCCACTCGCAATCGCCGCCCGCCAAGCTGGAGTTACTCTTCCGGTCCACCGACTCCTCGAGAGCGTCGAGGACGCCTACGAAGCAAGTCAGTCACAGACACCGTAAGCCAAAGCATCGTTTTATCGTCGAATGGCGCTATCGGTCATCTCGCTCGAGAGCCATCGGTGCTGATAGCGGAAACCGCGGCGGTGACCGCCGGTGTTTTATATCCTCCCTGTCGTAACGTTCGGTCAATGCGCACACCGCAACATCACTCGGAGTTCTCCCGCACGGTCGATCAGTTGGCCGACGAGACGGACCCCTACAGCCCAGAGATCGGAACGATCCCACAGAACGATCTCTCGCGTGCGGACCTCGATAACGTCAACAAGACGGGAACGACGACGATCGGAATCACGACCACGGACGGCGTCGTCATCGCGACGGACATGCGCGCGAGCCTCGGCGGTCGATTCGTCTCGAACAAAAACGTCCAGAAGGTCGAGCAGATTCACCCGACCGGCGCACTGACTCTCGTCGGCAGCGTCGGCGGTGCGCAGTCGTTCATCGAAACGCTTCGGGCCGAAGTGAACCTCTTCGAATCCCGACGCGGCGAGGGCATGAGCATCGACGCGCTCGCGACGCTCGCAGGGAACTTCGCTCGCGGCGGTCCGTTCTTCGCTATCCACCCGATTCTGGGTGGGGTGGACGACGAGGGCAGCCACGTATACAGCATCGATCCCGCGGGTGGCGTCATGAAAGATGACTACACCGTGACGGGGTCGGGAATGCAACTCGCCTACGGCCACTTAGAACAGGCCTACGAGGACGACCTCTCGAACGACGAGGCGACGACCATCGCCGCACGTTCCATCAAATCTGCTGCCGAACGCGACACCGGCTCCGGTAACGGTGTCTTCCTCTGTGAGATCACCGAAGACGGCGTCGACATCCACGGTCACCACGATTTCGACGAAGTCGTCTAACGCAGTTACTCCAATTTCGCGTTTCGCGTGACGAACGAACCAACGGGCGTCTGCTCCTGAAGACGACGAAATGCCATCCGCTCGTTTCGTCCATCACTCGAGTGAGACGAGTACGACTCAGTGAGGCGTGTGACGACGGCCGTACTCACGCGTCGTGATTCGAATCGATACTCGCTTGCGTTCTCGCTCTCGTTGCACCTCGAGACCCGAGAAAAGAGAGTGATCGTTACTGGTCGACGAACTCGACGGAGACGTCGTTCGGTTCGTCGTCGTACTCGAGTTCGATTTCGAACGTCAACCGAGAGATAACCTGCGTACAGATCTCGCCATAGCGGTGTGGGGCGACCTGAACGACGTCACCAGCGCTCGAGGAGTCGATACCGACGACTTCAGCCTCGTAACACGACTCGGGAACCGTCGTCCCACCGGTGATGATGACGGTATTGCCGTCGTACTCGACGGAATACTCGTCACCGGCATCGGTGTTTTCGGTGGAGATTTCGGAGTCGACGTCGACGACGCGTGGACCGTCTTCGGTTGCCGACGCCGTACTCGTCAGCGTCGCTCCTGCCAGGACCGATACACCAATCGCTTTGAGTGCCGCTCGTCGTTGCATTGCAGTGACATCTTACGACGACGGTGTATGTAACTATTTCCTCACAGTACTGGCGTTATTTTTATGTCCGCTGAGAACTGGCGGGCAGGTTCGAACACGGCGGCCCATCCCACCGTAAAACGTCACCACCAATCGGCGCTCACTGAAGCTTTGCACACTGTTCTGCCTCGAGTTCGGGGGCTTCGAGTTGGGCCGCGCGGCCGGTTTCGCTCGAGCGGTAGATGGCGTCGATGACGCGCTGGACGGTCAGCGCTTCTTCGATGGTATTGGTTTCGGGTTCGGCTTCAGTGGCGACTGCGCGAAGGAACTGTTCGTCCTGTTCGGTGTATCCGGTCACCGACGCGTCGCCGGTGAGCGTCGAGTCGGCGTAGTGATCGCAGCCGGCCGTTCCGGTCTCGAGAATGTCCAGGGCCGTGTCGCCGATATCGAACTGCGCGCCCGCTTCCGTGCCGCGAATCCGAAAGTCCATACTCTCCTCGCGATTCGTCGCCCAGGCGGCCTCGAGCGAGATCGTTTCACCGTTCTCACAGCGGATGAACGCGCTGACGGAGTCGTCGACGTCGTACGTCTCGCTCTTTCCGTCCCACGCGTCGCCGAATCCGTCGGGGTCGGCGTACTCCTCGGCGGAGCCGAACGTCGTTCTGGTTACACCGGAGACCTCCGTAATCTGTGGGAAATCGAGGGTGTAGAGGGCGAGGTCGAGTGCGTGAACGCCGATATCGAGGAGCGCGCCGCCGCCGGCGAGTTCGGGATTCGTAAACCAGGAGCCGGGGCCGGGAACACCTCGTCGTCGGACGTAGTTCGCTTCGATGTGTGTGAGATCACCGAATCGGCCGCGAGTGTGGTGGTCGTCGAACATGGCCATCGACGCGGCGTGACGGTTGTGAAAGCCCACCATGCAAATTCCGTCCGCGTCGGCCGCCGCGCGAGCGATTCGGCGCGCGCTCTCGAGGGTGTGTGCGAGTGGTTTCTCGACGAGCACGTCACAGCCGGCCTCGAGCGCGTCGATCGCGATCGGTTCGTGGAAGCGATTCGGAGTCGTCACGATAACGGCGTCGACGGTGTCGTTGTCGACGAGGCCGTCGTGAGTCTCGTACGTTTGTGCATCGAACTCCGTCTCGAAGCGCTCACGCTGTGCCTCGACGAGGTCAGCGCCGGCGACGACGTTCGCACCGAGTTCCGTCACGTGTCGGGCGTGGAGGTGACCCATTCCACCGAGACCGACAACCCCCACACCAATCCCCGCGCCGATCATCGTAAAATCACCAGTTTCCAAGCACGTCGGATAGAGATGGAAGAAGAAACGGTCCATTTCGTCCTCGATCGTGTACGCTCCCAGTCCATACAGAGAGGCAGCCGCCGATCAAAATAAGGGTTGTGACCACTTTATCGCCACGGTTACAGTGTAATTCACGACATTTGCTATGTTATTCTACCATCAATCGGTAGTACCGAGTAAATCCATATTTCTTCGAGAGATTCAGTGGTGCGATACGTCCCTACTAAGCGAGTGGGCGATGAAGATCACTCGATGGCGACGGTCACGATCTGGAACGAGTTTCGACACGAACGCGAGGATGACGACGTTGCTGCCGTCTATCCGGACGGTATCCACGAAACGATCGCTGACGGGCTCACCGACGGCGAGCGTGTACACGACATCCAGTACGCAACGCTCGAGGAACCCGATCACGGCCTCACCGAGGACGTTCTCGAGCGAACAGATGTCCTACTGTGGTGGGGCCACGAGGCCCACGACGAGGTCGCCGACGAAATCGTCGACCGCGTTCACCGGCGCGTCCTCGAGGGCATGGGGCTGATCGCCCTTCACTCGGCTCACTACTCGAAACCGTTCAAGCGACTCATGGGGACGACGTGTAGCCTCCAGTATCGAGAAGCGGGCGAGACGGAGCGCCTCTGGGTGGTCGACCCGGGACACCCCATCGTCGACGGACTCGACGAGTCACTCGAGTTGCCACGGACGGAGATGTACGGTGAGCCCTTCGACGTTCCCGAACCCGACCGATTGGTTTTCCTCAGTTGGTTCGAGGGGGGCGAGGTGTTTCGCAGCGGGTGTTGTTACCGGCGAGGGAGCGGGCGAATCTTCTACTTTCGTCCAGGTCACGAAACGTACCCGATCTACGAAAACGAAGAGATCCGACGCGTTCTCCGCAACGCGGTCGCGTGGGCCTCACCGACGGACGGCTCACCGCGAACGTTCGGTGAACGCGAGTGACGGTGAGGGCACGGTGACATCGTTTCTCGAGGCGATAGCCGAACGCAGTTTCTCGCTCCCTTAGAAGTACTCGCGCCCCTCGTCTGTGACGACGCTCTCGAGTAACTCGACCGGCGTCGCGTCGTAGTTCGGGTTTTCGATCGCGAAGCCGTCGGCGGGTTCGGGCATGACCTCGCTGCCAGCACGGTACTCGTTTTCGAAGACGAATCCCTCCTCGACGATCTTCGACGCCGATCCGAGGACGGTGACGGGAACGTCGAGTTGTGCAGCGGTCGCCGCGATGGGAAACGTCCCGACGCGGTTGTACAGCGTTTCGTCGACGATACAATCCATACCGACGACGACGCGGTCGCACTCCTCGAGGGAGAGTCCGTGGGCGCTATCGGTGATCAAGGTGGCGTCGACGTTGTCCATTTTAGCGAGTCTGCGTGCCGTCTTGCGGCCGATGAATCGGGGCCGAGCCTCCGTAATGTAGACGTCGAACGATTTGCCGGCCGTCGTCGCGTATTCGAGCGCCTCGAGCACCGTCGAGGAATAATCGTGTGTCAACAAGGTCGCACCGTCCTCGAGAACGTCGGCCGCGTTCTCTGCCGCCAAACGTTTGGCGGCCTCGACTCGGGAGACGACGGCGTCGATTTGCTCTCGCGTGTGGCGCTTGGCTGCCTCGACGCTGTCGAGGTCGGCGTCTTCGACGGCGGTGACGACCTCCCTAACTGCCGTCTGAAGCGAGGCGTGAGATGGGTTTGCCCGCCGAAGGACGGTACCGTTTCGTTCCAACGAACGGACGTACTCTTCGACGGTGGCGAACTCTCGATCGACCAGTTCCTCGAGAGCCCGTGTCGCACGTACCGCCACTACCGAGGAGCTGTGAGTCTGCATTTCCTGTATCTCCTCGACCGTCTCGTCGATCATACTCGGACAGATTCTCGTGAGCGCCAAAGGTGTTCGGGTCGTATCCGATCGAAGGCGACGCGACGAGCGACGACTCGACGCCTCTGTCGGTACAAGCTGACTCCCGTCTGTATCTCGAGTGGCGACGCGAATGGCAGTGGGAGTGACAATGGCACTGGCAACTCGAGCGGACAGTCACTCCCACACGGTATCTGATTTCGGGCGTCTCCTGGAGGCGATTTCTCGCCGGTCAATCGGTCATTGGCTTCCGAGAATGGTGACTGCAAGGACACAACGACCCTCGTTTCGAGCCCCCTCGTCGCGTCTGCGCGTCGCCTCGAGGAGTTCGAGTCGAGCCGCGCATCGGTGAGTGTAAGAGCCCCCAATCGATGGCGGTGAACTCTTGTTTTCTTCGCTTACCCGCGTTCGAAATCAGTTGACGCTCCGTTTCCCAATCTATTCTCAGTATAACAATTCACTGGCTCGCCCTCGGGCAGAAACGTACAGATGACTCACCGAATCGATCGTGCAACAGAGACGGATCAATGAACCGACGAACCTATCTAACGACGGGCCTCGCTCTCGGTGCAACGGGGTTCGCCGGTGTCGGTCTCGGTCAAACCGAAGGGGTGGATGAAGAAGACGTAATCGGCGAGGATCCCGACGATGACGACGAATTCGCAGACGCGGGTCCGGCCTCGCCGCCACCGACCGGGACGTTCGACGACTTCGAAACCCTCGAGCGCTGGCGCGTTAGACAGGATATCGGCTCGTTCGACGTGGATACGGATCGATACTACGAGGGGTCGCAGTCGGTCGTCTTCGAAGCCGATGACGAGGGCCAGACTCGAATCCGTCGCACGCTCAATGATCCGATCGACATCCGAACCGTCGCACCCGGTCTCGCCGTCGCGAGCGAACGAGGGAGCGTCGTCAGGATTCAACTTCAAGACGCCGACGGCGACTACGTCGAGTACAGTCAGCGTGTGCTCGATGGCATGCCGTTAACGCGCAAGAACTTCGGGCTCACTCGCATCCGGGGCGATCCCGACCTCAGCGAAATTTTCGTCCTCCAAATCGTCCACTGGGGCGACGAAGACGCCGACGGAGTCCAGCTCTGGGTCGACGACTTCCACTTCGTCCCAAAACCCGAGACGGGACGGGTTATGCTCCAGTTCCACGGCGGATACGAATCGCACTATACGGTCGCGCTCTCGCTCCTCGAGGAGTACGGCGTCACGGGAAGTGCGTTCGTTCCTCCCGAGCGAATCGGTACCGAATCCGGAAACGGCGAAAATCGACTGACGGAGGGACAAATCGCGTCGCTCGCCGGTGCCGACTGGACGATCGGCAGTTACGCCGCTCGAGGTTCACACCTCGACGGAGGCTCGAGCAGCGAGTTGGCAGCCGAGATCGTCGGCCCGACCGAGTGGCTCGAGGACGGAGGGTACGCGGACGACGGTCGGTTTTTCGCCTATCCAGGTGCAGTATATTCAGAAGCCTCGTACGAACTCGTCGCGGAACACTACGATCTCGGGTTTGCTGGCTCGGCGAGGGCACAGGGTTATGCCGGAAACCCGTATCTGTGTTCGCTCACCAGTTCACCCGAGCCGTTCGAAGCCGCCGACGTCGTCGAGTGGACGGCCGAGCACGGCGGCATCACGGCGATCCCGTTCTACGAAATCGACGACGAGGATTCCTACGAGGCGCTCGAGGAGACGGTCTCACGGATCGCCGAACTCGAAGCAGCGGGACACCTCGAGACGATCTCCCCCGTCGAGATGGCAGAGGAGTACGTCTACTGACGCCGAGTTTCGACGCTTCACCTGAACTCCAAACCGACACTTCGGCGGAACGTGCGGTCGGAAGTTCGTTCGTTCGTCCGTCCGTCTGTCACGTCTCGTCGTCGAACCCGAAGATCCGTCGGAGTTCGCGCTCGATTCGCTCGCGGAGTTCCGTGAGCACCGTCTCGAACTGCTCGTGGTCGGCAACCGGGCCGACGCGCTCTCGAGCGTCGTCCGGGAGTTCGACGCTGAACTCGCCGTCACCGTCGTAAAACGGTTCGCTCTCGCTCAATACCTTCCGGTCGATCGCCCGAAGCACCGCCGAATCGTACCGTCCGTGTAGCTGGTTGTACGCGTTCGAGTAGGCTTCCTCGAGTTCCTCGAAGTAGTAGACGTACTTCTCCTCGAACTTTTCGGGATCGAACTCGGTCATGCCAGCGTGTGGACGGGCCAGCGAGTAAACGGTTCGGAAAGCCACCCTCGAGAGAGTGATCGATCGATCTGACGCGGGTCCCCGTTCCAAGTCGCAGCCCGGACCGGCCACAGATTTACACGCACGACGCCGCTAGCTCCACGCATGAGCGTTACCGTTCGATACACCTGCCCCCACTGCGACGCCGTCGTCAGCCTCGAGCGGCCGCCGGAACTCACCGATCGATCGGTTACGACGACCACGCAGCCGGGGTGGGAGTACGCCACGCCGGACGATCCGAATCGCGAGGAAGCCGACGGGATCGCCTTCGTCTGCGGCGAGGACGGCCCCGTCACCGATCTCGAGGGAGATCCACTCGAGGGCTGTGGGCGTCCGTTTTACCTCAACTTCGTCCGCTACGAACACGGCGTGGAACTCGAGCCTGATCCGCCGACGTACGGCGGTCCGCGATTCGATTTCAACGCGTAGCGTCGCTGACGTCCGCCATCGGCGCTTTCGGTCGAACACAACCCTTTTCGACGGCCAGTTCCACCTACGGATATGGACGAAGACGCCGTTCGCGACCGCCTCCGGACGGTCGACGACCCGGAACTCGGAGACGATATCGTCTCGCTCGGACTCGTCAACGACATCAGCGTCGATGACGACACCGTCGAAGTGGATCTCGCCCTCGGTGCACCGTACTCACCCACCGAAAGCGACATGGCTGCCGAAATCCGCCAGGTGCTCGTCGACGAGGGCCTCGAACCGGAGCTCTCGGCGAGCATTCCAGATCGCGACGATCTCGCGAGCGAGGACCAGGTACTGCCCAACGTCAAGAACGTTATCGCCGTCTCCTCGGGGAAAGGTGGCGTCGGAAAGTCGACGCTGTCGGTGAACCTCGCAGCCGGACTCTCACAACTCGGGGCTCGCGTCGGTCTCTTCGACGCCGACGTGTACGGGCCGAACGTTCCGCGGATGGTCGACGCCGACGAGCCGCCGATGACCACCGAGGAGGAGACGCTCGTTCCGCCAGAGAAGTACGGGGTCAAGCTGATGAGCATGGCGTTTCTCACCGGCGAGGACGACCCAGTCATCTGGCGCGGCCCGATGGTCCACAAGGTCATCACGCAACTCACCGAGGACGTCGAGTGGGGACACCTCGATTACCTCATCATCGACCTTCCGCCGGGGACCGGCGACACCCAACTGACAATGCTCCAGACCATGCCCGTCACCGGATCGGTCATCGTCACCACACCACAGGACGTCGCACTCGACGACGCTCGGAAAGGACTCGAGATGTTCGCCAAACACGACACCGTCGTGTTGGGCATCGCCGAGAACATGTCGACGTTCTCCTGTCCCGACTGTGGCGGCGAACACGACATCTTCGGCTCCGGCGGCGGCGAGGAGTTCGCCGAGACCCACGAGATGCCGTTCCTCGGATCGGTTCCCCTCGATCCAGCCGTCCGAGAAGGCGGCGACGGCGGGAAGCCGACCGTCCTCGAGGACGACTCCTCGACGGGCGACGCGTTCCGGACGATCACCGAAAACGTCGCGAACAACACCGGTATCGTCCACCGACGCGGCATCTCCCAGAGCAGGCAAAGCGGTGCCGTCACGCCCGACCGATGAGCGACGAGGCGACCGACGATGCCACCGCGGCGGGCGAGTTCACCGCTGATCCCGAACGCGTCGCCACGCTTCGCGAAATCGCGGACGACGTCCGTGGCGAAACGAGCGAGAGCAAACAACTCGCGAACATCCTCTATCGCACCAGCGACCTCTACGACGCGAGCGAGGACACGTCGCCCGAATCGATCGTCCGCAACGTCAAATTCATCCTCGAGGTCACCGAGCGCGGCGGTCTCGGTCGCTAACTCGACTCCGCAACCGCCACCGCTCGCGGCCGCGTCGCTTTTGCGCTTCTATCACGACACTCGAGTGTGGACGCGAATCAACGCTCTCGAAGCAACCCCTACGGGATGGACGAGGAGTGCCAGAACTGTCCGGCGCTCTGTGAAACACGCACGCAGGTCGTCCACGGCTACGGCGACGTGGATGCGGACTTTCTGTTCGTCGGCGAACGACCATCCGAGCGTGCTGACCAACTCGGGGTACCGTTCGCAGAACCCGCAACCGATCGATCCGATGGTGAGGAAGGGGCCACGCTCCGACGGATGCTCGAGCGCCTCGGTCTCTGCGATTCGACCTCGCCACCAGACGCACCGCAGGTCGAGAACGTCTATCTCACGAATTTGACGCGGTGTCGCGACCCCGACCGACGGCCGACAGCCGACGAAATCGGCAACTGTGAACCGTACCTCAACGCCGAAATTCGGATGATCAACCCGGAGATCCTCGTCCCCGTCGGCGAGCGCGCCCTCGCGGAACTCGGGGCGACGTACACGACGACCCCAGTCGACGAGCTTTCGCTCCCTGCAGCGCACGCGGCTCGAATCCGTGGCCGCGGCTTCGAACTCGTTCCGATGGTCGCCCCACGCGAGCAGACCGACGAACAGACGCAAGTGTGGCTCGAGGGGTTCGTCGACCTCATGGCGTCGGATTATCGCCAGACGAAGGGACAACGAGATCGCTGAAAATCGGTTCGTCGGGTCGTGTAGCACCGACAGTGTGGCTACCAGTACGGACCCGCTCGCCACTGCTTGGAACGGGCACCGAGGGCGATTAGCGAACCGACGACGAGCGCCGTGACGACGAGGACGGCGGCCGTCGGCGCGAGGTACTCACTCGACTCGAGGAGGTAGCCATCGACGGCCCCGAGGAGGCCGACGACTGCGAGTGCAGCGATAGAGAGGGAGCCGAGCAATCCAACCGAGCGCGGAATCGATCGCGAAATCGCTTGTTCGTCCATGCGCGAGTGCTCGCGTCCCACCACTATAATTCACCCGACGTTCGGTCGGTACCTGGACAGGACAAGGCGAGATGGGACTGGGGCGCAAGCGTCGCCGGGTCCCGACACCGGGAAGCGCCGCGTTCAAGGCCCACCCACCCGGAGTATCGGCCATGCTGGTCGTCGTTCCGGTCGATCCGCCTCGAGAGGGACTCGTTCTCCCATCGCTCGTCGAGAACGCACCGCTATCAGCCACAGAGGCCTGTCGGCTATACGAAGCGAGCGTCGTCGACGTACTCCGAGCGGTCGCTTCGAGTGGCGGCGAGTTGCTGGTCAACTATCGGGACGCGGAGACGCTCCCCGACGACGTCGCGTCCGGTGACCCCGAGGACGACGTTCGGAATCTCGCGACCGACGCGCTCGGGATCCCTGCCGAGAGTGCTACCGAAGCCGATACTGATAGCATCCGCTTCGAGCGACAGGTCGGCTCGAGTCACAGCGCCAGAGTCGGGAACACCGTCACGCACCTCCTCGAGCGCGAAGACGCCGGCAGCGTCGGTGTTCTCGAACCGACTGCTGCGCTCGTCCGACGAACGGAACTCGACGGCGCGGCGATGTCGACCCGGCGAAAGGACGTCGTTCTCGGTCCATCGTCGGACGGGAGTACGTATTTCGCCGCTTTTCACGAGCCGATCGACTTCACCGACGCGTACGTGGGTCCCGAACTCCCGACGCTCGCCGAGCGAGCACGCAACGCGGGTCTCGAGGTCGGATTCGCTCCGATGCTCCCGACCGTCGCTACACCCGCCGGACTTCGATCGACCGTCTCGCTCCTCGAGGCCCGTCGCCACGCGGGAACGCTGCGCGCCGAAGCGACGGCCACCGTCGTCGACGACCTCGACCTCTCGGTGGGTTCCGGGGGGACGCTCGAGCGAGCGTAACCGATAACCCTTTTTGAGCGGACGGAAAAGCAAGAGGTGAGGTGGGGTGGCAGAGCGGCCCAACGCGCCTGCCTTGAGAGCAGGTGGCTGTCAAGCCTCATGGGTTCAAATCCCATCCCCACCGCTTTCTGCGAGAAAATACGACGAACGTAGTGGGGAGTCTTTCGAGCAGAAAGCGAAACGTGGGATTTGAACTAGACCAGTCGCGCGCAGCGAAGCGAGCACGTCTGGGCGTAGTTCAAATCCCATCCCCACCATCCACAACTCACCTCCCTTTCAGGACCCTCGAGTACGTCTCGAGCGAGCCACTTACTCAGCTGCCGAAGGTCGTCCGGAGACGACATCGTCCGTCCACGTTCCGCGGAGGAACCAGAGGCCGGCGACGAGGACGCTGACGACGTTCGACAGTGCCATCGCGTACCAGACCCCCGTTTCACCGATTCCAGCCCACTCGATCAACGCGAGTGCGACGGGAATTTGGATGATCCACAGCGAGAGGATCGAAAACGCCATCGCGATTCGGGTGCTTCCGCTCCCGCGGAACGCACCCATCAGGATCTGGAAGACGCCGAGGAAGGCGAACGTCGGACCGACGATCATCAGGAAGTCGGCACCCATCTGGACGACCTGTCCGGACTCGTCTTCCGTGAGGAAGATCTCGATAATCTCCGGTGCGAACGCGTAGACGGCGACGCTCATCGCCGCGAACGCCCCGCCGATGATCCCTGCGTTCAACAACACGCCGCGGCGAGCACGACCCGTCTGATCGGCACCGAGATTCTGCCCGACGACGACCTCGGTTGCCTGTGCGACGCCCAGCGAGAGCAGCGTAAAGACGGCGTAGACGCGACCGCCGACGCCGTAGGCGGCGACGGCATCGGAGCCGGCGATCGCAACCAGCGCCGTCAACACCGCGAGGCCGAGCGCTCGAGTACTCTGCTCGATACCGGCGGGGATTCCAAGCCGAACGATCGTTTTGACCGTCTCGAGTTGCAGTCGGAACTGCGAGAGCGTCGGACGGATTCCCAATTGGCCGGAGACGAGCAGCCAGATGCCGACCGCTGCGCCGACCGCGCGACTGATCACCGTCGCGATGGCGGCTCCCTGCACGTCGAGTCCGGTGAAGCCTGTCATCGAGTAGAGCGTCGCCTCGAGGGACTCGAGGCCGACGACGCTGAAGACGGGGTTGTCTTCGAACCCGAGAATAAGGAAGGGGTCGAGGACGATGTTGAGGACGACGCTGATCGCCATCAGGTACATCGGCGTTCGGGTGTCTCCCCACCCGCGCAACAGCGCCTGAAACATGAAGAACGCGAAGACGGTAACGGTCCCGAGGAACCAGGTTCGCGTGTAACTGACGGCCATCTCGTGGACCGCACTGCCGGCGTCCGCGCCGACGAGGGTGAGCAACTGCGGCGTGAAGATGTAGCCGATTATCGACGCGACGATGGAGACGAGCAGGACGAACGACATCGTCTGCCCGACGACGTGATCGACCTCCTCGTGGTTGTCCGCGCCCTTGTGCTGGGCGATCAGGATCGTTCCGGCGACGGTGAAGCCGCCGCCGATGGAGATAATGAGGAAGATGATGGGGAAGGCGAAAGAGATCGCCGCGACCGCGTCGGCACTCACGCGGCCGACCCAGAACGTGTCCGCGATGTTGTACGCGACCTGGAGCAACTGCGTGACGATCAGCGGAATCGCCAGAAAGACGATCGGTTTGAGCAACTCGCCGTCGGTCACGTCGACGGAACGATCCTCACCGGTTGCCGTCATCGTTCACCAACGAGTGGAGAGCTAGTCACCAAAGCCGGCAGCCAAGCACGCAAATTCACCGGACAGTGCATAACCGCCCGCTGGAGGACCTCCGTATCGAACAGAATCCGCTCGAACGTATTTTGTGGGGACCTCCCATTCGATTGCCACATACTGACTGACTAGTCAGTCAGTGCCTATAGGCGTTTTGTGAGAGACAGTCTCTGGGAACCGACTCACAAACGAACGTACTGGAACGGCCCAAAACAAGGGAGAAACGGCCCCAGGTCAGCAGATTACTGGTAGGAAAGGTCGAGGTCGCGTGCGCGGCTCAACAGCCCTTCGTCGTAGTACTCTTCAGTCTGTGCCGGTCGAGTGCCGTCGATCGCACGAACCTGCTGAACCGTGTTTCGGAACACCTTGAACGTCGCTTCGTCGACCATCTGCCCATCGAGCGTGACCGCTCCCGTCCCCTCGGCTTTGGCCTCGTTGAAGCGCTCGATCTTGCTCACGTCGCGCTCGAGTTCCTCGGGCGTCGGCATGTGAACCGTGTTGGCCTGCACGGTCTGCTTCGGATACAGCGACCAGGAGCCGTCGAGTCCGAGGTGGGCTTCGTGTTCGACCTGGTCCGCGTAGGCGTCGGCGTTGTAGTACGTCAGGCCGGCGCGTTCCTTGAAGAGGTCGTCGAAGGGACCGCCGATACAGAGGAGGTCGCCGGCACTCGCTTCGTTCGAGAGTTCCTCGAGGAGGGCGTCCCAGCGCGGGCGACCGTCTCCGAGGTCGCGAGCGCCGAGTTCGGCGGCGTAGTCGACGGGACCGAAGACCAGTGCGGTGAGACGGGACTCCTCGCCGAACTTCGAAATTTCGCGGAGGTCCGAGCGTGCGCGGCCGGTTTCGACGATGATCGCGAGCTTGATCGAGCCGTCTGCGTGGCCGTGTTCGGATTCCGCTTCCGCGACGGCTTCGGCTGCTCGTTCGACGTCTTCGACGCGACCGACCTTGGGGACGACGACGCCTTCGATTTCGTCGCCGATTTCGCCGACGAGCTGGTCGATCTGTTCACGGCCGCGCGATCGGAACGATTCGTCCTCGTAGCTCCACTCGACGCGGGGCCAGATTTCGCCCGCGAATTCGTGTTCGGGGACGAGTTCGATGGTGTTCTCGAGGCCCTTGTCTTTCATGTTCGGCGCGGTCCCGTCCTCCATGTCGGGGACGAGCCAGTCGGGTGCCTGAAAGCCCTCGGCCTCGAGGCCGGAGCGCAGGTACTTCGCCGAGTCGTCTTTCGGAACGGCGGCCGGTGCAGTCTGGAAGGTTCGGCAGAGTCGAGTGTCGTCTGTCATCGTTGGAATTTGAAGTCGTGGATATGGTCGTGAGTGCGGTCGTTTGTGATATTCGATCGTGTTAGTTAGAACGCTTTTGAATCTCCGCCGTGCGTGTCCCCGAGTAGACAGGTTCGTCGTCCTGGTTGAAGGCGATGTGCTCGAAGGTGACGGTTCCTGCTCGGTCGCTCGAGGCGTCGTTTTCGGCGGAGAGGACGCGCGTAAACGCGTAGACGGTGTCGCCGACGGCGACGAACGTGTGGAAGGATTCGTCGTCGAAGCCGACTTCGCGCCAGGTCTGTTCGTCCGAGCGAGCGTGCCCCAGCGCGGTCGACCGGGTCACGTCGCCGTAGGTGACGATGTTCCCCGAGGGGGAATCGGACATGACGTCGACGTTGTGGTGTTGTTTGGCCGTGTTCAGCGTCGACAGCGGGAGCTGTGCGACCGTTACGTCGTCTTGGGTGCGACCGCGCTCGTGGCGGTAGGCGACGGCGGCGTCTTCGTCCGCCGCCGTCTCGAGTGCCTCGACGAAGTCCTCGTAGTAGCCTCCCTCGGGCGTGACGAACGTATCGGGAAGTTCGGGTTCGTCGTCGTCCTCGGTCGCTGTCGCACCGCTCCCGTCAGTCGCGAGCGGCTCACGTCGCGGGATCATGTTCGTCCGTTCGTACGAACACAACACGTCGCCCGTCTCGGCGTCTTTTCCGCGAGTTCGCCAGGAGACGATGCCGTACTCCGGTCGGGAACTCGAGGTCGCTCGGTTGACGACTTCGCTTTCGACGTGGAGTTCGGTGCCCGTGTACACCGGCGACTCCGGGAAGCGAACGTCGGTTCGACCGAGGAAGTAACCGCCCTTCTCGCTCAAGTCCTCGACGGTGATTCCGAGCGTCGCAGCCGTCAGGTAGTCGGGGTGAACCGGCGGTTCGTCGAATCCACGCGCCTCGGCGGCGTCGGTACGCCAGTACGCAGGGTCGTGGTTCAGCGTCTGGCCCATCCACTGTTCGTTCCCGAATTGGGTGAGCGTGAGGCCGGGATCGTGTTCGATGACGTCTCCCTCCGCAAAGTCCTCGAAACAGTTTCCTTTCTCTTTGGTCTCGACCTGCTCGAGTGCCTGTGCGAACGTCTCAGGATCAGTCCACTCAGTCATCTGCTGTCACCTCATCCGCGTCTGCTGTTAACTGTTCCCGTTCGCGTCGGGCGATCGTCCGCCGCATCTCGTTCTCGACGATCATGTAGCCCTCGTCGAATCCCATACCGGGCTTTGCGAGCACCTGCGCGGCGTTCGTCGCGAGCGCAACGTGTGCGCAGGCCCGCGAAGAGATTTCCGTCTCGTTGCACGTCCCGCCGAGGTACGCTCGAGTGTCGGTTCCCTCGCAGTAGCGAACGGCTTGTCCGCTCCGGTGAATGCCACCGAGGTCGGGCGTCTTGATCTGCACGATGTCGGCCGCTCCGGCGTCGACGAACGCCTGCACGTCCTCGAAGGTGTTACACCACTCGTCGGCGACGATGTCGACGTCGACACCGGCGTCAGCGAGTCCATCGCGGAGTTCGACCATCGCCTCGATCTGTTCCGCGCGAGCGCCGACGTCCATCGGCCCCTCGATCTGGAGCGGGTAGGGTGCGGCGGCCTCCTCGAGGTCCGCAAAGTAGTCGACGACCTCGTCGCGGTCGTAGGGCGCGCCGAAGACCTCGCCGATCATGCCGTAGACGTCGATGTGGAATCGCGGCTCGTAGCCGTCGGGGCCGAGTTCCTGTGAGCGTTCCGTGAGCCACTCGACGTACTCGCGCAAGGTCCCGCCGTCTTCGCCGATTTTCTCGACGCTGTTGATCAGCGCGTGTGGCAAGACCGGCACGCCTTTGACGAACATTTTCTCGGTGTTGGTGTAACGAGCGTCGCCGGATTGGCCGAAGACCGGCACCGGTTCTTCGGCAGGCTCGGTCCCAAGGGCGTCGGCCAGCACGTCCGTCTGCGTCGTGTTGTCCGCTTCAGCCGCGGCGGCGAGCAAGGCCTGTGAGACGCCGTAGCGAATCGCTGTGTGGAGGCGTGTTCCATCGACTTGCAACTCCTCGAGCGTCTCGGCGTTGTCGAGGAATGCAGTGGCGTCACGGCCCTCGAGTTCATTGGCGAGTGGACCCTCGACGACGGGGGCGTACTCCTCGGCTTTGAACAGCGGGTCGCGTCCCCCTGCGCCGGAGTACTGCACGGCTGCACAGTCACCTCGGACGACGGTGCCGTCCGCGAGTTCGATGTCGACGATGAGCGTTTCGCCGGCTTGTCGAATCTCGTCGAAGCCCTCCGTGACGGGCGTTCCCGTGTACGTGAATCCGTCCTGCTGTGCTCCTTGCTTGATCGCGCGCTGGTCGTCGAAGAAGAACCCGGAGTAGCCGGGCGTTGCGTATATCCCTGTAATTTCCATTTAGACGTCACCCTGTGGTCTGCCGATGAGTTTGCCGTCGCTGATCGCGTCGACGTCGTCTGCAACCATTCGGAACGACTGTTTGCGACCCTCGGTGTCCGCCCGTTGGGAGAGTCGCGCCTTGTGAATCTCTTTGATGTCGTCGTCCATCTCGAGGTCGGCCCACTCGAAGATGCGGACGCGACCGTCGTCGTCTCGAGCGGGGAGGACCGCACCCCGTGCGCTGTCACTCGGGGCGAACGGCACGTCGAGTGCCCCGGAGTCGAACGCCTTGAGCGTCCCCTGGACGACGTCGCCGTCGCCGTGGGTAAAGATGGTGTCCATCAGACACCGCGTCTCCCGTTCGATGAGGTCCTGTTCCTCGTCGATCCCGTCGATATCGATCTTCTGTTCGATGGCCATATCGATGACCTGTCGCGTCGTGCGCAGGCCAGAGGCGTTCGCCTCCTTCGTCGGCACGCCCTGGAACTCCTGGGGCGACTTGGTGATGACCTTATCCGGTTGTGCGATGGCGGCGGTCATCCCGCCGAGGCTGATCACGCCGTTGGCGCGCGCCTCGTCCGGCGGGAAGCCGCCCATCCACTCGTGGAAGACGGTCGTAACGACGACCTCGTCGGGGAGGTACTCGTTGCCCAGCTTCTTGAGCGCGTTCAGCGCGGCGACGTCCTGGACGACGTTGCCGACCTGCCCGTAGCCGAGGGTGATCGAGCGGACGCCCTGTGTCGCCGCGAGTTGCCCCTCGACGATCATAATCGCGATCGCGATCGACGGCGGGACGAGCGTTCCCGTGAGTGGGCCGAAGGGCTCCCGGTTAATCCGGATGCCGCGTTCGGTGTAGGCTCCCGCCAGTCGGTCCACGAACTGCCAGCGCTCGATGGTCTCCTCGAGCCCGTGGCGTTTCGTGTAGGGGATGTTGTAGGAGATCGGCCCGCCTTCGAAGCTCTGGAAGCCGCCGGCGAAGGTGATCGCCGCCAGCAGTCGAGCGTCGGGCGTGCCGTGGCGCACTTCGATCGGCGCGTCGACCGCGTCGATCAGCTTCCGACAGCCGTCGACGCCGTGGTTGACCGCGGGAAAGCCGTTGAGCGTGTCGTCGCCCGTCTCTCGAGCTTTCTCGAGGCCCTGCTGGGCCTTCTCGTACTCGTTGTCGCGCGTGTACGAGTCAATCGTCGTCGGGATGAGGTCCGCCTGCCCCTCCTCGTGGAGGTATTTCGAGAGTTCGATCTGATCGTCGAGCCGGGGAACGCCGGCTCGAGGCTGTAGGAGCGGTTTGTCGGCCGACTCGAGGACGTCCGCGAATCGCTTGCGATCTGGCAGCGACTCGTGGTACTCGATCGCTTCCTCGAAGTCGACGTCCGCACCCGTCTCCCAGTCAGACCGAATCTCCTCGTCGATACGCCGTAGCTCGTCGGCTGGAATACGTTCGTCTCGTATCATCTAGGAACTGATAGTAGCGCGTTCAGACTCGGTCGGTGTGATTTGGAGGTCCTCTCGAAGCGCCTCGATCGCGTCTTCGGGGTCCGTTTCCGAGTCGAAGACGCGGTCGAAGCCCAGCTTCCGGAACGTCCGGCGAGTCTGGTCGAACTCGTCCTGCCCAACGGCGAGGTTGCCACCGATGTAGGTGACGGCGTCGACGTCGGACTCTGCGAGGACCTCGTGGAATCCCTGACAGTCCTGCTCGGCGTGGCCGTAGAGCGACGAGACCAGTACGGCCTCGGCGTCGTGAGTTACCGCTTCCTCGGCGAACTCCTCCTGGGAGGTCTGGACACCGAGGTTAACAACGTCGAAGCCTGCTGCACTGAAGGCCTGCTCTAAGATTGTGATTCCAACGACGTGTGCATCGGAACCGATCACGCCGAGGACGACCGTTTGGGACATCGTATGATGAATCATGAGGAACGCCACTATAAACCTAATGATCTTCCATGATAATACTCCTTAAACATCCTTACAGCCCCCCTATGGCACAGCGACACAATATACATGATCGATGGTAAGGGTTTTGGTCGTGGTTTTAGAAGTGACCGGTACATGGGAGCACTTTCGAATCTGCGCGTGCTCGATCTGACCCAGGTGCTTGCTGGGCCGTACTGCACGATGTTACTCGCGGATATGGGCGCTGACGTCGTCAAGATCGAGCGTCCGGGTGGCGATATGATTCGGTCGAATCCACCGTTCGTCGACGACCCCGAGAAGGAAGCCTACGGCGGGTACTTCCAGAGTGTGAATCGCGGCAAGAAGAGTATCGAACTCAACCTCGGCGACGAAACGGATCGCGACGATTTCCTCTCGCTCGTCGAAGAAGCCGACATCGTCGTCGAGAACTACCGCGCCGGGACGATGGAGAAGTACGATCTGGGCTACGAGACGCTCACCGAGTACAACGAGAATCTCATCTACTCCTCGATTCGCGGGTTCGGTGACCCGCGTACGGGCGAAACAGATCGTCAAGGCCAGCCGTCGTTCGATCTCATCGCCCAGGCGCTTGGCGGCGTGATGGAGACGACCGGACAACCGGACGGGCCACCGACCAAAACCGGCCCCGGCGTCGGCGACCTCTTTACCGCCACGCTGAACTGCATCGGTATCCTCGCAGCCGTGAACCACCGCGAACAGACCGGCGAGGGCCAGTACGTCGACACCGGCATGTACGACTCCATGATCAGTTTCACCGAACGGGCGATCTACCAGCAGTCGTACTCCGGGGAAGCACCCTCCCGGCGGGGCAACTCCCACCCGACGCTGTTTCCCTACAACGCCTTCGAAACCGCAGACGGCTACGCCGTTATCGCCGCGTTCAACAACAACCACTGGGCCGAACTCTGTGAGATAATGGGTCGCGAGGACCTCTCCGAATCGTACCCGACCACGCCAGAACGCCTCGAGAACCGAGAGAGTCTCCGGGACGAAATCGCCAACTGGACCGTAGAGCAGACGAACGAAGAACTGGTGGGCAAACTCGAAGGGCGGGTTCCGGCCGCCAAGGTCCAGACCACCGAGGAAATCTTCGAGGACGAACACGTCCGTATCCGGGATATGCTCGTGCCCGTCGAACAGCCTGGTGCCGACCGCGACGTCGAAATCGCGGGTAACCCGATCAAAATGAGCGAGACGACGCCCCAGCCCCGCGGTCGCGCGCCGTTGCTCGACGAGCACCGCGAGGAGGTACTCGGCGAAGAAGCCGAAACGACGGCCGACGACTGATCTGACGGCGTCTCCTTCTATCGCGCTTTGCGGGCGTTCGGATACCCACCCTCGCCCCGCGTACTGTCCCGGCGAAGTGGTCGAATCGTTGTAACGGCACTCGAGGGGCCTGCGACGTATCCGACTACAGAAAATCGAGGAAGGGTACGGAAGTTCGAGGAAGACTACTCACCCGTGCGCTCGAAAGGTCGATCGGTGACTCCAGAGGTAAATCAGGAGTATCAGGGAAAGTGTTAGCCCGAGCGGGTTCCCGTCGTGGATGCTGATCAGGGAGTTCAGCGCGAGCGCGAGCAGTCCCCAGGACCACGCCCACGATTGGAGCGTCCAGAGGCCCAAAAGGAGGAGCAACTGTAGCACCGAAACGATCGCTCCTCCGACGGCGAACAACGGTGCTTCGAGGACGAGGAACGGCACCATCGCCAGCAAAAGGATCGGAAAGGCCGCTGCGACGAGACACAGCAGTCGAATCCCGACCGGCGGATGCGTGTGCGACCGTCCCGAGCCTTCCATAAAGTATCTGACTATTCAAATATTATAATAATTTTGGAACTCGTGTGTGTTCGGTACGTGTTCGGCGCTCGAGTACAGATGATATATTAATTACAGTTATCGGCCCGGGTGCTCGTTCACATTGTCGTAACCGATTCAGACACCTATGTTGTTCGAAAGTAAATTAATATGGTTACGTATTCTGGTGATGAAGCGCCTTTGACACGCTTGTAAACTCAATGTCGTTTCGGCATGCCAAAACACATATGTCTGTCCGCTCTAACGTGGTGTCCATGGCGATACATCGGAGACGGGCGCTTGCAGGTATCGGAAGCGCTGTGACGATCGGACTCGCTGGCTGCGTCGGCCTGGGGAACGACGACAACCCGGATGGAGCCGACATACACGGCGAGACGCTCCGTCTCACCACGACCACGAGTACGTACGACACGGGGCTGCTCGACGAACTCAATCTGGCGTTCGAAGAGCGATTCGGCGTCACCGTCGAAACCATCGGACAGGGGACGGGGGCCGCACTCGAGACGGCACGGAGCGGCGATTCGGACGTGGTGATGGTCCACGCCCGTTCCCAAGAAGACGAGTTCCTCGAGGAGGGCTACGGCGTCAACCGACGCGATCTGATGTTCAACGACTTCATCGTCGTCGGCGACCCCGACGACCCCGCAGGCATCGGCGGTGGCGACGACGTCGAAGACGCGTTCGCGACGATCGCCGACACGGACTCGACGTTCGTCTCGCGCGGGGACGACTCCGGAACGCACACGAAAGAACTCGAGATCTGGGCGGAAGCGGGCGTCGGCGACGACCGCGGCGAGTACCAGGAGGCCGGTGACGGAATGGGCGAAGTCCTCATTCAGACGGACCAGGGCGGCGGGTACACGCTCGCCGACCGGGGAACCTACCTCTCGATGCAAAGCGAACTCGAACTCGAGATCCACGTCGAGGGACCGATCGAAGACGGGCCGGAACTGCTCGCGAACCCCTACGGAATCGTCGCCGTCGACCCGGCCGAGCACGACAACGTCGAGTACGATCTGGCGATGGCGTACATCGGATTCATCACGAGTCTCGAGGGGCAGGAACTGATCGAGGAGTACACGGTCGAAGGAGAGCAACTGTTTTACCCCGAAGCGATCGCAGACGAACCGAACTTTCAGCAGTACGTGCCAGAGGAGTGGGAGCCGTCCGAGTAAGAGGGTATACAGACACACATGGTCTACGAGTCTCTCCTATCGACTCCGTTGGTTCTCGAGTTTCCGTTCGAGTGGAACTACATCCGGAGCATCATCTACGTCTCGCTGTACGTGAGCCTCGTTGCCGTCGCGTTGAGCACGCTCTTTAGCCTCCCTGTTGCGCTCTTCGTCGGCTTCAAAGAGTTCCGGGGAAAGCAGTTGCTCACGTCGCTTATCAACACCGGAATGGGATTTCCGAGCGTCGTCGTCGGCCTCGTCGTCTTATTTGCGGTGTCCAATCAGGGGCCGTTCGGGACGTTCGACCTCGTGTTCACGCCCGAGGCGATGATCATTTCGCAGTTCGTCCTGGCGACGCCGGTGATTACGGGCGTGAGTTTAGCCGCCGTGAGTAGCGTCGAGGAGAACGTCCGCGATGCGGCGTTCGCGATGGGCGGGACGCGATACGACGTCGCGCTCGTCACGATCAAAGAAGCCCGGTACGGGATCGCAACGGCCGTGCTCGCCGGCTTCGGTCGGGCGATCAGCGAGGTCGGGTCCGTCCTCATCGTCGGTGGCAACATCGCCGGTGCCGACGGCACGTCCGTCACTCGAACGCTGACGACGGCGATTCAACTCGAGGCGCGCCAGGGACGGTTCGAGACGGCGATGATCCTCGGTGCGATCCTGGTCGTCCTCGTCTTGCTCGTCAACGCCGTCGTGGTTCGACTCGGAAGCGGAAGTGGAAGCGGGAGGTACGGATAATGCTCGAAGCAAACGAAGTTCACCACGGATACGACGACGAAACCGTCTTCGAAGGCGTCTCGCTGTCGGTCGATCCCGGCGAAGTCGTCGCGATCATCGGACCCTCCGGCGTCGGAAAATCGACACTGCTCCGGCTGCTGGCAGTTTTCGACGCGCCCGACCGCGGTACGATCGCGTTCGACGGAACCCCGATGTGGGACGCAACCGAACAGGAACGCTTGGAACACCGTCGTCGAATTGGAATGGTCTTCCAGGAAGCGAGCCTCTTCGACGCGAGCGTCCGTCGAAACGCTGGGTACGGTGTTCGCGTTCGCCAGTCGTGGACCGAGAGGGTTCGACACGAAGTCGCCAGTCTGGTTGGTAAAGAGAACGGAACAACGGACGTTCTCGAGGCGCTCGAGACCGTCGGGCTGACCGAGAAAGTCGATCAGGACGCCTCGTCGCTCTCGGGCGGCGAGGCACAGCGGGTCGCGTTCGCTCGCGCACTGGCGTACGAACCGGACGTGCTCTTGCTCGACGAGCCGACGTCGGATCTCGACCCGCGGAATACCGCAGTTATCGAGGACGCCGTCCGTCAGGCTCGAAATCGAGGCATCGGGGTCACGATCGCCACCCACGACATGCATCAGGCCGAGCGCGTCGCCGATCGAGTTGCGGTTTTGCTGGAAAACGATATCATCGAAGTCGGCGACACCGAGACGGTCTTCGAGAGCCCGCGCGACGATCGGACCCGGAAATTTATTGACGGCGACCTCATCTACTGAGTGATACTCGAGTGACCTTCTCGTTCACGGTTCGGAGGACGACACACGGATGACGATACGAAAGGAGTACACGACGAAACTCTCGGTCGGCGACGTCACCATCGACCGACGCGACATCGACATGCTCGACGCGATCGACCAGCACGGCTCGCTGCACAAGGCGGCGGACGAACTCGGGAGGTCGTACGCGCGGTTGCAACGACGGGTCGTCGAAATCGAAGACTCCGTCGGCCAAATCACCGAGCGTCGACGTGGCGGCAGCGACGGGGGTGGCACCGACTTGACTCAGACTGCCCACGAGTTACGTCACCAGTTCAATCAGCACGACGTCGAACTCGACGGCGTCTCTCGGGTGACTGAGTCGGTCTTTACGGGGAGCGTACAGAACAGAAACGGAGAGTTAGCAACCGTCGACACGAACGCGGGCTCGATTCTGGCACTCGTTCCGGACGACGCACACAGGGTGCAAGTCGCCGTTCGCTCCGATGCGGTCGTCCTGGAGAACCCGACGGACACGCCAGAGCCGGTCGAAACGAGCCTTCGGAACCAGTTTACCGGAACGGTCGTCGATACGGAACCCGGCGAAGCGATTACCAAGGTAACGATTCGACTACCCGATTCCGTCGCCCTCCACGCGCTCATCACGAACGCGAGTGCGGATCGGTTGTCGATTCGATCCGGCCAGTCGATTACCGCGTCGTTCAAGGCGACTGCGGCGAGGGCGATTCGCCTCGAGTCGACACTCGAGGAGTAGAACAACCGAGCGGAGGACGCGCTTTCGTCGCGTCGCGATGTTAATGGATGCTGTGTGCCCCGAGTGGCCCGGTGTTCTTAGCCGCCCGTCTCTCGATTCCGAAGCCTGTAACGGGCGAAGTTACGCCTCGTCTGCACAGGCTGGCAACGTTACGGTGAACGTCGACCCGTTCCCCGGTGTCGAATCGACGCTGATCGTGCCGTCGTGGCGTTCGGCAATTCGTTCACAGAGTGCCAAACCGAGACCCGTCCCCTCGTGTTCCTCGCGAGTGTGCAAGCGCTGAAACATCTCGAAGATCCGCTCCTGCTCAGCGGGATCGATACCAATGCCATCGTCGCTGACCGAGAGTCGCCAGTCGGCTCCGTTTCGCTCTGCAGTGACGTGGACCGACGGCGGCTCCTCGCCGCTGTATTCGAGTGCGTTTCTAATGAGGTTTCCCAGTAACTGCCGGAGTTGGGCTTCGTCACCCTCGACACGGGGGAGGTCGTCTGCCGTGACCTCGCCATCGCACTCCGCGATTTTCACCGACAGGTCGTCACAAATCTCCTCGAAGACCGTTTCGAGATCGACCGGCTCGAGTGGTTCCCCCTCCGTTTCGACGCGCGAGTATCGAAGCAACCCGTCGATCATCCGCCGCATCCGATCCGCGCCGTCGACTGCGTACTTCAGAAACTCCTCCGTCTCGGCGTCGAGATCGTCGTTTCGTCGGTCGATCAACTGCAGGTAACTCGAGACCATTCGCAGCGGTTCTTGGAGATCGTGGCTCGCGGCGTAGGCGAACTGCTCGAGTCGCTCGTTCGAGGCCTCGAGTTGCCGGTTCGAACGCTCGAGTCGAGCGACGGTCTCCTCTAGTTCTCGTTGGGTCGCCTCGAGCGCCCGATTGCGGTGTTCGAGTTCGCGCTCTCGAGTTCGGGCCTTCCCGTCGTGGACGCCGATTCCGTACCCGGCCGTCGTTCCGAGCGAGGTGAGGATGGGGATCGCCCGACTGGGATTTGCAATGCCGCCCTCGGCGAGCACGTGATAGGATACGAGGACGGTGAGGATGATGGCGAACCCGACGAGCGACCAGCCGGCTACGTACGGATAGTACTCGTCGTCGATACTGGTTCTGGGGAGTCGGTAGCTACCGTAACAGAGGACGGCACCGAAGACGCTGATGAGAAACCAAATCAGGAAGACACTCGAAGGGGTGCCCCCGTTCGAAAGACGAACGATCGTTCGTCCGGTGGCGACCACTACGTACATCATCCCGAAAAAGAGGATGAGGCGTCTCGGGCCGACCAGCGAGACAATCGGCTTCCACCGGGTCACTACCGTCAACCCTGTAATGCACCTACAATAGTATTTTGTTCGCCGAACTGCCGATCGCTGTGAGGAGAACGGAGGTCGAGGATCCTCGGTCGAGTCGCCGATGGAGAGTAACCCTTTTGCGGGACCCCTGCACACGTCAGAGTATGGACTGGCCACACGATCCCGACGGCGAGCAAGGCAGCGAAGGGATGCGCAAGTACGACATGCGCATCATCGCCGACAAAGTCGACGAGGACGAAGACTTCCCGATGATCCGTGAGGAGTTCGTCGAAGAACACGGTGACGATCCGATCCGGGTCAACTACGAGACGGTCGTCCCGATGCGGGAGATCTTCGAGTACGTCGAACCCGAGGAGTTCGAAACGATTCTCGATATGCACAAGGCAATCGGCGACGCGATGCGTGCAGGCGACTTCTGGGACTACCACCCGAAAGGCGCGGACCCGGAGAAGAAACCGGCTTGACATCCTCCCCGCCCTGAAGGGCGAGGATTCCCGAGCGTTGGGATATTAAGGTTTGCAACTGAGCTGTCCGCCCGGTGCGAAACGCCCCGAGGTTTGGTTGAACAGGTAGGCTACTGGCCGTGCCAAACGACCGTTACTCATATCCTCCGTCGGAGGATTCTGAGTTATCTTTCTGCGAATGTTCACCGCACCATTCACGTCCGCGTTCATTGTCGCTCCGCACGATTCACAGACGTACAATCCGCGCTCCACACGATTCGCGTCCCGCTTCCTCCCACAACACGAACACGTCTTCGACGTGTCGCGCTCGCTCTTTCGGTCTACGAGGATGCCGTGTTCCTCCGCCTTGTATTCGAGCAACGTGGTGAAGCGGTCGAACTCCCATCCGTGGAGTTTCTTGTTTCCACGTTTACCCCAGTTCCGCGAGTCACCATTCTCGCCCTCACGAATCTTGCTCAAGTCACCGATGGCGATACGACCAATCTCGTGGTCGATGCACCTCTTGACGATGTGTTTGGCGAGAGCGTTCAGGAAGTGGTTTTTCCGACGAGATAGTTTCTGTCGAGCACGAAGCGCACGACGTGACGGACCGTTCTCGCCTTCCGTGTCGTACTCGTCGCGGGTGAAGTAGTGCTTGTCTTGCTTCAGCACGTTCCCCGGATACAATTCGGCGTCACCATCATCGTAGGCGATGGTGAGGTAGTTCTTGATCCCGAGATCGATTCCCGCAGTGTTGTCTCCGGGTGCGTCTTCGACAGGGATTTCGACGTTACAGACGAGGTGGAGTTCCCAGCGGTCGCCGTTCCATACGGCGCGTACTTGCTGGATGTTCTCCACGGTCACGTCCGATCGCGTCTCGTATTCTACGAGAATGAAGTCCGAGCGGTGCTGTTTGAGGTTAAAGCCCTTACTCAGACGGAGTTTGTTGTGTTTGGAATCGTGTTTGATGCCGTTTTGTTTCCACGTTACGGTGGAGCGTGGGTGGTTGTCGCCTCGCTTTCGGTATCCGGGTGGATTCGCGTCGGTGTCGCCGTTCTTGCGTTTTTTGAACCAACCGTTAAACGACTCAGCAAGCTCTTCTAGAACTCGCTGACTTGACTGAGAATGTAGGTCACTGTATCGTTCGTGGTCTTTTAGTTCGCGCTTGAGGTCGGCTTCAGACGGTATCTCTCCGGTTTCATCCCATTCTTGTTGGGTGTGGTAGCGGGCGACGTTCCACAGTTTGGATGCTGAGTGCCCGCAGTCATCGAGGTTGTCACTCACTTGGGAGTGGTTGACAATTTTCGCTCGATAGGTTCGGGTTGTCTCCAGCATCGTACTATGTCCATAAGTCCTTATGAAATAGTCAGTATTAAAGATAGTGGTTGAGCGTGGAATATCCATCCGTGCAGTAATCGGTGGAAGGCGTCATCCCGTGACGGCGCGTATCCCCGCCCTGAAGGGCGAGGTTTTGCGCCTGCTCATCCCATAAGCAGCATCGAGTCGCGACGCAGACGAGTCTCCATCACGAATCTGGATTACGTACCACTTATACGACGGCGTTCGAAAGAAGTTCTCACCGTGACTACTACGCAGGTTACGCTCGTTCAAATCGATAACTACGGGCCATGGACGGTCACTCCCGAGCCGAGACGGGAAGCCGACCTACAGACGCTCCAATCCCGGCTTTACGCCGATATCTCCCAATTCGTCGGCAACCGTGGTGGCTACGTTTTCTTCACCCGCTTCGACAATATGATCGCCATTACGAACGGCCTCGACCTCGAGGATCACGCGCTCCTCCAGGAGTCGGTGGGCAATCGCTACCCCGTAACGCTCAGTCTAGGCGTATCGACGAACGCCAATCCCGTACAGGCACTCGCCGACGCGACCGGACACGTCCAAGATGCGGGAAGCGCACAGGATAAGAACCGACGCGAGTGTCTCGAGGGACGAGTTATCGACGGCGACGAGCGACGGGAAGACGACATTCAGATCGCTCACTTCGACGTCGTCAACGCGACCGGCCAGTACACCGACGAACTCAACGCGTTCGATACGTTCATCGAAATCGAGCAGGGCTACGCCGAATTGATGCGACACATGCGCTACAGCCACGACAGCCTCTCGTTTTTCGTCGGTGGCGACAACATCATCGTCGTCTGTCCGGATCTTACGGCAGACGACTACGAGGAGGCGATTTACCACGTCCAAGAAGCAGTCGATGTCGACTTACAAGTGGGCGTCGGCCGTGGCACCAGTGCTCACGACGCCGGATTCGCCGCGAAGCACGCGTTAGAAACGTGTCGCGCCGACGGAACCAGAGTCGAACTCGAGTGGGAGTAACCGGCTACTGCTGGCAATCGTCCCCGCCGTTTGGGACGCGACGAATGACCTCTCGTCCCCCGAATTACGGACCTTCTACTCCTGTTTGCTTAAACGTAGCGGGGGTAGCTTTTAGCCCGACCGTGTACATTGTTCACACATGGAATCGGAACTGTCGGTCAGAGATGTTCTGACGAACGAGTTCGTCGGCGTCAGTGAATCGGACACGGTCCGAGACGCGGTGTCGTTGATGCGCGAGGAGCGGGCGAGTTGCGTGCTCGTCGTTCGGGGACCGAAGCCGGTTGGCATCATGACCGAGTGGGACGTCCTCGGCATCATCGCCGACGAACACGATGCGGGCGAGACGACCGTCGGTGACGCCATGACTGCACCCGTCATCACGTTCACGCCGGAGCGCTCGCTCACCGAGGCGGCGAACGTCATGACTCGCCAGCACATCCGAAATATCGTCGTCGAAGACGATGACGGCGTGCTCGGACTCGTCACCCAGCGCGATGTCATCGCTGCGGCGAGTTCCTTCCAGGGGACGATGACGCCGCTTCGCTCAAGCGACGCCGCGTACGACAACGGACAACTCGCGACCGAACGACCGGCGCAATCGTCCCAACCCCGCGAGGAACTCGAGTCTGGCTCCGTTCTTCCCACCGACGAGTACTCGACACAGAGCGTCTGTGAAGCCTGTGGAACGCTTTCGGATTCGCTCTGGGATGCGAACGGAAAGCTCGTGTGCACGGACTGCCGTGCCGTCTGAGCAGCGAGTGTGCCGTCTGCGTCGACTCGTCCCCGCCCCGCCACAGCGGCCTCGAAAATGTACTGATTCGTGCTAACACTCTGCAGGAACGATTACTCCGATGGAAAGACCTTTCGGGTGCCGCGGTGGACTGGTCGGTAATGACCGATACCCTCGACGACCTCGACGTCGAAGGGACCACCGTCGGCGTTCGCGTCGATATCAACAGTCCGATCGACGATGACGGTTCACTCGCCGACGACGCCCGACTACGTGCCCACGTCGACACACTCTCCGAACTCCTCGAGCGTGGTGGCCGCGTCGCCGTCCTCGCCCACCAAGGTCGACCGGGTGGCGACGATTTCGTCTCTCTCGAGCCCCACGCTGAACGTCTCTCGACGCTGCTCGAGCGTCCCGTCGACTACGTGGACGTCACCTACAGCAGCGGTGCGCGCGAGGCCGTTCGAAACCTCGACGACGGCGACTGCATCGTCCTCGAGAACACCCGTTTTTACAGCGAGGAGTACATGGAGTTCGACCCCGACGCGGCCGCACGGACCCATCTCGTCGAGGGATTAGCTCCGGTGCTCGACGCCTACGTCAACGATGCCTTCGCCGCAGCCCACCGCTCACAGCCCTCGCTCGTCGGCTTTCCGAGCGTGCTCCCCGGCTACGCCGGTCGAGTCATGGAGTCCGAACTCGACGTGTTGGGATCGATCGAAGAGACACCCGAGCCGCGAGTGTACGTTCTCGGCGGCGCGAAGGTCTCCGATTCGATCGACGTCGCTTGGTCTGTGCTCGAGAAGGGGCTCGCGGATCACGTCCTGACGGCAGGCGTCGCGGGGAACGTGTTCCTCACCGCCGACGGCGTCGACCTCGGGGATGCGAGCACCGACTTCATCTACGAGCAAGGCTACTGGGACGAAATCGACCGCGCCGCCGACTTGCTCGACGCCTACGGCGAACGGGTTGCACTCCCCCGAGACGTCGCCGTCGAACGAGACGGCGAGCGACACGAACTCGGCGTCAACGCCTTGCCGCCGGCCGATTCCGAGGCCGCGATGGATATCGGCTCGTCGACGCTCTCGTACTACGAACGAATCCTCGAGGGTGCGGGAACGGTCATCCTCAACGGCCCAGCCGGCGTCTTCGAGGAGGCAGCGTTCGAGAACGGAACTCGGGAGCTCTACAACGCGGCGAGTGACGTCGACACGAGTATCGTCGGCGGTGGAGATACCGCCTCGGCGTTACGCAGTCTCGGCGTCGAGGGCTTCTCCCACGTCAGCACCGGCGGCGGCGCAGCGTTGCGAATGCTTACTGCAGAACCGCTCCCTGCTGTGACGGCACTCGAGGATGGACCGAAACACCAACAGCCAGCCGACGATTGAGTACGCGACCCAGGACGATATCGAGGCGGTCACCGATCTCTGGGTTCGTCTCGCACGCGATCAGCGCCTCCACGAGTCGGCCGTCCTCCCGGAGCGAAATCGAGAATCGATGCGAGAGACGCTGGCCGCCCATCAGGTTGCCGAGTGCCTGCTCGTCGCTCGCGTCGGTGGCTCCGTCGTCGGGTTCGCCTCCTTCACCCTCGAGCGTGGGACGCTCGCACTCGACACGACCCGCGGACTGCTGTCGAACATCTACGTCGATCCCCCGTTTCGCGGACGGGGGATCGGGACGGCGCTGCTCGAGGCGGCGGAGGACGAACTCGCCTCCCAGGGTGCGAGCGTCGTGACGCTCGAGGTGATGGCGATGAACGACGACGCCAGGCGGTTCTACGCGCGACACGGCTACGACCCGTATCGGGTGTCGATGAAGCGCTCACTCGAGGACGACGACCGATCCAAAAGCGATACACACTCAAAGGGGGACCGCTAACCACAATCTGCGCCAGGGGAGCATGGGTGGTTCATGCACTCGACTTGTAATCGAGACTCCCGGGGTTCAAATCCCCGCCCTGGCTTGCTGACGCGAACACAGTCGTGAGCGTCAGCAGCGAGAACGGATTTGAATCAGACTGAGGTTCTGCGCTACGCGCAGGTTCTCGGGCGTGGTTCAAATCCCCGCCCTGGCTTCCTCCTCGAGACCTCCTTCGTGAGAGACAGGTCGCTATCGAGCGTGTCGCCTCGACACCTGCTGGTTCTCTTCGAGACGCAGCCAGCGGCTTTTCTATCGGACGCGTCGCTCGAGTGGGTGAAAACTATCGGCCTGGTGAGGGCCGATGTCGGAACAGGTGGTGGAAGTGGTACGACGAGGGACTGTAGTAGTTGAACCCCTTCGTGGCAACGACTGGTGTTCTACCCCCGTCAGTGCAGTGAACGTGGTCCCAAATGATAGGTCTCCTCCCAAATTGTGTTGGGTTTCGCCACGATGTCTCCGAGTGGCAAGTGCGCGATTCTGACCCGAGTATGGCCTGAGTCTCCCAAAAACGCGTTCGAGATGCATCAATCGTGGAAACAGACGACAGAAACAGTGCCTCGAGCGACTGGTGGTTCCTCACCCACTCGATTCTGACGGCGCGTCTGCTTCGGGTGGCGTTGGGGCAGTCGGATCACCAGTGGAGTCGTCCGTTCCGACGTCCTGATCGTCCGGTGTAGCCGTGCCTGCTGGCTCGTCGATACTGACGTCGACGGCCTCCCAGAGCGGTTCTGAGGCGAACGTTCCGTCGCCGGTGATCACCCACGGGATGATCACGCAGGTGTGACACAGTTCGTCGCCGACGGTGAGTGACGCGGTGTCCGTTGCACCCGAGACGTCGGAGACGCCGAGGATCGTGTCCGCCTGCGTGAGCCACCAGACGACTCGATCGAGGTTCTCGTCCGGGTCGGACACGTCGATCTCGAGCGTCGTCTGTTCGTCGGCCTCGGGATCGAACTCGAGGATGCCTGGCTCTGGGCGCACGGCGTCGATGCTGGGATCGGCGAGTCCCTTCGGATCGACGGTGACGGTCCAGCTCGCTCTGAACTGTTCGCCGTCGACGTCGACGGCGGCGACGACTTCCGACGGACCGGGTGTGTCGAACGTCTCCTGCCAGAAGTGTGCGTCCTGTTCGGCGAAGTAGACCGCCTGCCACGGATCGGCGAGTGTACTACCGACTTCCTCACCGTCGACGAACCAGGTCGTCGTCTGCGTGGCGTCCGGATCGACGGCACCGACTTCGAAGTGGACCGTCGTTCCCGGTTGGACGGTCAACTCCGGGTCGGGAAACTGGAGGGCCGCGTCGAGTTCCTCCGCGGGGAGGAGACGGACGGTGCGCTCGTCAGCGACGCCGTTCGCGCTGACGCGGAGCGTTACCGACTCTTCCGTTTCGACGGGTTCGGTTGGAACGCTCGGCGTCGTCGGTTGAACCGTCTCTCCGGGCCCGATCGTGAGCGTTACCGAGCCGACCGACTCGCCGTCGACGAACGAGTCGATCGCGGGCTCGATCGGCTGGCTCGTTAGATTTTCGACCTCGAGCGTCCACTCGAGGAACTCGCCACCGGTCAGCGCGTCCGGGACGTCCACGATTCGGACAGCGAGGGACGATTCGTCGATGTCGTTCGGTTCGGCGTCGTTCGGTTCAGTGTGTTTGGGATCACCCGCCGTCGCGTCCGATTCGTCCGTCTTCGTTTTACCACCGTGAGGACCGCCAGCGGCGCTTGCGGCGTTTGGTACCGATGCGATACTTCCGACAACAACCCCTTTCAAGAGCATTCGTCGATTCACGTGTCTAGCCTCCTATACTATCGGACGGGACGTTCACGACGGGATTCGCGAACGGGTAGGCACCTCCTGTAACGCTGCTGTCCGAAGGGCTCGTTTCTGTCCGACAGTATACTGGTCGCCAACCCGGAATCACCGCAAAAAGGGGGAGTACCGTTGTGCGCACAAATCGGATATTTGGCTCGTGTCGGTCTCGACGTACATTTGATGGGGAACGTTACCGGGCTGTTGTGTCCGATTACTAACGCAGGAGGTGGCTGCGATGCCGGTAGGCAACCGTAAACGAGGGAGCGTGTCGGCAGATCCAGCGCGAGTCACGACCGAACCGTCTCAAGTCGCGATCAGAATCAATAATCGCCCTCACCCGCCGACCAGAATTAACGGGCGCGCTCACGATCCCTCGCATAGACTCGAGAGACCGTACCGAGACGAGTAGGGGCTCCTCGATCGGGAGCGAGGAGGCCCTCTGTCACGCTAACCGACGATGCGCGCGTCTCCCGTGAGCGCGTCGACGTGAACGTCAACCGTTTCGGCTTCGGTCTCGAGGACGACGATCCAGGTCGCACTCGTTCGATGTGGTTCCTCGAGGGTGGTGAAATCCTCCGCCTCGAGCGCGGAGTGTTCGTCGGCGAGGGCCGTTCGAGCGATGGCGTCGGCCTCCCCGGCGTCCTCGATTCGGATCTCGTCGGTCTGGCGGACGGTGACGACCGGCACGTCGGCCATTCGGACGACGCGCTCGGTGACGCTGCCGACGAGCACGCGATCGAGTCCGGATCGGCCCTGCGTCCCCATCACGATCATGTCGACGTCGTTGACCGACGCGTACTCGAGGATCGCTTCGTGGGGAACGCCCTGTTCGACCGTCGTTTCGACGGGGACGCCGACACGCTCGCATTCGGCTTCGACGCGGTCGACGGCCCGGTAGGCTGCCGGTGTGACCGCGTCGTTCTGGAGCGTCCCCAGTGGCCCTTCCGGGACGATGGAGAGGGCGTGAACGCTCGCGTCGAATTGTTGGGCGATCGTGAGACCGTGGTCGATCGACTGTCGCGTTCCGTCGCTTCCGTCCGTCGGGATGAGCACGTCCTCGTACATCTGGGTGAGCAGTTGGTTCCTGAGACGTAAATAGCCAGGAGTCAGGGACGACCGAATTACCTGCGTCGACACCTGATGGGACCGAACTATCGAATGGCGAGCGTTTCGAGCAACCGTTCCGTCCGTCGAATCCCCGGCGTCGTCGGTGGTAATCTTTTTTACGGCACACGGAAACACAACTCACGGAGTATGACAAATCTTGTCACTAATCTCGCGGCAGCCGTCGAGGAGTACGGCGAAAATACCGCGATTGGCTATGAGGGGGCTGAGACGAACTACGAGGAGTTCTGGGGACAAACGGGCGCGTTCGCGAACGCGCTCGAGGAACGCGGGGTCGGCGCGGACGATCGCGTTGCGATCTATCTGCCGAACGTTCCGCCGTTTCTGATCGCGTTCCACGGCACGCTTCGGGCGGGCGGGGCCGTCGTGCCGATGAATCCACAGTACAAGACTCGAGAGATCGGTCACCTACTCGGCGACAGCGAAGCCAAAGTCGTCGTCGCGTTAGCCGATCTCGTGCCGTTCGTCACGGAAGTACAGGACGAGACGAGCGTCGAGCACGTCGTCAGCGTCGGTGGCGAGGCCGAGGGTGCGACCGAGTTTACCGAGTTCCTCGAGCCGGGTGATCCCGGCATCACCGAACGAGCGGACGACGATGTGGCGGTGCAGCCGTACACGTCGGGGACGACGGGGCAACCGAAGGGGGTGCAATTAACCCACGAGAACCTCGCGTCGAACGCGAGGGCGGCGTCTGAACTGATTCCGGACGGGATCAGAGCCGACGACAAGCAACTCGGCGTCCTCCCGCTGTTCCACATTTACGGGATGACCGTCGTGATGAATTCCACGCTGTTCAACGGCGGGGCGTTCTACCCGCTCCCAGCGTGGGACGCACAACAGGCCATCTCGCTGATCGAGGACGAACAACTGACGCTGATGCACGGCGTGCCGGCGATGTACAACGACGTTATCAACCAGCCGGACGCCGCGGAGTTCGACCTCTCCTCGCTGCGGCTGTGTGGCGTCGGTGGCTCCGGCATTCCGGTCGAGGTGTTGCGCAAGTTCGAGGAACTGTACGAACCGAAGCTCTACGAGGGCTACGGCCTGACCGAAACGAGTCCGATCACGCACTTCAACAGCCCGATCGAGGGGCGACGCGTCGGCAGCGTCGGCAAGACGGTGCCGGGTGTCGACTCGAAGGTGGTCGACGAGAACTTCGAGTCGGTCTCGCCGGTCGAAGCGGGACCGATCGACGAGGAAAATACGGATCTGCGCGATATCACGGGCGAGATCGTGGTCGCCGGGCCGAACGTCATGAAGGGCTACTACGGGCTTCCCGAGGCAAACGAGGAGGCCTTTACCGACGATGAGGGTCGACGGTGGTTCCACACCGGCGACATCGGCTATTCCGACGAAGACGGCTTCTACTACGTCGTCGACCGCGAGAAGCACATGATCGTCACCGGCGGCTACAACGTCTATCCGCGGGAAGTCGAGGAATTGCTCTTCGAGCACGAGGCCGTCGCCGACGCCGCCGTCGCGGGAATTCCCGACGAGCGCCGCGGCGAGACCATCAAAGCGTTCGTCGTCACCACGCCCGACGCGGACGTGACCGAAGACGAACTCAAAGAGTACTGTCTGACCAACCTCGCGGAGTACAAGCACCCTCGAGAAATCGAGTTCGTCGAGGAATTGCCGCGAACGACGACCGGCAAAGTCCAAAAATTCAAGCTCCGTGACGAAGAAGCAAGCACGAGTCAATAATAATGGCACTTGGTGACGCGGTACTCCTCGACATCGAGGATGACGGCCCGGCGACGATCACGCTCAACCAGCCCGACCGACGAAACGCCTTTTCGTCGGAGATTCACGACGGGTTCGTGGCGGCGTTCGAGGAAATCGAAGGGAGTGACGCTCGCTGTGTCGTCCTTCAGGGCGCGGGCGGTGCGTTCTCGGCCGGCGGTGACGTCAAGCGAATGGTCGAGACGCTCGAGGAAGACATTCCGGCCGACGAGCGAGCGCGCAGCCTCGAACAGCGGGTAGGCGAGATGATGACGGCGCTGGTCAACTGTCCGATTCCGACAATCGCGGCCATCGACGGTCCCGCAGTCGGGGCTGGCGCGAACCTGGCCATCGGCTGTGACGTCCAGTTGGCGAGCGATCGGTCGGTCTTCGGCTTCGTCTTCCGGCAGGTCGGCTTGAGCGTCGACGCCGGGACGTCGTACCTGCTACCCCGGATCGTCGGCGAGAACGTGGCCAAGGAACTGGTCCTGACCGGCGACATCTTCGGCACCGACCGCGCGGAGGAACTCGGGTTGGTCAACCACGTCTACGCCGAAGACGAGTTCGACGAGAACGTCGACGAATTCGTCGAGCAGATCGTCTCCGGCCCGCCGGTCGCCCTTCGACACGCGAATCGGCTGGTCGGCGAGGGGCTCGACAAATCCCTCGAGCAGGCGCTAACCGACGAAGCCGTCGCCCAGGGGATCGTCTTCGATACCGACGACCACGCGGAGGGCGTCAACGCCTTCCTCGAGGAGCGAGACCCCGAGTTCGAGGGACGGTAGTTCGACACGAATTCGGTATTTTTTGATCGATAGACGGCAAAGAATCCGGCAGTGAGGACACTGCAGCGTGACGGGGGATAGCGAAATCACCCAGAGTCACGGGAAGGACGGCGACAACAACGTCAGGACTCGTCTATCGATGCAGGTCCCACCTCGACGAGCGTCGACACGCGTGCGTTTTCCTTGAGGTGCAAGCCGCCGTCGGCGACCGACAGCGGGAGTAACGGCAGGTGTGAGGCGACCCAGACCGAAGGATGGGAGCCGCCGCGAGCCAGAAGTTCGTTTCGCGGTTGCAAGTGAAGTAGCTTGTCTCCGTCGGTCAGAAACTCGTTGTGTTGGAGCACGTACTGACCGCCTTCGAGAGTCCACCAGCCGTACTCGTCGTCGGGTTGACGGAGTTCAGTCGGAATCGGTTCGAGGTCGGCGTCCTCGAGTTCGTCGCCGCCGAAGTCGATCGAGCCCGGTTCGGTGACTTCGTACAGTGCGCCGACGGTCAGATCGATCCCGTGATCGTGAACCTGCGTGGGCTCGTACACCAGATTGTCGACCGCGTCGGATAGCTGGGTGTCGGGGGACATTTCGCTCCGAATGACGGTTTCGACCGACAAAAAAGTGCCCTCGGAGGCGTGCCTCTCCGTCTCGATTGATGCCGGCGAACGCGGGGTGAAACGAATACAGCTAAGAGCGATCATAATGACACCCCACCAAATGGTACACCTCGGTCAAATCCGCGTCCATCCGATCAAATCACTCGACGCAGTGTCGATAGACGGGTGTGACATCGCCGACGGCGGCGGACTCGAGTGGGATCGTCGGTACGCAATCGTCGAACGAACGAGCGCCCCCGGCTCGGAGACGGACGCCGTTGGCCAGTACGTCAACGGCAAGCGCGAACGGCGAACGCACGAACTCGAGACCACGTACGATCTCGAGCGAGAGACGGTGACGATCCGCGAACGAGGCGCCGAGGAGACGAACACGTTCCACCTCGAACTCGATCGCGACTGTTTCGCCTCCTGGCTCTCCTCGTACTTCGGCTACCCGGTCGAAGTCGTTCGAGACGACGAGGGCGGCTTTCCGGACGACACCGATGCCGCCGGCCCGACGGTCATCAGTACGGGCACGCTCGAGGCGGTCGCCTCGTGGTACGATGAGATCGAGACGGAAGAGATGTGCCGGCGACTCCGTCCGAACCTCGTCCTCGAGGCACCCGCCTTCTGGGAGGATCGGCTCTACGAACGACCGGGCCAGGTCGTTCCGTTCGAGATTGGCGGCGTCGAACTGCAGGGCGTCAACCCGTGCCAGCGGTGTGTCGTTCCGACACGAGATCCCGACACGGGTGAGCAAACGGAGGGCTTCCAGGAGACGTTCGTCGAACGCAGAGAAGCGACGCTTCCCGAGTGGGCCAGCGAAGCGTGGTTCGATCACTACTTCCGGTTGATGGTCAATACGACCGTGCCGGACTCGTCGTGGGGCGATTCGCTCGCGGTCACGGACCCCGTCAGCGTCGACGACGTGCTCGTCGATGCGAACCCGGCCCAGTAGCGTCGGAAACGATCTCCATCTTGGCCGACCGTCACTCGCCCTCGAGGAGCCATCGATACCGCGGATGGATCCACGACCACTCCTGACTGACGATCCAGTCACGAAGCTGTGCCCGATCGACGATTCCCGGCACCGTGTCGACCAGCTTCGACGGCGATTCGCCCGCGACCGGTTTGTAGGCGATCGAGCGCGTCGTCGTACAGTAAAACGATGCTCGCGTACACTCGTCTTGCAACCCGATCAGGTAGCGGTTGATCTGATCTTCGGAGAGGAGGTACTCGCTGATCTCGTCGATAGCCAGGTCGTCGTCTTCCTGACGGACGGACAGGATAGCCGACTGGAGATCCGACTCGAGGTCGCGTTCGTGTCCCATACTCGTGTCGTCGCCGAGAAGGGGCAAAAGTATCCTGCGTGCCAGCGCCGTTCGCGCTGGTTTTCACATCTGGTACTCGGGGCCAAAGCTCAAAGAGGGCGCTTGACTCAGCGATGACATGGAATACGGTCTCGATATCGGACCGGAGGGCCTCAGGGTGGCTTCCGGCAAGGGGGAGGGGACGGTCGACTCGGTTCCGCCGGTCGTCGTTTCGGACGACGAGGGGACACTCGAAGAGCAACTCGACGCGTCGGGAGGAACGGTACTCGTCGAATCGGAGGGGGCGACGTACGCGGTGGGGTCGGCTGCGATATCGGCCACGACGAGCGGTGAGAGCGCGCCGAAATCGTTGTTCTCGAACGGCGTTCTCACCGTCGACGCGTACGCCGAGTCGGCTCTCGACGCGCTCGTCGACGAACTAATCGACGCCGACGGGAACGAGGTCGAGCGACTGTGCTATACCACGCCAGGACGGCTCGTCGACGTTTCCGAACCGACTGAGGCTCACCGAGAGACCGTCGACGCGGTGTTCACCGAGCGCGACATCGATGCGACGCCGATTAGCCGCGGATTCGCCGTCGTCTACGATCAACTTCGCGACGAGAACCACACCGGACTCGGTCTCTGTCTGGGCACGCAGACGACGAGCGTCACGCTCGCGTACTATGGCGTCCCCGCACTGGCGTTCTCACTCGCCAAAGGGAGCGACTGGGTCGTCGATCGAGCGGCGACGGCATGCGAGGTCGAACCGTCTCACGTCGCGACCATCCTCGAGGGGTTTCGACTCGAGCCGGACGCGGCGACGGGCGACGTCGAGAGTGCACTCGCACAGGCCTACGACGCCCTGATCGCCGAAATCGTCGACGAGATCGAGGCGGAAGCGACCGAGAGCGACGTCCAACAAGGGCTGGGAATCTCGATGGCCCTCGCAGGTGAAGGAGCTGTCGAGGGACTCGAGTACCTTCTGGGGGGACGCTTCGACGCAGCACCGTTGCCGTTCTCCGTTCAGGACGTGCGACTCGCCGACGAGCCGAGTGAGAGTGCGACCAGAGGGGCCCTCGCAGCCGCCAGAGACGACGTCGACTCTTACGAAGACGTCGTCTGGCCGGGGGCGGATGCCGACGACGCTGGCGACGCAGCGTCCACGACTCAACCGACGACGCTCTCCGGTAGCGACGGGCAGACGACGCTCTCGTTCGACGAATCAACCGGGGGAGGCGGACGCTCGGAGCACGAGCGAGCGAACGACGCGATCGACCAACTCTTCGATCGACTCGCCAACCGCGACGAAGAGATTCAGACGCTCGAAGGCGACCTCGAGGCAGCACTCGAGGAGCTCTCGGCGCTCGAGGAACGGGCCGCAACGGCCGAATCGGTCGACGAACTCGGCGGCGAACTGGAGACGGTCAGGGCGGACGTTCGCGACCTCGAGGCCAAGAATGAGACGTTCGCCAGCGCCGACTCGCTCGCGGAGTTTACAGCCGAGACGAACGACGAACTCGCGTCGGTGTCGGACACCCTCGAGACGCTCGAAGCCGACTTCGAGGCGGAACACGACTCGCTTTCAGCAACGATCGAAACCCTCGAGGGCACACTCGGGGACCTTGAATCGAAACTCGAAGCCGATATCGAGACCCTCGAATCGGCACTCGAAACTGACATCGAGACCCTCGAGACGGCCCTCGAAACCGAACGCGACTCGCTCGAACGAGTCGACGAGACGGTCCAGTCACTCGAGACCCGAACAGCGACTCTCAGTGATCGCCTCGACGAGCAAGATGCGGAACTCGCCGAAGTTTCAGCGCAACTCGAGGACGGTCTCGAGCAGGCGACTGACGAACGTGAACGACTCGAAGAGGATCTGGACGCGGTGGCCGAAGCGCTCGAGACGACTCGAGACGCACTCGAGGACGAACTGAATTCGGTCAGCGATCGACTCGGAACCCTCGACGACGACCTCGAAACACTCGATGACCGTGTCGAAACCCTCGACGACGGTCTCGAGACGACCGCGACGACGACCGAGCGTCTCGACGAGCACCAGCGTGCGACGGACGACCGTGTCGAGGCCGTCGAAAACAGCGTCTCGGCACTCGAGACCGACATCGAGTCCGTCTCGGCGGACGTACAGACTACCAGCGACGACGTCGACGGGATCGAAGCAGATGTCGACACGGTCGCGGCGGACATCGAAACGGTCGCGGCGGACGTCGACACGGTCGTGGCGAACGTCGACACGGTCGAATCGACCGTCGAAACGCTCGAGACCGACGTGCAAGCAGTCACGTCCGAGATCGACGAAGTCGACAGTACAATCGACGAGCGCGTGGGCGGTGTAGAGAACCGTCTCGAGTCGCTTCGAGAGGCGGTCGACGAACTCGAGGCAGGGTCGGTCGAGGCCGAGCGTGTCGAAGCGGACCTCACGGCCCGACTGGACGAACTCGAGGCCGAGTTCGAGAATGCGCTTGTGGACCTCGAAACGGCATCCGACGACCGATCTGAGGAATTCGAGGCTCGTTTCGATTCGCTCGAGACGGACTCGAACGAGATCGAAACCGGACTCGAGGCGCTCGAGGCGGAACTCGAGTCGCTGGGAACAGAACTCTCGTCGCTCCAGGACGCGGATGCCGGAACTGATCACGGCGCTCGCATCGACGGCGTCGAAAACACGGTAGTCGACGTCGCGGACCGAGTCGACCGGCTCGAAAGCCGGTTTGGCAAACTCGAAGAGCAGACGAGTAGCCACGACGAGCGTCTCGAGGAGACGACGGCAACGGTCGACGATCAGGGTCGTCGCCTCGCCGACCAAGACTCTCGGATCGAGGCAGTGATGGCCAACCTCGAGAGTCTGGAGGAGGCAGACGCCGCACGCGAAGCGCACACGGGTCAGACTGCTGCGAGCGACCGCGATGCAGACCTCGAGGAGCTTCGAGATGCACTCGAGGAACTGCGCGAGCAACAGGGGGCCCAGCGACAGCCCTCGAGCGAGACGAGATCGGATGACGCCGCCGGTCTCGTCGCTCCGACCGCTGCTGGTGGCGGTGGGGCCGGTCTCGTCGCCGGTGGCGCGCTCGCGGCTATCGGCGAACCGACAGTCGGTGGTGTTGTCCTCGCGCTCGGAATCGTGCTTCTCCTCGCAACCGCCCTCCTCGGACGATAGCACAAGTTTGGGAGAGAATCACCGCTCAGGCCGTCACTTGACTGGCGTGTTCGAGTGCCGATTAGCTCCCGACAACCTCGACGTTACGCATCTCGCCGCCACAGCGTCGACAGGTGCTCACGAGTGAGTCCGTGGCCCACTCTCGGCGGCCACACAAGAGGCACTCGTACTCGAGTGAATCGGCGAGTGACATACGTCGTGCTAGGTCGTGTTCCGTGTTAACTCTTTCCACCAGGTGCTCGAACGTACGCCCGACTGTCGGGGAGGTGAGGGGTAACCAGGTCGTGGCATTATTCGAGAACCCAAAGAAACACGCTCAACACGGTTGCAGCAACGATCGAAGCGGCGAGTACCCCGAATGCGGGCTGAAAGCCGACGACCTCTGAAAGGGTGCCGACGATGGCTGGCGAGACGGCACCGGCGGCCATCAACAGTGTTCGGACGACGCCGAGTCCGCCACCGGCGACGTCGTCCGGAATGACGGCCATCAGGTACGCCCCTCTAACGGGTCGAAAACCGTGCGAGCCGATGCCGACAGCGACGAGCGTGGCACCGAGGACGACGGGGCCGGCAGAGTCGGTCAGGGAGATGAACGCGATCAATGCGATCGAGGCGAGTCCGAGCAAGAAGACGATGATCGGAAGCTTCCCGAGACGGTCGCTGAGGTCGCCGGTCACGAGTTGGACCAGACTCGCCAGGAAGAGCGCGCTGTAGAGCAATCCCGCGGCCGCCTCGCTCAGTCCGGCTTCCTGCGTGAGATACAGCGGTGCGAACGCGACGAAGCCGTTGTACGTAAACGAGAACAAGACCGTTAGAAGGGCGAAGACGGCAAACCGCCAGTCGCGAAAGAGTGACGCGTACTGTGAAATGTTGCCGGCAGAAATCGCGCTCGTCGCGGCGTCGCCGTGAGTTTCACCGGGAACGCGCTTGGGGACTCGAACGCGAAATGCGACCGCGAGAGCGAGCGCTGTCAGCCCAGCGACTAAGAAGATCATTCGCCAACTGTCGCCGAGTGCGAACGAGACGCCTGCAACGGCGACGACCGCTGCCGGAGCGACCACGCCACCGAACGCACCGAACGTATCGAGGATTCCGAGGGCTCGACCTGTCCGAGCGGGATAGGCTCGAGAGAGTAGCCGAACGGCGACGGTCTTGTGCGCGCCGGTTCCAGCACCCATGATGAGCATCGCGACGACGAGGACGAGAAACGGCGAGTCAACGACGAGGATGAGCGCGGCGACACCAGCGACGAGCGCACCGGTAGTGACGACGAGTACCGACCCGAATCGGTCTGCGAGGACGCCGGAGGGAAACTGCATCGCGGCGTAGACGAGCATGAATCCGGTGTAGGAAGCACCGAGTACGGCGTTCGAGACCCCGTAGCTCAGTTGAAACGAGTCGAACAGCGGCGGAAAGGCATATCGGAGGAACTTACCGAGAAACCAGATCGTTGCCGCGAGCAGGAGGACGTCGTAGTGAGTGATGCGTTGAGCCGTCTCTCGAACCGACATTGCGTTACATCGAAGGTGTCTCCATCGGACGGATGAATACCCACCGATTCGCCGATCGAATTCAGCAAATGTCGACTCAGTGGTATACTGGAAATGGGACTGCGGTATCGTTCGGTCCGCTCATAAACGGTCGCGCTCAATCGAGAAGTACTGTCTGGCAGTGTCGCAAATTGGTCTAGTGGGATTATACACCATACTAATTATAATAGATCTTAACGGAGAACACGTATATGAGAGATGGTGATACTCACCGGAACCGATGGCAGTTAACACGACAGCAGACTGGACGAATCCAATACACTGTCCGTTCTGTGGCACCGAACTCGAGTCACCCGGCGCAGGGTTCGTCGATCACATCGAAGAGAGCGACGACTGCAAGCAATCGTTCGACCACTGGCGCGAGAATATCACCGGCGATCTCGCCGGCGAGTGGGCGGGCTAGTCACTCGAAATCGGGCAGGTCTTCCGGCGGTTCGTACTCGGCTTCCCAGTCGATGTACTCCTCTTTGAGGACGACGGAGACGATTTGGCCGAACTCCGTCAGTTCGGCGTTGATCGCGGAGACGGTCCCCCACGTGTCTAGTTCCGGGTGATACGCTCGTTCTTGCCAATCTTCCGGAATCCCCGGGGCGTGATAGCCGACCCTGTCTGCGAAATCGTCCCAGAAGAAGTCGAAGCCGGCGAAGAGATCGAGATCTCGAGCGATGGCGTACGTCCGTTCGTCCAGATCGGTGTCCTCGACCCACTCCTCGAAGGCTTCCTCCCAGGCCCCGTTTTCGAGGAACTCCTCGAGTTCCTCGCGTCGGTAGTCGATGTCCTCTGCGCCGTCGGCACTAATCGTCGCGTCCTCGTACTCGTTGGGATCGACGACGTTCAACTCCGGCGGCTCCGGTGGTTCGACCTCGAGTGTCATACCGTGGCGTAGGGTCGGTGCGTGGAAAAGAATTCCCACCTCGAGTCGGGAGCGAAACGCGCCCTCGAGTCGAGAGCGATGCGTACAATTATTTCGAGCGACGCCAACTAATGCGTATGGGCGCTGACAGTGGTGGACGGAGTTACAGTCTCACGGAAATCTTCGCCATCAAGTTCGTCCTCGCGGACATTTTGATCATCGCCGCGTTGTTGTTAGCCGGACCACTGTACGCACTGGCGATCACACTCTTGTTCGTCGTCAGCACCTTTCTCATCTGGTACCTCGTCAAACGCGACGAGTCTGAGTCGGCGACCGAACCGTCGAACGTCGACGGGCCAGTATCTGAACGCGATCCCGTTAGCAAACTTCAGGAGCGATACGCGGCCGGCGAACTCTCCGACGAGGAGTTCGAGACCAAACTCGAGCGCTTGATTGACGCCAACGAGCGGGCCGAAAACGCCGGGATCGACACCGAGGAACTCGAATTCGAAAAGGCGAGCTAGGCAGTCGCTCGCGTTCCATCCAAACACTCAACTCCGTACTCGGCCTTTACTCGAGGGATGACCGACTACGAGGCGGCGATTCTCGACGTCGACGGAACGATCGTTCGCGGCGACGAGTTGCTCCCGAACGTCGCCGACGGACTCTCCGCGCTCGAGGACGCCGACGTGTCTCGTCTCCTCTTTTCGAACAATCCGACGCGAGCCAGCGGTCACTACGGCGAGATGCTCGCGCCCTACGGAATCGACATCGATCCGGAGTACGTCCTCACCTCAGCGACCGTGTCAGCCGCGTATCTCGAGGAGACGCACCCCGATGAGACCGTCTATCTGGTCGGAAGCGACCGACTCGAGGGGACTCTCGAAGCCACCGCGATCGAGCTGACGGACGACCCCGACGCGGCCGACGTCGTCGTCGGCTCGTTCGACACGGACTTCTCGTTCGGCACGCTCTGGGAGTCGCTCCGGGCGCTCGAGGACGACACCGTTCCGTTCTACGGGACGGACCCGGATACGACGATTCCGATCGAAGACGGCGAGATTCCGGGGTCGGGAGCCATTCTCGCCGCAATGGAGTCCGTCGCGGGCCGCGAACCTGACGCCGTCCTCGGCAAACCATCTCCGATCGCGGCCGACGCAGCACTCGAGCGCCTCGGGTCGGCTCCCGAACGAACGCTCGTGGTCGGCGATCGCCTTGACACCGACATCGAACTGGGCAACCGGGCCGGGATGACGACGGTGCTCGTCGAAACCGGTGTGAGCGACGACGACGACCTCGAGTCGGCGACGACTGAACCGGATTACGTCCTCGAGTCGCTCGCCGAAATCGACGCCATGCTGTAGTGGCCTCGAGTGACGACATTCCCGTGACAACTCGCTCACAATTTGCGATATCAACACTCATTTTTATCAGTGAGACTCACGAATGTCAATGTATGAAAGATCGTCTAACACAGATCGTACGTCGTGCCCGCTACGCTGCGCTCGGAGCCGCTGTCGGCGCTGCACTCGGGTCACTCATCAGTCGAAACGCCGCGAGCACCGGCGGCGCGTTCGGTGCAATGGTCGGTGTAACGGTTTCAGATACCCGAGATTCGGCGAGTGCGCTCCTCGAGGAAGCTCGCGAATCGGAGCTCGGATCGGTGAGCGAAACGAAGACCAACGAAGAGTCCTGAAGTCGGTTTTCACCGTTTGGGGTCGATCGTAGCCACTGTACGTCAGTGAGCACCGAATTGGAATCCGGTTTGGCGATCAGTGTGTTCTCCGTTTCAGTTGGCACTATCATTCGAGACGACCACGACGAATCACGAGTGTCTTCGATTGGAGCAATTCGGACGCACCGATCGGCTTCGACCTCGACTTTGGCCACACCTGGCCGACGACGCCGATTCCGATCGGGGGCCGCATCAAAATCGATCCACGCCGGGAGACGATCCAATTCGAGTGACACGCGGAGACCATCGGAGACGCCGTTCCCGTCAGTCACTCAGGAATCGCCGTTCTCGCCCTCGAGCGCGAGCGTTCGACGCTGTTCACCCTCCTCACTGGATACCGTCAACTCCGGGACGGACGTCGGCTCGTTGTCCTCGTCGATGGCGACGTAGACGAAGTAGGATTCGGTCGTCTGCTCTCGCTCTCGCGTCCGGAGGTCCTCCCGTTCGGTTACCAGTCGAACCTTCACGCTCGAGGTCCCGGCGTCGTAGACGTAGGCCGTGATGAACGCCGTGTCGCCGACCGCGATCGGTCGCTCGAAGTTCATCCGGTTGACGCGAGCGGTGACGCAGTTCTCTCCGGAAAATCGCATCGCGGACATCGCACCCACTTCGTCCATCCACTTCATCACGTTCCCACCGTGGGCCGTCTCGAGCATGTTCGCGTGGTTGGGTTGAACCATTTCGCGATTCTCCACGAGCGTCTCCATGAGATCGGTCATCGCTCGCCCTTGTGCGGGAACGTGAATTACTCTTCTCGTCGACGCCCGCCGGCAACTCGGCTCGAAACGGTGTATTCCGGCCTGGAACCGGCTGGGTGATATCGGGGGCATTCGGCGGTCGAACTGGCCACGATCGGTCGGCTGTAAATAGATCACTGTTGTACACGGAACTGGCCGGAGACGTGACGGAAAGAACGTCTTGGCCCCCTCGAGAAAATCGGTCGTGGGTGGAGGGATCGTCGCTGAGTCGTCGCCGTCCCCTCGTATATACATACAGCAGCAAACGAACCGAATTTATTATTTCTTCTGAGTTCGATACTGGTAAAAGTCCTCACCGAGTTGACCCGCTAATGAGCGATGTAGGCGACGCCGACGTGCCGGACCCCCCGGAGCCATCGGCGGACGAAGAGGGCTCCGTCCACGTTCTCGGGACGGCACACGTTTCACAGGCGAGCGTCGACGAAGTCCACGAAACGGTCGATCGCGAAGAACCAGACGTCGTCGCCGTCGAACTCGACGAGAGTCGCTACCGCCAGATGCAAGGCGGCACACCCGACGACATCGAGGCGAAGGATCTTCTCTCGGGCAATACGGTCTTTCAATTTCTGGCGTACTGGATGCTCTCGTACGTCCAGTCGCGACTCGGCGAGCGCTTCGATATCGAACCCGGGTCGGATATGCGAGCGGCAATCGAGGCTGCCGAACGCAACGAAAGCGGCGTCGCACTCGTCGACCGGGACATTCAGATCACTATCCAGCGCTTCTGGCGACGGTTGTCCATCGTCGAGAAGCTAAAGATGATCGGCGGGTTGGCTCTCGGCGTCACCAACCCACGGACCATCGGACTTGCATTCGGTGCAGCCATCGGTCTCTTCGTCGGCTTCGTCTTCGCTGCGTTTCTCTCACCGCTGTTCGGGCTGGGAGACATGCTATTGCTCGGCATCACCGACGCCGGCACACTCCAGTACGCTGGTGCCCTGATCGGCGGCGGCGTCGGTGGCGCACTCCTCGGAATGCTCTTCTTACCCTCGCTCGGCTCGAGCGACTCGAGTGGTGCGATCGACGGCTTCACGATCCGACTCCTCGCCGGGGTCATCCTCGGGATCGGCGGCTGTCTCGCCCTCGTCGCGACCGAGACGTTCGTCGGTCCGTTCTCGGCGGGTGCCTTCGAGAGCACCGGCACCTACGCGATCCGCGGCACGGTCGGCGTCGTCGCTGGAGTCGGAATCGGCGTTGCAGTCGGTGCACTCCTCGGCATCATTCTCGACGCGCTCAGCGGTGACGTCGAAGACATCGAGGAAGTCGACATCGAGGAGATGACCGACGGCGACGTCGTCAGAGCGATGATGGAAGAGTTCCGCCAGTTCAGTCCACGCGGCGCGAACGCCCTGATCGACGAACGCGACGCCTACATCGCGAATCATCTGCAGAAACTCAAGGCGCAGGGCTACGACGTCGTCGCCGTCGTCGGTGCCGGACACAAAGCCGGTATCGAGCGACACCTCGAGAATCCCTCCGAGATCCCGACACTCGAGTCGATCTCCGGCACCGCGTCTGGCCGTCGGTTCTCACCGCTGAAGATTCTGGGCTACCTGATCATGCTCGGCTTCATCGGGTTCTTCTTCCTGCTCATCATGGCCGGCGTCCAGGACACGTTCCTGTTGCAACTCTTCGGCGCGTGGTTCCTGTTCAACGGCTTCTTCGCGTTCACGCTCGCCAGACTCGCGGGTGCCCGGTGGTCGAGTGCCGGCGTCGGTGGCTCCGTCGCCTGGCTCACCAGCATCAACCCGCTTTTGGCACCCGGTTGGTTCGCGGGCTACGTCGAACTCAAACACCGGCCGGTCAACGTCGGCGACATCCAGCGACTCAACAACATCATCGGCGACACCGAACGGCCACTCGAGGACGCTCTCTCGGAGATGTTCGACGTGCCCCTGTTCCGACTCATCATGATCGTCGCGTTGACCAACATCGGGAGCATGATCGCGACGTTGCTGTTCCCCGTCGCCGTCTTGCCGTGGCTGGCACCCGAAATCGGCGGCGTCGACGCGCTGATGGGCGAACTACTCAACGGCGCAGAGAACACACTCGAGTTGCTTCGGAACCTGTTGACGTGAGTTGACGCGATACGTACATGGATACGAACACCCCCACTCGAACTCGTCGCGAACCGGAGTTGACCTTCTCCAGCAAGGAGTTGTTCGACCTCGCACTCGCCTGGGTCACGCTCTCGGTCGCATTTGCACTATTTATTGAGCCAGTTCATAGTGGAGAAGCAGACATTCAACATTTTGTTCTAATGGTTGGATTGAGTTTTATTACAGTTGGTGTTGCCTTCTTGTTACACGAACTCGCACACAAAATTGTCGCAATAGAACATGGTCAAATAGCAGAATTCCGCGCGGATTATCAAATGCTATTTCTAGCAATTATGATTGCCTTGCTCGGTTTCCTCTTTGCTGCACCCGGTGCGGTTTATCACCGTGGACAGATTACGAAACGCGAAAATGCGATGGTAGCACTCGCAGGCCCGGTCACTAATCACTTGCTTGCGTTAATGTTCCTCCCACTCTTAATCTTCCCAGATCCGCTTCGGACGATTGGTGCAATGGGTGTAACAATCAATCTCTTTCTCGCCGCTTTCAACATGATCCCATTCGGCCCACTCGATGGAAAGTCGGTCTGGAATTGGAATAAAGGAGTCTGCTTACTCGTCTTTATTCCGAGTTTGACATTGGCACTGCTTGCTCTCGTCGAGATAGGTTTGTTCGGTTAAAATGTTTTCTGAGGGGATTCGGCGCCTCCAAACCACCCACAACTACATTCTGAATAAGCTACTAAACGGTTTGATCATCACTGGACCGGTGGTCTTTTGCTCACCCCGAGAGGTCGTTCAGACATGACCGATCCAGCGGACGACGAGAGCGAGGAGGACCGGCTTACGTACGCCGAGACGGGCGTCGACATCGACGCCAGCGAGGACGCGACGGCGGCCTTGCTCGAGGCCTTCGGCAGCGATCTGATGACCGAGTACGCGGGCCTACTCGACATCGGGGACCGATACCTCGCGCTGGCGACCGACGGCGTCGGCACGAAACTCCTCGTCGCCGAAGCGATTGCGGACTTCTCGACGATCGGAATCGACTGCATCGCGATGAACGTCAACGACCTCGTGGCCGCGGGCGTCGAACCCGTTGCCTTCGTCGACTACCTCGCGATCGACGAACCCGACGACGTCCTGACGAACGAGATTGGCGAGGGACTCGCAGTGGGGCTCGAGGAGTCGGGCATGACCCTGCTCGGCGGAGAGACGGCCGTCATGCCCGAAGTCGTCTCCGGATTCGATCTCGCGGGGACCTGCGTCGGCCTCGCCGCGAAAGACGACGTGCTCGAGGGCGAGGCCGAGGTCGGCGACGTTCTCGTCGGTTTCGCCTCGGACGGCATCCACTCGAACGGCCTGACCCTCGCTCGCGAGGCCGTCACCCGGGAGCACGAGTACACCGATCCGTTTCCCCACGCCGGCGACGGTCGTTCGATCGGCGAGGAACTTCTCCGCCCGACGCGGATCTACACGGACCTGCTCGAGGCGATGCACGCTCACGACGTTCGCGCAGCGGCCCACATCACGGGTGGTGGCTGGACCAACCTGCTTCGGATGGGCGAGCGAAAGTACGTCGTCGACGATCCGTTCCCGGCCCAGCCGATCTTCGAGTTCGTCCAGCAGGAAGGCAACGTGAGCGACGAGGAGATGCACCGCACGTTTAACATGGGAACTGGCTTCGTCGTCGCCGTCCCCGAAGACCGTGCTGAGGACATAGTCGCCGAAACCGACGGTCGCATCATCGGTCGCGTCGAATCGGGTTCAGAAGTCGAGATTCGCGGCCTCTCGCTCGAGTAGTGACTCGAGGTCGGACCCAGTGACCAGCACAGCGTATTTGAACGGACGCTCGGACGAAAATCGAACGTGAATCCGTCGACGGCCGACACAACGAGTTACGCTGTCGACCCCGTCTCGCCCGTCGCCCCTCGAATCGTCTCGTACTCCTCGTGACTGTAGGCGATGAGCCGAACGTCCTCGAGCGTCTCCGGCGCGTAGGAACCGATCGTTTCGCCGATGATCTTCGCGCCCTCTTCGAGGTCGAATCCGGCGACGCCACAGCCGAGTGCGGGCAAGACGAGCGACTCACACTCGAGGTCGTCCGCGGTTTCCAAGGTATTTTGCGTCGCGTCGCGGATGCTCGCCTCCGTCGCTCGTCCGTCGCCGTAGTGGGGCATCGCCGCGGCGTGAATTACGTAGTCGGCCTCGAGGTCGTAGGCGTCGGTCACTGCAACCCCACCGAGGTCTACCGGCCCCTTCGCAGTGGCTTCTCGATCGAGTTCGTCGCCCGCTTCGGCGCGAAGCGCACCAGCGACACCCGACCCCATCTCGAGGCTGGTGCCAGCGGCGTTGACGAGCGCGTCGGCTGACTGTGCGGCGATATCACCCTGAACGATCTCGTACTCCATACGCGTGCGTACGTCCTGGGGGACTGTGAATGGACAGCACGTTGAAGCAGCTGAAACAGTCACAATGGGTGATACGCGCTCGAGTGAGCGGCTCGACCAAAACGTTTTTAGATTTAGGCCCACCTAACTTCTCCTGATGGACGTACCCGCCCGAAGGGAGACAGTCGATTCCGACGCCCACGAGGTGCCGGCGGCGATCGTGAGCGCGCACGAGACGCGCCCCGGCAAACTCGTGTTGACCGAACGCGGAAACACCGACGGTTGGATCGCGACCAACCTCGCCGTCACGCTCGAGCGATAGCGCTATTGCCATAGCACTGTCGGCCCTCCACGACCAGAGATGGTGTGGCCGCTCGAGCCGTGAATCTATCTGTGCCGAAACGGACAAGAATCAGAGGGATTTTGCGCTGCTAACGTGGATTGTCTCACTGTGAATCCGACTCGAGAGTCACTCCTGAAGGGCGTCCTCGCCGCGCTCGCGTTTTTTCTGTTCACCGGCGTCGTCACCGGAGTCGTACAGACGCCGCTCTTCGAGCGGATGGTCCCTCGGACACCCCTCGATTACGCGTTTCTCGTTCTCACGTCCCTCCTCGTCGGTGCGTACGTATCTCAGCGAACGATACAGCCTGATTGTGGTAGCGATAGCTGTGCGTACGGCGGTGCACTCGGGGGCTTCCTCGCCGTCGCCTGTCCTCACTGCAACGCGATTCTCGTCGCCCTCTTCAGTTCGTCGTGGTTAGCGACGTACGTCGATCCGATCCGGCCGCTCTTTGGGCTGCTCGCGGTCGGAGCGCTCGGCGGAATTATCTACTATCGTCGCTGAGTCGCGCCGAGTCGCTCTCACGTTCCAGCATATTGCTCGAGCCCTGTATCACCACTCGAGGAACGTACTCGACGGTCGAAAATCGTTAGATCGAAGAAACTACGAACGATCGCTCGAAAAATACCCGCTCGACAGCGCCGTCGTTGTCTGTTACTTCGTCGCTTCTTCGAGGACGAGGGTGTCGTCCTCGAGGTAGTGTTCGAAGTGGTGGCCGTCGTCTTCGAGCGTCACGAGAATCTCACGCAGAATCTCGGCGGTGGCGTAGTCGCCGAGGTTCTCCGCGAGTTCGATGCTGTCGCGCATCGACTCGATGATGTCGCCGTACATCTCGAGGTCGTTCTGGAACATCGTTCGGACGTCGTAGACGTCCTCGCCCTCGAACTCGACGGTCGCTCGCTGTTCTTGGTTCGTCGGGCCGGAGACCGGGACGCCACCGAGGGCCTGTGTGCGCTCGGCGATGACGTCAGCGCCCTCCTCGACGTGTTCGTAGGCCTCCTCGAGGAACTCGTGGAGCGGGAGGAACTCGGCACCCTCGACGACCCAGTGGTGCTTTTTGAGCTGGTGGTACAACACGTAGGAGTTCGCGAGCTCCGTGTTGAGCGCCTCGACGATCTGCTCGGCCTTTTCTTGCTCGAGACGGAGTTCGTTCTCCTCGACGGCGTCTGCACGTTGGCGGACGGTCTTTTGGGTGCTCATCGTATCTATACGATACGCTCGCATCCCACTTAAAGCCTTCCCATGACGAAATAATTTTTTGGGAGGCAAAAACTTTCGTTAGCTCATGCGGCTAACTTTCTTGTATTACCCGTGTTGTGTGCCACCGGACGGACTGGTCGTTGGTCCACCAATGTTATTTTTTCGAGAATGAGTAAACATTTTCTGTGTGGCCGACGTACGTGCTCGTATGGCAACGAGAATCGCACAGCGACGAGAGCAGAGTTACGTCGCCGGAGAGTGGCTCGAGTCCGAAAACACCATTTCGGTTTCGGATCTCGCCGATGGCGGCACCTTCGCGCAGGTCGCCGCTGCCGACCGAGCCGTTGCCGAGGCGGCACTCGAGGCAGCCCACGAAATCAAGCCCGAGCTTCGAGAGACGACGGTCGTCGAACGCGCCCAGTGGTGCGAGGAAATCGCCGCTGGCATTCGTGAGCGCGAGGAGGAACTGACGGAGGTCATCGTCCGCGAAGCTGGGAAGCCGATTTCCTCTGCTCGCGGCGAGGTCGAGCAGGCCGCAACTCGGTTCGATCGAGCCGCGGAAGAGGCCCGCAATATCGTCAGCAAGGGCGAGTATCGCGAGGGCTCGACCGAGGGCCACGAGGGCTGGCAGGCCATCGTGAAACACGAACCGATCGGCTCGGTGTTGTGCATCACGCCCTACAACTACCCGCTGGCGACGACGGCGCTCCAGGTCGCACCCGCGCTCGCGGCCGGCAACAGCGTCGTCCTCAAACCGGCGAGCAAGACGCCTATCTCCGCGGCGATCCTCGCGGCCGTGATCGCCGACGTCGACGGCATTCCAGACGGTGCGTTCAACTTCGTCCCCGGCGAGGCCAGCGAAATCGGTGACGTACTCGCGGGCGACGACCGCATCAACGCAATTGCCATGACCGGCTCCTCGAGCGCCGGGAACCACATCGCCCGCGAGAGCGGGATGGTCAACCTCCACATGGAACTCGGGGGTAACGCGCCGGCTATCGTCTTCGAGGACGCGGACCTCGCGGACGTCGCAGGAAGCTGCGCTAAAGGATCGTTCAAGTACGCCGGCCAGCGCTGCTCGGCTATCTCGCGCGTGATCGCCCACGAGTCGATCCACGACGACCTCGCTGATCTCATCGAGGGCCAGATGGACGCCTGGCAGGCGGGTGACCTCTTCGACGAGGACACGGCTTTCGGCCCCCTCATCAGCGAGGAACAAGCCGACTGGGTCGAAACACTGGTCGACGACGCCGTCGAGAAGGGGGCGGATCTGATTCGCGGCGGCAGCCGTCGCGCTCCCGAGGGCGTGCCGGAGGAACTCGGCGAGCAGTTCTTCGAGCCGACGCTGCTCGCGAACGTTCCCCACGACGCCAGAATCGTCGACGAAGAGCAGTTCGGTCCCGTCGCAGCGATCACCACGTTCGAAGACGAGGACGAGGCGCTCGAGATCGCGAACGGCTCCGACCTCGCACTGGACGCGTCCGTCTTCACGAGCGACCACTCGAGAGCGATGTCCGTTGCAGATCGAGTGGATGCGGGTGCCGTTCGCATCAACGGCCCACCGAGCCACGGACTCGGCGACATTCCCTTCGGCGGGAACAAGGACTCGGGCATCGGCCGGGAGGGCCTCGACGCCTCGATCCACGAGATGATGCGAAAGAAGAGTATCGTCCTCTAACGGCGATTCCGGCGACTCGAGGGGGCCGTTCCCCCGCTCGTTTTTCTCACCGCTTCCCTCGTGGTGGATGCAAGCCGACCTGCTATCGGTATTCAGGCCGATTGGTAGCTCATGTCGAGCGATCTTCGTGACGGTCTCAATTTCGCCAAAACGGTCGTCGAGGGTATTCAAGAGAAGAACGTTCCGTTCATGGCTGCAGGTATCGCTTACCAGGCGTTCATCTCACTCATTCCGTTGCTCGTGCTCGTTTTCTTCTTCGTCACGCTCGCCGGAGACGAACAGTTCGCGGCGCAGGTCACCGAGACGACGGAGGGAGCACTCCCCGAAAGCGGCCAGTTGCTCATCGAAGAGTCGCTCGAGGACTCGCCAGCCACCGCGGGATCGACCGTCATCGGCGTGGTCGTCCTCCTATGGGGGTCGCTGAAGATATTCAGGGGGCTCGATACGGCGTTTTCGGAGATTTACGACTCGACCGCGGAGAGTTCGTTCCTCGACCAGATCCGTGATGCGCTGTTGGTCTTCGGTGCGATCGGTGGCGCGCTCATCGCCGCAACCGCCGCCGGAATCGTGTTCGCGTTCCTGCCCGATATTCCCGGACTTGGACTCTTGCAGTCGCTGTTGCTCGTCGTCGTCCTTACGGGCGCGTTCTACCCGATGTACTACTACTTCCCGGACGTCGACGTGACCAAGCGTGAAGTGATCCCCGGCGTGCTGGTCGCAGCCGTCGGCTGGATGGCCCTCCAATCGCTCTTTCGCGTGTACGTCGCCTTCGCCGCCGAGTCGGAGGGAGCGGGAGCAGTCGGTGCAATTTTACTGTTGCTGACGTGGCTGTACTTCGGCGGCCTGATCTTGCTCTCCGGAGCCGTCGTCAACGCGATCGGAACGGGCTACCTCGAGCCGGGGAGCGACGAAACCGAACAGGGTGCGGACGACTCGAGGGAGCCACTCGAGGGCTCGATCGCAGCGACGGGAAGAGCGCCACTCGGAGCCGAGACGGCGAGTGAGTACGAGTACGACCACCTTCGCGATCGTGCGAACGCGCTCGAGCGCGAGCGAAACCAACTCCGACTCGATCGGGACGCCCAGCGAAAACGACGATACCGTCTCGAGGATCGCGTGCGAGCGCTCGAATCCACGAACCGGGAGCTCGAAGCGACCAACGACCGTCTGCAACGAGCGCTCGAGGAACGCGAGCGGGACGAAACGCGCTCCGGTTGGCAACGCGCGCTTCGGACGGTGACTCGACACGTGCGGACGATCAACGTCGGGTCGGTCGATCGTGGCCGCGAGTGAGGCTCAGAGGATGGATTTGTGCAGTCGGTCGGAGTCGAGACACATTAGTACATCCCGGTCGCATTCGGATCCGTGTCGTATCCGGTTCGAAGCGCTCGCCAGCGAATTCAGGCGGAACACGCCGCGGTCGTGGAGGGAGTCGACCGCGTCGCAACACGGATCGCGGAGCCGTGGGATACCGCGCGAACGACGGATCGCAACGCGGTCGTCGACGGTCTCCACGAGGGTCTCGAGATGGCCGGCGTGCTCGAGTACCTCCCTCGAGTCCTCGTCGATGTCGTGGAGGCAATCGGATGTGAGCTTCGGGCACAGCCGGTCGCCGCCCCACCGTACGTGGTCGTCACGAGTTGTGGCCCGATACTCCGCGCGACGATCGACCCGGGCCGATTGGTCATTCGATTCGATGCGTTCGAAGTCGTCCGCAATTGTGATCCGCGCCAGCCACCGGCGTACCGCCGGCAAGACGGCGTTCGCGTTCACGTGTCACTCGAGTAGGCCCGCGAACTCGTTTTCGTAGGGAGATTCGATCCCCCGAATCAGACGCTGCTATTCACCACTCCGCAATTGTTCCTCGTTATTAATACCGTTACACTCATTACTAATCAGTCGTAACTCTGCGTCGAGAACTAACATGACCACGAATCAACGTTCGACGTCTCGTCGCACACTGCTCGCATCGTCCGGTTCGCTCGCACTCCTCGGCCTCGCCGGCTGCCTGGGCGACGATGACGGCGATGATGGTGACGACGGCGATGACGATGGAGACAACGGAAGCGACGATAACGGCTCCGACCTCGAGGTCGAAGAGTTCCAGTTGCTCGACCGCGATCACGACGAGGACGTCATCGCGTACGTCCACGGCGACCACTGGGACCACGGACCGCTCGTGGTTCCGGAGGGAGACAACGTCTCTCTCGGTGCGCGCATCGAAGACGAAGACGGGGAAGAAATCGACCTCGAGGAAGCGGGTCTCGACCTCGAGGGCGAACTCGTCGGCGATGGGGACGACACCGTTTCGCTCGAATCACACGGCGACCACATCCACGTCGAAGGGGAGGAAGAAGGGTTCGCGGACGTCGTCTTCCAACTCGTCGAGGACGACGAGGTCGTGTACGAAACTCCCGGCGACGACGAACACCCGCTCGAGGTCGAAGTCGGTGACGGGGACCAAGAGTACGTCGACGAGGACGACGACCACGACCATGACGACGACAACGATCACGATGATGACGGCCACGACCATGACGACGACAACGATCACGATGATGACGGCCACGGCCATGACGACGGCCACGATGACGACCACTAACTGAGAGCGGTCGACAGAGCGCGTTTCGGGCAGGTGCCTTCTGCCGCACCGACTTCCGTCGAAACCCGAGACGTCTCTGTGTTACTAATGCACAGGTTCACAGTAGCAGCTGTTATTAATAGTACAGGGAGGAATAATAACGTTTTTATTCACCCGCTGGCACCATTCGGTATGGAACGCACACGTCGATCGGTGCTCCAGGCAGGGGCTGGCGCACTCGCACTCGGCACGCTCGCCGGCTGTCTCAGCGATCCCGTAAGCGGCGAGGCCGACGGTGGGTACGCCTCGTTTTTCGCCCTCTGGGACATGGCATCCGAAATCGGCGGCGACGAACTCGAGTTCGAAAACGCCGTTCCCACGGGGGATATGGGTCACGGGTACGAGCCCTCGAGCGATCTGCAACGCGATATCGCCGATTCGGACGTCTTCGTCTACTTCGAGACCGACGAGTTCGGCTGGGTCGAAGAGTACGTCGTCGACTTCGAACGGGACTACGACCACCTGACCCTGATCGACGCCATGGACGGACTCGAAGATCAGTTCCTCGAGATGGACAGCGACACGGCAGCCGATCAGGAACCCGACAACTTCGACGACGACCCCGAATCGGTTTCGGTGGTCGGATTCGAGCTATTCGAGCGCCGGAGCGGGGAGGAACTCGCGTGGTGGCACAACGACCACTGGCACGGCGGCCTCCCCGACGTCGCCGTCGGCGAGACGCTCGAGGTCGAAGCCGTCGTCGAGGACAGCGAGGGTCGAATCCTCCCCATCGGTTCGAACGAACTCTTCCAACTCGAGGCGACGACCGCCGACGACAGCGAGGGCGAGACCGTCGAAATCGACTCCCAAGGAGATCACGTTATCTTCAGCGGTCTCGAGGAAGACATGTCGCGGGTCGTCTTCGAACTCGTCGCGGACGACGAGGTCGTCTTCGACACGAGCAACGACAACGCGCGACTCGAGGTCGTCGACGAGGTCGAAGATAGCGACGTTCCGGAGATGTACGACCCTCACGTCTGGGTCGATCCGGTTCTGGTCCGTGACATCGTCGGGACGATCAGAGACGGCCTCATCGAGGCCGACCCCGACAACGAAGACGTTTACGAGGAAAACGCCGCAGCGTACATCGACCGGATCGACGACGTTCACGAACAGCTTCAGGGTCTCTTCGAAGATGCTGACCGGGACATCGCCGTCCTCGCCGGCCACGACGCCTTCCAGTACCTCGAGGCTCGCTACGATATCGAGTTGCACACGCCGGTCGGCATCTCACCCGACGACAACGTCTCTCCCAACGATATCAGCGATACGATCGAGATCATCGAAGAGAACGACATCGACACGATCCTCTACGATCCGTTCGACGACATGAGCAACGTCATCGACGAGGCGCTCGCCGAGACCGACGCCGAGGATACCGCGCGGCTCTCGCCACTCGAAGGCACGACCGAGGAGTGGGAAGACGACGGATACGGCTGGGTCGAGCAGATGGAGGAAGTCAACATTCCGGCGCTTCAGGCCGCATTCGGTGCCGACTGATTTGGGCATGATCGGCACAATATTCGTACCGATCTGTCGAGCCAAAGTAGAAGAGATAAACCACTCCGTGCCCGAACACCAAGTGAATTCACCGTGAGTGCAGTCGTCGATATCCAGAACGTGTCGTTCGCGTACGGCGAGAGCGTCGCCGTTCGGGACGTCTCGTTGACGATCGACGAAGGCGACTTTTTGGGACTCATCGGCCCGAACGGCTCCGGGAAGACGACGCTACTTCACCTGATGTTGGGTCTGCACAGCCCAGATAGCGGTTCGATCGAACTCTTCGGCGACCCGGTCGACGAGTTCGAAGCCGGCGAGCGAATCGGCTACGTCTCCCAACAGGCGACCAGTCGCGGCGGAACGATGCCCGTCACCGTCCGCGAAGCCGTGACGATGGGTCGATTCGCCCACGCCGGCTTCGGTCGACTTTCCGACGCCGACGAAAAAATCGTCGACGACGCACTCGAGACGGTCGACATCTCCGACCTCGAGACTCGACGCGTCAACCAGCTCTCGGGCGGCCAACGCCAGCGAGCCTACATCGCCCGGGCGCTCGCCTCCGAGGCGGATCTGCTCGCACTGGACGAACCGACCGTCGGCGTCGACGCCGAGTCTCGAGACGAGTTCTACCAACTGCTCGATTCGCTCAACGACTCGGGAATTACGATCGTCCTGATCGAACACGATATCGGCGTCGTCACGGACCGTGCGGATCATATCGCCTGTATCAATCAGGAACTGTACCACCACGGAGACACGGAATCGTTCGTCGAAAGTGACGCCTTAGCAGCGGCCTACGGCTCGACCGGGCAGGTCGTTCATCACCACCATTGATGGGACCGAGTATTCGCCGTTCCGTCGAGTTCGCGGGTCTCGCCTTGACGGCCGTGTTGGCCGTCGTGATGATCGGATTCGTCACCGTCGAGTCCCTCCGTTCGCTCGCTGTCGGGGAGTTCCTCTACGGGCAGTTTATCACCACCGGCCGGTGGATGGACTACTACCTCGGGACGAACGTCTTCAGCCACGGCTTCATGTGGCGCTCGATGGCGACGACGGTCCTCATCGGCATCATCGCGCCGGTCGTCGGAACGTACCTCGTCCACAGAGAGATGGCCCTGATCGGCGAAACGCTCGCTCACACGGCGTTCGCCGGCGTCGCTATCGGACTGTTGTTCAGTACGACGACGGACTGGGACGGCAGCCTGCTCACCGCGGCGCTCGTCGTCGGTATCCTCGGCGCGCTGGGCGTCCAGTGGCTGGCCGAACGGACGAACACCTACGGCGACGTGCCCATCGCGATCATGCTCACCGGGAGCTTCGCCGTCGGGACGATCATCATCAGCTACGGGCAGGGACTCTCGGGTGTCAGCATCGAGGACTACCTCTTTGGCAGCGCGGCAGCGGTTCCGACGGAAGGCGCTCAACTCGTCGTGGTCCAGACGATCGCCGTCCTCGGCGTGATCGCGATCACGTACAAACAGCTGTTGTTCATCACGTTCGACGAGCAAGCCGCACGCGTCGCTCGCCTCAACGTCACCGGCTACAACACGCTCTTGATCGTGATGACCGCCGTAGTCGTCGTCGGCGCGATGCAGATTCTCGGCGTCATCCTCGTCGCCGCGATGCTCGTCGTTCCGGTTGCGGCCGCCTCACAGCTCGCGAACAGCTTCCGGGAAACGCTCGTCCTCTCGGTCCTGTTCGGCCAGATTTCCGTCATCGTGGGCTACGGACTCTCGGTCCACCAGAGTCTCCCGCCGGGTGGCTCCATCGTCGTCGTCGCGATCGTGGTCTACCTCCTCGCGATCGCCGCCTCGAGTCGTTCTGCGGCGCTGTCGATGCACTGATTGCGTGCGTGTCAGCTGTAGCGATTATCTGTCAGCCGTTTTCTCTCGCCTCGAGTCTGGCACACGCGTGTGTCAGGGTACAGCTTTACTTCGCCGCGAGTTGAGAGACCGTGTGATGGGCCGGCTGTCTGCGCTCTTCGATCCGGAATCCGTTGGTGTCGTCGGGGCGACCGACCGCGAGGGGTCGGTTGGGCGGGCGATCCTCGAGAACCTGCAGGAGACCTACGACGGTGAGATCGTACCCGTCAACCCCTCGCGCGAGCAGGTGCTCGGACTCGAGTGCTATTCCACCGTCACGGCAGCGCCGGCGATCGATCTCGCGGTGCTCGTCGTTCCACCCGACATCGTCCTCGAAGTACTCGATGATCTCGGTGAGACCGACACCCGCGCGGTGGTCGTCGTGACGGCCGGGTTCGCCGAGTCGGGCGAGGAGGGGGCGACGCGCGAACAGCGCCTGTGCGAACGCGCCGAGCGCTACGGTCTCGAGATCGTCGGGCCGAACAGCCTCGGCGTCATGTCGACGGCCAACGGCCTGAACGCCACCTTCGGCCCCGACTCGCCGCGCGAGGGGTCTATTTCGTTTCTGAGCCAATCCGGCGCGTTCGTCACGGCCGTCCTCGAGTGGGCCGACGAGCAACGAATCGGCTTCCATCACGTCGTCTCCCTCGGGAACAAAGCCGACCTCGACGAAACGGACTTCCTCCGAGAGTGGGGCGACGACCCGGGGACAGACGTCATTATCGGCTACCTCGAGGGAATCGACGACGGCACTGCGTTCCTCGAGACTGCGCGTGAAGTGACGGAAGACACGCCGATCGTGCTCGTCAAAGCCGGCCGAACGGACGCCGGTGCGCAGGCCGCCTCCTCGCACACCGGCGCGATCGCCGGCAGCGAACGAGCCTACGAAACCGGCCTCGAGCAAGCCGGCGTGATCCGGGCGCACTCCGTCCAGGAGCTATTCGACTTCGCTCGAGCGCTTTCTGGCCTGCCGGAACCCGACACCGACGGCGTCGCCGTCGTGACGAACGCCGGTGGACCGGGCGTGCTCGCGACCGACGCCGTCGGCGACTCGCGACTCGAGATGGCCTCGCTGAGCGCACAGACGACGGACCGACTGGCGGACGTCTTACCGGAGGAAGCGACCCGGTACAACCCGGTCGACGTGATCGGCGACGCCAACGCGGACCGATTCGGCGACGCGCTCGAGACCGTCCTCGAGGACGACGCCGTCGGTGCGGCGATCGTCGTCAGTGCACCGACGGCAGTTCTGGGATACGACAGACTCGCCGAGACGATCATCGAGAAGCACGAAGATTACGGCAAGCCGATCGTGGCGTGTCTGATGGGCGGCGAGCGCGCGCGGGCCGCAGAGCAGGTCCTCCGCGGGTTCGGCGTGCCGAACTTTTTCGACCCGACTCGAGCGGTGGCCGGACTCGAGGCGCTGACCCGATACCGAGAGATTCGCGAGCGAACGATCGACGAGCCGACGACGTTCGACGTCGACCGCGAGCGCGCACAAAAAGTACTCTCGCGCGCCGAGCGATACAGCGACAATCGCGTCGGCGTCGAGTCGATGGAGTTGCTCGAGGCCTACGGCATACCGACGCCGGCGAGCGAAGTGGTATCGGACCCTGATCGGGCGTCCGAGGTCGCGAGGGCCATCGAGGGCGACGTCGTGATGAAGATCGTGAGTCCCGACGTGTCCCACAAATCCGACATCGGCGGGGTTCGAGTCGGCGTCTCGGACGACGAGGTGGCCAGTGCGTACGAGGATATCGTCGCTCGCGTGCGTACGTACCAGCCCGACGCGACGATTCTCGGCGTCCAGATTCAGGAACTCGTCGAGATGGAAGACAGTACCGAGACAATCGTCGGAATGAACCGCGACCCGCAGTTCGGGCCGCTCGTCGTGTTCGGCCTCGGCGGTATCTTCGTCGAAACGCTCGAGGACACGGCGGTTCGCGTCGCACCGATCGGCGAGTCGGAGGCCCGCGACATGATCGACGAGATTCAGGCGTCGCCGTTGTTGCGCGGCGCTCGCGGACGTGAACCCGCACATATCGACGCCATCACCGAGACGATCCAACGGCTATCCCAGCTAGTCGTCGACTTTCCGTCGATACTCGAACTCGACGTCAACCCGCTGGTCGTCGCTCCGGAGGGTGTACAGGCGATCGATCTCAGCCTCACCGTCGACACAGACCGACTCGAGGGAGACGAGCCATGACTGACACAGACACCGAGACAGACACATCGACAACAGCGAACGATCGAAACTCGACCGAGAGCGAGCGGACTGGAGCCGAACAGCCCGAAACCGGCGATCGCGACGCGAGAGAAGCGGCGAGTGAGAGCGAAGATGACGAGACCGCTCACGAGGTGCGCGAGCGGGAAATGGAGACGATTCTCGTCAGTTCGATCGAATCGGGGATCGGAAAGACCGCGATCACCATCGCACTCGCGGGCATCGCGCGAGATGGCGGTGCACGCGTCGGCTACATGAAGCCGAAGGGAACCCGTCTCGAGAGTAACGTCGGGAAGACGCTGGACGCCGACCCGCTACTCGCACGAGATATCCTGGGGCTCGAGGCGGAACTCCACGACTTAGAGCCCGTCGTCTACTCGCCGACGTTCATCGAACAAACGCTTCGGGGCCGAGAGGACCCCGACGAAATTCACGAGCGAGTCGAGGCGGCGTTCGAGACCGTCTCCGATGGGTGTGATCGACTGTTCGTCGAGGGCGGCGGCGAGTACACCGTCGGCGGGATCGTCGACCTCACCGATCCCGACGTTGCGGATCTCTTCGACGCACGCGTCGTCCTCGTCGCGCCGTACTCGATCCCCGGCGACGTCGACGACGTACTGGCCGCAGCAGACGCCTTCGGAGATCGACTCGCGGGCGTCGTCTTCAACAACGTCGAGAACGCCGCCCACGACACGCTCGAGTCGACCGTGGTCCCGTTCCTCGAGAGCCGCGGAATTCCGGTCTTCGGGATCATGCCCCGCATACAGGTGCTCTCGGGAGTTTCGGTCGACGAACTGGCTTCGGAACTCGGCGCGACGGTACTCGTCGAGGGCGAAGACAGCTACATCGAGCGCTTCAGCGTCGGCGCGATGGGTGCAGACAGCGCGCTTCGATACTTCCGGCGAACGAAAGACGCCGCCGTCATCACCGGCGGTGACCGCGCCGGCATCCACACCGCAGCACTCGAGGCACCCGGCGTCACGTGCTTGATCCTCACCGGTGGCCACCGCCCGTCGAAGACCATCATCGGCGAGGCTGCACAACAGGGGCTCTCGATCCTCTCCGTCCAGACCGACACGCTCACGACGGCCGAACGCGCCGAGAGCATCGTTCGCAGCGGCCGCACGCGCGACGAATCGACCGTCGATCGAATGGAGGACTTGCTCTCCGATCACGTCGACGTCGAATCGATCCTCGAGGGCACCTCGGGCGCGTGACTCGTGAGAAACGCAGGAATCGCGCTCGGCGTGCGTTCGTGTTTCGTTTCACCGAGGACTGGTGTCTCCTCTCGGTCGTCGTGAATGCGTCTGACCAACAATTAAGAGTCCGCCACGCATGAGCCAAGTCATGGACGACACTCCCCAAGAAATTACCTCTCTCGTCGGTCGCGAGGTATACTCGAACAACGGCGTTTTCGTCGGCGAAGTCGAGGATCTTCGTTTGAACGTCGACGGCGAAGCCGTCACCGGACTCGCTCTGGGCCAGCTCAACACCGAACTGTTCACCGACACCGCTCGCGGAACGCAAGGCGTCATCGTTCCCTACCGCTGGGTCCGTGCCGTCGGAGACGTCATCCTGATCAACGATGTCGTCGAGCGCGTCAAACAGCCCGACGAGGAAGAGCAAGAAGTCGTCGCCTAACGTAGTAGTCCACCACCATAGACTGTCGTGTGCCTCTTACGTAGCTTCTGCACTATTGATTATTTCTGCTTCCTGGATGTGTTTCGTGTCTCGCAGGTAGTGACAGTCTTTGTCTATCTGATTGCAATCTCGCAGCTATCTGTGAAGATTACGACGGTACCGTTCCTCGCTAATATTTTAACCTATGTTATGATGAAACCAATATATGCGCGAGAGAGATTGTATAGTTCATTGTTGGCATGGATCGAAAAAGCGTAGTCGAATTCGCAACACTAGTTTCTGGAATAACGTTGGGTATACTCTCCCTCGTGAGTTTCACTGTCAACCATGTGCTCGTTGCAAGCTTCTTTTTGGTCGCAATAGTCTCGGCAGTGCAGTGGAGTTCAGAAACTGCCAGAGATATTTTTGACGAACATCCTGAAGCGTATCACGTGTTACTCGGAGCGATCAGTATGATCGCGATCGTGGGCCTGCTTATTGAAATTCTGTCGCTGAACTGCAATGGTTTGAGCCGAGAAGGTCCACGGAATGCACCTCAGTTTCCGTTCGATCCTTCGCTGCCGTCGACGCCCATCGCGTCGAAGAGCGTCCGTTTGACGGCCTCTTCGGTGAGGTCAAGCAGCGTGTCACGCGTCTCCTCTGAAATCTGGATGCCGGTGAAAATCCCCAGCGGGATTTCGGCGCTGGCCTGCGTCGAGTGGCCCGCCGTCTCGCCCATCTCGCCGTAGGCGTCCTCGAGTACCTTGCCGATGTTGATTCGGATGTCCTTCGAGCGACCCGCGAGGAAGATGGTCTCGTCCGCGATGCCGAAGACGGCAGTCGTGGTGACGCCCTCGAGATCCAGCAGGTGACTCGCGGCCTGGGTGAGCGCCTCGCGGTCGCGGACGAGTCCGGCGTTCGAGACGAGGTGACTACCCTGGACGTCTCGGTTGGTGATCGCCTCGGCAAGCACGTCGAGCGTTTCGGGGGACATCGACGGCGACTCGACTTGTTCTAAGGTGTCGTGGTTGGCGAAGGGGTAGAGATACGCGGCGGCGGTGAGATCCGCGGGGGTAGTGTCGCGTTTGAAATCGAGCGTCTCCGCGCGGATACCGTACAGTAACGCGGTGGCGACCTCCTCGGAGACGTTCATGTCGAACTCCTGTATGTACTTCGTCATTATCGTCGACGTGGAGGACATGTTCGGTCGGATGTCGACGAATTCGGGTTCGTACTCCACTTCGGGTTCGTGGTGGTCGACGACAATGTCGACGTCGAGGTCCATCTCTGCGGACGTCGCGTGATCCACCATGGCTGCCGTATCGTAAATGGCGTGATCGCCGATTTCGTCCCACTGCACCAGATCAATCCCGAGGAGGTTGACGAACGCGCGATTCTCCTGGTGGCCAACGTCACCCAGATAGATGATATCCGATTCGACGCCGAGGTGGGACGCAATCGCCTGCAACGCGGCCGCGCTCGCGATCGAATCCGGGTCGGGGCTGTCCTGCGTGACGATTGCCAAGCGCTCGTCGGTCGTCTCGACCAGCTGGGCGAGTTTCCCCGCGTTGTACTCGAGTTCCCCCGACTCGAGGGCGCGGAGGGCGGATTCGGCGATCACCGACGACGGGTTGATGACGATGTCGGCACCGGCTTCCTCGAGTTCGTCGCCGGAGACGGGATCGCTCGCGCGTGCGACGACGAACTGGGTATCGTCGACGGCGCGGATGTGTTCGACGGCCTGTTTGTTAGATTCGACGTCGGAGGCGAGGATGAGGACGACGTCGCGGTCGGTGACGAAGTCTGCGGTTTCGGGTTCGCTGATGTCTGCCGTGCGAGCGTCGAGGTCCTGATCGCGGAGGGACTCGACGCGGCTTTCGTCACGGTCGATGATCAGGACGTCCTTTCCCTGCTCGACGAGTTCTTCTGCGACGGCGTAGCCGACGCTCCCACATCCCAAGATCGCATAGTCAGAAATCGACGAGATGGTAACCCCCGTACTCATTGAACGTGTGGTGGGACCGACCACACTTAACGCTCCCGAAGATTGTTACCCGATGAAGTGCTCGATCAGTGACGAACAGCGCCGAAAGGTGCGGAGTAGTGTGTGTTCGTCCCTGTCACGACGAGTTCTAAGGGAAACGTATTTCACTCGTCGCAGAAAAGTCGCGGGTACAGGGCCGGTAGCTCAGTTCGGCAGAGCGTCTGACTCTTAATCAGACGGTCGCGTGTTCAAATCGCGCCCGGCCCGTGCAACGAACTGGTGAGCGCAGCGAACCAGAGAGTGAACCGGACGGAAGCGATTTGAATGCAGGGAGGTCGCGCGCAGCGGAGCGAGCACGTCCGACCGTGTGTTCAAATCGCGCCCGGCCCGCTTTTGCCACGAGCAAACTCGCGAGTGGCAAAACGGCCCCGCGGTTTGAAGTAGACGAGTCACAGCCCGGGAAGCGAGCGTAGCGAGCGACCCGGAATGTCTCGGCGTAGTTCATAATCGCGCCCGGCCAGGGTATCGCCACTCGAGCCACGCCGTCTACTAATTTCGTACCAGGCACTCGAGAAACGTCAGGGGGACCTGTTCAGGGGGCGGCGAGACAGTTATCGGTCGTCTCGGACGCCGTCGGGGAGATCGTTGTTCGTCCGGGAGACGGTGCCAGTGCTGTCGAGAATGCGAAGCGAGTAGCCGTCGACATCGACAGTTGCGGTTGTGTCCTCGAGCGTGACGCCGTCTGCGTCGTTGAGGGTGATCGCGGTGTCGGTCGTCTCGAACTCGCTGTCGGTGATGATCGTGTCGGATCCGCGGAGGTCGATCCCGCGTCGGTTGTCCGGCCCGAGTTGCTCGACCTCGAGGCCGACGAACTCACAGCCGTTTCGTTCGCAGAAGATCGCTTCTCGGTTTCGAGCGCCGCTCGCGTCGCCCGTGATGTGGACGTCCTCGAGTTCGACGGCGCCGGCATCGGAGCCGAGGATTCGGACGGCGTTGGCGCTGCCGTTGATGTCGATGTCGACATCGTCGATAGTCGTCGCGCCGGCCGACGGATCGATTCGGACGGCGGCGTTTGGCTCGTCGCCGACGGTGATTTCCGAATTCGTGATCGAGGCGCTGTCGACGGGGTCCATGATTCGAATCGCGTCGCCGTTCGGTTCGGGCACGTCGACGGTGATGTCCTCGAGTTCGTGTTCGCCGTCGTCGAGTCGGATTGCGTGTTGACCGGCGGAGTCGTGTGAGTTTTCGTCGACGACGACGGTTGCGCCCTCGACCCGGCCGGTCGATCCGCTGAGACGGATCGATGCGGTGCCGCTGTTCTGGTAGGTGCCACCGTCGACACCGATTCGGCCGGTTTCGTTCGAGGCGTAGAGTCCGTTGTCCGGGTAGTCACCCAGTCGGCAGTTCTCGAAGATGAGCGAACCGCGGTGGTGTTGGTCGACGGCAAAGCCGGTCGCTCCGCGCCACATGTTCCCGGCGTTTGGCGTCTCGTCGATGTGATCCGCGCCGTCGTCTGCGAAGAAGCAGTAGACGTGACCCTCGCCGTCCGGGTCGGTAATGTTGAACAGTCCTGGTCCCCAGGTGCCGCTGTCGTGGCGACCTTCGACGGTAACATTTCGGACGGAGAGCCCGTCCTCGACCTCAGCACTGATTACGCGAATGCCCGTATCCTCTGCGGTTTGGTCGACGTCGAAGCCCTCGAAGAGGAGGTTTCGTCCCGGATCCTCGTGAGTACCAAGTCGGAAGAGGCGATACTGTGGTCCGTCGAACTCGTAATAAGAAGCCGGGACCAAGGTCGCACCGTGGCCGCTGAAGCCGACGTTCTCGAAGTTAGTGAGGCGCAGTTGTTCGTCCATGTAGTATCGCCCCTCCGGGAACTCGAGAAGAGTATCGTCGCCAACGTGCTCTCGTAATACAGGCGTGATGGACTCGTTCCCCTCGGGGTCCGCGCCGGCTTCGACGACGTCGACGACTGTCTCGTATTGGTCCTCGAGTGCCGTGGCGCTTGACGTCCCGGCGACCGTGAGCGTCCCAAGCCCAACGAGGCAACCCTTTATGTACGACCGTCGATCAATGCTTCGTTTCCGTGAATCGTTTAGAGACACGGCCAGTCCTCACCGTTAACGGTTATTACGTATATCCCAAGTAAAATAATACCAGTCCAGACACAGATTTCAAACGCCATCAAAGTCGCGACCAAAATACTGAAAGTCAGGACAAAGCGAACGTAATTCTATGAAACGCAACGCAAGCAGTTCTTGCCCGGACCGTTGGAAACGACTCAACCGAGGGGCTGGACCCGCCGAGACGGAAACAACAGTTGCGCTCGAACGAAAGAACCGTTTGAGAGACTTTCATGGAATGGTACTATCGGACGCATTCCGCCGCTCGAGGTCGCTCCCGAGGACATTCGAGCAACGGCGTGGATCGATTCACCCGAGCGCGTTACTGGCTGCCGGGAGTATAAGTCAAAACCCGTCGTATGGTCCGCGTGACGATGTCCATCACATACGAGGGAATTACGTTCGAACGGATCGGCCACGCGAGCAAGCGACTCGAGACGGACGATGGAACGGTTATCTACATCGACCCCTGGGAGGAGGTCCTCGAGTCTGAACCGGGAGACGGCGATATCGTCTTCGTCACGCACGACGACTTCGATCACTACGATCCGGCGGGGATCGACGCCGTAGCGAAACCGGATGGGACGGTCGCCGTTTACGAGGCGGTCGACACGAGCGACCTCGAGCGCGATGTCGTCGACTTGCCAGCGGACGGCGAGACGACGGTCGACGGCGTTACCGTCCAGACGGTGCCCGCGTACAACGACCCGGATGGGGAACACGTCGACGACGACGGAAATCCGTTCCACGCCGAAGGCGAAGTGATCGGAATACTCGTCGACCTCGATGGGACCTCCGTCTTCTGTCCGTCGGATACGGACTTCCTCGAGCACCACGAGTCGATCACTGCGGCGGTTTTCATTCCGCCGATTGGTGGGCACTTCACCATGGACCGACACGAAGCGGCGGACTTCGCTCGCAGCGTTGACCCGGAGCTCGTCTTGCCCGAACACTACGATACGTTCGAACCGATCGAGACGGATGCCGAGGCCTTCGCTGCTGAACTCGAGGACGACGACATTCGCGTCGAGTTGTTTTGAAGAAAGATTGAGACACGATTCCTGAGCGCACAACGAAACGAATTACCAGTGACTGAGACGGTCACTGCCCTACGCATTTTGGAACAAGTCTCTTTGAAAGACAATCGCGAATTTGTGTATGGTCTCCCACGATGACCGCCCTCGACTACACGACGACTGCGTAGAGATCCGGACCGTTCGCGAGGACGGTGAATCTGTGACACACATGATTCTGCGAGGACTGGCTCGAAGCAAAAACGTACCCGTGTCACAACTCGATTCGCTCTATGACGACGTCGAAACGGAGTCGGTAGGTGATTTACTCACCCATTCGAGAGAAACTAATTCGAACGTCAGTGTCACGTTTACAACCGACGACCATACCGTCGTTGTCACCAGCGAGGACTGCATCTGTATTCGTGATCCTGATCGAGCAAACTCGCATTTCAGCGAGAAAAACTAGGGCTCTCTCGAGTGGTTCGCTCGCTTTCTTGCCGGGTGCAAGCCCTCCATACCGCGACATCGTACACGCTCTCTGAAGAGACGAGATAGTGGCGAACGAGCGCCTCACAGACCGTATTCGATACGATGATTGTCTCGATAGTCAATATATTGGTGTTCAACCTGTGACAGGAACTTGCACTCGAGTCGGTCTGCCCGTTCTATTGCACAAGTGACGAATACGAGACGCACGCCGTGTGAACGGTAGCTACGTCCACTCAACAGCACCTGCGTTCCACTCAACTTCACTTCCGGTCCATCCGACTACGGACAGCAGTGGTTAGTTCAGACCGATGAACGTATACTGATAGTCCGATGTAAATGACTCCCTATCGTAACCCTTCACGGAGAGTGTAATTCACCGTCATCGCCTCTAATCTCTTTGGAAACGGGGTTATCCGACTCCTCGTTGTATCCTTGATTGAGAATTATGACATCGATCGCAGACATCGAGATTTCGGCAGACGGGACTGGAACAGGTGAATTGTTCGACGCAATTCCATCGCTCACCTGCGAGATGGAACGGGTAATCGCTTCGAGCGGCCACGGACTCTGGCTCTCGGGGCCTTCACAGGAAGCAATCGAGGACGCCCTGACGGAAGCGTCAGGCATCGAAGCGTACACACTCATTTCCGACGATGACGGTCGGTGGCTGTACGATATCCAGTTCAACAACGCTACGACCGACGTCTTCGAGTTGATCCTCGAGGAGCAGGGAACGGTCCTGAGCGCGTCGGCCTCGAGTGGCACGTGGCTGTTGAGCATTCGATTTGCCGACCGGGAGAGCGTCAGTTCGCTCTACGACAGACTCGACGAGGCGGAGATCACGCCGACGATCGTTCGCCTGTTCGACCTCGCAGAGGAGACGCACACGCAGTGTGGACTCACGGCGCGACAGTACGAAACGCTCGTGGCGGCGATCGACCACGGCTACTTCGAAATTCCGCGTGAGGTCTCGATGCAGGAGCTCTCGGAGGAACTCGGCATCTCACACCAGGCCCTCTCGGAGCGACTCCGCCGGGCCTACCGCGCACTCGTTACCTCGGAACTCAACGTCTCCGAGGACGAAACCGTCGCCCCGCCGATGCCATCGGACTGATCGAACCGATTGCGCTGACCACCTGATTACCCAAACGACGACCAATCACCGGCTATCGATGCCGGCTTCACTCGATGTTTTCGCGGCGCAGCGAAGGTAGATCCCGTCGCTCGAGTCGCGACGGGAGCCGACCCCACGAACGAATTTCGATCGTTCGTATTCCGGTTGACGATCCGTATCCGAGACCGAACGGGTACCGTTATGTTCCGTGCCAGACATACCCTGCCTATGCACGTCGAACGCGACGACGGAGTCCGCCGAATTTTCTTCGACCGACCAGCGGCACTCAACGCGATGACGAAAGAGACCGCCGTAAATCTCGCGGAGACGATCGAGGAGACGTCTCCGGACGAGTGTCACGCAATCGTCCTCACGGGAGAAGGTGACGCGTTCAGTGCCGGCGGCGACCTCGAGTCGCTCTCTGACTTTCCGGACACGGCGCGAGACGCGTACGAGTCGGTCTCCGACACCTTCGGCCGCGTCGTTGAGGCAATGCTCGAGTCGAACGTCCCGATACTCGCGAAAGTTAACGGCGATGCAATCGGTGCGGGACTGGCACTCGTCGCCCTCGCAGACATCGCCTACGCGAGCGAGGACGCGACGTTCTCGTGTGCGTTCGTCCGCGTTGGACTCATTCCTGACACCGGCGCCACGTTCATGCTGCCCCACATCGTCGGTCTTCGGGCCGCGAAGAAACTCGCGTTCACCGGCGAGTTTTTCGACGCCGAACGGGCGGCCGACCTCGAGTTGATCAACGAGGCCGTTCCAGCCGACGAACTCAACGAGCGCGTCGAGCAAGACGTCGCTCGGCTTCGAAAGGCACCGACGGCCATCGTCGGCATGATGAAACAGGCGATGCACGAGAACATGACGCGTCACTGGTCGGAAGCTCTCGATTACGAGAATCAACTGCAGGTACAGGCCCGGACGTCGGACGCCCACGAGGAGGGGGTCACGGCGTTCCTCGAAAACCGGGAGCCAGAATTCGACACCTAAGGCGCTGTTACTTACGGACTACTCCGTTAATACTCGAATCGCAAGCCACCGCAAGCACCACCAACTTCCACCGGTTCGCCGTCTAGTCGAGTGTAATGTCTCCAGAATTTACTGACGACGACATCGGCAAGACCGTCGTCAACGCAAACGGCGAGGAAGTCGGCTTGATCGCGGGCATCGAACACGGCACCGCACACGTCGAGCCAGACCCCGGAATCGCAGACACGATCAAAGCGAAACTCGGCTGGGGCGGTGCCGACGACGACACCTATCCACTCCAAGAGAGCTCCGTCGCCGAAGTGACTACCGACGAAATTCGCCTCGAGAGTGATCTCTCGGGGAGCGCCGGCGGCGGAGCGACCAGCGCCGGCGGCGAATCCGACCTCGACGCGGGTGGAACGGACACCACAGAGATGGGGTCCTCGAGCGACCGAGCGGGAGCCGGTGGCGCTGCCGGAGCCAGTGCAGGCTCGGCCGGCGCCGGTACTCAATCGGGTCGAGAAGGGCGAGACGACGATGACGGGTTGATGAGCGATGATGACGATGACGGATTGATGGGTGACGACGATGATGATATGATCGGTGATGACGACGATAGCGGACTCATGGACGACGACGGTGACGACATGATTGGAGACGACGACGATGGATTCCGAGACGATGACGACGGCCTGATGGACGACGATGATAGCGGCGTTAGAGACGACGATGACGGCCTGATGGACGACGATGATGACATGATCGGCGACGATGACGATAGTGGGTTGATGGACGACGACGATGATGACATGATCGGCGACGATGACGAAGGGCTCATGGACGACGATGATGACGACATGATCGGCGACGACGACGACAGCGGACTCATGGACGACGATGATGACGACATGATCGGCGACGACGACGACAGCGGACTCATGAACGACGATGATGACGACATGATCGGCGATGACGACGACAGCGGACTCATGGACGACGATGATGACGACATGATCGGCGATGACGACGAAGGGCTCATGGACGACGATGACGACGACGACCTCATCGGTGACGACGATGACGACGTCGACAGTCGAGATACCCGATAACCGCGATTTCCACCGACTCGAGTCACGATGGCGGTGATTCGGCTGGTCATTTCGGTTTTTCGAACGAGAGTACGCGAACCGAAAACCCTCCCTGGAGACACCGAGTAAACGGGTAGTGCCAGCACCGCTCGAGTCCGTTCAGGATTCAGAATTCGGATCGCCGTGTGTCACGCCGTCGCGCTCGTCGGCACGCATCCGCCTCAGTGTCGCTCGAGCGTTGCTCGCTTCGTAGCCGAAGAACACGTCGTTGCCGTACTCGCTTGCAACCTCCGTGGCGTGGACCAAATTGTCGATATCGATGTTGATCGCGTACAGTTCGATGCTGAAGGTCGTCTCGAGTGCGCTCTCGAAGCCACGAGCGATGGTCTCGAGCCAGTAGGTCGTCTCGTAGGCCATGTCGTACAGCGGGACGACGAACTCGTCGACGTGTTCCTCGAGGGCCTCGAGATCGATCCCCGCCCGTTCGTAAAGATGACCTGGGTACGGATCGGGATAGACGGTCATGTAGACGCGACCAGGGATTCGCTCGACGGCTTCCTCGACGAACTCGGTGATAACGTTCGCTCGCCACTCGTATCGATCCTCGAAACGGCTGTTCTCGAAGGACTGTTCGCAGACGCCACAGCGACAGTACTCGGCGCGCGGAAAGCCGATATCGTCGAGTCTGACGTCCTCGTTCGCCTCGACGCAGTCGTCGATGATCTCGAACAAGCCCTCGCGGTAGTCCTCGCGAGACGGGCAGACGTAGGCCCAATCGAAGTACGTCCGGTCTCGAGTGGCCGGGCGACCGAGGTCGTCGACGGGAACGAGTGAGGGGTCGGCGTCCGCCGCAGCGTTGTCACCGAAACACGACACCATGTTCACGCCGTTCTCGATCGGTTCGGCCGACCGGCCGGTCACGTCCTTGACTTCGTAGAACCCCCGGTCGAACTCGGGCCAGTTGACTTCGTCTTCGTTCCGCGTGACGACGCCGTACATAGTGAACGGTTCGTCGCCGACGCCGTAAGCCGTTCGGAACGCACCGTGTTCACCGCACCAATCAGTACCGTGTTGGCAGGATTTGTACACGCGAGTAGCGATACAACTCGGCGATCGAGACGCCGAAAAATGACGGTTGTCGGGGACTATTCGACCGGTTCGTACTCGACTTCTTCGATCTCGACGTCGGAAGAGCCACCGAGGACGACCTTCCAGAGAACGGCGATGACGAACAGGGCGAGCAGGAGTTTAACTGTACGAGACATGTACATCTCCACGTTCTTTTGATAGCTACTTAGCTATTCTGGACAGTTCTCTCGAGGTGAAAAAAGTCTCAGTAACGAGACCATTCGTGTAGATCACCACGGATCACCGAAAGACGACGGATAGAAACGGGACTCGTGTGCGCCAGTGGCGTTCAGGTGTCGATTAACGAGGCGATTCCGGTGCGGACGATCGTCTCGCAGTACGCACATCTGACTCCATCCTCGAGCACGTCGAACGTGGACGTAACCGGTTCGTCGCCGGTCGTAATACACTCCGAATTTGGACACGAGAGGACACCTTCAACGAGTTCCGGGCGATCGACGCGGTGTTTTTCGATCACGTCGTAATCCCGAACGATGTTGATCGTCGACTCGGGGGCGATCAGCGAGAGCACGTCCACTTCGTCCTGGCTAAGCTCTCGCCCTTCGACTTTGACGATGTCTTTTCGCGCGAGCCGATCCGAGGGGACGTTCATTCCGATCGAAAGCTCCTCACCCTCGCTGCCGTCGATGCCGAGAATCGCCAGCACGTTCAGCGCCTGCCCGCCGCGGACGTGATCGATGACGGTTCCGCTTCGAATCTTACTGACGCGCAACTGGTGGTCGCCGCCTGTCTCGCCGCCACCGTCGTTACTCATCGAGATCACCCCCATCCGCGAGCAACAGATCCAGCAACGCCATCCGAACCGGTACCCCGTTGTGCGCCTGATCGAAGTACGCCGCGTGAGCCGTATCGTCGATCTCGGGTGCGATCTCGTCGACGCGGGGAAGCGGATGCATCACCGTCAGGTCGTCCGCTGCTGCCTCGAGCGTCTCGAGGTCGATCTGGTACTCGCCCGCGACCTTCTGGTACTCGGATTCGTCGGGGAAGCGTTCGCGCTGGATTCGGGTGACGTAGAGGACGTCGAGCGAGGGCAATACCTCCTCGAGTGTCTCGTGTTCGCGGATTCCCGGACCGTCGTCGGATTGATGAAGGTCGTAGACGACTTCGCGGGGCAATTGGAGGCTCTCCGGGCTGATGAAGTGCTGGCGCGCGTCGAAGTTCGTCAGCGCGTGGGCCAGCGAGTGAACCGTCCGGCCGTACTTCAGGTCACCCATGATTCCGATCGTCAGGTCGTCCAATCCGGCGTTCTCGCGGATCGTGTAGAGATCGAGCATCGTCTGCGTCGGGTGATGCCCCGCGCCGTCGCCGGCGTTCAACAGCGGCACGTCGACGAACTCGCTGGCCATCGTCGCCGCCCCTTGACGAGGATGGCGCAAGACGAGCGCGTCCGCGTAGCCTTCGATGACGCGGACCGTATCGGCGAGCGTCTCGCCTTTCTTGACGCTCGAGGATTCGATCGAACCCATGTCGACGACGTCGCCGCCGAGGCGTTTCATAGCGGTTTCGAAGCTCATCTTCGTCCGCGTACTCGGCTCGAAAAAGAGCAAGCCGAGCAACGTGTTCGCGTGTCGATCGGCGACCGCCGACGGGTCGGCATCGATCTCGGCCGCCCGATCGAGGACCGTCTCGATGTCCGCCCGCGAGAGTTGTTTGCTCGTGATGAGGTGATCGTGGCGCATTCGTTCGTGTTAGCTCTTGGCGTCCCCTTGAATCTCCCCATTCGACGTCGCGTATTGCCGAGCGAAAACAAACGATACGCGATCGGAAAGGTCAGCCAGTACCGAACCGATAGTGACGGGAAAACACCCGTAGTGGCGCCCGCAGAGACGGGGTGCTACACACACCTCGTTTCCAGTGAATGTACTGAAGCCAAAGAGTTATGCGGGCGCTGGGGTAAGTACGCGCAATTGCATGGCGGGTCGGCTGGAGACTGGAATCGACGTGTTGGATCGGAAACTCGAGGGTGGGTTACCGACAGGGTGTGTCGTCGCCTACACTGCCGAGCCAGCGAGCCAGTCGGAACTCCTCTTGTACGAACTCACGGCCGCCCGCGGGACCCTGTACCTCTCGACCGAACGCTCCGACGAGGCAGTCGATCGAGCAATCGAGGCCTCACCGTCATCAGTCGGCAGTCCGACCGTTCGACACGTCACCAGCGAAGACCCACTCGAGGAGGCGACCCAGTTGATCGGCGCATTGCCCGACGGCGCGAATCTCATCGTCGACACGATGGACCTCCTCGAGCGAGCCGACCCGACCGAGTACGTCACCTTTCTCAACGAACTCAAGACGCAGATGATCGAGACCGGTTCGATCGCCATCTTACACTGTCTCAAAGGGAACGACGTCCCTAACAGTCGGCCACGGACACTCCACGCCGCGGACGCCGTCTTCGACTTGCGAACGAAAATTGCGGGAACGGAACTCGAAAATCATCTCACGATTCCAAAATTCCGCGAGGGCAAACAGCCGACCGAAGCGATCAAACTCGAACTCGTCGAAGAAGTCGCGATCGACACGAGCCGAGATATTGCGTAACTCGCTCGAGACGGGACGCGAGTCGATTCGGGTCTCACAGCGATACTCGCTCGCGTCGCGCTAAACGACGGGTCACGTGCGTCGTCCTCCTCGAGCACACGCGGTGCTGAGTGAGGTGGTCCGGTAAAAATGCGTTCGTCGACAAATGCCGTTTAGTACCGAGTGACGTTACTCTTCTGCGCCTTCGAGTTCTTCGACGATTTCGTCGGCGTCGACGTCGGCGTCCTCGAGGGCCTCCTCGATGTCGCCGCCGCCCATGCCGCCCATACCGCCCATCATGCCGCCCATTCCGCCCATACCCATGCCGTCGATGACTTCCTGGACGATGACGCGGTCAACACCGATCTGGTCGATGACCTGCTGACCGATCTGTTGTTTGCCCATCATCCACTGCTGGTTCATGGTCATCTGTGGCGTGGCCTCGAGGTAGAGCGTCTCCTTCTCGACGACTTCCGTCTCGAATTCCGGTTCGGCGTCTTCGTCCTCGTCTTCGTCGGGTTCGACAGGGACCTCCTCTTCGACTTCGTCGGTCTCGATCCAGAGGTCCGGTTCCATGCCGAGGAACATCTCGAACAGGCCGGAAGCCTGCTGTTCTCTGTCGTCGACTTCCTCGAGAATCTCGTACTCGTACTCGACGTCTTCACCCGCGAGCGGGTGGTTGAAGTCGACGCGAGCACGACCGCCGATGATCGTGCTGATGTAGCCCTGCTGACCGTCGACTTGCACGTTCGCGCCGGGGTAGCGGTCGTCCTCGTCGATCTTGTCGGCGCTAACCGTCTGGACGTCGTCGGGATCGTACTCGCCGAATGCCTCTTCGGCGTCGATCGTCACGGTGCCGGAGTCGCCGGCTTCGCTGCCGGTGAGGGCCTCCTCGACGCCTTCGAAGATGTGCCCTTCACCGATAACGATCGTTCGGGGCTTGAACTCCTGGCCCTGATCGTCGACGCCTTCTTCTTCGGCGACCTCGGGATCCGTCGTGTCGACGAGTTGCTCGTCCTCGACGGTGTATGCGGTGTAGTCGATCTGGACGAAGTCGCCCGCTTGAAGCCCGTCCTGAGCGTCTTCGTCTGCTGTTTCGTCAACGTCATCGGCCTGCTCCTCGAGTTCGGCCTCCTGATCCTCGGTCATACGTTGTACGTCCCGCCGTCTACATTTAAGGGACACGTTTTCGCGCGGGCACGGAGCGACCGATACTTACTCTCGGTGCTCGTGGCCTCGAGTATGTACGAAGTCGAAGTGAAGGTTCCCGCCGACCTCGAGCCCGTTCGGACCCGACTCGAGGCACTCGAGGCGACGCGGGAGGGGACGCTCGTCCAGCGAGATACGTACTACGACGCGCCACACCGGACCTTCGCCGAAACCGACGAAGCGCTGCGAATCCGTCGAGAGTCGAACGCCGAATCGGGCACAGACGAGACGCGAGTGACCTACAAGGGGCCCCTGCTCGACGACGAATCCAAGAGTCGCGAGGAGTTCGAAACGGGCGTTGGGAACGACGACACGTTCGATTCGATTCTCACGAACCTCGGGTTCGAACCCGCCGCGACGGTTCACAAGGAACGCGAGCGGTTCGAACTCGAGGGATTCACAGTTACGCTTGACTCGGTCGTCGATGTCGGCGAGTACGTGGAAGTCGAGGCCGAAGTCGAGGACGAAGCCGACCTCGCGTCGGCCCGCGAAGCGGTGTACGCGGTGCTCGAGCGACTCGAACTCGATCCGGACGAACAGATTCGAACGTCGTATCTGGGGCTGTTGCTCGAGGCGTGAGGAATCGACGCACAAATACGCGTAACAGAGCTCAGAAAGGGGCCAGAGACGCCCGATTTCGCTCAGCACTATAACCTGCAAGCATTTTTCGAACCGATTCTGTTTCCGCAAGTTATAGAACCACGCTTCGCTAACTCCGGGGTATGAGCGAGCGGAACATTCGGATCGAGCCAATCGACCGTCGAGCAGTCGAAGACCAGGACGTCGAGATCGTCGAGCGAAAGGGAATCGGGCACCCCGATTCCATCTGTGACGGCATCGCCGAAGCCGTCGCCGGAGCGTTGGCCCGCGAGTACTTAGATCGCGTCGGCGAAGTGCTTCACTTCAACACCGACGAGACGCAACTCGTCGCGGGCGAAGCCGCACCCGCATTCGGCGGCGGCGAGGTCGTCGACCCCATCTACCTCCTGATCGTCGGCCGCGCGACCAAACACTACGAAGGCCAGACGATCCCGGCCGAGACCATCGCGCTCAAAGCCGCTCGAGCGTACCTCGAGTCCGAGATCCCCCACCTCACCTACGGCGAGGACATTGTCGTCGACGTCAAACTCGGCGAGGGAAGCGGTGACCTGCAGGAGGTCTTCGGAGAAGACGAAGTGAGCGTCCCGATGGCCAACGACACGAGTTTCGGCGTCGGCCACGCCCCGCTCAGTGAAACCGAACAGATCGTGCTCGAGGCCGAGGCCCGGCTGAACGGCGAGTTCGCCGACGAAAACCCGTATCTCGGCACCGACGTGAAGCTGATGGGCAAGCGCGAGGGCGACGAGATCGACGTCACCGTCGCGGCGGCGATGATCGACGAGCACATCGCGGACATCGACGCGTACGCGGAGGCCGTCGAGTCCGTCCGGGAGTTCGTCGAGGACGTGGCGAGCGAGCACACCGACCGGTCGGTGGACGTGCACGTCAACACGGCCGACGACTACGAACAAGGCTCGATTTATCTGACCGTCACCGGCACCTCTGCCGAGCAAGGCGACGACGGCTCCGTTGGTCGGGGCAACCGCGCGAACGGCCTCATCACGCCGAATCGCTCGATGTCGATGGAAGCCACGAGCGGCAAGAACCCGGTCAACCACATCGGGAAGATCTACAACCTGCTCTCGACTGAGATCGCAGAACAGGTCGTCGACGAGGTCGACGGCATCCGCGACCTGCGCGTCCGCCTTCTCTCACAGATCGGCCGACCGATCGACGAACCCCACGTCGCCGACATTCACATCGTCACCGACGACGGCGTCGAACTCGGCGACGTCGAGGACGATGTCGAAGCCATCGTCGACGACGAACTCGCCAACGTCACCGACATCACTCGCCGCGTGATCGACGGCGAACTCTCGACGTTCTAAGGCCTCCCCTCGAGTCGCGATGCGTTTTGAACCGACGCGAGTAACCAGCGAAGACCTACTCGAGCAGCCAGCCGTAGCCCTCGATAACGGCCGATTTGCCCCCAGTCTCGACGATCGTTCCGTGCCCGGGAATAACACGATCGAAGTCCCACGCGAGGACGTCCCGTATCGATCGTCGGAAGGTCGCCTCGTTCGCGATCGTCGCGCGCAATTCGATCGGCGGGCTCACACGCCTGTACATTCGCAGGGCTCGAGCGACGAGACGGGTTTTCAGCGGGTGATGCTCGTCGATGTGAAACCCGATGTCACCGAGAATGGCTGTTCGACTCGGTCGGTGAAAGTACGCCACTTCGGTGAGCCAGCGGTGTCCGGACACGACAACCTGATCGATATCCATTCCCCAGCGCGGATCAGGAGTGTCACCGAGAACTTGGTCGAAACGCAGGTCCGATCGTCTCGCTGGAAGGCCGGGCGCAGCCAGTAGTTCGACGTCGGGATAGGCTGCCCTGTACTGTTCCATGTACAGGTGGCCGTGGAGTTTGCTCGCCGGGGCGACGAACCGAACCTCGCCGAGGTCCGCGAGCGCCGCTCGCAACTTCGGCGTCAATCTGGCCGGCGACTGGACGAAGAGGCCGCCACTCGAGAGCTTCATCACGGACATGATCCGACCGATTTCGACGCCGAAGAATTGCAGCGGCTCCTCGTACGTCCAGAGCCGTTCACCTCGCTTCGTCAACATATTCCGAGTGGTCACTGGCGGAGACGATAAACTACACGGTGGCTCCAGTACGATGGTCGAACGACGGGTGCGCTCCACCAGGACGAGGTATCTCCGTATCGTGCTCGTGACTGTCCAAATCGCACCAAAATGGGGATCTCCGCTTCCAACAGACCCATTACGCGAACGCTCGTGATACACTGATACCACGTTTCGACCCGGCGAACCTCGAGAGCGATCGTCAGTGTCCCTTCCATCTGCCAGTTCGAATCGGATCGTCCTCGCCGTCGTCGCGAGTACCTTCTTCGTCGGGTTCGGCGGCGGCGTCATCTTTCCTATTTTGCCGAACCTCGGCGAGGTGCTGGGCATTTCGGCGTTCATGGTCGGGCTCATCCTGAGCGCGAACCGGTTCACGCGACTCGTCGCGAACGCGCCGGCCGGCGTGCTCGTCGATCGAATCGGCACGCGAAAACCGTTCGTCGTCGGGCTGGCGATCGAAGGCGTCGCGACGTTCATGTACGTCGTCGCGATCGTCTCGCCGATGCCGGAGGTCTGGTTCATGGTCGCCAGAATCCTCTGGGGAATCGGCAGTGCGCTCGTCTTCGCGACGGCGTACACGATCACCGCCGACGTCAGCGAGGCCGACTCGAGGGGAACGAGTATGGGAATCGTCCGCGCAGGCATCACGTTCGGCTTCCCCGCGGGGCTCGTGCTGGGCGGTGTCGTCAGTGATCTCTGGACGAATACGACGGCGTTCGTCCTCGCAGCCGCATTTGCCGCCCTGGCGAGCGTCATCGCCTATTTGATCGTCCCCGAGACGCACGTGGAGTCCGAGCAGGATTCGGTCAAACCGTGGGACGTGGACACGAGCATGCCCACGGTCACGATCGGGCTCGTCAACTTCGGACTCTACTTCGCGTACATCGGCGTCCTCTTTTCGACGCTGGTGCTCTTGCTCGACGCGCGAGCGATCTCGATCTTCGGCCTCGACGCGCAGGGCTCCTCGGGCATGCTCATGGCCATCACGGTTCTCTCGGGTGCGGTGTTCACGCTTGGCGGCGGCTACCTGAGCGATACGGTCGGTGCGCGCGTTCCCGTCATGATCGCATTTTTGACCACCTCGTGTCTCGGCTTCGCCGTTCTCGCCTTCGGCTCGAGCTTCGAGGTGATGGTCTTCGCGTGTCTGCTGATCGGCGCGGGTCAGGGCGGGGTCGGCGGCCCGCTGACGGCCCTCCTCGCGGACCTGACGCCCGACGAGCGCGTCGGCCGCGCCATGGGGACGAACAACGTCCTCGGAGACGTGGGCGGTGGACTCGGACCGCTCGTTTCGCTCCCTCTCGTCGAGTCGATCGGCTTCCAGATTATCTACGGCGTCAGCGCGATCGTCCCGATGCTCGCCGGCGCGGTGCTCGTCGTCGGCATCTACGCCCACACGGGCCGGGTGAGTCCGACGATTAGCGAATCGACTGGATAAGGGCGGTCGTCTGCCTCGACTATCCGCTCGTCCGCTCGAGGCCCGTCCTCGTAACCCCCTTATAGCTCGGCCCAACTATCCACGTCCATGCACCCGCCGGGAGCCGATACCGTCCTCATCCGTCACGGGGACGTCAACACCAAGAGCAACACCGTCAAGCGGTACATGGAGGAGATCCTCGTCGAGAACCTCGAGGCGCTCCTCGCCGAGCGCTCGATCCCCGGCGAGGTCGAACGCCGGTGGAACCGCCCGCTGATCCACACGACCGAAGACGCCGTGGAAGAGGCGACTGCGGCCGCGGCCGACACCTTCGGCGTCGTCTCGGCGAGCCCGGTGGCAACCGTCAGCACCGAAAAGGAATCAATTATCGAGATTCTCGAGGAAACGGCGCGCGAGCACTACACCGGCGGCGCGTTCGCGGTCGACGCCCGCCGCTCGGACAAGACGCTGCCCTACGAGAGCGAGGATCTCGCTCGAGCGGGCGGCACGGCCATCTGGGAGGCCGTCGAAGACGAGTTCGAACCCGAGGTGAACCTCGACGACCCCGACATCACGTTCGGGGTCGAGGTCCGCGAGGACTTCGCGTTCGTCTACCTCGAGAAAGTGCCCGGCCCGGGCGGGCTTCCACTCGGCGCACAAGAACCCGTCGTCGCGCTAGTCAGCGGCGGCATCGACTCGCCGGTCGCCGCCTACGAGTTCATGAAACGCGGTAGCCCGGTCATTCCGACCTACGTCGACCTCGGAGACTACGGCGGCATCGACCACGAGGCTCGCGCGATGGAGACGGTTCGCCTGCTCTCGGACTACGCGCCGAACTTCGACATGCAAGTCTACAAGATCCCCGGCGGCGAGACGGTCGACGTGCTCGTCAACGAGATGGAGCAGGGTCGAATGCTCTCGCTCCGACGATTCTTCTACCGTGCCGCAGAGACGCTCGCCGAACGCGTCGACGCGAACGGCATCGTTACCGGCGAAGCGGCCGGACAGAAATCCAGTCAGACCGTCCGTAACCTGGGCGTCACCAGTCGGGCGAGCAGGCTGCCGATTCACCGCCCGCTCCTCACGCTCGACAAACAAGAAATCGTCGCGAAGGCCCGAGAAATCGGCACCTACTCCGACTCCACGATCGACGCCGGGTGCAACCGCGTGGCCCCCGACCGCGTCGAGACGAACGCCCGCCTCGAGCCACTGCTGGCGGCCGAGCCAGACGACTTACTCGAGCGTGCAAAAGCGGCTGCGCGAGAGGCCGAACTGGTCGAACCCTGACGGCGAGGATCGCGTGCGTCGGCAGGAGCGAAACCCACATTACGCAGTCGAACCGATGCACAGTCAGTGACGCGCGTCTGTCTCATCGGGACGGCCGACTGCAATCTCCAGTACGAACTCCTCTCCCGAGAGACCTCTCGAGACGCCCTCGCGACGTACGATCTCGAGCGGCCGTTCGAGAACTCGATCGCGCTGCGAACCGTCAGCATCGGCGCTGCCGTCTCGCTGTTGAACGACCTGAACTGGTATCTCACCCGATTCGTGGACGTGGCACTCGTTCAAGAACCGAGCGTCAGCGACGACGAGTGGCTCTCGCGCTCGCTCGCCACCGACCTCCGAAACGGCACCCTCGAGCCCCGCGAAACCGACAAGTTCTGTACAGTCTACGGCCTCGAGCGCGTCGGTTCTGAGCCCGAAAGTGATGCGGAACGCGGCGGTGAGCAGCCCTTTGACGGAGCAGAACGCGAGCACGTGGGCGAGGGGGACGACGTCGACGGTGCGGACGCAGACTCGAGCGACTCACCCGGAACCGTCCCCACCCAGTGGCGACTCGTCGAGCCGCTGTACGTGCGCAGAACCGACGGAGAGTTGCCGGAGTACGACCTCCGCGACGTCGAGGAAACGCTGGTCGTTCGCCTGACGGAGAGCGAGCACGCGCCGTAGGGACGCGGTAAAATTCGATCTCTCGAGAGAGACTGGCCCAGCCTCTGGAAGGGGAGTCAACCCTCAGTACTCGGGGTCGAGGTCGTGCTCGTCGCCGTCGGCGTCCGTGATCGTCACCGACGCGCTGGCGATCGGTTCGCCGTCGAGCGAGGCCCGAACGAGGTGGCCGACGGAAACGATCTGCTGTGCACACGCCACATCGTCTTCCTCCTCGGATTCGACGGTCGCCTCGAGGACGAGCTCCGATTCGTCCTCGTCGATCGACTTCTCCTCGAGCGTCATCGTGTAACAGAGGTTCGGCCCCAGCGCTTCGATAGCGGTCAGCACCGACGTGTCGAAGTCGATCCCGTCGACGAGGTCGGCGACGTCGCCGTCCTCGAGTTGGTGGTCCTCGAGCCAATCGTCGAGTTCGTCGGTGGTGTCGAGGATCGTCGCGGTGGGTTCGGACGGCGGGTCGGAGTGGGCGAACGAGACGGACTCGAGCGGTTCCCCGTTCTCAGACGAGTCGTCGGAGTCGTCGGAATCGTCAGTGTCACCGTCGTCAGTGTCGCCATCGTTCCCGTTTCCGCCACCGCTTTCACTCCCACTTCCGGGATCGTCATCCGTTCCGGTATCGTCGTCCGATCCGGAGTTCATCTCGTCGAGACAGCCGGCGGAGAGGGCGACGAGGCTTGCGGTACCGTACAGGACGGTTCGTCGTGAACGACGTGTCATCACCCGAACGTACTCACCGACGTATCAAATGAATGTGGCAAGCTAAAATGATTTTTGTCGTTACGAGTCGAGGTCGAACAGCCCCGTCGAGAGGTAGCGCTCGCCGCTGTCCCAGAAGACGGTGACGACGAGCGGGCAGTCGGCCTTCTCGCCGCCGTCGGGTTCGGGCGCGGCCACCGATTCGTCGAACTCGCTTGGCGGCTCCGGACACTCGAGGCCCGGATCGGCGATTTCGCGAGCGATTCGCTGTGCGACGAGACTCGTCGCGCCACTGGATTGGCCCACGAGCAGCCCTTCCTCGCGAGCCAGCCGCCGACACTCGTCTTCCGCGTCCTCGAGTCGAACCGTTTCGACGCGGTCGACGAGGTCGCGGTCAAGATTGTCGCTCACGAAGCCGGGACCCATTCCCTGGAAGTCGTCGTCGCCGGACTCGCCGGTCGAGAGAACGGCGTTTCGATCCGGTTCGACGGCGATTATCTCCATCTCGGGGAACTCCTCGCGAAGCCTGCGGCCGGTGCCCGAAAGCGTGCCGCCGGTGCCGACGCCGGCGACGAACGCGTCGATCGCTCGCTCGCCGACCTGTTCGACGATCTCCTCGCCGGTCGTTCGGTAGTGTGCCTCCGGGTTGGCCGGGTTCTCGAATTGGCCCAACTGGATCGCCCCGTCTTCGACGAGTTCGTCGGCACGCTCGCGGGCGGCTTCCATGTTGCCGTCGACGAGTTCTAGCTCGGCACCGTAGGCGGCCATGATCTGCTGGCGCTCCGTCGATTTATCTGCGGGCATGACGATCGTCAGGTCGTACTCTCGAGCGGCACAGACCAACGCGAGGCCGATTCCGGTGTTCCCGCTGGTCGGTTCGACGAGCCAATCGCCGGGTTCGATAGCTCCCTCGCGTTCGGCCGTGCGGATCATCTGGAGCGCCGGCCGATCCTTGGCCGAGCCGCCGGGGTTGAAGGATTCGACCTTCGTCGCGACGGTCGCTCCCTCCGGCGAGTCGACCTGGACGAGCGGCGAGCCGATCGTGTCCAGGATGCTCCCTTTCATTGACCCTCCGTAGCAGGCCGAGCCATAAACCGCTGCTGGACACAGGCAGGACCTGCCGGCTAGTCGGAGAACGGTAGTTTTGCTGTGTCTCGAGACCGACAACTGCCTCGAAAGCCTCCGGTTCGGTCCCACCCGTGGGGTGAGATGGTCCGTTATCGAGCGGTGGGTGGATAGGGATCGGTGAGCTGATTGGTTGTCAGTCAGTGCACACCTGATCGCCAGACGGTTCGGCTATCAGTGTGTGAGACTTTCAGTTGGCATTATTTGAGTGAATATAGGTGGAGGTCGGTAGGGACCTGCCAGAAACATCGTCGTTAAGCCATCGGAGCAGTAACCCGTGTGTATGAGTCTCGAGACATTGCGACCGAATCCGACGTGGGACGAGGCGTCGTACCAGGATGCCGTCGACACGCTCACCGCACACGACGACCTCGTCTACAAGGTCTGGGGTGGCGACTGGTGTAAGGACTGCCGAAAGCTCCTGCCGAATCTCGGCGCTGCACTCGAGGCAGCGGAGGTCCCCGATGAGCGGATCGAGGAGTACGCCCTCGACGAGGACAAGCAGGGCGAGGGCGTCGAGGAGTACGATATCGAGTACATTCCGACGGTCGTCGTCGAAACCACGGACGGCGATGAAGTGATCCGGTTCGTCGAGTCCGAGGACCTTCCGCCGGCCGTCTGGCTCGCGACCCAACTCGAAGCACAGCGATAGAACGTCCGAGGGCCTGGCTATTTCTGCGTGGATCACCAATCAGAGCGACGCTCCACGCTGTGACGACCGCGTGACCTAACGGTGGGAGAATCGAGTGGTGGCTAGCTCAGCTGTGAGTGCTCGAGTCGCGTCGCCAACGACGGATAGATCGCGACGAGTTCGTCGTACACGGCCTCGTTCGTCACGTCGAATTTCTCGGCGACGGCGTCCAGTCGATCGATCGGCTGAACGTGTTCGTGACCCCACCAGACGGGGTGAGTCAACAGCTGAAACGAGTCGGCGTCGGACACGGCCCGTACCGAATCGATCGGCGGCCCCTCTCGCCATCGGCCTCCCGAGTCTGAGATATACGCCGAGAGGAGTTCCGAACTGTAGGCGTTGACCATTCCGCTAATCGTGGGTGGCCCGCCGAGGAGTTGCTCCGCTGGCCGATGAAACGACATCGATTCGACTGGGCCGACACCCACTGCCTCGAGACGCGACCGTGCTTCGTCGATCGTCGCCCGTTCAGCCGGTCCGAGCCCCCCCTCACGACTGGCAGTCCGTTCAGCCCGGTCGCGTGTAGTGCGAATTCCAAGATCGCAGTGCAAGCCGATCTCGTGACCGAGCGCTTGAATCTCGAGGAGAATGTCTCGCTGCGCCTCGAGATCGTACAGTGGTGATCTGGGAAAGACCATGTACGTCGTCGAGATACCCAGTTCGTGCTCGACGTAGGCTAACTCGAGTGCCTCCTCGAGACAGACGTCGACATCGTGACGGACGAACGCGGTCCGTGATGCGTTCGACCGGGACTCTGGGTACGCAGAGAGCGTGCGGAGATCGAATCGAGTCTCGAGCGTGTCGATTAGCTGTCGGTAGTAGTCGTAACTGAAATCCTCGCTCCACTCGACGTTTTGGATGTGGTCCGTTCGACTCATGGGTCGTCCAGTTGTGCAAGGAGTTCGGCGGTCTCCGCTGTGCCAACGTTCAGGAGCGGATCGACGATGGACAACTGCGGGACGAACTCGTCGAATCGCTGCTCGTAGCGGGGATGGGTCACCGACTGATACTCGAGTGAAATATCGGCGTCCTCGAATCGATCGTGCTCGAGGTACGAGCGCGCGCCGGTGCCCGAGAAGTACCGATCTGCGTCCACTTCCTCGCAGAGACGAACGATCCGGTCCGTTTTCGACGCGTCAACATCGAGTTCCGACGAGCGGACGAACGTACACTCGAGATCGAGGTGATCTGCAATCGTCCGAACGAGGTGAATATTCAGCTCACACAGCGAGTCCCACGACTGCGCATAGACGTCGTCGAAGATCGGCCACCACTCTTCGAACGCCGACGCTTTGCCGTAATTCTGCCTGAGACTCTTTCGGTGCGTGTCCCGCCAATCGTCGTTCGCGATGTCAACGCTCGAGATTTCGCCACTCGATCCGGCGACGGGGACGGTGAGCCACGACCAGCCGTCCGGCGTCTTGATCTTGTTCCGGTTGATCCAGGAACTGGACGTGTATTCTACGTCGTCGAGGAAGACGAACACGTCGCTCGTCTGGATCTTGTGGAAGTAGCCGAGCCACGGCAGGTAGTTTGGCTGGTGAATCGCGACTGTGCGTTCACGTTGACGACCACTGCCTGTCGAGTGCGTCGCGGATTCGGATTCTGTCGGCGCTGACGATGACTCCGGACGTGTGGAGCGATTCGCTGGCCGTTCGTCTCGATCGAGAGACTGTCGGTTCAGATCAGTCATCGTATTGGTTCCTCACGCTGTTCTACTTGCGCAGGGTGGCAGTCGTTGCGTTCCACAGCGACCGCGCCGTTCAACGCCGTTGCCACGAAGCGGGGATTCATCGAAATTCAGCTGAATAACACTCATCAGGTAGTATTGTTAATCGCCGCTAACCAGACGGTAGCACGTAAATAATTTGCAGATATTCAGCGATGTGAGTACGTCTACCCGTTCGCTTCTGAAGAGCTATCCGAGACGGACACAACACGAGTAAGTCTGTGCAGGTACGACGCCAGCGTAGAACAGTCGACGTCCTGTGGAGCCCGTATCGAGAAACTCGACGTGAGACAATTCACCTCGAGTGTGAGCACACTCGAGTGAAGGTGAAAGGCCGTTAGAAGGGGCTTTCCGGTTCGTCGGAACCGTTCTCAGTCGACTCAGCGTTCAGTTCGCTCTCGCCGAGCCACTCGAGTGCGTCCTCAACGTCGTGCGTCGGCGGCGAGCACGTCCGGTCCCGGCAGACGTACAGCGTGGGTTCGTCGTCACGGGCCGTTCGACCGGCCCAGATCGGCGGTTCTTCCGAAAGGTCGAGCCGTTCGAGCCACGCCTCGAGTCCGTCTTCGGCCGGCGGTCGACGCGCGAACAGTCGATCCGGATGGTACGATTCCGCGAATCGGTCGCGCCACTCCTCGGGAAGTTCGTCGGCTGCGACCGTGACCTCGAGTGCACCCGCCTCGAGTCGATCCGCCGCGAGACAGAGCGAGGCGTGCTGGAGGGCGTTCGCTTCGATTCGGTTCGCGTGGGTCTCGAGGACCGTCGATGCAATCGTTTCGAAGTCCTCGCGGGCGAAGCTATCGAGGGCGAGCAGCGTCTCGACGGCCACCCCGGTCGCCGAGGGCGTCGACTGATCGTCCAGTTCCTGTGGGCGCGTGACGAGCGACTCGCCGCTCTCGGGCGTAAAGTACAGCGTCCCGCGGGCTTCATCCCAGAACTCGGTCTCGATGGTTCGGGCGAGTTCGAGGGCGAACGCGAGGTGCTCGACGGCCCCGGTCGCTTCGTAACACCGCAGTGCCCCCCGCGCGAGAAAGGCGTAATCCTCGAGGTAGCCGTCGACGGCGACGTCTCCGTCCTTGTATCGCCGCGCGAGCCGGCCCTCGTCCTCGTCCCAGAGTTGCTCTCGGACGAACTCGAGGGCGTCGACGGCTAATTCGGCGTACTCGTCGTCTCCGAGCACGAGGGCGGCCTCCGCACAGGTATCGATCAGCATGCCGTTCCAACTCGCGAGGACCTTCTCGTCCCGATTGGGGCGCGGGCGGGACTCTCGGACTTCAAACAGCTGTTCGCGGGCGGTCTCGAGTCGCTGCTCGACGTCACGTTCCTCGAGGGCGTACTCCTCGGCGAGGTTGGCAATCGAACGAACCCGGTTCGGCTGGTTCGTCCCTTCGAAATTCCCCGACTCCGTGATGTCGTATCGGTCACAGAAGAGGTCTGCCGTTTTCTCGTCGGAGACGGCGTCGTGAACTTCTGCCGGCGTCCAGACGTAGAACGCACCTTCCTCGCGCTCGCCCGTCTCCGGATCCTCGCTCTGGGCGTCGAGCGTACTGAAGAAGCCGCCCTCCTCGTGAGTCAGCTCTCGGTCGACGAACTCGAGGGTCTCCTCGACGATTTCGGCGTAACGCTCCTCGCCGGTCAGTTGATACCCCGCGAGGAACGCGCGCGGAATCGACGCGTTGTCGTAGAGCATCTTCTCGAAGTGCGGAACCGTCCAGTCCTCGTCGACGCAGTAGCGGTGGAACCCGCCGCCGACGTGGTCGTAGAGCCCGCCTTCGGCCATCGCGTCGAGCGATTCCTCGAGCACCTCGAGATACTGTTCTCGGCCAGTTCGATCGTACGCGCGAGCGAGGACGTGGAGGCGAGACGGTTGTGGAAATTTCGGCCCGCCGGAGCCAAAACCGCCGTGCTGGCGGTCGGCACTCCTGAGCGCAGCGTCTGCTGCTGTCCTCAACACCTCACTCGAGGGCGGGTCGGCTGCAGCAACGGAGTCGGGGGTCTCCTCGAGTCGGTCTTTCGCCGCGTCGGTCCACTGTTGTGCGCGGTTTTCGACCTCGTCTCGGTCCTGTTCCCACGAGGTCGTAAGCTGCTCGAGCACGTCGAGAAAGCCCGGTTGGCCGCGTTTCGCTTCCTTCGGGAAGTACGTCCCGATGTAGAAGGGCTTTCCCTGTGGCGTGAGCCACGCGGAGAGGGGCCAGCCGCCACGTCCGGTGACGAGTTGGGCGACGGTCATGTAGATGCTATCGACGTCCGGGCGCTCCTCGCGGTCGACTTTGATCGGGACGAACTCCTCGTTGAGGACCTCGGCGACGTCCTCGTCCGCGAAGCTCTCCTCTTCCATGACGTGACACCAGTGACACGCCGAGTAGCCGATCGAGAGGAAGATCGGCACGTCGTGCTCGCGAGCCGTCTCGAGTGCCTGTTCGTCCCACGGCTGCCAGTTGACGGGGTTGTCGGCGTGCTGGCGCAGATAGGGACTCTCCTCCTCGTCCAGACGATTTCGCCGGGTAGGCGTGCTCATGTAACGGGATACAGCCTCCCGGCCTAAAAGCCCCGCGTCGAAACGCGACGACCGAGTAGGGTGTGCTTGAATTCCCGACGGACCACTGGGACGGACGCGATACGACGGTCGTACTGACCGTTTTACGCGTGGGCGGCGGGAATCGGACGAAAATCACAGATGCCGATGTCGATTCTGAACTCCGTCGAACCCGTCGGAAAGACGATGAACCCTCGCTCGAGTGACGCACTGACGGCGTCGAAAAATGAACGATGTTGGTCTCAGGTCCGTGGAGAGTCGGCGACGTCTCTCTCGAGGCCTCTCGCGGCTCGTCGGCCAGTCATGGAGACGAGGACCATCGAGAACCCCGTCACGAGCAAGCTCACGCCGAGGAGCACTCCGATCGCCCACGTCGCGTCGGCGGGGAAACCCGCCCAGAGCAGGCCCGCGAGGACGAGCGAAATGATCCCGCTGACTGCGACGTATGCCATTCCGTCGTGGCCTCGCATTCGAACGCTCGCCGCGAGTTCGGTCAGCCCGTCGACGACCAGAAAGGCGATGACCAAGAGCGTGAGCGTCGCGAGACCGACGATCGGGTTCACGAGCAAGAGGAGTCCCGCGACGACTGCGACGCCAGCGAGGACGACCTGCCAGAGCGTTCCGCTCCAGCCGCGATTCGCGTGTGCGGTAATCGCGTGTGCGATACCACTCGCGACGAGTAGCGCCCCGAGAAGGTAGGTTATCGACAGGCCCGTCACGAACGGGAACGCGATCGCGAGGATGCCGAGGAGTGCGATGACGCCACCGGTGATTCCGACCAGTTGCCAGTCCACGTCGAGTGGGAACGGATCGACGGCTGACTCGTTGGGTGTAGATTCCATGGCTCTCGTCTCGTATGAACGACACGAGCGGCTATATACGTCGCTGACAATTTTTCCGTCAATCAGCGCCGTAGACCAGTCCACGGGCGCGAAAATGGGAGAATCAGGAGATTGCCGTTCGGTCGTTACTCCGTCAGCATGCGTCGAAGCACGAGGTGGAGCACGCCCCCGTTCTCGACGTACTCGACTGCAGCAGGCGTACCGACCTGCGCGGTCACGTCGAACTCGGTCGTCTCGCCGTCGCCAGCCTCGGCGACGACGGTGAGTTCGGCGTTCGGCTCGAGGCCGTCGTCGAGGCCGCGAATCTCGAACGTCTCCGAGCCGTCGAGGCCGAGTTCCTCCCAGCCGTCGCCGTCCTCGAACTGCAGGGGCAAGACGCCCATCCCGAGGAGGTTGTCACGGTAGATCCGTTCGTAGCTCTTGCCGATCGTCGCGCGGACGCCGAGCAGGTCGGTTCCCTTCGCCGCCCAGTCGCGACTCGAGCCGGTGCCGAGTTCGTCGCCGGCCATGACGACGAGTGGGGTGTCGTCCTCGCGGTAGCGCTCGGAGGCCTCGAAGACGGTGGTTTCCTCGTCCGTCGGGTGGTGGATGGTGTACCCACCCTCCTTGCCCTCGAGTAACTGGTTCTCGATGCGGACGTTCGCGAAGGTGCCACGCATCATGACCTCGTGGTTGCCCCGACGGGAGCCGTAGGTGTTGAACTCGTAGGCTTCGACGCCGCGCTCTGCGAGCCACTGGCCGGCGGGCAGGTCCTCGCTGAACGGCCCTGCCGGACTGATGTGATCGGTCGTGACGGTGTCACCGAGCATGAGCAATCCGCGTGCACCTTCGATGTTCTCCACGCCGGGTTCCTCGAGCGGGAAGTCCTGGAAGAACGGCGGCTCGCGGATGTACGTCGACTCGTCGTCCCAGTCGTAAACGTCGCCCGTCGGCGCGTCGAGTGCCTCCCAGCGCTCGTCGCCCTCGAAGACGCTCGCGTACTTCTCCTCGAACAGTTCGGCGGAGACGTTCTCGTGGATCGTCTCCCGAACCTCTTCTGGGTCCGGCCAGACGTCCTCGAGGTAGACCTCCTCGCCGTCGTCGTTCGTGCCGATCGGCTCGTTTTCGAGGTCGATGTCCATCTTGCCCGCGAGACCGTAGGCGACGACCAGCGGCGGGCTGGCCAGGTAGTTCGCGCGGATATTCGGGTGAATTCGGGCCTCGAAATTGCGGTTGCCCGAGAGGACGCTGGTCGTCCAGAGATCGTGCTCGTCGATGGCAGCCTCGATCGGCTCGGCGAGCGGGCCAGTGTTACCGATACAGGTCGTACAGCCGTAGCCGACGACGTGGTAGCCCAGTTCCTCGAGGTCCTCGAGGAGATCAGCCTGTTTGAGGTACTCCGTGACGACCTTGCTGCCGGGTGCCAGGCTGGTTTTAACGTACTCCGGGATCTCGAGTCCCTGCTCGGCTGCATTACGCGCGAGCAGGCCCGCGGCGACCATCACCGACGGGTTCGAGGTGTTCGTACAGCTCGTAATCGCACTGACGAGAACGGAGCCGTGACCGATCTCGACGTCGGTGCCGTCCTCGAGCGTGACGGGAACCTTTTCGTCGAGTCCGGGCTGTTCTTTCTCGACGAGTCCGCCGTCGCTCTCTGCGGCTCCGGAGTCGATCACACCCTCTTCGGCGAGCAGCGTCGGGAAGTGCTCGTCGAGATCGCCCATCGGGATGCGGGCGTGGGGCTTCTTGTGGCCCGCGAGGCTGGGTTCGACGGAGCCCAGATCGAACTCGACTGTCTCGGTGAACTCGGGGTCGTGGTCGCCAAAGAGTCCCTGAGCCTCGAGGTACTCGCGGACGAGGTCGATGTGGTCCTCGTCGCGACCAGTGAGCTCGAGGTAGTCGAGCGTCTTCTCGTCGACGGGGAACATCGAGATCGTACAGCCGTGTTCAGGCGACATGTTCGAGATGGTCGCGCGGTCGGCGACGGAAAGCTGGGAGACGCCCTCGCCGTAGAACTCGACGAATTTGTCGACGACGCCAACCTGGCGGAGCTTCTCGGTGATGTGAAGCACGAGGTCCGTCGCGGTTGCGCCCTCGGGGAGTTCGCCCGTGAGCTCGACGCCGACGACCTCGGGCAGCGTCATCGTGATGGGCTGGCCCAGGAGGGCGGCTTCGGCTTCGATCCCGCCGACACCCCAGCCGACGACACCGATGCCGTTGATCATCGGCGTGTGGCTGTCGGTGCCGACGAGGGTGTCGGGCAGGAGCCACTGTTCGCCGTCTTCTTCGCGTGCGTGGACGACTTCACCGAGGTGCTCTAAGTTGACCTGGTGAACGATCCCGGTCCCCGGCGGGACGACGTTGAAGCCGTCGAAGGCCTGTTCGGCCCACTTGATCGCGCGATAGCGTTCCTCGTTTCGCTCGTACTCGAGTTCGACGTTCTGTTCGTAGGCGTCTTCGCTCCCGAAGTAGTCGACCTGGACGGAGTGGTCGATGACGAGGTCACAGGGGACTTCGGGTTCGACGACCGAGGGATCCTTTCCGGCCCGATCCGCGGCCGAGCGGAGGGCGGCGAGGTCGACGACCGCCGGAACGCCGGTCAGGTCCTGCAGGACGACGCGGGAAGGCTGGAAGGGCACCTCGACGTCCGGCACGTCCGGTTCCCAGGACGCTGCGTTTTCGACGTCCTGTGCAGAAATCGTGTCGCCGTCTGCGTTTCGGAGGACCGCTTCGAGTAGCACGCGAATACTCACCGGCAGTGTCTCGAGGTCACAGAGTCCCTGTTCCTCGAGTACGGTGAGGTCGGCCATCTTGTACGTCTCGCCGTCGTGGTCGAACTCCCGGATTGCATCCGAGAACTCATCGATTGCCATACAGTGACTTCGGGGCGGGGGGTTTTGAATCTCCCGAGAACTCCCTGTAGGGCGCAGTTACGCCCAATATTTGTCGTATATTGGTATGTGATTATATGGATGGTTCGCCAATATCACGCGAACGCCGACAGACAACGAACGGGAATAGACACCCTGTCGATAATACAGCGAGTTGTTATCGGTAATATAAACTGCATGTCGAACGTGTGTTTCTACTTCGACGACGTTACTCGCGACGCACGTACTCGAGAAACGAAAACTCGTCGTGGGCGTCACGCGAGCGTTCCTCCCACCCACCGTCTCGATCCCACTCTGGGAACACGGTATCGCCGACGGGGTCGTCGTGCACTTCGGTGACGACGAGTCGATCGAGGGCGGGCAGGAACTGTTCGTAGACGGTTGCCCCACCCGCGACGAAAATGCGGTCGGTGCCGTCGTGGTGTTCGTCGGCCGCTCGCTCGGCTTTCTCGAGCGCCTCTCGAAGATCGTTCGCGACGACGGCGCTCCCGTCGTCGGGCGTCTCGAGGTCCCGACTCGTCAACACGACCGTCGTTCGGCCGGGAAGGGGCTCACCGAGTGCCTCGAGAATCCCCTCGTAGGTGACCCGACCCATGATGACCGGGTGAGCCATCGTCGCCTCCTTGAAGTGGGCGAGATCCTCGGGGATGTGCCAGGGCATGTCGCCGTCTTTGCCGATAACGCCGTTTTCGGCGACGGCGACGATTCCGACGAGTTCGCGGTCGGTCTCGAGGTCCGTCTCGGCCGTCGACTCTGTCGCCGTCATTCTGCCACTGCGAACTCGATGCCGTCGTGGGAGTCGTACCCCTCGAGCGTGACGTCTTCGTAGCGCAGTTCGTCGATCGAAACGTCACTCACCTCGAGCGTCGGTCGCTCGAGTGGCTCGCGGGCGAGTTGCTCGAGCATGCCGGGCACGTGATCGAGGCGTTCGTCACCCTCGGCCTCGGCGGGGGCCTCGGACTCGAGCCACGTCGCGACCTCGCGGTACTCCTCGCGGTCGTCGACCGCGGCGAGTTTGGACTGGAGGTTCTCGAGGTTGTCTCCGTACCACTCCCCTCGAGCGCCTCGTCCACAGTAGACGTGCGCGTCGACGACCGTGTGGGCGAACGAGCCGGGTTCGAAGCCGGTTTCCTGTGCGATAACCTTCGTGAGCAGGGCGTACGCCGCAATATTGAACGGAACGCCGAGTGCGATGTCCCCCGAGCGCTGGGTCAGGTGGCAGTTCAACCGATCACCTTGCACGTTGAAGACGAACGAGTAGTGACACGGCGGCAGCGTCGAGACGGCCGCGTTGGCCGGATGCCACGCGTTGACGACGAGTCGCCGGGAGTTCGGCGAATCGGAGAGCGTGTCGATCACGTACTGCAACTGGTCGAACGTCCGGGTGCCGTCGGCCTCTTCGGTGACCCACCGGTGGCTCTCGTCGGGCCAGGACTCACCCTCGAGTCGGTTCGATTCCTCCGGGACGGGGAACCGTCGCCAGAAGCGCCCGTACGCGGTGTCGAGTTTGCCTTCCTCGTCGGCCCACGCGTCCCAGATCTTCGTCTCCTCGCGTAGCGTTCGGATGTGTTCCTCGCCGGAGAGATACCAGCAGACCTCGTGGAGCATGGAGTCCCAGCGGTAGCCGTCCATTTGTTTGGTCGTCAAGAGCGGGTACCCCTCCTGAAGATCGACCTCGTAGTGCTCGCTGAACGAAGAAATCGTGTCGACGCCGGTGCGATTGGGTTTGTACGCCCCCTCGCTCAGAGCCGCGTCGACGAGATCAAGGTACTGTTGCATTATCCACCCATTTTGGCCCCTCGTTCTTTAGCGTTGACTTCCACGTATCGACGTGACAAACTATCGTCGGGTCTGATTTTATTGCTGGAACTCACGGACGCAATATCAATTAAGAGAGCTGTTCGTTGTTAACTCCCGTCTGACTCCGATCCGAGAAGAACGTCTGTATCGGCAATCACGGGTCCATTCGACCGGTACATCGATCGAGGTACTCACGCGATTTGTCTTCCTGTTCTTGAATTGCATCACGCATTTCGTCGACTTCGTCTTCTGTAAAGGTTCCCGTGAGATCAAGCAGCGACCGTTTGCCCGCCAGACGTTCGACCACCTCAGAGAACGACTCTCCAGATTGCTTGTGACTTTTGAGTTTCCTGTACGCATCTTCGGTAAGCCTAATAGTTCGATACTCGGTATCACCCATCACACATCTCTGTGCAGTTTCCGCTTAAATATTCCTCCAATTACACATAACCGGTTCCGATCACTTTCACTTCGCTGTCCAAACCCTCTTTATTCCCGCGGGCGTCCCGACGAGCGATGACCGCTCGAGTCGGTGTCACCGTCCTCGCCCTCCCACCGTCGGCACTCGAGAACCGACCCGTCGCGACGCTCGAGGACCTCGCGAGCACCCGCGAGCCGGACGCCGTCTGGGTGCTCGGCCCGTCTCGAGAACCGCAGGCGTTCGCCCGCGCCAGGAGCGTCTTCGAGGTGGCAGTGTTCCACCCGCCACTCGAGACGACCGGCGATGGGCCACTTCAGCGACAGCCACTCGAGGGGGGCGAGAACGAGGCTATCGAGGAGCGTGACGCGCTCGATCTCACCGTCGCACCGAGTCTGCGAGCCATGGACGCCGATCGAGAGACCGCCTCGAGCACGCTCGCCCGCAGATCCGTGGACGCAGATAGTCCGCCGCTCATCTGTGACGACGTGACGACGACCGTTCGACCGACGGCACTCGCGGCCGAACTCGAGGGCGCGAAAACGCTGGCATCGGTCGCGCCGACGGGGGCCGTAACGACCGTACTGACCGGCAGCGAACCGGCCGGGTACGACGCCCTCTGGCACCTCGAGGCCGAGTCCGGATCGGTTCGAGCCGTCGACCACGACCCGATCGGTACCGTCGATCCACTGGATTCGGAGTCAGTTTCGGTTCGCGTTCGGGGAGCGGGGCCTGCGGAGGGGTACGGCGAGAGTCGTTCGATCGCGACGCTGAAACTGGACGCGAACGGGGTTTCGTCCGTCGACACCGACGACGTGACCGATTTCGGTCTCGAGTCAGTCTCCGGAATCGGCCCGAAAACGGCCACCAGACTCGCTGAGCGAGGGGTAACGACGCGGACGGGCTTGCTCGAGGCCTCCCTCGAGACGCTTGCGTCGCTCTCGGGCGTCGGTGCCGAACGCGCCCGGACGATGCACCGGCACGCGCGGGTGCTCGAGACCGGCGAGGCGCGCCGGCTGACCGACGAGTCGCTGCCGGGAGAGCACTGGTCGACGCCCCCGCTGTGTCTCGATATCGAGACCGACGGCCTCTCGCCGACGATTCTCTGGCAGATCGGCGTCTACGACCCCGCGGCCGACGAGTATCGCGCGTTCGTCGAACGCGAGGACCCCTCCGATCCGGGACCGGTGCTCGAGGCCTTTTGTGACTGGCTGCTCGGCGTCCATCCGAATCGCGCGCTGCTCACGTGGAACGGCTGGGGGTTCGACTACCGGCACCTCACCTCGTTCGTCGCGAAGCACGCCCCGTACTACGCCGAAGAGTGGGAATCCATCCCGAAGTTCGACCTCTACTGGTGGGCCGCGAAGAACGAGCACGCGTTGCTCCCCGGCCGGACGAACGAACTCGGGGTCGTCGCGGACGCGATGGGCTTCGACGGCGCGAAGACCGGCCTCGACGGGGCGCAAACTGCCGCTGCCTACCAGCGATTCATGCGAACCGGGGAGCCACTCGAGTGGGAACGCCACGAAGCCTACTGCGAGGACGATTGCCGGGCGCTCTGGCACGTCTACGAGCGCCTGCAGGATGCGCCTCGAGACGATGGGGCTTCTGCGGACGAGTCGACCACCGCCCCGGTGACTCGAGACCCAGCGACTCGAGACGCGAGTCGTGCGGACTCGAGTGAGGGTGGATCCGACTCGAGTTCAGCTGCCACGGCGACGACAGAGGCGGACGAAACCGAGCAAAGCGGCTTGAGTGATTTCTAATCCATGAGCGACCAACGACAGTCGCGTTCTGCGGTCCCGGTCACCGGCGACGAGCTGGTCGAAACCTTCCCCGGCTCGCCCGGCAGTGCGACCATCCTCGAGCGCCCGGGCCGAGACGCGACGCGAGTCCCGAGCGAGAACGTCCTCCGAGCCGCCCTCGCCGACTCGCTCGAGCACGACCTCTACTCCCATCAGGCTCGCGCGCTCGAGGCGCTCGCACGCGAGGAACACGTCTGCATCGCGACGAGCACCTCCTCGGGAAAGACTCGCGTCTACGCGCTCCAAATCGCACGAAACTACCTCGAGGCGCAGGCTCGAGGCGAGGAGTCGACGGCGTACCTGCTCTATCCGACGAAAGCCCTCTCGCGCGATCAAGAGGCCAGTTTGAACGACCTCTTCGAGGAACTCGGCCTCGACATCACTGTCTCCGTCTACGACGGCGACACCGAACGCGGGACGAATCGCAAACGAATTCGCGAGGAGGCGGACGTCATCATCACGAACTTCGCCGGCGTGAACACGTACCTCGCCGACCACGACCGCTGGGCGCGGTTTCTCGGCGCGTGCGATCTCCTCGTCATCGACGAATCACACACTTACACGGGCGTCCACGGCATGCACGTCGCCTGGATCGTGCGGCGGCTCAAACGTGTGCTTTCGTACTACGGGGCTACACCCCAGTACGTGCTCACAAGCGCGACGATCGGCAACCCCGGCGAGCATTCGCGGGCGCTGATCGACGAATCGGTCACCGTCGTCGACGAGGACGGCTCTCCGCGCGGACCGCGGGATCTGGTCCTCTGGAATCCGCCGCCGCGGACTCGAGACGACACGGCCGACGAACGCGACGAGTGGCGCGACGGCGACGAGAACGTCGCCGATCACGCTGCGAGTGACGGCGAGGATGGCATCCTCGAGCGCCTGCCCGCCACCGTCGAAGCGCCGCGCGTCTTCTCACACCTCACCTATCACGACGCGCAGTCGCTGTTGTTCACCCCCTCGAGAAAGCTCGCCGAACTCTCCATCAAACGCGCCACGAAGTATCGTCACGACCGGCAGCGATACTACGCGAATCCTGACCGAGGGAGCGCGCTCGAACCCTACCACGCGGGCCACTCGCGGCGCAAACGCCACGGGACGGAACACCAGCTCAAGACGGGCGTCCTCGACGGCGTCGCCTCGACGAACGCCCTCGAGTTGGGAATCGATATCGGCGAGATGGACGCGACCGTGCAACTCGGTTACCCCGGCCAGCGTCAGTCGTTCTGGCAGCAAATCGGTCGGGCGGGTCGGGGCGAGAATCGAGCGCTCTCCGTCCTCGTCGCCGAGCACCGCACGCTCGATCAGTACGTCGTGAACACGCCGGAGTACCTCCTCGAGAACGACGTCGAGGACGCCGTCGTCGACGTCGACAACGACGCGGTTTTCGCCCAGCACCTGCGTTGTGCTGCCAGTGAACTCGCGCTCGGGGAACGCGATATCGACTCCCTCGCCGAGCGCGAGCGACTCGAGCGAGCCGTCGAGATGTGGCGACGAGCGGGCCAACTACAGGGCCACCTCGAGACGGGCGTCTCCTACGTCGGCCCGCCGCGGCCCCAGCGATCGATTTCGCTGTACGCGACGACCGGCAAGGAGTACGAGGTCGCACTCGAGGAGGGATACGACGGCGACGCCGACCCGGAGATGGAGCCGTTGGCGAAAGAACGGGTGCTGCGGGACTTCCACGAAGGCGCGGTTCGGTTGCACCAGGGCCGACAATACGAGGTAACCGCCGTCGACCACGACTCGCCACAGCCGTCGGTGACGCTTCGGCCCACGAACGCGGACTACTACACGCGCACGCAAACCGACGTAACCGTGCTCGACGCGGTCTCCGAAGAGTCTCGAGAAATCGGCGACTTCACGCTCCACTTCGGGCGCGGGCGAGTGCTCGTTTACCACGGCACCTACGACAAGGTCGCCATCCACGGCGGACAGAAAGAAGAGCAAGCGATTCCGACCGACAACCCGCCCCTGTCGATGGACACGCAACTGTGCTGGCTCGAGGTGCCCCAGGCCGTCGAGGACGCCCTCGTCGAGAAGTACCGCGACTTCTCGATTCCCGAACTCGAGGGCGGCTTCGCGGGCACGGCCCACCTCGGCTACGCGGGCGGCCTCCACGCCGCAGAGCACGCGACGATCGGCGTCGCGCCCCTCGAGTTGATGGTCGACAAACGGGATCTGGGCGGCCTCGCGACGCTGACGATCGATTCCCACCTGGACCCCGACGGGGAGTCGGGTGAAGATGAACGACGCGAGAGACGAGCAACGGAGGAGGACGCACCGAAGAACATCGCCGCGGCCGAGGCCACCGTCCGCGAGATCGCGATGGGCCTCGAGCACCAACCGGCGAGCGGCTGGTTCATCTACGACGGCATCGAAGGCGGCCTCGGCTTCGCTCGAGCCATCTACGAGAACTACGAGGCCGTCGCCGAACGCGCACGGGATCTCATCGCCGACTGCGACTGCGGCAACGTCGGCGGCTGTCCCGCCTGCGTGATGGACGAGCAGTGTGGCAACGACAATCAGCCCCTCCACCGCGGCGCGGCAGTCGACGTACTCGATCAACTGCTCGGGAACGCGGATACCGAGACGCTCGAGGAACACGCGTCCGAGGAGGGCCACGGCGGAGACCGACGGCCACCGTTATTTTACGCGTGAGTCTCAGCGTCGGGTACTCATATCCGTGCATAGGTTCGACTCGAGAAAAGAGCAACACTTACAGGTTCGTGCGTTCCGCTATCGACCATGCCAGAGACCGTGCTCCTGATCGGCGGCGGCGGTCGCGAACACGCCATCGCCCGCGCGCTCGACGACAGTGAGGCCGACCTCTACGCCTGCGCCGGGAATCGAAATCCCGGCATCGCCCGTATCGCGAGCGAGTTCGAAACGCTCGAGACGACCAATCCGAAGGCCGTCGTCGAGTTCGCCGAGGAAATCGGCGCGACGATCGCCGTTATCGGTCCCGAAGGCCCGCTCGAGGCCGGTGTCGCCGACGAACTCGAGGCCGCCGGCATCTACGCCTTCGGCCCGAAGCAGTCGGACGCCCGCATCGAGACGGACAAGGCGTTCCAGCGCCGGTTCATGGACGAACACGACATTCCCGGCTGCCCGGACTTCGAGACGTTCGACGACATGGACGCAGCCTGCGAGTTCGTCGACGAGTACGACGGCGACCTCGCGATCAAACCCGCTGGCCTCACTGGCGGGAAGGGTGTGAAGGTCATCGGCGATCAGGTGACGCCAGAGGAGGGCAAAGCGTACATTCGGGAGTCGGGGTACGACCGGATCGTCCTCGAGGAGCGACTGATCGGCGAGGAGGTCACGATTCAGGCGTTCGTGGCCAACGGCGAGTTCCGGACCGCACCCGCCGTCCAAGATCACAAGCGCGCGTACGAAGGAGACGAGGGGCCGAACACCGGCGGCATGGGCAGTTACTCCGCGGCGACGAACGAACTGCCGTTTATGACCGACGACGACTACGAGACGGCCGTCTCGATCATCGAGGCGACCGTCGACGCCCTCGAGGACTACCGTGGTATTCTCTACGGGCAGTTCATGCTCACCAGCGGGGGCCCGAAAGTCATCGAGTTCAACGCCCGCTTTGGCGACCCCGAGGCGATGAACACCCTCCCCGTCCTCGAGACCGACTTCCTGGACGTCTTGATCGCGGCTCGAGACGGCGACGCGCCGCCGGAACTCGAGTTCGGCGGGCAGGCGACGGTCTGTAAGTACGCCGTCCCGGACGGGTATCCAACGGACCCGGAGGCCGGTGCGAAGGTACAGATCGACGAAGAGAGCGCCGGAGACGCGTATCTGTTCTACGCGAGTGTGGATGAACGCGACGACGGCATCTACACGACGACCTCGCGTTCGTTCGCCGTCGTCGGACTGGCGGACTCGATTACCGAGGCCGAAGCAATCGCCGAAGACGCCCTCGCGGTTGCCGGGGACGACGGATTACACATGCGCCACGACATCGGTAAACCCGACCTCGTCCAGCAGCGAATCGACCACATGGACGAACTCCGAAGCGAGTAATCGTCTCAGCCTCCTGCTTGTTGGCCGTACTCGTCGTCGTACTCGTCGAACTCCTCAGAGAACTCCTCGGAATCCTCTGGAATCGACGACTCCACATCCGATCGGACGTCGGACAAATCGACGTTCGAACGCAGTTCGTCCGTATCGATCGCCTCCTCGAGCGTCCCGACGTTGGTCACCGCCTGGATCCCGTTCTGATCGATCGCGCGTTCGATTTGTTCTGCATCGATCGCCGCACCGATCGAGTCCTCGTCGGCCTCGGCCGCCCCACGGAGCGCTCTCCGGACGGCAAGGTACCCGACAAGGACGATCCCGCCCGATGCAACTGCCCCCGGAAGGCCGTAGCGTTTGTACCCGAACGTCACCGCCTTTTTGCCGACCGTTAGTGCCCCAATCATCATCCACGATACTCGTGTCGAAGCGATAAGACGCCGAGGCTTTCGTATGACGACGTAACGCGCGACGGATCGCGACGTTTCGTCTCAAACAACGATTACGAGAGACGCGAGCGCACCCCCCAGTAAGAGCATCCCGCTGTAGGTTGCCACCTGCCTACGAAAGTTCGTGTTCGTCGACGTCGCTGCGAGTAGCGCCTTGACGACGATACTCGAGACCGTGGCGAGGAGGATAGCGATCGTCGCTTCGGTCGCCCCGAGTTGGCCACCACGATAGAGGACGACCGCCGAGGTGGTCGCTCCGGCACTCGAGACGAACCCGCTCGCGACGGCAGTTGCGTAGAACCCAAGCGTGCCGAACCAGGTTTCGGCCAGCGAACCGAAGACGAGCACCACGAGGAAGACGGCACCGAACGCGAGCGAGTTCTTCAGCGAGAACGGACTCTCGAGTTCGATCGGACCGGATTCACGCCAGTCTGCAGTCATCGCGGCGATGGCGAACGCGAGCACGATAACTGCACCGAGCGGAATAATTGACTCGAACAGGATCGCCGTCTCACCGCCCATCGTAAATCCCACGGCGATAGCGAGATTACGCGACGCCATCGCCGCGTTCGCGAGGAGAATCGCTGCGACAGCGTACGACGCGGCATCGGGGCGCTGTCGGACGTGATCGAGCATCGTCCCGACGACTGCCGTCGAGGACGCTAACCCGCCGAAAAACCCCGTGACAGCGATTCCACGGCCGCCGTACGTCGAGACGATCGCGTAGTTGACGATACCGATCCCGGCGACTGCGACGACCATGAGCCAGATGACCTGTGGCTCGAGTGGAATCGTGAGACCGGCGATTTCGGGCGTCCACTCCGCCGGGAGGAGCGGATAGACGACGAACGCCAAAATAGCGAACTCGGTCGTCGAGCGCATTTCCTCTCTGGAGAGCCCCCACGCGAACTCGTGGAGTTCTCGTTTGAGCACGAGCAACAGCGACGAGAGGACGGCGACGGCGACGGCTTCGACGACGAAGTCGGCTGCGACCAGTGCACCAACTCCGTACGCGACGAGCATCGAGACCGACGTCGTGAGTGACAACCCGGCGTTTTCCTCGCTCAGTAGCCCCTGAATTGCGAGCATGATTCCCTGGACGATGACGAGGATGCCTCCGAGGACGAGCAACCCTTCACCGAGTTGTGTCTCCGTCGCGAGCAGCGTAAAGACTGCTCCGAGCAAGCTAATGAGTGAGAACGTGCGAATACCCGCCGATTTCTGAGACCACTCTCGCTCCAAGCCGAGGAACATACCGAGTGCGCCGGCGAGCGCCAGCCGAACGACTGTCTCCTCGAGTGGCGCTTCGACGAGTTGTAACGTCACCTCGTTCACTAGCGGTGGTTCACCACGAGTCCATATATGTACGGTGGCGAAACGAGCACCGCCACCTCTCGAGAAGTGCAATCCGACACCAACTATATGCCAGCGTTCGTCCCGTCAGTCCGTTCGAATCGGAGTAACCCTCGAACGAACCGTCGCTGAACGACCCCACGCGAAAAACGACGGCATCGATAGCGATCCCCGACCCTGACCGACCGACGTCCTATAGTTCGACGTACTGTCCTTCCCAGTCACGACGCGCCTCGAGTTCGCGCCGGCCGCGTCGAGTGAGCGTGTAGAAGTTCGTTCGTCGATCACGCCGGCCTTTCTCTACGAGGCCCTTGTCGACGAGCGTGTCGAGATTCGGATATAATCGACCGTGATGGATCTCCTTCTCGTAATACTGCTCGAGTTCTTCTTTAATTGCCAGTCCGTGGGGTTCCTCCTCGCCAGCGATGACGTACAGCAAGTCACGCTGAAATCCTGTCAGGTCGTACATTGGGTAAGTACCACTTGCACTTACTGTCGAATTTTAATAAGGCTATCGGGTTGTTTCGACTGAAACAGCACTATTACAGACGAATGTTGCCATTTTCGATTTAGCCAAATGATAACGGCGGTGATGAATCGACACCGGAGGATAGGTAACGCTCGATTCATGTTTAGTGTCCGGGTAGATATTTTCCGTATTATTATACTATCGCGTAGCGAATAAACTCCGTCTACGGAGACGATACTGCGTTACTAAAAAGCAATGTTTTGACTGAGTGAATTGTATCGAAACAGGAAAGCAGATCGCGTGGCGGAAAAATGCCACGCGAGTGCTTGCCGCCCTGAATTGGTCCCCGCTGACGCTTCGGCCCTCCAAGCGAAGCGTCAGGTGAACGATTTTGCCGAGTGTACTTAAAGGTAACGACACCGGGCGGAGCGATGATACGTTCAGATTCGATGACAATCAGATGTGTTCTTCCTCGAGAACCCAGCCAATCGCGCGTTTGTAGTACGTGAACATCTCTCTAACACCCTCGTGGTTCATCTCCTCGCTCTCGAGGTGTTCGGTGAGAAACTCGTATTGCTCCCGGATTTCTTCTTCGTCTCGCATACGTCACACTACGGACGCGACACGGAAAAAAGCCCTCGCGTTCGCTCGCCCAGACCGTGACAGCAATCTCGAGTGTATCCGGAGCTGGCCAGTATGTGACTCGTCACGCATCGTGTCGTCACAAGGATGGTGACGGTTTTAGGAGTCAGTCATCGATTTGTTCGTGAAACGGTTCGCGCGGTTGACGCTCGTCGGCAGACGACAGTACAATCTGACACGGGATACGACAACGGCCGAAAAAACGAACACGTCCGTGTGACTCGAGTGAAGTAACACTGAATGAGCGAAGCCAGTACCGTTTCTTCCCGGGAGTCACTAACGTCAGTTCGACTCGAGGGAGTGACAGATGGATCTCACATGCGTGGGTTTGGACCGGTAAAAACGTCTGTCACGGGCGTTTGACTGACGGGAAAACACCACGAGGTGATGTCTTTCTGAGCCGACTCAGTGTGACCTAGAGTGCGTCGTCTTCGTCACCGTCGTCTGCCGCATCGTCTTCGTCGTCATCCATCATATCGTCGTCGTCCATCTCGTCGTCTTCGTCGTCATCCTCGTCTGCGGCGGCATCGTCGTCTTCGGCTTCTTCACCCAGCGTCAGCGTGACCTCTTCGTCGTCGCCGTCGATTTCGACGTCGTCTTCGGCTTCTTCGCCTTCGTACTCAGCGGTCACCGTGTACTCGCCGTCCTCGAGGTCGTCGAATTCGACCTCACCGTCTTCGTCGGTTTCCTCCTCGAGTGGGAACTCCTCGTCTTCGTCGTCCTCATCGTCGTCTTCGTCCTCGTCCTCGTCGTCATCGAGGAGATCATCGTCATCTTCGTCTTCGTCCTCGTCGTCTTCGTCCTCATCCTCGTCTGCGGCCGGATCGTCGTCTTCCTGAATCGACGCGTCGGTTTCGGCTTCTTCCGGATCGTCGTCTTCCTCGTCGTCATCGAGGAGATCGTCGTCGTCTTCCTCTTCCTCTTCCTCTTCCTCTTCGTCTTCGTCCTCATCGTCGTCCATGAGGTCGTCGTCGGCCTCCTCGAGTTCGACGGTCGCGCCTTCGACGGGTTCACCGTCGTCCTCGACGGTTACCGTGAGCGCATACGTTTCGTCACCGTTGTCGTCTTCGTCGTCCGTATCGTCTTCTGTCGCCGGATCTTCCTCTTCTTCGGCTCCGTCGTCATCATCGTCACCGTTTCCATCGTCAGCACAGCCGGCGAGGACGAGTGCACTTGCGGTACCTGCTGCGGCCACGAACTTACGTCGGTTCAGTTCTGAATCGGACATATCTCTGGATAGGACGTTCCCGTTGGTTTCAGTGCGGCCTGCAACTGCCGCCTGTTAATCACGTATTGAACATCCTCCAAGATGGTGTGACCGTCACCCCGGAAAACTGTTTTTTCGGTAATTGCCGATAGAGCGACACATCGGGCCGTTACCGCGGCTTTTCGATTACCCTCTATTCCTCCCGGAGTTTTTCCTTTCTCTACTGGACAGTAATAAACATAATGGCCACTAAATTCATAAAATAGTTGTATGGTTGGCGCGTTGGTACGTACGTGAAGCGTCGAATGGCCCTCGGATTCGTGTTCGCCCTTACCCTCCTCGCCCTCCTCGTCTATTTCGTTGGCAGCCAGGGAATCGTCGACGAGTTGTCCGGCGCCGACGTTCGACTGCTCGGTTTGGGATTCCTCTCTGGGTTACTCGCACTCACGTTCCGTGGTATGGTGTGGGAGCGATTTATCACACTAGTCGACACGACGATGTCCCGGCGAGTGATCTGCGGGGTCTTTCTCAGCGCGATGTTCATCAAATACGCAACGCCGTACGGCCAAGTGACGACAGAACCGTTCGTCGCCTACCTGGTCGCTCGCAACGGAGAGATGGCTTACGAAGATGGACTCGCGAGTATCCTCTCTGCAGACCTCTTGAACTACGTTCCCTACTACACGTTCGGCTTCCTCGGCCTCACGATAATCACCGTTTCCGGTGCCCTCAGTAACGGAATGGTCGCGCAGTTCACAGCCTTTGGTGTGTTGTTCGTCGTCGTGACGTCGGTCGTCCTCACCGTCGTTCGCCGACCGTCGCTCGTCTACAGAATCGTGCTTAGGTTCGCTGGCATCGTCCGTGTCGCCACCGGGCGGTTCACGGACCGATTCACCACGCAACTCTCGGAGGTGACCATCCGAGAGCGCCTCGATCGGTTCTACACGACCGTCGAGACGATCACGACCAACAGACGCACGCTCGTCGTCGCGACGATCTACGCCCACCTCGGGATGGCGTTCTTGATGCTCCCCGTCTACATCGGCGCGATGGCACTTGGCCATCAACTATCGTTACCCGTCGTCGCCATCGTCGTCGCACTCGGCAAACTGGGAACCGTCGTTCCGGCACCCGGTGGAACGGGTGGTGTCGAAGCAATCGTCACCGCCGGACTCACGACCCTCGGTCAACTCGACCCGGCAGCGGCGTTCACCATCGCACTCATCTACCGGCTCTGTACGTACTGGCTCACGATCGGTGTCGGTGGGATCTCGACCGCAAGCCTAATCGTTCGAGACTCATATGCGAGTCACTGACTGCGACATCCGCTGTCCGCACTATCAGACACGCTCGAGTGAGACGTAACCGAGACTCCGGTGTGGTTTTTGGGCTCCCGGACGTACGTCTCGCTATGAAAGTACGGGGCGAGCGCGAGTGCACTGACTGTGGAACCCGGTGGTCGTACTACGAAACCGGCGAGATCGATTGCCCGTCGTGTGGAAGTCTCCACAGCGTCGGCATAAACGAACGTGCCGAACACACCGACCTCGAGGTGACGTTCGACCTCACGGGGGTTCGAAACGACCTCGACGAACACTCGAGCGACGACGTCGCAGACCGGGCGAGCGAGGAGTGTCGCGAGTACGTTCGTCGACGCGGCTTCATCGACGGTGGATCGCTGCGTGATCTGGACGACACGTACCTGAGCGCATTCGAGTTACTCCACGTCTCCGACATCGTCTCTCGAGACTTTCGCCTCGAGGAACGGGAGGAACTCTACTTCCTCTCCTTACTTCGCGACGCCGATCAGGGTGACCGCCCACCGGCAGCCGAAATTCCGCCGTCGCTTCGCAGCGCTCGCGGACTCGCCTACGCGACCGCCGTCGACGAATACCGCCGAGACGTTCGAACCTGGGTCGACAACGATACCCTCACGAGTACCGAACGGGCCACCCTCGAGACGCTCGACGATCACGTCACGCGTGTCCGGATGCTCGATGGCGACGTCGCACCGGAACGAGCAGATCAACTGGTCGACGCCACACGCGACCTCGCGAGCGGACTCCGTGGGGACGAACAGGCCGTCGTACGGGCGCAGGATCGACTCGAGACACTCGAGTTCGACGACGCCGTCTAGATATGGAGAGTAACCGCTCCGTAGAGGAGGGAGCGTCGGTCAGGGAAGCGACACGTCGATCTCTTCTTGGAGGCTCGCCGCTTTAACCGTATTATACAGTAACATCGCGCGCGTCATCGGACCGACACCGCCGGGGACGGGCGTGATCGCGCTGGCGCGTTCTTCCGTGCTCTCGAAGTCGACGTCACCGACGAGTTCGTATCCCTTCTCGGTGTCTGCTTCGACGCGATTGACACCGACGTCGATGACGACAGTGTCTTCGCTGATCATCGAGCCGTCGATCAGTTCGGGAACGCCGACGGCGGCGACGACGATATCCGCGTTGCGGGTCTTCTCACCGAGGTCGTCGGTTCGGGAGTGACAGACTGTCACCGTTGCGTTGCCGTCCTCAGCCTTCTGGATCAAGAGGTTCGCGAGTGGCTTGCCGACGATATCCGATCGACCGACGATCGTGACGTCTTTGCCTTCGATGTCGACGTCAGCCGACTCGAGGAGTTTCTGGACGCCGTGGGGCGTACACGGACGGAATCGAGCGTCGCCGGCGACGAGACGGCCGACATTCTCGGGGTGGAAGCCATCGACGTCTTTTGCTGGATCGACGCGACGGATGACCTCTCTGTAGTCGACGTGGTCTGGAACGGGTGCTTGGACGATGTATCCGTGAACGGCCGGGTCCTCGTTGAGGTTGCCAATAGTCTCGTAGAGTGCCGAAGGCGGTGCATCGCCCTCGACGTCGACGTGAACGCTCTCGATGCCGACTTCCTCGCAGTCGCGTTGTTTCATGTTCACGTAGGTCTGGCTGGCGGGATCGTCGCCCATCAGTACCGTCGCTAATCCCGGTCGTGCGCCCGCGTCGGCCAGTGTTTCGATTGCACCCGTCAACTCCTCACGAATCTCGCTCGCGACAGCGTTGCCGTCGATGATCTCGGTCATTACTCGAGTGGGCGGCCGCGAGGCTATTCAACCCTCGGGTTCGTGCCCAGAATCGCCATGTCCGCTGGCCACACTATCCACGGATGTGGATATCGTGTCGGTAATACGCCCGAATGATACGCAGTGGTATCGTCTGTTTCAATAGGTAGGTTGAAGGCAGATGGCATGCCATGTAGTAGCATATCATCAATGGCTACTGACGATTTTAAACTGATTACCGAAACGGTGGGACCAATCGCGGCGGTGGCATTGCTCATTGGGACGGCAGTCGGAATGAGTATCTTCATCGTCCCGACACAGATGGCCGCCGTCGCTGGACCCAGTATCGTCCTGGCGATCTTACTCTCGGTAGTGCCGATGGTACTGGGAATGTTGTTGTTGTTACAACTCGGTGGTGCAATCCCAGTCGCCGGTGGCGCGTACGTCTACGCCTCGAGGCTCGTCGGGCCGTACTGGGGATTCCTCGGTGTTGCAGTTCCGGTGTTGTCGGTGTGGGCGTACCTGCTGTTCGCGGCGCTTGGCTTCGCCGAGTACGTCCCGGTCTTCGTCGAGTTGCCGACGCTAGTATCCGTCTACCTCCTGCTCGGAGCGTTTCTGGTGTTCAACTACGTCGGCGTTCGTCTCGCCGCGAACATCCAGATCGTTCTCGTCTGTCTGTTGATCGCGGCGATGATCACGTTCGTCGTCGGCGGCTTCACGTCCTTCGATACCGCGAACTTCGAACCGATGTTCCCCGCCGGTGAAGGCGAACCGTACGCCGACGGATACGCCCCCTTCTTCCTGGCAGCCGTGACGCTGTATATTCCGTTCCAGGGCTTCGCGATGATCATCGAGATCGGCGAGGAACTCGAGAACCCGGCGAAGAACATCCCGCGCGTCCTCGCAGCCGGGATGGCACTCGTGGCAGTGTTGACGATTGCCGTCATCATCGCCCTGGTCGGTGCCGTCCCGTGGGAAGCGATCGCCCAAGACGGTGAGGCCGTCGACGGTGGTATCGCGGCCGTCAGTGAAGGAATCTTACCCGGCTGGGCGATCGCGTTCGTCGCGATCGGCGCCCTCGTTGCGGCCGCGACGACGACCAACACGCTCTACACGTCCTACTCGCGGACGATCATGCGCGCGGCCCGTGACGACGTCATTCCCGAATTCTTCGCCGGGATCGACGATCGGTTCGGAACGCCAAACCGTGCGCTGTTGTTACTCGGGCTCCCCCCGTTACTCGCCGCCCCCCTTATGGGCCCCTTCGGGGCGATTCTCACCGTCGACGTGTTGGACTGGCTCGTGACCGTCACGGTCACCGGAATTTTCATCAGCTTCATGATTAGCGGAGTCGCGCTGTGGAATCTCCCGAAAATTTTCCCGGATCGGTACAAGTACTCGTTCTACCGACTCCCGATGCCGGTGCTCAAAGTCGTCGCCGTCGGCAACGTCGTCGTCTCCGCGGTGTTCATGGTGTTCGTCGCACTGGGCGCACCGTCGGCACTGGTGCTCCAGTTCGGCTGGATTCTGGTAATGTCGTTGTTGTACGTCTACCGAATTCGGACGTACGGCGACGAGGACGAAGACCTCCGCGAAAAGATGTCACTCCTGCACAAACACGAGTCGATCGGTGCCGACTCGAGCGACTCGAGCGACGACTGAGGGAGAACACTCACGTATCCACCAAACGGTCGCCCGCTATGGAAACTGGTGTGAGTACTCGGTGGAACCGCTGGATGCCCGCGGCAAGTGGGCCGGGACAACGAGTAGCGGAAAAAAGCGACGCGACCGAACGCTGATGATCGACCGAATCGACTACTTACTCGTACAGCGGATTCGCGCCACAGAGGTCCTCAACTTCGCTCCGAACGTCTTCGATGACGGCTTCGTCTTCGGGGGCATCGATGACGCGGGAGATCAACTCACCGACTTTGCGACAGTCGTCTTCGTCGAAACCGCGAGTCGTCAGTGCGGGCGTGCCCGCGCGGATACCCGATGGGTCGAACGCCGAGCGCGTCTCGCCGGGAACCGTGTTCCCGTTGAGGACGATTCCGGCGTCCTCGAGCGCTTCCTCCGCGTCGCCGCCGCTCGTGTCGGGGTGGCTCTCGCGGAGGTCGACGAGGACGAGGTGGTTGTCCGTTCCCTCTGAGACGAGCGAGAAACCGTTCTCGACGAGACGCTCGCCGAGGGCCTTCGCGTTGGCGACCGTCTGATCGGCGTACGCCTCGAACTCGGGCTCGAGGGCCTCTTTGAAGCCAACAGCCTTCCCGGCGACGTTGTGCATGAGCGGCCCGCCCTGTCCGCCGGGGAAGACGGCGGCGTCGATGTCGTCGGCGTACTCCTCGTCGCACATGACGATGCCGCCGCGACCGGCGCGAATGGTCTTGTGGGTCGAACCGGTGACGAAGTCGGCGGTGCCGACCGGCGAGGAGTGAACGCCCGCAGCGACGAGACCGGTGATGTGAGCGATGTCGGCGAGGTGGAGTGCGTCGACGCTGTCTGCGGCCTCCTGAATGCGCCCCCACTCGATCTCGCGCGGGTACGCGGAGTACCCCGAGACGATGATGTCCGGCTCGAACTCCTCGGCCTGTTCTGCGAGCCCCTCGTAGTCGACGTAGCCCGTCTCGGCGTCGACTTCGTACTGCTCGACGTCGTAGAGTTGCCCGACGAAGTTCGCCGGATGGCCGTGACTGAGGTGTCCGCCGTGGGTCAGATCCAGCGAGAGGATCTTGTCGCCGGGCTCTAACATCGCGAAGTAGACGGCCTGGTTGGCCTGGGTGCCCGAGTGGGGCTGGACGTTGACGTGCTCGGCGCCGAAGAGCTCTTTCGCACGGTCGATGGCAAGTTGCTCGACCTCGTCGGCATACTCGCAGCCGCCGTAGTACCGGGAACCGGGATAGCCCTCGGCGTACTTGTTCGTCAGCGCACTTCCCTGCGCGTCGATAACCGCCTGACTGGCGTGGTTCTCGCTCGCGATCATCTGCAGGGACGATCGCTGGCGTTCGACCTCACCCTCGAGTGCATCTGCCACGGCGGGATCGACCTCCCGTACGTGCTCGTGTTCCATGTCCGATGTGCCGGCTGGCGAGTGTATAAGTGTACCCGTCTTCGGCAAGTGGGGCCACTACTTGGCCTCCAGAACAGCGGTTCGGTCACGATCCAATCGAAAGAGGCGTGGTCGGGTATTAACCGCTCAAATTCCTCATTTCCGACGTTTCACGATCGTAATGGCAGATATTGTCGTGACACACCCGATACAACTAACTTTGCAGAGAAACATTCAGCGAACCGAATGATAGAGTGGGCGATGGGCGATAATACGCTCCGTGTGACGGACGCCGACAACACCGAACTGTCGGTACACGGTGAGACGCTCGTCGTCGACGGCCCAGGTCCGGACATCCCGCGCCCCGTCGACGAGACGGTCGTCGTTACGACGGACGAACTGCGATTCCCCCACGCCGTTACCTACGCGTGTTCACTCAGCACAACAGCGCAACACGAACTCGATCCGGACGGCACCCCGCTGTCGCTCGCCCCCGACGAGTACGTCGTCGATATCGACGCCGAGATCAAAACGTACCTTCGATTCTCCGGCAGTGCGACCATTTCGAAGGCCGGTGGCTACGAAGAAACCGTCGTTACCTTTCCCGAACGGACCCGCGTCATCGTCGGCTTTCGGAGTCGTCACGAACTTCCGACGGAGACGATTACCGTCCCCGACTCGCCGACCGAACTTGCAACTGCGATTTCCCACCTCGCTACAGCACACAAAACCGACAGCCCGGATCGCACGTACCCGACACTTCGAGGCCACCCACCGCTCCTCGAGCGCGGCAACCACCTCGAAATTCCCGACACCGTCCGCGAGAAGCGTATCGACACCGGTATCGAACTCCTCGTACCAGCCGACTACGAGACGCTCTACGTGATCGCACCCCTCGCCTACTATCTTCAGGCGACGATCGTCCCGTTCGATGCCCGCGGAACCGAATCGAACGAACCGACGCTTCGTTCGACCGACGGGTCGATCGAAACGCAACTCTCATCGATGCCCAAACTCGAGCGAGACGTCGAACAGTTGCTCCGAAAGGCGTTTTTCCTCGATTGCCTCGTCCGGAACGTCGGTCTCCACGGTACCGATCTGGCCGAACTCAACGTCATCGACGCGCTCGGAGTCGACGCACAGGGGCTCTACGATGCCCCGCCACGGGAACGACTCGCCGCGTACCTCGACGTTCCCTACGCTGCAATCGAACACCGACTCCCGGATTGGCACCTCTCGACGTACGTCGCCCCGACGTACGATACTGTCGAGGCCCTCCCGTTCCTGCTCGATCGGATGAGCATGATCTACATGCCACAGACATCCGAACTCGAGGGGAAAGAACTCGTCGAACGATCGCTCGAGGACTTCTACCGCGCCGGTCGTTCTCCCGAAAACGCGGACACCAGGGGTGCAATGAACGGTGCCGTCGCGTCCGTCGATATCGTCAAACCCGACCTCAAAACAGGTCGCGTCCACGGATGGCTCGCCGACGGTGTTCCAATCGACGTCTTCAACACGACACCGGAGGCCTACCACAATCGACTCGAGTACATCGAAGGCCCGAGTTCGACGACGTCGATCTGTATCGTGTTGAACGATCCCGAGATGGCCTGCGAACACGATGACGTCGCCAGTATCTACCGGCAACGATCGTCGGAGCTCTCGATGGACGTCACCGTCCTCGAATCGCTTACGTCGAGCGAACTCGCCCGTGTGTTCGAAGCCGACCACGACTTCGTCCACTACATCGGCCACTGTGAAACCGATGGACTTCGCTGTACGGACGGCTCGCTCTCGACCTCGAATGTGGACGAATCAAACGCACAGACCTTCTTCCTCAACGCGTGTGGCTCCTACTACGAAGGGGTCGATCTGATCGAAAACGGCAGCGTGGCCGGTGCAGTAACGTTTCAAGAAGTTCTGAACGAACACGCGGTCAAAGTGGGCTCGATGTTCGCCAAACTGCTCGTCCACGGATTCAGTTTCGAACGCGCGCTTCGCCTCGCACGCAGACGAATCATGATGGGCAAAGACTACGCCGTCGTCGGCGACGGAACTCACTCACTTGTCCACGGTGAAAACCAGCTTCCGATTACGATCACTCTCGAGGCACTCGACGGTGAACCCTCGAGGTACTTCGTGACGTTCGATTGTTACTCGACACGAGCAACGGGGTCGTACTACTACCCCCACACCGAAGAAAACGAGTTTGCGTACCTCAGCGGGACACAGTCGAACATGACGCTCACCTCGAGTGAGGTTGCAACGGTCCTCAAGGAAACAGACGCGTCGGTAATTTACGACGGCGACGTCTACTGGTCGAACGATATCTGGTCGCACTTTGTCCAGTAAGCAGCTTAGGGACCACCGTACGTACTGACACGCTTTGCACTCACTAGCGGGAACCGACGCGCATCAGCCGTTGACCCCCAACGATACAACTTCCGACCAATCGACGAACACTGTTCGTAGCTAGCACCCATACGAGCCAACAGTACTACGGTAGCATATATAATTATTATCCACAATACAATGACGATGACAATGCCGAAGGAAAGACTGTAACACGGAACGTCCTATCTAGACAATTGGTTAACAAGTATCGGACTTCCATCCGGATTTGATCGGGAAATTGACGATATCTGAGACAAAACTTACCGGTGTCCCGTCGCGATTGGATGTTCTGGTGGTCAAACGGCCACCAAAATTAAGTAACATCCGTTCGTTTACTTCTGTATAGTCATGGCCTCGAATTTACTCAACCACCAGATTGACGATATCCTCGAATCTGTTCTCGAGGATGCATCTGGGGACGTATACATGGTTAATCCGTCCGCAGATGCGATCGAAGAGTTCGTTTCCGTCGCGACCGCATTCGACGGCGAGTTGCCGTCGGTTCACATGCTCGCAGACGAGCGAACACTCAAAGATGTGATGGGCGACTTCATCATCGCCTCGAACGCTGCCGACCTCATCAGCGAGGACGCACTCGCACTTCGCACGCTCGAGCAAGCACCCGAAAACTCGCTTTTGAGCACCGACGAACGCGTCATCGCGATCGTTCACGCCGGCGACCGCGTCGGCGGCCTCGTCACCGACGAAGAGAGCTTCGTCGCCGACACGTACGACACGTACGCCGGCCGCTGGGAGGACGCCACCCAGTTCAACCTCCGGACGCCACCGATCACGGACGTCCAGGAGACCCTCGCCGACGAGATCAGTCCCGAGGCAGAGGAAGATTTCACCTCGATCCTCAACTCGCTCGAGACCGCCCGCGGCGACGGCGACGGCCTCGACGAAGTAACCATTTCGCTGCTCGTCGCGGCGAAGAACGAGGCCCTGCTGTACGACATCAGCAAGTGGGGTGAAGACGTCGGCATCGCGTCCAAAGCAACGTTCAGCCGAACCAAGACCAAACTCGAGGACATGGGTCTCATCGACACCGAGAAGGTTCCGATCGACGTCGGTCGCCCGCGACTGCGCCTGACGATCGGCGACGATCGACTCCGCGAGGCGGACAACGGTCAGCTCGCGACGGTCGCGCAGTCGATTCTCAACTAAAACATTTTACTCTGCGTTCTGACGACCTGACGACAGCATCGCTGTCGCACAGGGCGTCGTCACTCGGTAAAATGTTTATAAAAAGCACTCCTTCTTCTGTTTCGTTCACGACGCGGCTCACGGCTTCGCCGTTCGCTTGGTCGCGGCGCTACGCGCCGCGCACTCCACATCAGTCGTCGGCCCGCTCGCTCACCCTTCGGGTTCGCTCGCGGTCGTCTTCGGATAACAACCTGCCCTTCCCCGGGTCGCACGCTCGCCACATTCCGGCGAGCGTGCTCTCGGCCGGCTGTTTTTGTCCGATGGATGGCGCAATGCCCAAGTTGTCGCCGTGAGACGACTCGAGTATGTACGAGGCCGTCCACGCCCATCCCGACGGAGAGAGCACGGTCGCCAGACTCGCGAAGACGGCGGCCGATTACGGCTTCGAGGGCGTGGTCGTGCGCAACCACCACGATTCGCGTGGAGAGTACGACGCCGAGGAAATCCGCGAGGCGTACGACGTCGACGTCGTGACGGGCCTCGAGATACGAGCCGACTCCCCCGAACAGGCCGGGGGGTCGGTTGGAAATTATCGAACGGAACAGACGATCCTCGCGGTTCACGGCGGTTCGAACGCGATGAACCGGTTCGCGGTGGAAACGGACAAGGTCGACGTTCTCGCTCATCCGATGGCCGGCGGTGGTGACGTCAATCACGTGATCGTGAAAGCTGCCGTCGAGAACGGCGTTCGCCTCGAGTTCGACCTCTCGGGGGTGCTCCGACGAAGCGGCGGTAGACGAGTGCGAGCGATTCAGTCGCTGCAGAAACTCGAGGAGATCGTCGACTACTACGACGCGCCGTACGTCGTCAGTGGTGATCCCCGATCGCACCTCGAGATGCGCGCCCCGCGCGAACTCGCTGCGCTGGGCGAGGAGTTGGGCTTCTCGAGTGAGTTTATCGAAGCGGGGCTCGCCGAGTGGGGCCACCTCGCCGAACGAAACCGAGCGATTCGCTCCGAGTCGTTCATTGAGCCGGGCGTCGAACGGGGGAGATATGACGAAGAGTCCTGAGGAACACGCCGCGAGGTTCGACGAAAAGGCGGCGAGTTACGACGAGTCGAAATCACCCGAGTATCGGACGTGTGCGGACCTCGTGGTCGAACACGCGAATCCGAGCGAGGACGATATCGTTCTCGATCTCGGCACTGGAACCGGCGCGATCGCCCTCTCGCTCGCAGCCGACGCGAAGCGCGTCGTCGGTCGGGACATCAGCGAAGCGATGATGGACGAGGCCAGAGCCAAGGCCGACGAGCGTGGACTCGAGAACGTCTCATTTGGCCACGGGACCTTCCGTGAACCCGACTACGACGGCGAGGTCGACGTACTCACCTCGAATTACGCCCTCCATCACCTCTCGGATGTAGAGAAACGCGAGGCGATCGCGACGATCGCCGCCCTCGAGCCCCGGACGTTCGTCCTCGGTGACGTGATGTTCTTCGGCGAACCGGATCCGGACGAGCCGTACTACTCGCCGGAGGTCGACGATCCGGCGACCGTCGGCGTCCTCGCGGACGCCTTCACCGACGCCGGTTTCTCGCTCACCGCAGTCGAACAGGTCCACGAACAAGTCGGCGTCCTAGTTGCGGAACGGGCGACGACCCGAGCGGACGACACTGACGCTCTCGATTCCGCATGAAACACCTGCCAAAACACCTCCAGCCGCGCTGGCGTTATCTCGCGATCGAACTCGAGAGTTGGCCGGACGTTTCGATCGATCGGCGGGCGTTCCAACGCGAGTGTTGGTACGCGGCCCAGAATTTACTGGGGGATCCGGGCAGCGCTCGAGCCGATATGACGGTCGTCAGGTTCGAATTTGGCGATGGAACGGGCACAGCGATCGTTCGCGTCCGCCGCGGTGAGACTGAACCTGGGCGGGCAGCGGTCGCCTGTATCGACGAGATAGACGGTTCTCCGGTCGGAATTCGGGTCTGTGGTATCAGTGGCACGATCCGTGCCGCTGAAGAAAACTATTTAGGTCGACGCGGGCAAGATTCCGAAGAGAGAAACGTCGTGTTCGGGAACGAGGAGCGAGTCGCCGTTGTGCGCGATGGATCTACAGACGTGCGACTCGATGAGACGTTCACGGGTGCGACAGACCTCGATTACGATTTAGCGTGATACTATGCAGGGACAACAACAACAGCAGGCGTACGACCGAGGCATCACGATCTTCTCGCCCGACGGCCGACTATACCAGGTCGAGTACGCTCGCGAGGCGGTCAAGCGAGGAACAGCAAGCATCGGCGTCCGAACGAGCGACGGCGTCGTACTGGCCGTCGACAAACGAGTTCCCTCTCCGCTGCTCGAGGACTCGAGCGTCGAGAAAATTCACAAGGCTGACAACCACGTCGGCATCGCCAGCGCCGGCCACGTCGCCGACGCTCGCCAGCTCATCGACTTCGCGCGCCGACAGACGCAGGTCAACCAGCTACGCTACGGCGAGCCAATCGGCGTGGAGACGCTGACAAAGGAAGTCACCGATCACATCCAACAGTACACCCAGGTCGGCGGTGCCCGTCCGTTCGGCGTCGCCCTAATCGTCGGCGGGATCGACAACGGCGAGCCGCGTCTGTTCGAAACCGACCCGTCCGGGACCCCCTACGAGTGGAAGGCCCTCGCCGTCGGTGCAGACCGCGGCGACTTACAGGAGTACCTCGAGGAGAACTACGACGAAGAAGCGGATCTCGACGGTGGCATCGGACTCGCACTCGACGCGCTCGCCTCGGTCAACGAGGGATCGCTCCTGCCGAACGAGGTCGGCCTCGCGACGGTCGACGTCGAAACGGAGTCCTTCGAGCAGTTCGACTACGACAAGATCGAATCTCACCTCGAGGAAAACGACCTCCTCGACGACGGTGAGGACGACGAAGACGCAGAGTAATCGAGACAACTCACCGCGGACGTCGCTTGCAGTTTCGAGTCTCGTTTTTCGCGGGTTCGTGCGTCTATCTCCGCCGAGTGATCAGGAAAAGCTCTTTTACCCGTCCGACGGAACTCACAGGTATGATATCGCTCGACGAGGCGGTGACGGCGCAACTCGAGTCCCACGGGGCGCGCTTCGAAGTGTTAGTCGATCCTGACGCGGCACTCGAAATTAAACGGGGCGAGTTCGACGACGACCTCGAGGACGTGATCGCTGCAGAGGACGTGTTCGAAAACGCCTCACGAGGAGACCGACCTGCCGAGGACGATCTCGAGACGGTCTTCGAGACGACCGACCCGCTCGAGATCATCCCGGAAGTGATCAAGCAGGGTGAGATCCAGATCACGGCCGAACAGCGTCGGGAGATGCAAGAACAAAAGCGCAAGCAACTGATCAACACGATCGCACGAAACGCGGTCAATCCACAGATGGACAACGCGCCCCATCCCCCAGAACGGATCGAGAACGCCCTCGAGGAGGCTGGCTTCACGGTCGATCCGATGGAACCGGTCGAACAGCAAGTCGACGAGGCCCTGGACGCGTTACGTCCCGTCATCCCGATTCGCTTCGAAGAGGTGACCATCGCCGTCCAGATCCCCGCGGAGTACGCCGGGAGCGCACAGGCGAAGGTTCGTTCCTTCGGCGATCTCGAGCGCGAAGAGTGGCAACCCGACGGCTCGTGGATCGGGGCCATCACGTTCCCAGCGGGCATGCAAAACGACTTCTACGATGTCGTCAACGAACACTCAAGTGGCGAAGCAGAAACCGAACTCGTCAAGGACAAAGACGACCTCCAGACTCGGTGAATACGCTACGAACTCGCTGAGGGAGGGTCTCACGCCCGAAACGAGACGTGACTCTCAGCGAGTGGCCTCTTTCGCTACCCTCGGTGGAACCCGATCAAAAACCCGCTCGTGAACCCGGCCCCGACCGAAAGCATCGAGAGGACCGACTCGAGCCAGTGAATTTCCGCTTGTGCTCGTTCCTGCGTTTCGACAAGGCCCGCTGAGAGACGGTTCCAGTCGACGGCGACGATATCCTGTGACTCGAGATATCGAAACGCCATCAACTGAATGCCGATAATAATGGCGACGAGGGTGGCAACCTGCTTCGTCGCAAATCCGAGAACCGCACCGATAATCGCACCTCCGGCAAACTCCAGGCCGAGCGTCGACGGATCGATATCTACAACCACGGTTTCACATATGTGCCAATGACAATTACTGTTGTGGTTGAAACCGACGCCGTCCCCCATTTCTGACGGCAAATGGGACGCGCATTTCACCGATTGGACGACTCGTGAGTGTGACTTGAGCATGGGATTCAAGACGCTCGGACACGTATTCACGCGTATGGTCAGCATTCGTCCAACGGAGGTGTTCGCCCGACATCGTTTCGAGTGACGGCCAGCGGATGTCTCGATCGATACGTCGAGACGAACGGTGGGCTAGCGAAGGATCGTCGTCGTCCGGAGAGCCCCACGTCTCGCGAACGGACGGACACGAGTCCGAATCGACTACGACACATTCGAGGTTTGTATGAAGGCTATTATCGCGAAACGCGTCGATTCCGGCGTCGCGGATACGAGCGAAATCCGGGACCTTGCAGCCGCAGCAGGGTACACTGTCGTCGGCGAAGTCACCCAATCGCGACGGGCCGATCCCGCGTTGCAACTGGGTGAGGGGAAAGCCGAAACGCTCGCCGAGCTCGTCGACGAGACCGAGGCGACGACGGTTATCTTCGACAATCGACTCGGCCCCTATCAGACGTACAATCTGGGACAGCTCTTCGATGCGGGAGTCGAGGTCATCGACCGGTTCACGCTCATCCTCGAGATTTTCGGCCAGCGAGCCCAGACGCGCAAGGCACAGCTTCAGGTCGAACTCGCGGAACTCCGATACGAACTCCCTCGAGCCGAGGCGAAAACCAGCCTCGCCAAACGGGACGAGCACCCCGGATTCATGGGTCTGGGAGAGTACGACGAGAGCCGCGAACAGGACATCAAAGACCAGATCAGCCGGATCAACGACGAACTCGAGCAGATCGAACAGACCGAACAGCATCGGCGAGAACGCCGACGCGACTCCGGGTTCGATCTGGTCGCTCTCGCCGGCTACACAAACGCCGGCAAATCGACCCTCTTGCGCCGACTCGCGGACGACCTCACCGTCGAAGAAAACGAGGGACTCCACCCGGACCTCGAGGCGACGGCCGAATCGCAGGATAACCTGTTCACCACGCTGGGGACGACGACCCGACGTGCAGCGATCGAACCGCGTGATGTCCTCGTGACCGACACGGTTGGGTTCATCAGCGATCTGCCCCACTGGCTGGTCGAATCGTTCAAGTCGACGCTGGACTCGGTCTACCGTGCGGACCTGGTCTTGCTCGTCGTCGACGTTAGCGAAGATGTCGACGAGATTCACGAGAAACTCGTCACCAGCCACGACACACTCTACGAACGCAACGAGGCACCGATCGTCACGGTGTTGAACAAGATCGACAAAGTCGACGAGGACGAACTCGCCGAAAAGCGTGAGGCGCTCTCGTCGCTCGCCCCGAATCCGGTTGCCGTCAGCGGGAAGACGGGAGCGAACGTCGACGCCCTCCTCGAGCGAATCGACGACGAATTGCCGGAGTGGCGTGAAGAGCGCCTGTTGCTTCCGATGACGGACGAGACGATGAGCGTCGTGTCGTGGATTCACGATAACGGCCACGTCGACGACGTGACGTACGGTGACGAAGACGTCGTCATCACGTTCGAAGCGAGACCCGCGATGATCGAGCAGGCACGATCACGTGCGAGCGAGTTGGGGACGACGACGGCTGAATCGGTGTAGTCTCCCGACAGCCGTCCGTTGAAGCCCTCGCAACGACGAACACTGTCGGGATCCCCACCTTATAAATCGTTGACCGGTGACCAGTAGCGTATGGAACGTGTTGCAATTATCGGTGCCTCGATGACGCAGTTCGGCCAACGCGAGGGAGAGTGGATCATGGACCTCCTCGCGGAAGCCGGCGAGGAGTGTCTCGAGGATTCGGGTGTCGACGCCTCGGCGGTCGATCACCTGTACGTCTCGAACATGGCGAGTGGGGAATTCGAAGGACAGACCGGCGTTCCGAACGCGCTGGCCCACGACCTCGATGCGATGCCGGCATACACACAACGTGTCGATCAGACGAGTTCCAGCGGCGGTGCAGGTATCTACGCCGCCTGGCAGTCCGTCGCAAGCGGCGCGAGCGAGATGACGCTGCTCGTCGGCGGCGAGAAGATGACCCATCGGACGACTGGCGAAGCAACCGACGTCATCGCCTCGCTCACGCACCCAGTCGAGTACAAACACGGCGTCACGCTCCCCTCGTTTGCGGGGTTGACCGCCCGACACTACCTCGAGCGCTTCGATGCCCCGCGTGAGAGTCTCGGAAAAGTAGCCGCCAAGAACCATCGAAACGGCGTCGACAACCCACACGCGCAGTTCCAGAAGGAAGTCGACCTCGAGACGATCCTCGAGTCGCCGGTCGTCGCCGATCCGCTTCGACTGTACGACTTCTGTCCGATCACGGATGGCTCGGCGGCGCTCATGTGCTGTCCCGAATCCGTCGCCCAGGAGTACACCGACACCTACGCCGTTATTTCGGGCATCGACGGCGCGACGGACACCCACGTCGTCCACGAACGCGAGGATCCGACCGTAATGGGCGGCGTCGTCGAGAGCGGCAACGGAGCCTACGAGATGAGCGGCCTCGAGCCGGACGATATCGACGTCGCAGAACTCCACGACATGTTCACCATTCTCGAGTTCCTCCAGATGGAGGGACTCGGCTTCGCCGAGCACGGCGAGGCGTGGAAACTCGTCGAGGAGGGATACACCGAGCGAGACACGGGCGAGTTGCCGGTCAACACCTCCGGTGGTCTCAAATCGAAGGGGCACCCGCTGGGTGCAAGCGGCGTCGCACAAGGGGTCGAGATTTACGAACAACTGGTCGGCGAGGCAGGGCCACGGCAGGTCGACGCCGAGGCCGGACTCTGTTGTAACGTCGGCGGGTTTGGCAACTGTGTGATCACGACGATCATGGAGGCAGCACAATGACGATGGAAGCCTACGAGTACGACGACGGCACGATTCGCTACCCCGGTCATCCTCGAGGACCGGGTGGGACCGAACCGGTCGACACGGTAGACCTCAGCGAGTACACCGCAGAAGTGATCACGTGGACGACGAGTACGGCAACGCCACCGGGCGTCCGCGAGCCGAATCATCTCGCAATCGTCGAATTCGACGTCGAGGGAGAATCCGTCCGAGCGATCGGTCAGGTGACGACCGGCGATATCGAAACTGGCGACGAGGTAAAACCGGTGTACGTCGAGAAACTGCGCGACCCCGATGCTGGCATTCGCGAGCCAGAAAGCCAGGAGTGGGACGGGTATCGGTTCGAGCCGGTCTAACTGTCCTCGCCGGTATCGTCTCCCGCTCCCGGAGAATCGTCACGAGTCGGGTCCGATCCGTTGTCACCGTTCGTCTCGTCCGTCCCGTCCGTTTCGCTCGCTTCGCCTGTATCGCCAGTCTCACCGACCTCACCCGAGCGATTCTCGTGGGAACCAACATCGGCACCCACATCCGGGTTGGAATCGGCATCCGAATCCTCCTCGCCGTAGCGATCTTTCAGCGTCTCGAGTTCGGCGTCGACGTCGACGTGTGACTGTGGATCGCCCCGAGTGTCGCTTTCGTCACCGATATCGGACGAGTCGACGGTTCCGTCTTCGATGTCGATGCGAATCGGGTCCGAGCGCTCCGCAGAACGGTCGACATCGTCGCCGAGACGCTGCAACCTTCCGTCGAGATCGTCGCGCAGCGCTCGAGCCTCGGATAACAAGTCGGTGACTCGGTCGTCCTCGACGGCGTCTTCGTCGGCTGTCGCTCGCTGGAGTTGCGTCAGAATGGTATCGAGTTGTGAGAGCGTCGTTCGTCTGAGCGCATTCGCGCGATCTCCCGCGGCGTCGGTCGCAGTCGACGTCCGGTCTCGCACGTCTCGTTCGGTGCGCGCGAGTTTGAGCGTCCGCTGAAACCCCTCGAGCGCGCGGACGCTCGTCTCGAGGGCAACGATCGCTGCCGGGATCGCAATCTCGTCCGTAAACCGAAGGAGCTCTCGTGGGGTCGGCGGCCGCGGGCGCGGTCGCAGTCGAGGACCGTCGGTGTTCGCCTCGAGTTCCGTTCGAAGGTCGTCGATCGTTCGTGTGAGTTCACGAACGGCATCGATCAGTTCGTCGTTGGAGTCGCTCATACGACTCCTACGGGTGCCTCAATGAAAAGTTCGGCCGGTAGCCGGTGGACTCGAAAGTAGTCCGTCGAACTCACGATTGTCAGTGAAACACAAGGATACGATCAGTACGAGACAGAAAACTTATCAGTATATCGCAATCTCTGTATGACGGAATGGATGGTGAACCAATCGATGGTGTGTCATCGGAGGCGAGTTTCGGACAGACGCTCGCAAAACTCAAACGAAACGGTAGCAATATTCTGATCGTCGGCACGGATGCGTCCGAACTCCACACGACCCTCTGTCGTCGGTTGTGTGGCGGCGTCGATGCACCCTCGCGATATCGACTCACTATCACCGATTCAGATTCGACGACGAAACCGTGTGCTCACTCGAGTATCGACGCGCCAGATCACACCCGTACGATCGACGTGACAGCGGCCACACCGTCGACACGGGTAGGTGGCGACACCTCCGACCAGACACCGCTCAAAACGCTCGGTCTCGAGAGTAACGATGCGATCGAGGAACTCGAAGAGCGTGCGGACGGGTTCGAACCCGCCTCGCTTCGCGTCTGTCTCGATTGCCTCCAGCGGTTATTCGACGCACAGCCACGAGACGACGTGTTTCAGTTCCTCCACCTGCTCACCGCTCGAGTCGATTACTATAACGGGATGGGCCACTATCACCTCCCACTCGAGCGCACCGACGAACTGGTTCGTCTCCTCGAGCCACTGTTCGACGTGCTCGTCGAAATCCGCTCTCGGCGCGGAACGGACGAACATCGCTGGCAGTTTCGAGACGACGGAACGACGACCGAGTGGCTAGCCTTTTGAGCCGTCAAACGCTCACAGGAGATCCAGTCTCACCGGTCGATACCGCCAGTCTCTCGAGACGGTCGAGATAACGGTCCCGGCGTCGATCCAATCAATTTTAGTTTACGCGGCGCCCCGAAACGGGTGTGCGAATCGAGAACAGTTTCATTCCCGTTCGCGGGGTTGGGGAAACCACCGAACGTCGTCTCTGGGAGCACGGGATCACCCACTGGGACGAGTTCGATGGGAGCGTCGTCGGCGAGACGCTCGCCGACCGGATCTCTTCGTTTATCGACGACGGTCGTCGCCACCTCGAGCGCGGTGACGTTTCGGTATTCGCCGACGCCATGCCGGCAGCTAGCCGCTGGCGCTGTTACGAAAACGTCCGCGAGGAGACCTGCTTTCTGGACATCGAAACGACCGGACTCGACGCGAGTTGTAACGACGTGACGACCGTCAGCCTTCACCAGGGCGGTGAGACGAAGACGTTCGTTCAGGGACGAGATTTGACGAGTCAGCGTCTCGAGACCGAACTCGAGGAAGCGGCGCTGCTGGCGACGTTCAACGGTCAGCGCTTCGACGTGCCGTTTCTCGAGACCTGCTACGACATCGACGTCACGACGCCCCACGTCGACCTCATGTACCCCTGTAAGACGCTCGGACTCGATGGCGGGTTGAAAGCGATCGAGCGAGAACTCGGAATCGACCGCGACATGCCAGACCTCACGGGCCGTGACGCCGTCCGCCTCTGGCACGAGTACGAACGCGGCGACGACGCCGCACTCGAGCGTCTCGTCGAGTACAACCGGGCAGATACGCGAAACATGAAGCCGCTGATGGAAATCGTCACGACGCAACTCCATCAATCCGTCTTCGAATCGGTCTGTGACGCAGAATAACTCGCGACGATCGATGACAATACGGGTGGGACACGTAGCTATACGGTGTCCGCGTTCGTTAGCTGGCATCGATGACCGACGATCCCGACGACCTGTACTCCTACGAAACCGACATCGACGTGCGTCTCCGTGACATCGATTTCATGGGCCACGTAAATAACGCTGTTTACGCCACGTTCCTCGAAGAAGCGAGAGAAGCGTACTTCGTCGACGTTATCGGCGTTTCACTGCCAGATATCGGAACCGTTCTCGCCACGATGACGATCGACTACGTCAGGGCAATCGAAGCCGACGACAGGGTTACCGTCTCGATGGGTGTCACCGACCTCGGTACCTCGAGCCTAACGATCGGATACGAGATTCGTGCCGAAGGAGAGACTGCCGCTACGGCAGAGACAGTTCAGGTCCTCGTCGATCGAGAAACTGGCGAGTCGAAGTCACTCCCCGACGAATGGCGAACACGAATCGACGCGACACGCGAGTGAGTGTCGACTCGAGGCCCACGCGCCAAACGGGCTTACTGATCGGTGTTCGATTGCTCGCGAACGTCGACATCCCCGTCGCTCGATACCGTGACGTGATACCCACAGAACGGGAACTCGACGCGACCCGCTGCTCGAGGAGTTCCATCCGTTCGCGGGGTGAAAATTGCATCGAGCGCCTCCGGATTGATGGCTTCGTACAACGCTTCGTACTCTGGAGGTTCGATATCCATCGGATCGACACCCTCTCGTTCGGCAACAGCGGCGATTACGTCGAAACTGATCGAGCGTGTCGCAGTGGTATCCGAGGCGTCAGCTGAGAGTAGCATTGGCCAGACTCTTACAGTCATCGGGCATAAATCCTCTGGCCTCAGCCAGCCCTTGTTGGACACTATTGTTCAGCACGGCTCAGTTCTGTCCGACAGTGTATTTTTTCGACTTCAATATTGTTGTGATAGTAGGACACTCAGCAGGTGAATCGTCCGCTTCGTTCGAATTGTTTCAGCGTCACGGACTACCGTCGAGAGGAAACGGTCCTAACTCGTCTACGAAAGCAGTCATTGACTCGTTTATGTAACCGGAAAATGGGGTGGCAGAAAGGACACTCTCAAAAATACAGGTCGGGAGAGCAAAACGTCCACCGTCGAACGCTCGAGGACTATTCGGAATCGATCTTCCCTATTCGAGGACGACGAGCGTATCGCCCATATCGACGCTCTGTTCTTCCTCGACGGCGATTTCGGTTACGGTGCCGCCCTTCGAGGCCACGATGTCGTTTTCCATCTTCATCGCCTCGAGAACGACGAGCACGTCGCCAGCGGCGACTTCGTCTCCCGCTTCGACGGCGACATCGAGAATCGTTCCCTGCATCTCTGCGTCGACGGTTTCACCGTCGCCCTCGAGGTCACTGCTATCGCTCGAGCCGCCTGCTGGCTGTGGCGGTTCGGCGCGGCCACCGTCGACGTCAACGTCGCCGGCCGGAATCGCCGGGGCACCGTGCTCTGCGAGTTCGACTTCGAATCGTTTGCCGTTGACTTCGACGGTGAACTCGCGTTCGACGGCCTCTTCGTCCTCACTCGAGCCGTCGCCGACGTCTCCGCCCCACTGCTCTTGGGCCTCCTCGATTCGACTCTCCTCGAGTTCTTCGTCGAGGTACTTCGTCGTGTGCGTGCTCTCGACGAACTCCTCGTCGGTGAGCATGAGTCGGTGGAACGGGATGATCGTTGGAATGCCATCGATTTCGTACTCACCTAACGCGCGCAGTGAGCGGTCGATACACTCCTCGCGGTCTTCGCCCCAGACGATGAGCTTCGCGATCATCGAGTCGTAGTCCGTGACGAGGTCGTCGCCCTGTCGGAGGGCGTCGTCCATCCGGACGCCGACTCCGCCCGGCGGATCGTACGTCTCTAACGTGCCGCCGGTCGCAGGAGCGAAGTCCTCGGCCGCGTTCTCCGCGTTGATCCGGAACTCGATCGCGTGACCGTCGATCTCGACCTCGTCTTGCTCGAAATCGATTTCTTCGCCGGCAGCGATTCGAATCTGGCGTTTGACAATGTCGATGCCGGTGATTTCCTCGGTGACGGTGTGCTCGACTTGAATTCGCGTGTTGACCTCGAGGAAGTAGAAGTTTGCGTCGGGGCCAAGCGGTTCGTCGGGACTGCGTCCGGACTCTTCTTCCACGAGGAATTCGACGGTGCCGGCGTTGGTGTACTCCGCCGCAGAAACCCCGCGGCGAGCGGCCTCGCCGATCTTCTCGCGCAGTTCGTCGGAGAGCGCAGCGGAGGGGCCTTCTTCGATAACCTTCTGATGGCGGCGCTGGAGCGAACAGTCACGCTCGCCGAGGTGACGAACGTTGCCGTCGTGGTCGGCGACGATTTGGACTTCGATGTGACGAGGGTTCTCGAGGTAGCGCTCGAGGTAGACCGAATCGTTGTCGAAGTAGGCCTCACCCTCGCGCTGGGCGCTTTCGAGTTGGTCTTCGACTTCGCTCTCGTTCCAGACGACTTTCATCCCGCGTCCGCCACCGCCACCTTCGGCTTTGATCGCGATCGGGTAGCCGTGTTCCTCGCCGAAGGCGGTGACCTCCTCGGGTTCGGTGACGGGATCCGTCGTTCCGGGGACGATCGGCACGTCTGCCTCGTTCATAATCGTCCGCGCTTTGGTCTTCTCACCGAGTGCTTCCATGGCGTCACTCGCAGGACCGATCCAGGTAATACCGTCGGCAGCCTCGACTTTGCTCGCGAATTCGGCGTTCTCCGCGAGGAAGCCGTAGCCGGGGTGGATCGCATCGGCATCGGCTCGCCGTGCGGCGTCGATAACCGCCTCGTGATCGAGGTACGAATCGGCCGCTCGAGCCGGACCGACGTTGTACGCTTCGTCGGCGAAGCGGACGTGTCCCGACTCCGAATCGGCGTCGGAGTAGATCGCGACGGTCCCGATATTCAACTCCTCACAGGCTCGCATCACTCGAACAGCGATTTCCCCGCGGTTCGCTACGAGAACCTTCCTGAACATTCCTGTCAAAACACACGCGAAGCCACTACGTTACTTTTTCGCAACGGGCTGGCCGATGGTACTTTTCGCAATTTCTGCGAGATCGACCGTCTGACCCGGATAGCCAGCGACTCGACAGCAACGAAAGAGGAGTGAATTCGAGGTGGGACGGAGACGAGACACGCTCGAGTCCCGGGATTCGAGCGTGTGTCGGGCCGGAGACGCGCTCTGCCGGTCGTGACGTGAAAAGCGCCTGTAACCGGCAGGTCGGACAATTGAGTCCCTGAAATAAAAATTCAGTGATCGACGTCGCCGTTCTGGAAGTGACGAACGCGGTACAGTTACAGTCGCCGGTCTTGAAGTGCGGGAAACTCCGCTCGAACCTGCCCGACGTGCTCGAGATCCAACTCCGCAAGAACGAGCGCTGGCTCATCACCACTCGAGGCTAGCGTCGTCCCCCACGGGTCGTAGACGGTCGACCGCCCGAGCAGGGTCGCGTCGGCGTCTTCAAAGTGGCCCGAGCCGTTGATCGTCGCGAGGAAGCATTGATTCTCGATCGCGCGAGCGCGTGAAAGCGTTTGCCAGTGCTCGAGGCGCGGATACGGCCACGCGCTCGGGACGAGCACTAATTCTGCGCCGGCATCGACGAGTCGACGATAGAGGGCCGGAAAGCGGAGATCGTAACAGGTCGTCGTTCCGATAGTGACCCCGCTAACGGTTGCCGTCTCGATGCGCTCACCCGGAACGAGTAGCTCGGATTCGGCCGACTCGTACCCAAAGAGGTGGTGTTTCCGGTAGATCAGTTGACGATCACCGTTCGAATCGAACAGCACCGCCGTGTTTGCAAACCCCTCGTCTGCCGGCGTCTCGACGGTCGCCGTCGCCTCGAGGTCTTCGACGATACTCCCCGCGAGCACGGCGACGCCGTGTTCGGCCGCTGCCTCTCGAATGCGAGCGAGCGTCGTGCCGTCGATCGGTTCCGCGAGGTCGGCGTAGCTGTCGAACGCGAAGTACCCGACGTTGAACAGCTCCGGCAGTGCAACCAAATCTGCACCACGCGAAGCCCCACGCGAGATGGCCTCGAGGGCGCGTTCGACGTTCGCGTCGACAGCGGTCGGTTCGACGTCGATCTGGGCGAGTGCGAGCGTAAACGGTGTGGTCGGAGTCGGTGTCATCGTGTGTGGTCTGTCGTCGAGTGGTGTCTATCGGGAGTGGTACCTGATTCGTCGAGGGAGCGTCGTCAGTCGCCCCCTGAGTTGGTCGCCCGGAGGTCGTCCGCGAGGGCGACACGCAAGTTCTCGAGTTCGTCGTCGAGATTTCGTTCGAAGAACGTCTCCACGCCAGGGAGTTTGCCATCGACGACGAACGAATTCTCTAGGCGGGTGCCGTCGGCTGTGTCGACGATTTCGTGCGTCCCGCTGACGTCCATCACCTTCGATCTGCCGACGAACTCGACGTACGTCGGTGGGTCACGCGCCACGTCTTCGGTTTCGACGGTGATCGTTTTCCGAACGAACGGAATCGGTAATTCGACGTGCCAGGTTACTTCTTTGCCGGCGGGATCGGTCGCGGTGTACTCGTGGACGACACTGATCGCCTGTGCGCGATTCTCTGGGTCAGCGATAAATGCCCAGACACGTTCGGGTGGCGCCGAAACCTCGAACGATCGATCGACCCGTACTGTCATGGCCCTAACTCCGGGAGTCACTGGTAAAAAGACCGTGGACCGAACGTCACGTTACTCCACCAACACAACGACCCAGTTCCAATCGGTGGTTAACTAATCGTCACTCTCCACGTTGTCGAGCGAGCGCGACCCCACTTTTCGATGTCGACCTCGTCCGCCTTTTCCGCGAGGTGAGGGAGGCGGGAACCGACCTGCTTCGATGACAGCCCAATCGCTTCCGCGATATTCTTCGCCCGGAAGTACTGTTCACCTCGAGTCGCACTCTCCCGGAGGTACGAGAGGATTTCTTGCTCTTCGTTGGAGTAGTCGGTCATCGTCCGTAGGGGGGTTTAGGACATCGTCGCTCTTAACTTTTGTAGCCCGATTCGGAACGTACGCCGGTATTGAACGACGTCTCGCCTGGCGATTAGTCCCAGTAGAGGTGAATGCCAACGACTGCCAGCGCGCTAAAGAGCATCGCTGCGGCGAATCCCCAGGCTGCGGTCATGTCCGGGGCTCCGGTGAACATCAACAACGCACCAATCGCTGCAACTGCGCTGAGTGCAAACGCCAGTCCAACACCCATGTCCGTCGAAGATTCGGTTTGCGTGGCCATGTTCGGGGGTTGTGGACGGTGTCTCTTAAGCGCACTCATTGTGCGTCAGGTCCACACGCACGCGGACGCTGCTCGAGGGAGAGTTGCTTCGGTAAAATCGATCGCTCGAAAGCCAATCCCACCGTCGTTCGTTAGAATCGATCCGTTCGGCCCGCGGCCGCCCACGGATCGGTTGGGCTTTCGCGTGGCACTCTGACGGTCCGCTGTTGTCGGTCCCGAATCCGGCCGGCGAACGACCAGCGTTTTCCGTCCCACGTCTCTTCGCTCTCGGACGCTGCCGCGGCAATCGCGAGCGCGTGATCGTGAACGTGTGCGCCGATTGCCGCGACGATTGCGGCCGCTTCTTCGTCGCTCGCATCCGCGGGGAGGTCGATATCGTACGCCGGTTGCGATGGAGTCTCGACGGTGGCACCGTCGGTTTCCCCTGCTGTCGAGTGCGTTGCCGATTCGAGACCATCTTGTGGGCCGTCGAGTTCGACGTTCGACTGGTGTGTCGTCATGCTTACAGCGGGATGTTTCCGTGTTTCTTGTCCGGATTCGACTCGCGTTTCGTCTCGAGCATCTCGAGGTCGTCGATCAGGCGCGGACGGGTTTCGGTCGGCACGATGACGTCGTCGAGGAAGCCCTTGTCCGTCGCCGTGTACGGATTGGCGAACTCTTCGCGGTACTCTTCGATGAGTTCGTCTCTGAGTTCCTCGGGGTTGTCGGACTCGGCGAGTTCCTTGCGATAGAGGATGTTGACCGCACCCTGTGGCCCCATGACGGCGATTTCGGCGGTCGGCCAGGCGTAGTTAACGTCGGCACCGAGGTTCTTCGAGGCCATGACGCAGTAGGCACCGCCGTAGGCTTTCCGGGTAATGACCGTCAGCAGTGGGACGGTTGCCTCCGCAAACGCGTAGAGCAGTTTCGCACCGTGGCGGATGATGCCCCGATGTTCCTGATCGGTTCCGGGCATGTAGCCGGGCACGTCGACGAACGTGACGATCGGAATGTTGAACGAATCACAGAAGCGAACGAATCGCGAGCCCTTCATCGAGGCGTCGACGGTGAGCGTTCCGGCGTTCACTCGAGGCTGGTTGGCGACGAGACCGACGGAACGGCCATCGAGTCGACCGAATCCGACGACGAGTTCTTTCGCGAAGTTGTCCGCGACTTCGAAGAACGAGCCTTCGTCGACGACGCTGTCGATGACGTCGACCATGTCGTAGGGCTTCTGTGGGCTGGGTGGAACGATCGATTTCAGCTCCTCGTCACGTCGGTCCGGGTCGTCCCACGGTTCGACGCGAGGTGGATCCTCGACGTTGTTCTGTGGCAGATACGAGAGCAACCGCTTGATATCGTCGAGGGCCTGTTCTTCGCTTTCACAGGCGAATTGGGCGACGCCGGTCTTCCCGGAGTGGGTCATCGCGCCGCCGAGTTCCTCGTGCGTGACCTCCTCACCGGTGACGGTTTGGGTGACGCCGGGCCCGGTGATGTACATGTGGCTCGTGTCTTTCACCATGAAGATGAAGTCGGTGATCGCCGGGGAGTAGACGGCACCGCCGGCACACGGACCCATCGTCGCGGAAATCTGGGGAATAACGCCGCTCGCTTCCTGATTTCGGCGGAAGATTTCGGTGTAGCCAGCGAGGCTCTTGACACCCTCCTGGATGCGGGCCCCAGCGGAGTCGTTGAGCCCGATGACGGGTGCGCCGACTTCCATCGCCATGTCCATGACCTTACAGACCTTCTCGGCGAACACCTCGCCGAGCGAGCCGCCGAAGACGGTGAAGTCGTGAGCGAAGACGAACACCGTCTGTCCGTTGACTTCGCCGTATCCCGTCACCACACCGTCGCCGGGAACTTTCTTCTCTTCCATCCCGAACTGGCTGGTCTGGTGGGTCCGAAGCTGATCGAACTCCGTAAACGTCCCCTCGTCGAGGAAGTAGTCGATCCGCTCGCGGGCGGTCATCTTGCCCTTGTCGTGTTGTTTCTCGATTCGGTCCTCTCCGCCACCCAGACGGGCTTCTTCGCGTAGCTCCTCGAGTTCCGCAATGCGATCTTCCATCGTCACGGTCGATGCACCCCTGCGTGGTTCATATATTCTCGTGCGAGAACCTACTGGAAAAGGATTCCGCAACACCATCACAATTAATAACCATCCACGAGGCAAATGGTGGAACGACCGACAGCAATTATAAATAGACGCTCGTTATCTCGAGAGGTAATACCGTAGAAAGTTATATATAACACCCCTCTCAATGGGCAAGACATGGCTCAACGAGAGACATGGGCAACAAGAACAGGCTTCATTCTCGCCGCGGTGGGGAGCGCGGTAGGGTTAGGAAACATTTGGCGATTCCCGTTCGTAACGGGTGAAGGTGGGGGGGCGGCGTTCCTCGTCGTCTACCTGCTGTTTATCGCACTGGTCGGATTCCCCGCAATTCTGGCCGAGTTCGTCGTCGGTCGGAGAACCGAACGAAATCCGGTCGGCGCATTACTCGAGTACGGTGGAAATGCATGGAAGTATGTCGGCGGAATCTTCATCGTAACCGGATTCGTTATTCTGTCGTACTACAGCGTAATCGCGGGCTGGTTTATTCGCTACGCCGGTGAAGGCTTGCGCGGCAGCTACGCCGACCACATTGCGTCGTACGATGGCGATCCGGAGCTGATGTTCGACACGCTGGCGGTCGGTCTCGACGCCTTCATTTTGCATACGGTGTTCATGGTGTTGACGGTCGGTATCGTCGCATTAGGAATCCGGAAAGGAATCGAACTCGCGGTGAAAGTCATGGTTCCGGCGATCATCGTTCTCCTGCTTGGGTTGGCGGTGTGGGCCTACACGCTACCTGGCGCTGGTGGTGGATACGAGTACTACCTCTCACCTGATTTCGGCGTCATCGCCGACAACTGGGTCGAACTCTTGCCGGCTGCCGCCGGACAGGCATTCTTCACCCTCTCTCTCGGGATGGGTGTGATGATCACGTACGCGTCGTACCTCGGGAAAGATCGAAACCTCGCCAAAGACGGCGGGATGATCATCGGCTTCGACACTGGTATCGCATTCCTCACCGGACTCGTCGTCTTCCCGATCATGTGGGCCGGCGATCTGACCGATCCAGGTGAAGGTGGACCCGGTGAAATTTTCGTCGCATTGACCCAGGCGTTCGCGGAAATTTCCGGCGGACAGTTCCTGGGACTGCTGTTCTTCGCAACGGTCGCAATCGCCGCGCTCTCGAGTGCGATTTCGCTGCTCGAGGTCGTTACGTCCTATGCGATCGACGAGTACGGTGTCGAACGGTGGAAGGCGGCGGCAGGTATGGGTGGGGCCATCTATCTCCTCGGAGTTCCAGTTACCTACGATCTTGTTTTCCTGGACCTGCTCGACTTGTTCGCTGACGCCATCCTGCTCGTGTTCGGTGCACTCATGCTGTCGATCCTGGTTGGGTGGATCGCCCCGCAGATGGCCGTGGACGAACTCGAAAAAGGAATCGGTGAACTCGGATCGATCGGGACGCTTTGGATCTGGGCTATCCGTGTCCCGATCATTATCGTCCTTGTCGTGTCGCTGTACCTCGGTATCGTCGACTACGTCGACTTCCTGACCGGGGACTTCGCGGGCTGGATCGACGAAAACCTGTAGGCGATCTAGCTGTATTTTTTAGGCCGCTCCGTACACTGGCACAGCAGCGCCACTCGTCACCGACGCCCCGTCGCTACAGAGAAATGCCATCACGTCGGCGATGTCCGACGGATCGACCCACTCGTCGTGGTCCGAGTCCGACATCATCTCGCGGTTCATCGGCGTGTCGATTACGCTCGGCATCACGGCATTCGCGCGAACGGTTCCCGTGTTCTCCTCGGCGATGGTTTCGGTGAGCAGCCGAATGCCGGCTTTCGTAATTCGGTAGGGGCCGTCCCCTTCGCCACCCTCGAGCGACGAACGCGCACTGACGCTGACGATCGATCCCTCGGTCTCCTGGAGATGTGGCAATGCGTGTTTCGACGCCAGAAACGCCGTCTGTAGGTTGACGTTCACGAGCAGTTCGAACTCCTCGAGGTCGGTGTCCTCGATCGGATCGCCACCGCGCCAGGTGCCGGCGATGTTGAGCAAGTGGTCGATCCGGCCGTGATCGTCGACGATGTCGGAGACGAGGCGCTCGACGTCGGCTTCGTCGGTGAGATCGCCCTCGTAGAAGTGGACGTCGTCGGTGATCTCGAGGTGACTGTCTTCACCGTCGGGGGCGACGACATCGACGGCACAGACGGTCGCCCCCGCGTCATCGAATCGCTCGACGACAGCACTACCGAGTGCACCGCTCGCACCCGTCACGATTGCGACCCGCTCGTCGAAGTCGACTGAAAACTCGGACGGAGCCATACGCTCGCTTCCACGACCACGATAATGATTGCTCGGGTGGTCGCCGGTCGCGTCGAAGCGCCACGCCGATTACGGACTCATCGGGGGGAGTGCAGCCTGTTCGAACCAAAAGTGAGCGAGTGCTTCGACCATCTCCGTGTATTCGGTCGGATCCGTCGGCTTTGTCAAGTAGGCGTTCGCGGCGAGTTCGTAACTTTCGACGATGTCTTCCGTCGTGTCGGAACTCGTGAGAACGACAACCGGAATGCGAGCGAGTAGCGACTCGTCCGCCAACGCCTCGAGTACCTCGAGCCCACCCATTCGAGGCAAATTGAGATCTAACAGAACGATATCGGGAAGCGATTCCGTGTCTGACCGGTTTCGTCTCGAGAGGAACTGGAGTGCCTCGTCGCCGTCGATCGCGACGTGCGTCGTTGTCTCGATCGAAAGCTGGACCAGCGCTTCCTTCGTCAGCCGAACATCCCCCGGATTGTCTTCGACGAGCAAGATTTCGACCACGTCCTCGGTTCGACTAGTCATATATACCCCCACCCGACGTCGCGCCTTCCTGACCCAATAGAGACCATTCGATCCGTAACTGAACCCTACTATATGTGGCACCCATTTAAGAGTGGCTACTACAACGTTTGGGTCGAAATCGAGCCTGGTTGGTACAAGCGGCTAAGCAGCTGAAAGTCCTGAATTCGTCTCAAGCGAGCGATGCGGATTTGAGCGGTCCCGCCGATACCGACCGTGACTCGAGACCGTGCTCAGAAAGTGCGGTGTAACTGTCACGATGCGAGACACTGAAATCGGTCGCCGTCGTTGTGCCAGTGAATGCGTTTGATCGCACATCGAGGATTTGCCGCGACGGCTCCGGAAAATACGATCGCCGCGATTCAATCTGCGGCCGAGTGCGCGGATGCAGTCGAGTTCGACGTTCGTCGGTGTGGGTCGGGAGAACTCGTCGTCATCCACGACGAGACGATCGATCGGGTTACCGGCGGCGTCGGCGCGGTCGCCGACCAGTCACTCGAGGAACTCAAAACCCAGACCGTCCTCGAGTCCGGCGAGCGCGTGCCGACGCTCGAGGAACTCCTCGAGGCGTTGCCCTCGCGCGTCGAAGTCAACCTCGAGATGAAAGAACTCGACATCGCGGCCGACGTCCTCGAGGCGATCGAATCGGTCGACAATCGCGTCGTGACGACCTCGTTTTTGGCACCGGAGCTTCGAGCAATTCGCGAACTCGACCGCGAGCAGCCGACGGGCTTGCTGGCCAGTCGCCGCCTCGAAACCCCTGTCACGACCGCGATCGAACTGGACTGTGACGTCATCGGTGCGAACTACTGGCGGTGTCTCACGACCACCATCGTTCCGCGAGCGAAGGCGGTCGACCTCGAGGTTCACGCGTGGTCGCTCGAGCGCCGGACTACGGCAACACTCCTCGAGTTTCGCGGCGTCGATTGCGTCTCGGCAGACCGCCCGATTCGCGTCTGAGGCGGGCATCCGTGTGACGGACCATCGCTTGGAGGTGAGATCGATGCTGTCACTTCGCGTGAGGCGTTAGCGCGACCGTGAGCGAACGCGTCCGCGGGCCGTCACACTCGACGAACAGGATTGACTGCCAGGTGCCGAGAACGAGGTCGCCGTTTTCGACGGGAATCGTCACGTCCGGCCCGATCATCGCCGCCCGCAGATGAGAATCTGCGTTCCCGTCGAGTCGGTCGTGAGCGTGGCCCTCGTCAGGAACGAGGTCGCGCAGAAAGTCTTCGATGTCTTCTCGCAATCGCGGTTCGTTCTCCTGGACGAGGAGTCCGGCCGTCGTGTGCGCGACGAACGCCGTGACCGTCCCGGACTCGAGGTCGTCTGGGACGACGCTCGCGATCTGATCGGTCACGTCGACCGTCGTCAATCGAGCGTCGGTCTCGATAGTGATCGTCTCGATACCCATACGCGAGACCACGCGACGGACACCCTATCCAGTTTCGCTCCCCGCGTCGACCGACGATCGTTTCAGGAGAGTCGCTCGAGTGCCCACTCGGCCCGTTCGCGGACACTCGGTTCCGGGTCGTCGTGTGCTAATGTCTCGAGTCGATCACTCGCAGTTTCGACGCGACCGTAGCCGAGTGCGACGCACGCGTTCGATCGGACGCGCTCGTGATCGGTGGCGAGTGCGCCGATCAGTGGATCGCGTGCGTTCTCGGGAATGACGTTCGTCTCCATCGCGACGCGAGCGAAGACGACGGCCGCGTTCGCCCGTGTCTGTGGATCAGTCGAGTCGAGTGCACCCACGAGCGCGGGTGAGGGTGGCGTGACAGCAGTCGGAGAGTGGGTGGCGACGTCAGCCAGACAGCCGATCGCGTTTCGTCTGAGCGCATCCACGTCGTGGTCGAGGAGCGGAGTCGTCTCCTCGAGAAGCGACTCGAAACTCGAGTCGTTCGCGTTCGATTCACACGCCGGTGCTAGCTGGCCCGCGCGTGCGAGTCGACCGAATACCGGGAGGATCTGCGTACCGGTTGCTTCCGGGTCCGCCTCGAGGGCATCCAGGAGTACCGGGACCGCTCGTGTGGTTGCAACCGGGTTCGAGTGAGAAACGTGCCGTACCAGACGGAGCCCCCACTCGTCGTATCCGGGTCGCTCGTCGATCACGTCGGCTATCGATGCCACGTAGTCGGAGACAGTCGCTGGCTGTTCGCGTGCTACCGCCTCGAGACAGCGAAGCACCTCCCCCGTCGCGGACGCGGTCGGGTGCTCGCCGGCGAAGGTAACGAGTTCCTCGACGGACGGTGCGACGTCTGCTGGGAACTCCGCTGCGAGTTCGGCGAGACAGTACGCGACCGTCTCGTGGTACTCGAGTGGGTCTTGCTCGAGGAGTGCTCTGAGTTTCGGGACCGTCGGGACGCAGGCGCGGGGTTCGTCCGCAATCGTCTCCCGAATTGTCTCGACGGCGACGCGCTGTTCGGCCGGATCGCGTCTATCTAGCTGTGCGAGAACGGCCGGCACGTCGAACGGCGAGCCAGTGGCTTGTCGTTGGTCGAGCGATCCGACCCCTTCCCCATCCATGCTGTTCTCAGTATTGGTAATTAGGGTCAAAAGCGTTCCGAGTGTTTACTGCGAGCCCATGGACGTGAAAATATCCGCTACGCGAGCCACTCGTCCGGTTTCGTATCGTAGTCGACGTCGTCTGCAGCGAGATGATCGACTTCCTCCCAGGGGAGGTCTTCGACGGTTACCTCCTCGCCGTCGTAGCGAAGCAACTTCCCACGCTCTTCCGGTTCCGGCTCTCGGTTCCGTCGTTTCGCCACTTCGACGTCGTGTTCGTTGACCTCCTTGACGATCGTCTGCAAGTTCACCGGACGCCCCCACAGCTCGAATATCCGCTTGAGGGTTTCTCGAGCCTTCCCGAGGTCGAGCATCACGCCGTTGTACTGGTGGCCGAGGAGCAGTTCGTTCGCGTTGTTGTAGTTGCCGTCGTAGACCGCGATGGTCGGCTTGCCGAAGTTGGTGAACTGCAACAGGAGCTTCTTCTTGACGTCATCGGCGGCGTCGCTCGCGACGTGGTACTGCCCGGTCGCCTTCGAGTGTTCGTACGTGAAGTAGTTGTTCTCCGTGATGAACTCCTCCGTGAGGAATTCGTCGAGGAACGTCACGTCGTTGTGGCTCTCGCGAATGTCGTACATCCGATTCCAGCCGGCCGAGAAGTCGACGTCCGCGAGCGCCTCCTCGACGGACTCGTAGCGGGCGTCGTCGAAGAGGTAGCGGCCGATCTGTTCCACGTCGTTCTGACTGACTCGAGTCAGAAAGCCGCGGTGTTGGCGCTTGAGCAGCGAGTAGTGGCGTCGGGCCAACCCCTCGGTGGTGAGCACCTTCCAGGGATAGCGCTCGACGTCGATTTCGCCCGCCCGTGCAGCCTCGAGGGCCTCGTGGTCGACGTAGTCGTCCGGCACGTCCGCGAGGTCCTCGAGCGTCTCCGGCGTGATCGTCGCGAGCGCAGCGGGTGGCTCGAGCGCGGCCCGGACCTCGTCGAAATCGACGACGTCCATCAGGTTTCGCCACGAGATACCCTCGATTCGAAGGAGGTGCTCGAGCACCTCGCGTCGGTTCGTTCGGTTCTCGACGTACTCCCAGAGTTCCATCCCGAGGCTGTAGGGATTGAGCCCGCCCGAGGACAACACCTTCGCCATGTGATCGGCGTAGTTGAGGAACTCGTCGTCGCCGGCGAAGCCCTCGTCGGTCATCATCGTCGACTCCCAGTAGGCCGCCCACCCCTCGTTCATCACCTTCGTCATCTTCTGGGCGGCGAAATAGTACGCCTCGGCGCGCATCATATCCAGGATGTCGCGTTGCCACTCGGTCATCTCGAGGGCGCGACCCGCCTCGTCGTCGTACTGTTTCCCGTGTTCGCGCACGAACGCGAGCACGTCCTTCTGGGGCTCTTCGGGGAACGTCACGGACTCTTCGCCCGCCTCGAGTTTCTCGAGCCACTCCTCGTCGAACACCTCACCTTTGATTTCCTCGGAGAGGTCGAGTTCGGCCACCTTCTCCGCGAGGTCGTCGTCGAGGTCCTCGAGGTCGTCCGCCGGTCCGTCCACCTCGAGTCGCCGCACGAAGACCTGGTGTTGGTCGATGTTGTCCTCGAGTGAGAGACAGTGGTCGATCCACTTCTCGACTTCCGCGCGGTCGATGTCGGGATCGGCCATGTACTCGTCGATGGCTCGCGCGTGACGGGCCAACATCCCCGCGGCGTTGACCTGCTCGTCCGTCCGGCCGCTGGTGAACAGCCCGAACCACTCGTTGTTCGCGAAGAAATCGGAGTGGGCTTCGACGTGGGTGATGACGGCCTTCTGATCCGCAACTGTGTTCGACTCCTGGAGGAACGCGTGGGCCGGGTTGTCGTTGTTGACGATTTCGAAGGCCTTGCCGCCCCCGTACTGGCCTTGCTTTTGCTGGCGGTCGTACTGCATTCCCCAGCGCCAGTGTGGGTACCGATTCTGGAACCCGCCGTAGGCGATGAGTTCGTTCATCTCGTCGTAGTCGATGATCCAGTACTTGACCGGATACGGCTCGAGGCCGAGTTTCTCGGCCAAGTTTCTGGCTTCCGAAACCGGTTCCTCGAGGTCACTTGCGATCGCCTGTTTGCGGAAGCGATCCGCGTTGGAGTTTGTCTTACTCATGGACACCACCGTGGTTGTGTCGTGCGAGTCCGCTCTCAGTCATCGTCCTCACTCTCCGTCGAGAGAATCTCGTAAATCGCGTCGGTGACGTCGTCTTTGCTGTTGACGTACGCCACCGCGACGTCGTCGGCGTCGGTGCCGAAGTGTCGCTCGAGTTCCTCGGCGTGGGTCGCGTTGATCGCGTTGCCCGAGGGCTGGGTCTCGACGTACGCGTGGAGGTTCGCGTCGATTTCCTCCATCAGCGGAATAACTCGCTCTCCCGTGTCGTTACTCGAGTTCTCGGAGTCGCCAGCGGCGAAGACGTAGCGATTCCAGTCGCTCCAGGGGTACTCCGCTAAGAGCTCGTCCGCGAGTTCGTACGCGCTCGAGATTTTCGTGCCGCCGCCGCTTCTGATGCCGAAGAAGTCGTCGCGCTCGACGGCCCAGGCCTCGGCGTCGTGGGCGATGTAGACGAACTCGGCGTTGTCGTACTTCCCCTGGAGGTACCAATCCAGCGGCGTGAACGTTCGCTCGACGAGTTCGCGTTTCTTCTCGCGCATCGAGCCCGAAACGTCGCGGATGTTGACGACGACGACGTTCTTCTCTTTCTCCTCGATGATCTCGGGGTAGCGGTAGCGTTCGTCCTCGCGTCGGAACGGGACGTGCTTGATCCCTTCACGGCGAATCTTCTGCTGGACGCTCTCGCGCTCGACGTTTTCCTCGACCTCCTCGATGGAGGCCCACGTCCCGCGCTCCTCGTCGGGAATTTCGCTGTGGGCCTCTTCGATCCAGGCCATCGAGACGGGGAGGCTTTCGCCGCGAGCCCACTCGAAGACCGCTCGAGGCGTGATTCCCTCGACCTTGCAAACCTCCCGGAGGAACTCCTCGTCGAAGTCCATCGCGAGTTTGCGCTTGAGGCCCTCCTTGAACATCCGCTCGAAGTCGAGCGTGCTGTCGGGACCCGTTCGGGTCATGTCGGTGAAGGGCCCTTCCTTCTCCTCGACGACGGTTTTCCCCTTCGGATCCAGATCGAGACCTAGTTCCTCGTCGAGTTCCTGTGCGAACTCCTCGGGATCCATCTCGTAGTACTCGTGGTCGCTTCCCTCCTCGCCGGGTTCGCCGTCGTCACCGTCGCCGTCGCCGTCGCCCGGTTGTGGCTGTGGCTGGCCGACCGGCTGGCCCACGTCGGGCGTGTCACCGTCGCCCTGGCCGATACCGCCCTTGTCGAATTGGTCGTACTCGAATTCGGGCAGCGAGACGATTTTCACCGGAATCTGGATCGACTCCTTCCCACCGGCGAGGTCGCCGTACTGGATGAAATCGGCCAGATCTTCGCGGCGCTTTTCGCCCACTTCACGGAATCGCTCGAGGTCGTCTCTCAGTCCCATCGGTAGCTCACCTGTCCCATAACGTGTCTGCTGGTCAACTCGGCTGACGCCGGGGAGTACGCGAACTGGTCGACCATCGTCTCGATCGTTTGGGCTTTGATCGCAGCCGTCTCCGTCCCGCTCGGCGGATCGTCCCACTGACGCGGGTCGAAGTCCTCGAAGGTTCGGCGCACGTCCTCCCAGTCGTGGCTCTCGAGGACCGAGTTGATCACCGGAATCGCCGTGAGATCGACGTCCTCGACGGCGAAGTCCTCGTCGCGGTGCTCCCAGGCGTGTCGATTGAGCGACGTGATGACCTTCTCGCGGCGGAAGTTTCGAACGCTCTCTCGCGGCAAGTTCCCCTCGTATTCGGCCTCCGAGAACCGACCGAGGTGTTCGATCTCGAAGAGTTTCATCTTCAGCGGATCGGGTTCGACGCGTTCGCCGCGGTCGTTGTGCAGGGGTTCGTCGGTCTCCCAGGCGTAGACCTGTTCGACGTACTCGGCGACGGTCTCCTCGTCGACGCGCTTTTCGAACATGATCGCCTCGATGACGTCGCTCTCCTGTCGGTCGAAGATGTAGTTTTTCACCGGCACGATTCGGTTTTCGAACTCCGAACGCTCGCCCGTCGAGAAAACGGGTGCGTCGGAGAGCCCCTCCGCCATCGTGTTCAACACGTCTCGAGGCATGACGACGTTCTCGACGGGGAATTCGGGATGGTGACGGTCACGTTCGGTCTGGACGAGTTCGGCGAGGGTATCCCTCGTGTAGGTGACGGGAATCCCGTGCTCGCCGTCGTGGTTGTCGTCGTCGAACTCGAAGTCATCTTTCTCGCGACGGGTATCGCCCTCCTGAAGGTACCCCTGATCGTAGATCAACGCCTTGTCGACCAGGTCGAGGCCGTTGGGCAAGTTCTCCTCGTCGAGTCGCGTCGCTACCGCGTAGAGGGCGGCCGCCTCGATGGCGTGCGGCGCGAACTCCTCGGTTCGTGTCTGCCCGTCCTGATCTCTGAGCGTCACCGTCACGGGTTCCCGGATTCGGTCCTCGAGTTCGTCGTAGCTCTCTGCGTCCCAGATTTCGGTCTCGTTGGTCAACTCGCGGTGGATGAGTTCACACTCGAGGCTGAGGTTCGTCAGGTAGCCGAACTGGTGTTTGTCGAGACGGCGTTTGAGCGCTTTGAGTGGGTCCATCCCGTTTCTGTCGGCGTGTTGGTTGAGTTGGGCCTCGAGGTCGGGATTCGAGATGATGACCATCTGCGTGTCGACGTCCATTCCGATCCCCTTGTCCAGTTTGACCGACTGTTCGTCGGGTACGTTCAACAGTTTCTGGAGCAAATCGGCGTGTTGGGCCGCGTCCTCGACGATCGTCAGTACGCCGTTGCCCTGCGAGAGGACGCCGTCGTAGCTAAAGGCCTGCGGGTTCTTTCGCCCGCGCGAGTCGAGTTCCTGGACCATGCCGTGCATCCACGAACCGACGAGTCGCTCCTTCGGCTGCCCCTCGTCTTCGGAGTGGAGGACGCCGACGCCTTGGCCCACGTCGACGACGTAGTTTTTCACCCGGAGGTGATCGTCGTCGGTGATCGCGGAGAACAGGGCGTCTTCACCCGCGCGCCGGTAGCGTTCCTCGAGGTAGTCGTAGGCCTCTCGAGAGAACGGATCGAGGGCGGTGTCGACGCGGATCGGAACGTGGTCCTCGATTCGTTCGTTCAGGTCCGCGAGGAGATCGGCTCGGATCTCCTCGGGGAACACCGACAGCGGGTGCGCCTGCACGGGGCTTTCGTACCAGTACTGCTCGTCGCCAGCCGCCGTGTCGCCGCCGTAGCTCAGTCCGCGGTCGCCGGCCTCGCCCGAGACGACGTTCCACTCGACCGTGTATCGACGACCTTCGGGCGTCTTCGAGTACTCTCGGAGACCGTTGACCAGACACCGCTTGAGTTCGGATTTTCCGGTCGCGGTCGGTCCCTCGAACCAGATGATCTTCTCGTCTTTCGCCCGGCCGGCCGCGATCGATCTCAGGTCGTCGACGAACCGGTTGAGTACCTCGGTGTTCCCGAGGATGGCGTGCTCGCCGTCGTTGTGGGGATCGTCGAAGAAACGGTAGCGCTCCTTCTCTTCGCCCTCCTCGACGACGGTTCGCGTGCCCGCGGCTTCGATCGCCTCGAGCAGGTACTTCGACGCGTGGGAGGCGATCGTCGGGTTCTCGAAGATTCGATCGACGTACGCCGCGAGACCCATCGGCTCCTCGTAGGTCTCTTCTAACGTGCGGTCGGCCTCGGTGACGTAGTCGTTTCCGGTCATGTTAGTCTTCCATCTCTGCTTTGGCGACCTCCGCGCCGGCGAACTCGAGCACTTCCTTCGCGCCGCCCTCGGAGTAGCCCTGTTCGATCAGGGCGTCGATCCACGCCGACCGCTCGTCGTCGTCGAACTCGTTGGCGCTCACCAGCGCGGAGAAGTTGATGTTGTGCTTCTTGTCCTCCCAGAGCTTGCGCTCGAGTGCGCGGCGCAGGCGCTCGTTGTCCTGCGGGTTGAAGGCCTCGCCCTCGCGAGCCCGGCGGGAAACCCAGTTCGAAACCTCCTGGCGGAAGTCTTCCTTTCGGTCTTCCGGCACGTCGAGTTTCTCCTCGACGCTTCGGAGGAAGGTCTCGTCGGGTTCTTGCTCGCGACCCGTCAGGCTGTCTTCGATCGTGTCGTCGTCGATGTAGGCCATCACGTGGTCCATGTACTTCTCGCCCTGGCGCTGGATCTCGTCGATGTCGTAGGCCAGCGCGTGGCGAACGTCCTCGATGGCTCGCTCCTTGTACTCCTCGCGAACCGTCTCGAGGTAGCGGTAGTACTGCTCGAAGTTCTCCTCGGGAATCGACCCGTGGTGCTCCAAGTTCTCCTCGAAGAAGTTGAACACCGTGAGTGGCGAGAGGAAGCCCCGGCTGCGGTGTTTGGAGTCCATGATCGCCTCGGCGATTTCGTCCCCGATGAACCGGGGCGAGACGCCGACCATTCCCTCGCCGATTTCGGCCTTTTGCTCGGCTTCTTCGCGCAGCTTCTTGCTGTCGATGTCGTCGCCCTCGTCGATTTCGCCGTTGTAGGCTTTCGCCTTCGAGAGCAGGTCGACCGTCTCGGTGTCGGGCTCTTCCACCCGCGTGAGGACGCCGAAGAGACCCGCCATCTCGAGGGTGTGTGGCTCGACGTTGATGTCCGGGACGTCGGCGTTGTTCAGCATCTTCTCGTAGATACTGGCCTCGTCCTCGTAGCTGAGGACGTACGGGAAGTCGATCCGCTTGGTGCGGTCGTTGAACGCCTCCATCTTTTCGTCGCCCTTCTTGTCTTTGTACTCGGGCATGTTCGTTCGCCCGACGATCACCTGGTCGATGTCGATCCGGGGGTTGTTCTTCGGCTTGATCGTCTGCTCTTGCGTGGCGTGCAGGAAGTCGTAGAGGAACTCCCGTTGAAGCTTCAGCAACTCCTCGCCGCTGAAGATGCCTCGGTTCGCGTTACAGAACGCCCCCGAGTAATCGAACGCGCGCGGGTCGCTTTCCCCGTAGATGGCGATCTTCGAGTAGTTGACGTCGCCCGTCAGTTCCGTCTCGTCCTGGTTCTTCTTGTCCTTTGGCTCGAACGTCTCGAGGCCCTGTCGTTTGTTCTCGTCGGCGACGAGGCGGACGATCTCGACGTGGTTCTCGAGAACCTGCTTTAGGTCGTCGTCGTAGTAGGCCAACAGCCGGTCCATGTAGAACTCGCTCTCGGGGTCGAGCGCCTGCTCGTTCTGGATGGTGTAGGGCGCATCGAGTCGTTCGTTCAGATCGTCGATCACCCGCTGGCGTTGCTCGAGTGGCAAGAGGACGAGTGGGTCCTGATTCATCGGCGAACGGACGACGTCGTCGGCGGGGTCTTGATCGACGATGACGTCACAGAGGTTCGTCCACCGGAAGGTGTACATTCGACCCGCTTCGCGAAGCGTGTAGTCTTCGAAGTACTTGCGGACCTGCTTGTCGAAGTGGGACTTCCCGGAGCCGACGGGGCCGAGTAATAGCTTGATTCGGCGCTCGGGACCCAATCGACGGGCGCCCGATTTGACTTTGTTCACGAACTCGTGAATCGAGTGGTGGATGACGTTCCCGTAGAACGTGTTCTCACCGTCGCCCAGTGGATCTTCGCTGGCGAGTTGGTACTCGACGACACCCTCGGTCTCGTCGTACGTCGTGCCGTAGTAGTCGAACATGTCCGCGACCCGCTGGTGAGCGTTCCGAGTGATCTGTGGATCGTCGTAACACTCCTCGAGGTACCAATCGAAGGGCTTGGTTTCCCGCAGGTCTTCGGGCATCGATTCCTTGTAATCCGTGCTGAGCGTCTCGAGTGTCTCGATATCGCCGGTCATGGTATCATTGCCAGTTGTTCTCTCCCCCGTCTGCATCGGCTCTCCTCGCGCCGAGTGCTCGGAGTCGGTAGCGGTTGCCATCGGTTTCGACGGAACCAATTCGTCCGGGTCCGCTCGGTCGCCTCACCGGCGACAGCACATCGCGTCCGTTCTCTACTCGCTCCTCGAGCGACGTGGGCTGGGAGCGGGGAGCACTGCACTGAGGGGCTACCGTGTCGTGTCATGTGTTTTCTCGTACCACTCGACATCGCACACGAAGCACGTGTTGCTTCGAACGACGCTGCGTCGGGGACGAGCGCAGAGTGGATCGGTCCGGTGAGCGGATACCGATAGTATTTAATGAGTGAGTAATCTAGGTACTTAGCTTTGGCCCCAAAAGGTATTTACCAGAATAACTTTCCCTACCGGTAGTGGTGAATTATACCGCATTTTCTGCCACCATACGGACAGTTAGCCAATTCGGCGAATAAGTTATCTCCCTGCAACTGCCGGAGTCGGTCGCGCGCGCTCGACGCGACCGCTGTCGTCGGTGCCGGCGCTCACGACTCGAGGACTGGTGTTCACGACTCGACGACGAGAATTTAGGCGGGGCGCACGTACGGCCACTAATGACGAACTCGCCATCGGCGGAAGACGCAGAGACGCCACTCGCGTCACTCCCTTCCGAGTGGAACGTCTGGAATCGGGGGGACGACGGCCGACTCGTCCTCGCGTACCGACCGGACGTGTTCAACGGCGACGACTTTCCGCCGGCCTGCCTCCCGACGCTGTACCTCACCCACGGCGCACGGACCCGACGCCCTGGAACCAACCCGGCCAATCACGCCGACGACGATTGGTACGTTACCCTCTACCTCGAGCCCGACGTCTCGGCGACGACGGAACGATTCGCGAACAGAGACGACGCCCTCGAGCACACGCTCGAACTCGCCACGAAATTCGACGCCGGAGCCGTCGACTATCGCGAGTTGTATCAGGTCCCTCGAGAGACGTACTTCGAGCGGTTAGACGAACTCGTCGACGAAGGGTAGGACGCCGACTGGAGGAGTCGGGTGGGGAGTTGATCGGTTCCAGCGAAGGACGTGAGTCTTAACCGCCACCACCACCAACGACGACGTATGTCGACCGTTACCCTCCTCGGGACCCGCCTCGCCGAGCCGGGAACCGAATTCGTCTATCACGGCGAAGCCGATGGCTGTGCGGGCTGTCCGTACCGAAGCCAGTGTTTGAACCTCCAGCCGGAGACGAAATACCGCGTCACGGCCATCCGAGAGAACGCACAGACTCTGGAGTGTGCGATGCACGACGGAGGCGTTCGCGCCGTCGAGGTCGAACCCGCGTCGGTCCGCGCAACCATCCCATCCAAAGGGGCATTCGCCGGCAGCAAGGCGAGTCTCTCCGGCCCCTGTCCGTACGTCGAGTGTCCCTCCCACGAGTTCTGTGAACCCGACGGTCTCGAGTTCGACGAGGAGTACCGGATCAAAGAAATTCACGGCGACGCACCACACGACGTCTGCCATCTCGACCGATCGCTCGAGTTAGTCGAACTCGAGACGGACGAGTAATCTCGTCACTCGTCTCCCGCCGAATCCAATCGACTCGGTGGTGATTCTCGAGCACAACTCCCTCGTGATACAGCCGAGACGACCATCCTGTCGGTAGCGCGAGCGACCGTTCGCGTACCGAGGTGCTTTTGATCGCTCCGCCCGAATCGTGGAACATACACGTGCTGTCGGTTGAACTCCACGCTCACTCGTCGCTGTCGTACGACGGCCGAGACTCGGTCGAACTGATCTTAGAACAGGCCGAAGCCGTGGGTCTCGACGCGATCGCAGTGACCGACCACGACGAAATCGACGCCAGCCTCGACGCCGCCGAACGGGCCCCCGAGTACGGCCTGGTCGGCATCCCCGCCATGGAAATTTCGAGCAAAGCGGGCCACATCCTCGGCTTCGGGCTCGAGGAAGCCGTCCCCCCCGGCCTCTCCTACGAAACCACGCTCGAGGCCATCTGGGAACAGGATGGACTCGCCGTTATTCCCCACCCATTCCAGGAGTCCCGCCACGGTGTGATCGCCCGCGTCACGCGCGATCAACTCGCCAAGGGCGATGCGATCGAGGTCTACAACTCTCGGTTGCTCACCGGCCGAGCAAATCGACAGGCCGAACGCTTCGCGAACACGCGAGACATGCCGATGACGGCGGGCAGTGACGCCCACATCAGCGAAATGGTCGGCCAGGCCGTCACCCGCGTCGACGCCGATGAACGCTCCGCCGACGCGATACTCGAGGCGATCCGTGAGGGGGAAACGACCGTCGAAGGCAAACGCACGCCGTGGCACATCAGCTTCCGACAGGCCGCCGGCGGCGTCACCCGACGCGTTCGAAACTCGGTGTTGGGACTGTTCCAATGAGCGACCGCGCAAGCGACACCGAGACGATCCGCGGTGCCACCAGCGAAACGGTTCGGGCGGCGCTCTCGAGCGGTGACGCCCTCCCCGGAACGACCGGTTTCGCCGGCGAACTCGAGGGAACGCTCGTTCGAGACGTGCTCGGACGCGAGCCGTTGTACCTCGAGTCTGCATCCTCCCGTACAAACTCGATGCCTACGGTAGAGTCCTCAGCAGAGACCTCGACAAAATGGGCATTCAATCCCACGACACTCGAGGATCCGACGCTTCTTCCGGCAGGGTCGACACTCGCGCTCGAGGACCCGGATGCAACTCCAGAACAGCGCTTTTGTCTCCCCAATCCGACACCCGAATCGGATCACTCGAGCGCGCTCACACGACTCGAGACGGCGATCGAAACCGCGGCTGACGCCGTCGACACCGACGACAGAGACGTCGCCGTCGCGTTTTCCGGTGGCGTCGATTCGGCGCTCGTCGCCGCCGTGCTCGATGCGCCGCTGTACGTCGTCGGCTTTCCCGACAGCCACGACGTCGAGGCGGCTCGAAGCGCTGCTCGAGCGATGGGACGGGACCTCACCGTCGTCGAACTCGAGCCTGCGGACCTCGAGCGCGCTGTCCCCGAGGTCGCTCGAGCGACGGGACGGACGAACGCGATGGACGTTCAGATCGCCCTGCCGTTGTACCTCGTCGGCGAGCGCGTCGCCGCCGACGGCTTCGACGCCCTCGCCGTCGGCCAGGGTGCCGACGAGTTGTTCGGCGGCTACGAGAAAGTCGTCCGACTCGATCATCGCGTCGAGGCGAACACGGTTCGGGGTGCCGTCCGCGAGGGGATCCAGACGTTGCCGACACAGCTTCCACGAGACGTTCACGCCATCGAAGCGACCGGACTCGAGCCCGTCGCCCCCTTGTTACACGACACCGTCGTCGACGCCGCCCTTCGGCTTCCGGACGAACTACTCGCGGACGAAACCGAACGCAAGCGGGCCCTCCGTCTCGTCTCCAGATCGAACCTCCCCGAAGACGTCGTCGACCGCAAGAAAAAGGCCGTTCAGTACGGTAGTCTCGTCGCTCGAGAACTCGATCGCCTCGCCAGACAGGCCGGCTACAAACGGCGCATCGACGACCACGTCGGGAAGTACATTCGGTCGCTACTCGAGAGCGAACCTGACCCGCCGAAAGCGTAGCCCCGATTTCGGATCAGCGAGCACGATTCAAACACGCTCTCCGTTCGACGGCGACCAGTCTCTCGGGTCCTGATACCTCGTTTCGACAGCGATTACGATCGACGCCCGGCCTGCCGATTCGCAGCCAATCTATTTATGTTCACTCGGTGGCCGTTTGGCCATGGCAGAGAAAACCAACACGAAGGAGGATGTCTCACGGGAACGAGCGGCCGACCTCGTTCAGGAACTCGCTCGAGAACTCCGACGTGATGGCACGGCCAACGTTCGCGTCGGAAACAAGACGCTGACGCTCACACCGGCACCGGAACTCGAGTACAAGATCGAAGTCGAAGAGCGCTCGCCGATGCTCGGTGGACCGCGCGAAGAAGTAACGGTCACGCTCGAGTGGGAAGTCGACGAAGAACCGTCAACCGAGTAATTCGACGGCGCACGCGCCGTAGTGTGGGTGTGAGTTATCCACTCAGTCTTTCGTTTCGGTCGGGAGCTGATTTGTCGGCCCCCCTTCGACGTTGTCGGCGACCGTCTGGCGATTCGTCGCGCCGATTTGATCTGCGACGTCGGCAACGAGGTCTTCGACCGTCTCCTGAACCTGACTCTCCTCGTCTTTCACGAGCGCGCCCTGGCTTCCATCGGCACCGAAATCCGGGTGGATCGGAATCTGGCCGAGCAACGGCACGTCGTACTTGTCGACGATCGTCTGTGCGCCGTCGGTACCGAAGAGTCCGTGCTGGTCGTCACACGACGGACAGATGAACGAACTCATGTTCTCGACGATGCCCAACACCGGCGTGTCGTGTTTGTTGAACATCTGAATCCCTTTCCGGGTGTCCTCGAGGGCCATCTCCTGTGGCGTCGTCACGACGACTGCACCCGTCACCGGCATCGACTGGAGGAGGTTCAACGTCGCGTCGCCCGTTCCCGGCGGCAAGTCGACGATAAGATAATCGAGACGACCCCACTCGACGCCCTCCAGGAACTTCAGCATGAACTTGTTGACCATCGGCCCACGGAGGATCGCCGGATCGTCTTCGTCTTCCATCATCATCCCCATACTAATGACTCGGACGCCGTCCGATCGTGGCGGGACGATGTCCTCACTCGGCGTCACGCCGGGATCGCTCTCGGGCGGCAGAATCTTCGGAATGTTCGGGCCGTGAATGTCCGCGTCGAGCAACCCGACCATCGCCCCCCGTTTCTCGAGTCCAGCGGCAATGTTCGCGGCGACCGTCGTCTTGCCGACGCCACCCTTCCCAGAGGCGACGGCGATAACGTTCCGAACTCGTGGGAGAACTTGATCGTCGAATCCGTGTTCCTCGCCGACGTGTGCACGCAGGTCGGCCTCGAGTCCGGCCTCGTCACACACCTCTCGAATTCGATTGCCGAGTTCCATCTCGGAGGGGGCATACGGCGCGTTCATCGCCAACTCGATCCGGGCGGTTTCGTCCTCGATTTGGACGTCGTTGACCAATCCGTGCGAGACGATATCCCCGCCGAGGTCCGGGTCTTCGATCCCCTCGAGTTCGATCTGAAGTTCGTGTTCTGTAATACTCATAGTGCGTTAGGTGCGTTATCAGTGCATAAGGGGTCGGAATGGGATACGTGTGATGGTTCGAGAGTTGCCGGCAAACCGCTCGACGGGTGCGTGAAACGTCGATCGTCCGTCGCCTCAGATACTCGGCACACCACCGTAGAAGATGATCCCGATGAGTACCGTCATGACGAGCATCGAGACCCACATACTCGTTGCGATGCCGACGAGATACGTGACGCCGAGCAACCCGACTTTCGTGTCTCGCGGAGCGCCCGTGAACCAGGCGATGATCATGACGTAAATCGGCAGTAAGACGACGCCGAAAATGATGTACGTCCCCTCGTTTGGAAAGCCGGTCCACCCGTCGGTCCCCTCGAAGCCGTGATAGAGGATCGTCGCGAGCGTGTCAGCCAGAGTCATAGTCTGGGTTTGCGCCCCGGTCGGGTCGTGGTTTCCCCTGGGTGTGCATGGATGTCATGGGAAAGTCGGGGCTCGCGGGGCAGCGTCCATCGAGCGCGAAAAAAGTCGAGAACCGGTCAACGGGCGGCCCGTCCGGTTAGAACAGGAACCCGAAGATCGGGATGGAGTCGGTCGGACCGTGGGAGCCGAGCGGTTCCGGAAGCCCGCCGAAGAACAGGACTCCGATGATCACGGTCAGGATGAACATCCCGATCCACATCTGTGCGGCGATGCCGATGAGATAGGACACGCCGAGCAGTCCCGTCTTCGTGTCTCGAGGTTCGCTGACGAACCACGAAATGACCATCACGTAGATGGGAACCAACACGACGCCGAAGATCAGGTAGGTCCCGACGTTCGGGAATCCGGTTACTCCTTCGGTACCACTGTAGCCGTGGTAGAGCGGTTCTGCGAGTGTGGCTGCGAGTGCGCTCATGCTTTCACCTCTGGTTCAGTTGCGGCTTCGTCTGCTTCCTCGTGGCCGTGTCCGTGATCGCCACGCAGGTGTTCGACGGCGTGGAGTTCGACGACGGGAACGACCTTAGAGACGACGAGGAAGATCAACGTGACCATCCCGATCGTGCCGACCAGCGAGAGCCACTCGATCGCGCTCGGGAAGTACTCCCCGGGCGTGTTCGCGTAGATCTCGAACTCTGGGTGAAGGAAGCCTTCGACGACGAAGATCATCTTCTCACCGAGCGTGCCCATGAGCACGGCGACGGAGGCGACGATCGCTCGCGCCTTCGTGAACAGCGACGGTCGAATCGCCTGTGCGAAGATGAAGATGAGCGTCCCGAAGACGAGGGCCATCGACCCGAGGTACATCCAGTGGCCGATCGTCGCTTCCTGAGCGACTTCCGTGCTCACCGGTGCGGCGAAGAGGCCAGTGACGTTCTGCTGAAGCTGGAGCCAGACGAACAGTAGGCAGAAGAAACCCAGCCACAGGAGCAGCCCGCGGAAGACGTCGTCGGTCATGATGTGATCCCAGTCGTACGCGCGTCGGAAGGCGTAGGCGACGATGATCACGCCACTGATCGCCGAGGTCAGTGCGATCGTCAGGAACTGTGGTCCCTGCACGGCGCCGAACCAGGCTGGCATACCGGGCAACACTGCGAACAGCCACGGAATCACACCGCCGTGGAGCAGCAGTGGTGCCATGATGATGATCGCGAGTGCGAGCCACCAAACCATCCGCTCGACGACCTCGTCTTCGTCCTCGGTGTAGCCGAGGGTCAAGACGTTGTAGACCGGCGAGAGATAGCCTGGAAGGTCATCTCGCAGCCGCGTGATGTCGTAGCGAAGCGTCAGTGCGAGGTAGGTCGCCGTCAACACGAAGTAAGCCGTGATGACGGTCACGTCCCACACCAGCGGCGAGTTGTTGACCGTGATGTGGTAGTGGCCGAGGATGCTCGTGACCATCCGATCCGGGCGTCCCATGTGGACCATAATGTAGAAGCCAGCCGCGGAGAGGCCGGCGATGGTCAGCAATTCGGCGAGGCGGGCGACCGGCATGTATCGATCCATGCCGAGCAGTCGGACCGCAGCGGAGAGGATGATCCCGCCGTGAGCGATCCCGACCCACCAGATGAACGCGCCGATGTACAGTCCCCAGGTCGCACCGCCGCCGGTCCCCCAGTCGGAGAGGCCGGTAACCGACATCCCGACGTAGAGCTGGTAGACCCAGGCGACGAGAAACGCACCGAGTGCCAGGGCACAGACACCGAAGAGGATGAAGAACTTCTTCGAGAAGTTGTCGATCGGACGAAGGATGTCCGCTTCGGATGGCGTCTTCGTGCTCATAGGGACACCCCAGCGTCACCGACCGTCTCGTCGTCGAGGATTTCCTTGCGGTTGTCGACCAGATCGACGCGGTCGCCGTCTGCTCGCTGGTAAGAGACGTTCCCGTAGTCGGATTGCTCCTCGGGATCCTCACTCTGTTCGGCGTTCGGTCCGGGTTCGTTACCCAGGTAGATGATGTTCGGGTTGGTCCCCATGTCCTCGAGCAAGCGGAAGCTCGAGGCAGGGGTGCCAGCGTACTGTTCGATGAGGCTCTGTGCAGCGCCTTCGTCTGGGCCATCGAACTCGTCTTGCGCTTCGTCCTCTTCTTCCTCGTCGGCTTCGTCTTCGTCCTCGTCTGCACCGTTTTCGTCGTCTTCCTCGTCGTCTTCTTCAGGTGCATCTGCGAGGTCGAGTTCCGAGAGGACCTCTTGGCTCTCGAGATCCAGTCCGTGGTCGGCAATGATCTCGAGCGCAGCGGCGACGAACTCCTCGTTCTGTGCGAGGTAGTCCTCGCCGCCACCGAGTTCGTCCTCGGCGGTGATCTCGAGTGCGAGCAAGAGTGCGAGGCCTTCCTCGTCGTCTTCTACGGCACCGAGACCCTGGAAGTCGTAGGCGTCGAGAACCGCGTCGAGGTCCTCGTCTTCGCCGTCGAGGGCGTCTTCGAGTTCCTCGAGTTCCTCCTCGACGTCGGCTTCGTCCGGAGCGAAGTCCGTGAGCGTCCGACCGCGACTCGGGTTGTCGGCGTAGATTTGTGGGTCGCTCGTCTCGTCGTTCATATTGCCGAAGTGGATGGCGTCCTGCGGGCAGGTTTCCTCACAGGCTGTGGTGCCAACCATCTCGTCGCCCATACCGCCGTCCTGGCGGGTTGGGCACATCGTACACTTGCTCATCGTTCCGCGTGGTGCACGACTGTCGACCCACCGATCCTCGGAGGTCATGTGATCGGAATCCATGTCCTCGTGGTCTTCGGCGATTTCGTCCGTCGAGATGTCGGGTTCGTTCCACTGGAAGTAGTTGACGCCGTAGGGACACGCGACCTGACAGTATCGACAGCCGATACAGACGTCGTAGTCCGTCAGCACGAGGCCGTCGGAGTCACGGGTGTGTCGTGCCGTGGTCGGACAGACCTTCTCACAGGGTGCGTCGGTGCAGTGTTGACACGGACGGACGAGCAGGTTGTTGCTCGTGTCTGGGGTGCCCTCTGGTTCGTCGTACTCGAGGACGTACATCCAGTTGACACCCTGATCGAGGTTGTTCTCCTCGGCACAGGCAGACATACAAGAGAGACAGCCGTCACACTGCTCGAGGTCGATGGTCATTCCCATCTGGACGTCGTCGCCATCTCCGCCGGCGTCGTCGCCTTCCTGGGAGATACCTAGGCTGGGTTCGCTGTCGTCGACGGTGCCCCACGCACCGAGACCGACGGCAGCGGCACCGACGCCCATCTTCTTCATGACGTCGCGGCGACCCTCCTCGCCGTCGTCGTCGAAGGCCGAGAGCATTCGGGCTACTCCGCCCTTCCCTTCTTCCTGAGCAGCCTCGTAGGCTTCCTCAGTCGGGCGGTCGTCGACGCCGAATTCGTCCATCACGTCGTCGTGATACATTTCGTGGAATTCGGCTTCAGACAGTTCGCCCTTGGTGACGCGCATTGCGTCCTGGGCCATTTGCATACCGAGATCGGAGTCGTACTCGGTGTCGTCGAGCATTCCTTCGAGCTCAGTCTCCCACTCTTGTCCGAGCGGGTGGAAAGATTCGTCGTCCGTGCTCATTTCGGTAGCACACCTCTGGACGAGAATCCGCTCGTTGCGAAGTAATAACACGCCGACACGTAGTTGAATACGGTCATCTGTGGATCCTCTACTACCGGACTCACAACTAGATCAGGTTCAAATATAGACTCGATTTCCATCGGGTGAGAATGGACGCGAAGATGTTCGTGCCTTTATTAGGGAGGTAGACCGTTTTCCCTGAATTGGCCAGCACGTGTTCCTTCATATCATGGACCAGGGGGCGACCGAGATCCCTCGTCTATCGCCCGACAACTGCGTCGGAGTTTCTTATCGTCCAGCGTGGTACGCCGTGTCAACTTCCAAAACTACTCGTGAGGTGGACGTGATTCGAACGAACCCGCGCGGTTGCTCGCCGATTCAGCGGGTGGCGAAGTGTTCTTCCAGTTCATCATCGGCATCACTCTGTGAAACGTCGTCGACGAACCGTTTGATGATCGAGCCTTCTGCCCGGTGAAGTGTTTCGCTACACGTCGATTTCGCGATGCCCAGATGTGCTGCGAGTTCCGTCAGGGAACTCCGGCGTGGCGTATCGTAGTATCCCTCTTCGACGGCGGTGACGACGATCTCGAGTTGGCGCTCGGAGAGGAGTTGGCTCTCGTGGAGGCGCTCGTGGACCTCGTCGATTCGATAGTCGACCGGCGAGTACTCGAGTTGCTCGGCGAGTCCAGCGAGATGGTCTCGCGTTCCGGTCACCTCGATCGTCGTTTCACCGTCGACGATCTCGAGCGGGAACTCGAGGGGGAGTTCCGACCCTCCCGAGGAGAAGGGGGCGAGTGACTCAGCCGTCTCGACGTGAACGGTCGCCTCGTTGTCTCGACGCTGGAGGAGGGTAAACGCCGTAATCTGTGGATGCTCACGCACGTCCTCGAGTACCTGAGAACGGTTCGACTCGGTTATCCGGACGAGCGCGAACCCACTCTCGGCGTCGCCGAGTGCCGCAAGCACCTGGAAGGTCGCCTCCGGATACGCCGTCGAGAGCTGGCCTATCCAGTTGCGTTCTGGCATCGTAATCGTGAGTATCGCCTGAGCCATGCGAGCGTCTCTTCTCGATCGTAGCCTCGCTCCGTCCGAATAGACACTGGCTATTCCCACCCGTTGGGAACGGCCGACGACAAGATGGCGAACGGGCTCACCGGTCATCATCGAACCACTCGAGAAGATGCGTGTTCAAGCGCTCCGGGCGTTCGTGTTGTACCCAGTGACTCGTCTCCGGCCACAACTCGAGGCGACTCGTCTCACACCGGAGGTCCGCGTCGATCGCCAGTGCAGTCGTCAGCGCGACGTCGTCAGTTCCCCAGACGACGAGCGTCGGTGGCGAAACCGGTTCTCGATCCAGACCAGGGGGATACCGTAGCGCCGCCCGATACCAGTTCAGCATCGACGTGAGCGCGCCGGGTCGTCTCCAGGCCGACCGATAGCTTTCGAGTTCGTCGTCCGTGAACGTTCCAGTTGGCGCCATGGACGTGAGCGCTCGCTCGAGGATCGTGAAGTCTCTCGCGCGACAAACGAGTTCCGGGAGGGTCGGGAGTTGGAACCAGCCGGCGTACCAGCTTCGTCGAAGCTGTTCCGGGTTCGAGCGCAGGTGCTCTCTGAACACCGTCGGGTGGGGCGCGTTGACGATCGCGAGTCGATCGACCGCCGATGGAAACCGCTGGGCGAGATTCCACGCGACGACGCCGCCCCAGTCGTGGCCGACGACGAACGCGCTGTCGCGACCCTCGTTTTCGATCAACGAACGGACGTCTCGAGTACATTCCTCGAGTCGATACGGGCGCACGCCGTCGGGTTTCTCGCTCAGATTGTATCCGCGCTGATCGGGAACGAGAATCCGAAAGCCCGCCTCAACGAGGGCCTCGAGTTGGTGGCGCCACCCGTACCAGTACTCCGGAAAGCCGTGCAGTAATACGACGAGTGGGTCCGTCTCTTCGCCAGCCACGACCACGTGCAACTGGACGTCGTTGACCGTTCGGACGGTCGATTCCGCGTCGATGGACGATCGGAGGGCCGTTCCCGTCTCGGAACCGAGAGACGAATTCGTCACCATAGCGCGACTCTAACACCAAAGCGCGTGATAGCTCCGTGGGGTCGTTACGTCCAGACGCGAAGACATTCGCTCGAGCAAAAGTGGAGGTCGATTTGCTCACCGGGGGAGTCCGTCACGTGCGTCCGAAGCGTGTACGCGACTGCTGTCGCCGAACAGTTGTCACAGCTCATAGCAGAGTTATTTGTTTCGATGATATTCACTATGGAGTGACTATACGAGCAACGAGACGGGTAAAGTCGTACTAACCGCGGGAAATGTGATCTTGAAACGCGAGCGCCCCGGGAGCCGCCACTCGATTACGCCGGCGTCGCCTCTTCGGCCTCGAGCAACTCGTGATACCGGTTGCGGATGGTTACTTCCGAGATGCTCGCGACTTCGCTGACGTCGTTTTGCGTGACCTTCTCGTTAGTGAGTAAGGCGGCGGCGTAGACGGCGGCGGCGGCGAGGCCGACCGGTGACTTGCCGCTGTGAATCCCCTGACCCTTCGCCGTCGACAGGAGTCCGCGAGCGCGTCGTTCGGTTTCGTCAGAGAGCTCGAGGTCGCTCGCGAATCGGGGGACGTAGTGTTCGGGGTCCGCCGGTTCGATCTCGAGACCGAGTTCTCTGGCGACGTAGCGATACGTTCGGGCGACCTCGTCTTTCTCGACGCGGCTGACGGCCGAGATTTCGTCGAGGCTGCGGGGCGTCCCGGCCTGTCGGGCAGCTGCGTACAGCGAGGCCGTCGCGACGCCTTCGATCGAGCGACCGGGGAGGAGATCCTCGTCGAGCGCGCGCCGATAGATGACGCTGGCGGTCTCGCGGACGTTCTTCGGGAGACCGAGCGCGGAGGCCATCCGGTCGATCTCGCCCAGCGCCTGCTTGAGGTTGCGCTCCTTGGAGTCGCGCGTTCGGAAGCGCTCGTTCCAGGTGCGCAGCCGTTGCATCTTCTGGCGCTGGCGACTCGAGAGCGAGCGGCCGTAGGCGTCTTTGTCCTGCCAGCCGATGTTGGTCGAGAGGCCCTGGTCGTGCATCATGTTCGTCGTCGGCGCACCCACGCGGGACTTCTCGTCCTTCTCGGCGGCGTCGAATGCGCGCCACTCGGGTCCGCGGTCTATTTCACCTTCGTCGACGACGAGGCCACAGTCGCGACAGACGGTCTCGGCGTGTTCGGCGTCGGAGACGAGTCGGCCGTCACACTCCGGACAGCGCTCTCGCGTCGAGGATTGCTCCTCGGAGTCCGTCGACTCGTGCTGGCGTCGCTCACCGCTCCGCGTTCGAATGGTGGAGTCAGTCATTGTGTTGTCACATTTTCACGACGCTCACTGGAAAACGTGCTATCGTAGGGAAACCCAACGAATCCTCATCACTTAAATTCTTCGATAGTACAGTGAGATGAACTGGCGAGTGCAAGGTGGTGATATCGGAATACCTCGGGAACACACGTTCTGCAGACAATCAGTCTGTCTCGATTGACACACTCGCCGAGTGATACGAGGCGAGACTCGAGTGTGCGCGTATCGAAACGCTTACTCCCCGCTGGCTAGTGCGAGCAAGCATGAGCGACGCCGTCAGTCCCGAGGAAGTCCGCCACGTTGGCGAACTGGCTCGCGTCGACCTCGACGACGACGAGGTCGACCAGTTCACCCAACAGTTCGGTGACATCCTCGAGTACTTCGAGACGCTGGATACGGTGCCCGAGGTCGACCGAGAGGCCGACCTGACGAACGTGATGCGACCCGACGAGGAACGCGAATCACTCGATCACGAGGCGGCACTCGAGAACGCAACAGAGACCGAAGACGGCTACTTCAAAGGACCGAACGTCTCCTGATCATGTCCGAACACATCTTTATCACGAAAGAGACGATCGACGGCGCGGACGAAGGTCCACTCGCCGGCCAGACCGTCGCCGTCAAGGACAATATCTCGACCGAGGGCGTCCGAACGACCTGCGGGTCGACGATGCTCGAGGAGTACGTCCCGCCGTACGACGCGACGGTCGTCGAACGCGTGACGGACGCCGGCGCGACCATCGTCGGGAAGGCGAACATGGACGAGTTCGGAATGGGAACGACCACGGAGACCTCCGCGTTCGGCTCGACGGACAATCCGGCCGCGCCGGGGCACGTTCCCGGTGGTTCCTCCGGTGGTTCGGCCGCAGCCGTCGCCGCTGGCGAGGCCGACCTCGCACTCGGGTCGGACACCGGCGGCTCGATTCGCTGTCCCGCCGCCTTCTGTGGCGTCGTCGGCATCAAACCGACGTACGGGCTGGTCTCCCGGTACGGACTCGTCTCCTACGGCAATAGCTTGGAACAGATCGGCCCGTTCGCGAACACCGTCGAAGACGCCGCCTCCCTGCTCGACGTCATCGCCGGAAGCGACGAGCGAGATGCGACGACGCGAGAACCGCCACGCGGTTCGGACGATCGAGCGGGCGACGCCCGCGAGACGCGAGGTGAGGACGACTCGAGGTACGCCGACGCCGCAACGGGCGACGTCGACGGGCTGTCGATCGGTGTTCCGACGGAACTACTCGAGGGTGCCGACGACGGCGTCCTCGAGGCCTTCTGGGACGCGATTGCCGACCTCGAAGCGCAAGGAGCCGAGTACCACGAGGTCTCACTCCCGTCGGTCGAACACGCCGTCGAGGCCTACTACGTGATCGCGATGTCGGAAGCCTCCTCGAATCTCGCCCGGTTCGACGGCGTCCGCTACGGCCACTCCGCGGACGCCGAGGGCAACTGGAACGACGTCTTCGCCGAGACTCGCAAAGAAGGCTTCGGCGACGAGGTCAAACGCCGCATCCTCCTCGGCACCTACGCCCTCTCGGCGGGCTACCACGACAAGTACTACAAGAAGGCACAGGACGCTCGAGCGTGGGTCAAACAGGACTTCGACGAGGCGCTTTCGGACGCCGACGTGCTGGCTTCGCCGACGATGCCGGTCACGCCGTTCGAGCAGGGCGAGAGCCTCGACGACCCGCTTCAGATGTACGTCGCCGACGCGAACACCGTCCCCGTCAACCTCGCCGACCTGCCCGCGATTTCGGTGCCAGCCGGCGAAAGCGACGACGACGGCCTCCCTGTCGGCCTCCAGTTGGTCGGCCCCGCCTTCGGCGAAGAACGACTGATTCGAGCGGCGAGCGCGCTCGAGTAACGAACGCCATCCACTGTTTTGCAGCAATTTCCACGAGTCAGGATCTGTCAGTGGGAATCGAGAACGCCATCTGCGAGGCTCTCCGTCGATGGTGATGCGGCAGAATCGAAACCAGCAGTTGGTTACTCCTCGTAGGCGAGGTTCATAATCCACTGCGAGAACGCGTCACTGTTCGGGTCGACTTCCTCTTCACCGATATACGGCGAGAGCATGTCGCCGGCCATCAACAGCGTGAAGTCGAGGTCTCGAGCGGTCGGCGTGATGTAGTAGGTGTTGTGTCCGTCATAGACGGCGTCTTCGCGGTCGACGAGTTCTTTCTCGACGAGCGACTCGACGATTCGACTACCCTTTCGCGAGGAGACGTCCAGTTCCTTCCAGAAGTCACTCTGGTGGATCCCACCACTCTGACGGACGAGTTCGAGCCCGGCGCGCTCGTCCTCGGAGAGTTCGGCTTCGATCGCAGAAACGCTCACGGTGACCACCTCTCCGTGCTCATCGCTCGGAACGGGAGTGCGTCCATGTACGTATAAGGTTGGTCGAGGCGCTTAAATGTGCCCTTCGACGCTGCAATCGTCACTGATGGCGCGCGTGTTGGCGCACCCGGGAGCCTCGAGGTCGACGGGTTCGTACGCCGTCTCACACGGCGGACCTGGAGCGAACGCGTGTCGTGTCGGTGACGATCCGAGCGCGATCAGCGACGACGAGCGCGTTCCGTACCCGTTTTCGTGGAGACAAACGCCGTAGTCGTGATCCGCGAGGACTCCGCCAGCCCGCTCGAGCCACTCAGCGGCCGTCTCTTCGGTAGGGTCCGAAAGGACGTCGCGAACCGCGCGAGCGCTGTCGGCTTGCTGGCGGCCGGCGTTGGCCCGGCGGTCCGGAACGTCGACGCGGTCGTCCACGGCCACGTTGACGACCACGTGGACGCCCGGCTCGAACTCGAGTCGCGAGAGCGTCCCGTCCCACTCGTAGCAGTAGGCGTCCGTCTCGTCTGCAATCACGAGATAGAAGCCGTCGTACTCGATGTCGGCCGTCTCGGCCTCGAGAACCCCCGCTGCTTCAACGGCGGATTTGGCCGAAAGCACGTCTGCCACGAGCAATCCTCGAGATCGATCGCCGGCGAGGTCCGCGTCGGTCCACTTGTTCGTAATGCCCGCGAACACGCCGAACTCGTTGTACCCGATCCAGGTGCCGCCCGCTTCGGCGTCCCGGGGTGCGACAATCGCCGGCTCGTCTCGGTAGCGTCCCGGCGGTTCGGACGGCCGGCCGACGGCCTCGTCACGATTCGCAGCGACCGCGACCGGCGCGTCGTCGAATACCCGCCACGCGAGTGTCAGTGTACACACGACCGCCGTTTAGGCCGCCAACGCCTTAACTTCGCTTGCGTTCAGGACAGCTCAGAGACGTCGATCCCGCGCTCGAGGAGGAGGGCTCGCGCGCCATCTCGGTCGACGGTTCCCGACGCCGTTCGGGGAAGCGAGTCCGCGAGGGCGATCGTCTTCGGCTGTTTGAATCCGGCGAGGGAGTCCCCACAGCGTTCGAGCACGGACTCGAGGTCGATCGAATCCGCTTCGCTCGAGGCGACCCGACTCGAGTCGGCCGACTCGGCTTCCGTCGCATCCGAGCGACCCGATTCGTCGGGAACGACGAGCGCTGCGACGCGTTCGCCCCACTCGGAGTCCTCGAGTCCGAGCACGACAGCCGTGTCGACGTCGGGGTGGGATCGAATCGCGGCGATCACTTCGCCCGGGTCGACGTTTTCGCCGCCGGTGACGATTCGGTCGCTTCGTCGGTTGAGCACCCACAGCCGGCCCCCGTCGTCTCGGTACCCGATGTCGCCCGTGTGGAGGCCGTACTCGTCGAACGCGGCGTTCGTGTGCGCGTCCTCGAGGTATCCCGGCGTCACCGTCGGCCCGCTGACGACGAACTCCCCCGTTTCGCCGGGGTCGAGGGGGTCGCCGTCTTCGTCGACGACGGTCACGTCGGTGACGAGCAGCGGCGTTCCCGCCGTTCCTGTGTGATTGGCGAGATCCTGTGGCGTCGCCGTCGCGATTTGGGAGGCCGTCTCGGTCATGCCGTACGTCGGGTACACCGGCACGTCGGCAGCGAGACACCGATCGAGTAACTCGCTCGAGGCCGGTGCGCCGCCGAGTAAGACGAAACGAAGCGCTTCGTCGGGTTCCCACCCGCCGTCGAGCAGTCGCTTACACATCGTCGGCACGAGCGACACACCGGTGATCTCGTACTCCTCGAGCACGCGTGCGGTCTCGTTTCGGTCGAAGGTTCGCTGGATCACGACCGTCGTCCCGTACAGCGTCGATCGAACGACGGGTGCCAATCCGCCCATGTGGTACATCGGCAGACAGCACAGCCACCGGTCGGACGGGTCGGTTCCCAGACGGAATGCGGAGGCAGTCGCACTCGCGATCAGGTTACCGAGCGTCAGGCGAACGCCCTTCGGATCGCCGGACGTACCCGAGGTGAACATGATGAGGAACGTCTCGTCTCGCTCGAGCGCGGACGACCCGCTCGAGGAAACTGTAGTCCCGCTCGACGATTCTGAGGGCACCGTTTGCGGTGAGCGAGTGTTCGGTGAGCGCGCCGTCTCCTCGAGCGTCGCTCGAATTCGTCCGGTTCGGTTCGCACTCGGCTCGTCGACCGAGAGAACGGGTGTCGACGAGCCACCCGTGTCGACCGTCTCGGCCACCTCGAGCGCCGCCGACTCGGTCTCGCGTTCACAGACGATGGCCGTGAGAGCGGTCCGTTGGGCTTTCCAGGCCAGTTCGTCGGTCGTCTCGCGGACGTTCAGCGGGACGACGATAATCCCCGCTCGCATCGCGGCGAAGACGAGCGTTACGAACGCCGGTCGCGTGTCGACGAGCGTTCCGAGTCGCGGCCGTGCCCGGGTATCGTCGACGGCCGCGAGCGTTCGATCGAGCGTCTCGGCCACCCGATCGACGAGTGCGTCGAGTTCGCCGTACGACCACTCGCGTCTCGTTTCGTCGTCGAGCAGGGCCGTCCGTTCCGGCGTCGTCTCCGTTCGCATCGCGAGGAGATCACGGGGTGCGTCTGCGAGTGGGTCTCCGATCACGCGTCCCACACCCCCTCGACGCCGAGCCCTTTGGCCTGCGGGACGACGGCCGACCCGTTCTCGAGCAAGACGGGATCGTTGCCCAGGTCGTCCGCGAGCAGGTCCGCAGTTGCCAATCCACAGGCTGGAACGTCCGGGATCGACGCGGCGACGTGAAGCGCCCCCGTCCGCGCGACCACGCCGTCGATCGTCGTCGTGACGATTGGCTCGATATCGAGCATCCGTACCCACGCCGCGATCTTGCGGACAACGTCGATCCCGCCGAGCGCCATCGGTTTCAGAATGACCGTATCCGCCGCACCGGCGTCACAGATTGCGTCGACACCGTGCTCGAGCAATCCTTCGTCCAGCCCGATCGCGACGCCGTCCTCGCCGACGCTTCGTCTGAGGTCGGCGTGACCGTCCAGCGATCCGGCCGGTAGGGGCTGCTCGAGGAGCGAGACGTCGTACTCCGCGAGCGTCTCGAGTGCTCGCGTCGCCTCCGCGACGGTCCAGGCACCGTTCGCGTCGACCCGGAGTTCGACGTCCGGACCGACGGCCTCGCGGGTGCGGGCAATTCGCTCGAGATCCGTTTCGAGCGAGCGCTGTCCGACCTTCAGCTTACAACTCTTGAAGCCGCGCTCGACGGCCGCTCGTGCCTCCTGTGCGGTTTCGGCCGGGGATCCGGACCCGACGGTCGCGTTGACCGGAACCCGTCCGACCAGCGGGCCGTTGCCGAGGTACTGGTACAACGGCGTCGACCGGCTGGTCGCCTGCAGATCCGCGAGTGCGAGCGTTATCGCGTGTCGAGCGGCGACCTGATCGCTGACTGTCTCGAGTGCAGTTTCCGGGTCGACCTGCACGGCAGACTCGGCCCGCTCGAGGGCGTCCCGACAGTCCTCGAGCGATTCCGTCCACCCCGCGAGGGGCGTCGCTTCGCCGTAGCCGACCGGGGCTGGGTTTCCCTCGTGGTTCGCGTCCACGATTCTGACCAGAAATCCGTCCCGCGACTCGATCGTCCCGTCGCCGGTTTCGAGCGGGGCGGCGAGTGGAAGCGAGAACGACCGGTACTCGAGTTCGAGTTCGCGGTTCCGGTCGCGGTCGTCGGTACAGGATCCACTCACAGGACCACCCCGAGCGCGAACAGTAACGAGTACAGCGCGAGCAGCTTTCCGGTCCCCTCGAGCGCCGGATTCAACGCCTCTCCGTCAGTTCGAGTGTAGATCGTTCGGGTCAAGACGGCCGCGTACGGCAACGTGAGCAGGGGTAACAAGACGGCGATTCCGTAGCCTTCGCCGAGCCAGAACCACACCGGCGTGGCGTAGGCCAGCGCGAGCATGGCCACGTACTCGAGGCGACTCCACTGGTAGCCGAGCCTGACCGCGAGCGTTCGTTTGCCGGTTTCCGCGTCCGTCTCGAGGTCTCGGATGTTGTTCACGACGAGAATCGCCGTCGAGAGGCCGGCAACGGGAAGACTCGCGAGGAACGCCTCTCGCGTGAGCGTCCCCTCTGGAATCGTCGTCGCGAGTGGATCCGCGAGCGTCGCCGCGGCCTGCACGTAGAACGCCCCCATCACGGCGACGACGCCGAAGAAGACGAAGACGAACAGATCGCCGAGTCCGTGGTAACCGAGCGGATACGGTCCGCCGGTGTACGCCCAGCCACAGAAGACGCTCACCAGTCCGATGAGGAGGATCGGAACGCCGCCGACGTAGACGAGATAGGTGCCGGTGGCGATCGCGAGCGCGAACGTCAGGATCGTCGCCAGCTTGACCTGCTCGGGCGAGATGATCCCCGCCTGCGTGACTCGCGTGAACCCTTCCCTATCGTCGGTGTCGGCTCCCTTCATCGCGTCGTAGTAGTCGTTCGCGAAATTTGTCCCGATCTGGATCAGCGCCGCACCGACGAACGCCATCACCGCCGGCCCCAGCGCGAACACGCCCTCGTGAATCGCGAGCCCCGTCGCGACGAGTATCGGTGCCGCAGCCGCGGGCAAGGTCTGTGGACGCACAGCCATCACCCACGCCTTCGTCCGTGAAATGTCGACCTCCGCCGTACTCATTGCACCAGAGTGGTACTCGCGGGAGTGTGAACGTTGGCATTGCAGTCGACCACCGCCTCGAGACGAGCGTCGCGACTCTTCCATCGTGAGTTATCGAACGCGTCCACAATCGAAGTGAAATCACTTCCGGAACCGGCTCCGGCACCGGCCGGGAGCAAACCGACCAGCGACGGAAAACGAGCCATCTCCGACGGAACGCAAACCGATCAACGCCGCCGGCAGAGGAACAGGAGCGTCCCGCCGACCGCGACCAGTGCGACCAACGGGGTACCCGCCGGGATCGAATCGTCCGCGCCGTCACTCGAGTCACCGTCGATTTCGATCGAGCCGTCGCGTTCGATCGACGCCTGCGGGTACTCGCTGATCAGCATCGCCTCTGAATCGGTAATCTCGAGGTCCGTCTCCGTCGATGGTGCGTCCTCCGCGACCTCCACCGTGATCGTCGCCGCCGTTTCGGTTGCGACCGCGCCGTCGCCCGAGGGCTCGCGTTCCTGCTCGATCGACACGGCTCCGTCCTCGTCGAAATCGGTGGCCCCGTTGACCTCGGCGTCGTTGGACCCCTCCGCGAGCATCAGCCCGTGTTCGACGTCCGTCACCGTAAGCAGGTCCGAATCGTACTCGAGGTCGACGGACAGTTCGTCGATGCCGTCGCCCACGTAGTCGCCGTGGGTGCTCGCGACGAGGTCGACCGTGATCGTCTCGCCGGCGTTGGCCTCCGACTCGTGGGGATCGAAGTAGATCGTCGTCGCGTTGTCGCCGCCGGCGACCGTGGCTGGGACGACGAGCCCGGCGACGAGCGCACACGCGAGCGCAGCGGCGATGACGGCCGAGCGCCGTCGCCGAGGAGGCGACGTGCTCATCGGACCTCGGGAACGTCAAACTCGATCGGGGGCATCTCGAGAAACGCCGTCTCGTACCCCTGGTGGCGAGCGACCTGCGGGGGGGCGTCAACCTCGACGGTCACCCCGTCACCGGCGGCCGCGTCCGGGAGCGGCCCGGCGTAGTGCAGGCCGTACTCCCCGTCGATCGTCTGCTCGAGGTCAGCGTCCGCAACCGACTCGTCCTCACGCTCGAGGATGGCGCGAATCGACATATCCGCCAGCGGAACCCGGTTGTACGGCGTTCGCGGCGAAACGAGGAGCGTCGTCTCCCCGTCGACCGCGAGTCGAGAACTCGAGTCCACGAGCGTCGCGACGAACGCCGCGTCGCCGCTGCGGGGGAGGTCGCCGTCTTCCGGTTCTTCGGTCGACTCGAGTAGCGTTCCCGGATAGTCGCTGGCGGGTGGGAGCGAGGAGTAGGGAATGTCCTCGTGGTGGCCGTGATGGTCGTCGTCCTCGTGGTCTCCGTCTTCGTGACCGCCGTGATCGTCGTCAGCGTGCCCGTCGTCGTGGTGTTCGTCGTGCTCACCCGCGTCCTCGCCGTGCATCGGCTCGAGCGCGCCGGGTTCGCCCCACTCGTCTTCGTCGAAGTACGTCACGTCGAAGACCGCGTCCCGAAACGACTGGTCGTAGTCGAACTCGAACGTCGCCCGTTCTCGGTCGGTAAATCGATCCTCGAGGTCGCCCGTCCTCCGAACGGAGAGCGACGGCAACTCGACGTCGACGGTGTACGTTCCGTCGCCCTCGAGTGGGACGTTGTCGCCGAAGTGAAAGCCCATCTCCTGGGAAATCATCGTCCACGCCGAGCGCGGCGAGCCGACCGGGTCGCCGTCACGCGAGACGGCGATTTCGACGCCCTCGTCGACCGGGAGGATCGTCTCCGTCTCCTCGTCCCAACAGAGTACCATCAGATGGACGCCCTCCATCTGCTCGGGGTCCTCGCGCTCGACCTCGTCCTCGTCGGCCCCGCCGGCGACGACCCAGAAGGGGTGGGGATACGACAGCATCGGTGCGAGGGTGTACTCACCCGCATCGACGGGCTCGAGAACCCGCATCGACTCGCGGTGTGTAGGACGGTAGACGGCGTCCGGCGGGTCGTCGATCTCGGGAAACGCCGGGACGTCGACATCCTCGTCGGAGCCGCCGCCGTTTTCCCCGTCGCTCGAGTCGTCCCCCTCGTCGTCGCCGTCTCCGTCCGCGATACCGTCGAGACAGCCCGCCAGCGCGAGGGTGCCGGCTCCGACGCCGGTCAACCGCGCGAACGTTCGTCGGTTCATAGCTCGGTCGTGCATGGATCGAGTCGTGATTTTCTGAGTGGTTGTCGCGAATGTAAGTATCTGTTTTGCCGAATGGTCGACGTCACGTCTCGCCCGGATCGGGCGGCGGCAGTGCGCGCAGCGACCGCGACGGGATCAAGTAGTTCCCCCGCCGGGAGACGAACAGATAGCTCCGAATGCCGTTGTTCGCGTTCGAGACGGCCAGATCCTCGCCTTCCATCGCCTCTCGAACGTCGACGAACGTCTCGATATCTCGTTGGAGCGAGAGGAAGTGTAGTCCCGGCGTGTCGCCGTCGACGGTGTTGAAATCGCGGCGGAGCAACGGCGGCTCTCCGTCGATCCTCCCTCGAGCCGCCTTCTGTGCGTGCCCGACGACACCGCTTCGGGCGTCGTCCTCCGTCGCGTCGATCCGTTCGTCGGGTAGTTCGTTCGAGTCGGTCAGTTCCTCGCCGACCTCGCCCACCAGCTCTTCGTCCGCGTGCTGGGGACTGAACGTCTTCATCACGCGCTGGCGGTGGCTCTCCTGTTCGAACCACGTCCGGAGTTGCACGTCCATCGATTCGACGTGCTGGGTCGTCGCGCCCTCGAACGGTCCCTCCTCGATCGTCACCCGATCCTCGTCGGCCTGGCTCCGATCGAACCCGGAGCGAAAACCCATGAAGAACGGGGCCTCCTCGGGGACGGAGTCGGGAACTCCCGACACGTCGGTGTGCTCCGCCGGAAGTCCCGCCCCGACGAACCCGGTGCGGCGCTCGTCCTCGAGTCGCTCGAAGACGTCGGTGAGGTCGGTTTCGACGTCGACGCCGTTGACCGACGAGCGTTCGCCGAACAATCCTTCTTCGACTTCGAGAACGACGTCCGGATGGTCGCTGGCGAGGTGAATCACCGCGTCGGAGGAATCGGTCGATGGCTCCTCGCGCTCGGTGAGTGCCTCCGGAGCGGGCAAATCAACCGTCTCTGGAAGCGACTCGTCGAAGCGCTCGAAGTACGCCGGCGTGTAGCCGAGCGTAAACACCAGCCCGTCGTTGCTCCACTCGTACGCGCGCTCGAGCGTCCGTAACGCCGCTTCGATCACCGCTCGAGTTTCCTCGCTCGGTTCCTCGAGGAGCGACAGCGCGACGAGGACGTGGTGTTCGGGAAGGCGGACGTTTCCGTCGTCGTCTCGAGCGAGGGACTCGTTCCACGCGTGCTGGCGGGACGGGAGAGCGTCCGGATCGTCCGTCCCGCTCGGAACGTCGGTATCCTCGGTTTCGGAGAGACAGGCGCTGAGGGCCGTTGCTCCACCGATGGCGACGAGCGCGCGGAGGGAGTCCCGACGGGACAGTCCCGACCGATCGGGGAGTGTCACTGGTGTATTTTTCACGCCGATCCATCCAAAGCGTTACGCTTCCTGACAACTGCAACCGGAATATCCGAGGAATTCTGCAACCGTTCGCAGTCAGTAATGCCACGGATACTCGTCGAAATCGGGCTCGCGCCCCTCGACGAAGGCGTCTCTGCCCTCTTTCGCTTCGTCGGTCATGTAGCCGAGTCGCGTCGCCTCGCCGGCGAACACCTGCTGGCCGACCAGTCCGTCATCAGCCATGTTGAACCCGTACTTGAGCATTCGCATCGCCGTCGGGCTTTTCGCGTTGATCCGCTCGCCCCACTCGAGGGCCGTCTCCTCGAGTTCGTCGTGCGGAACCGCCTCGTTGACCATCCCCATCTCGGCGGCTTCTTCCGCGCTGTACGTTTTTCCGAGGAAGAACACTTCTCGAGCTTTTTTCTGACCGATCTGTTTCGCGAGATACGCCGAGCCGAAGCCGGCGTCGTAGCTCGCCACGTCGGGGTCGGTCTGAAGGAACTTCGCGTGCTCTTCGCTCGCGAGCGTGAGGTCGCAGACGACGTGTAGCGAGTGGCCGCCGCCGACGGCCCAGCCGGGGACGACACAGACCACGATTTTCGGAATGTGACGGATAAGACGCTGGACCTCGAGAATGTGTAGTCGCCCCTGTTCCGACGCGCGTGCTCGCGGGCGCTGTCCGTTCGAATTCTCCGTCTCCGAGGAGCGACGCGCCTCGCTCGCTTCGTCGCCGTTGTATTGGTACCCGTCGTCGCCGCGGACCGTCTGATCGCCGCCGGAGCAAAACGCCCAGCCGCCGTCTTTCGACGATGGACCGTTACCGGTCAGCAGAATGCAGCCGACGTCGGTCTGTCGTTTCGCGTGATCCAGCGCGTCGTACAGTTCGTCGACCGTCCCCGGACGGAACGCGTTCCGAACGTCCGGTCGATCGAACGCGATTCGAACCGTGCCCGAATCGACTGCCCGGTGGTAGGTCAGATCACGAAAGTCGAACTCCGCTACCGGTTCCCACTGCGTGTCGTCGAAACATTCCGAAACCATTGGCTCGCATTTCGCGTCCGGCAGGTGAAATAGGTTCGTCCTCGCGGTGTAGTGGCGACACCTACCGAACGCTCGAACGTCGTCTCCCGGTTACGTCGGACGAATTACTTTCCACAACAGACCGACTCGAGCATGAGATGGATACGGTTATTGGCCGTGAGACCACACTTCGAGACAACAGTGGCTCCGTCTCGAGAACTATGAGTGAGGACGTATCCCTCGGACGATTCGACGACGTCAGCGGCTACCTTCGGACGCTTACGTGGATCAATCTCTTCCTGGCCGCACAGCTCGTCGTCGGTCTGACGTACGCGGCCGTCGTCGACGCGAACACGCCGAACGTCCACTACTACTTCATCCCGTTCATCTGGATAACCATCTCCGCGCTGGCAGTCTGGTACACGAGACCGGTTACCCGTTCGTTCAAGTACGTCGCCATCGCTGCGAGCGTGGCGATCGCGTACTTCCTCGTGATCTTGTACCTCTCGGGGATGGTGATGCCGATTCGATCGATTGCAGAGCCCGGCCCATCGGGACTCGTCGTCGAGTGGGATCGACCGCTCGGCTGGTCGCCGATCGTCGACTACACCGGCAGTTGGGTCTCCGTTCGACTCATTCCGTACCAGGTGATCGGCTATCTGGCACTGTCGTATCTCCTCTACACCGCCGTGCTCAACATTTCCTCGTCGATCTACACCGGCGTCGTCGGACTCGTGACCTGTCCCGGCTGTGCCGCCCCAGTCTTGGCCCCACTACTCGCGGGTGCAGCGGGAACGTCCTCCGCGTTCGTCTTCATGGTCAACTACACCCACGAAATCGCGACCGTCCTCTTCGTCCTCGCCGTCGGCTTACTCTACTGGCAGCCAACGCTGGACGAGTTTTCACACGCGTTTTCCACCCGTCTTCGGGCACTCACGGGGGGCGTCGCCGTCGCCGTCGCCGGATTGCATCTCTTTCACCCGACGCTCGGTCTCCCCCGTCTGCTCGAGTACGTCCAACTCGGGACGCTCTACGATCCACGCCCGCTCCTGTTCACCCTCTCCGGGCTTGCCATCTTCGTCGGGATCGTGCTCGTCGCGACCGATTTCGTCGACGTTCCGAATCGCCACCTCTACGCGCTCGGCATCGGACTCGTCCTCGCGTACCTCATCGGCTACGTCGCGTGGCACACCGTGTTAGAACACGGCGCATTCTGGCCACACATCGAGGCCCACGGCCACCACGATCAGGGAGTCCTCGAGACGGTCGTCGCGCACCTCCTCGACGACGTGCACGCACTCGCGAGCAAGACCACCGAAGTCGTGTTGTTGGTGTTGCTCGTCGTGTTATACCGGCGCGAGCGCTGACGAGGCGTTATTCTCGAGCGGTTTCGACAATCGAAATTGGGTTGCTCGAGTGGAATGCGTATTGCCTTCACTTCCGTTCATTAGCTGATTCAAAATTCGCTAAAATAGTGAAGGTGACCTTTTAGCACACTATCTGATATTCAGTAAATTCTATACAACTTTTAGAGTTGGATGCCATTGCCACAACAATACTATATAGTACAGTCGAGAGGTTTACGTGGGCCATCTCAAAATGAGATTCGCCAATCATATATTATTCCTGGTAGAGCCCTATCCAATTAAAGAGGCACGACGGATATATTTCTTCTGTCGATAGAGGATGGAACATCGCCGATATCCCATCGGTCGGTAGTCTCTATGTAATGGTAATGGCTCCCGCTTTCTTCAAACGGCTCGGCGATAATTGGTTGGTCTTCATCGGCAAACGCAAGACCCACAGCTGCATGCCCTGCCTCGTTCGGATTCGATGGTAGATAGAAAATCAGTGCCGTGTCATGACCCCACGCCTTAAGCAACGACGCCAACAAGACGGAGGTATCAATACAATCGCCTTCGACATCAACGAGCGTCTCGGAAGGAAACCGGGTGTAGTCGTCGAATCCGACGCTCTGTTCATCTAAGACGTATGGGAGGGACTGAACAAACCGAACCATCATCAGCAGCATCTCAGTATCATCGTGATTGCCGTCAAGATCTGCAGACTGAAGGAACGCATTCAACATCGCCTCCGGGAACCCCAATTCAAGAGCCTCTGTGACAATCTTCACCCGATCTTCTGTGGGAAGTAATGTTCGCTCCTCTTGATTGTCTTGATGACGAGCGTAAATTTGCTTTGGAATATAAACTGGTACTGTAGTTGATAAATCCCATTCGGAAACAGATGGCTCGAACTCAATTGCGTATCCCCCTTCGACAGTTTTGCGAGTGTAAATACCATCTTCGGTGTCATCAGAGGGTATATAATCGGGACTGTGACGACGCATACCGTCCTCAGTTATTTCTACCGGATCGGATGTTTGAACTAGGTTGTCCATTGCTTCGGAGGCGTAGCCCCAATTGTGGGTTGCCGCATTAGGATCAACGAGAGACACATAGTAGGTAATACGTTCGTCGATTACCCCGTGTGAAAAATCCATTTCAACGGTTATGTCAGTCTCTTCCGTGCTATTAACGGTGAACGGTTCACTCACACCGGGTCCGTATACGTCTCCACCTGCGGGATAGGATTCTGCCAAAACGACTGCTCGCATCTCTTCACCATCCAAAGATACATCAGCACTATACACGTTCTCCTCTGAAACAGAGAGACCCACTTCCGCGTAACTGTACCAGTTTATTACATCTCGTATCGATGATGGGTGACGTTCAACCGTAATCCGTTCGTGTGCAGCCTCCTCGGAAAGATGATCACCGTATGTCTCGTCTTCAACATCGGTCGACGTTGGAATGTCTGGCACATCCCCCACCGAATTGTCTGTCGAGTTATTTGTTTCACCATTTACTGTGTCGTCTCTGAGAGACTCCATACATCCGGAAAGGGTTACAACGGTACCCACTCCGAAGGCTTCCAGAAACGAACGACGGTTCTTACGAACCATGTATATCTTCGTACCAATCGTCGAAATCGACGTAGTGGTATCCTTCTATTTTAACTTCAATGTCTACAAATGACCGGTTAGTAATTGCCATTGATGGTTCCTCGCCCGCGACAAACACGTAGTACCAGTAATCATCATCGTCGGGGACTGTAATCTGTTCCTCATAAAGCTCAACCGACTGTTGACTGTACTCGTCGTAGTAATCGAAGTCAGACTCGTCTTCGAAGAATGATTCTGGATTGTCGAGGTCGTCACCCATCCCCTCTTGTTGTGGACCTATCCAAACGTCTACGGGCTCTTCCAGTGCTTCGATTGTAAGTTCGTACGTGTACTCACTCCCTGTGATATCCTCGTCTTTACCGTTGAGGAAGCCAAAATCTGGCGTTGTCGAATCACCCCCGGGAAGGAATACTGGCACTTCGCGGTTCCTATAGTCATCATCTGGGAAGTCGTCTTGCTCTTTCCAGTGTTCTCGGCGTTCTTCACGATGTGACTCTTCTTTATTCTCACCCTCGCTTTCTTCAGAGATTGCGTCGAGACAACCGGCGAGTGTGGCTGCGACAGTTCCTACTCCTGTCCTCAGCAACGAACGTCGGATAAAATTCATGTGTGTGGGTAATTCAAATTCACTTATATTATTGGTTCGGTTTAACGTTTTCGTTACTACGTCTAAATCAGTTCAAAATCACATGACCGCTGTGTATGAGCATATTAGACGGGGAACGAATTTTATTATTAATTCCATCAATTTCTATCTCATCGGTTGGTTTGTAGAAATCCAAACTTGCAATCTCTGAGAGGCACACTCGCTATTTGATATAGCATTATACAATGTATGTGTCCAGTTTCGCCCTCGTTTTGTGACGAAGATGACCGCAGATTGACCACCAGAACTCGAAATCAGCGGCTCGAACGTGGCACTCAGTACGATTTTCACGACCAATCTCCAACAACGTTCCATCCAATGGGTGAGACCTACTACGAAATCCTCGAGGTCGACTCGGATGCTACACGGGCCGAAATCACGGCGGCCTACCGCGAGCGCGTCCTCGAGACCCACCCGGACCACAACGACGCACCCGACGCCGCGACGCAGTTTGCCCGCGTCTCGAGGGCTCGAGCCGTGCTCACCGACGGGGACGAACGCGCTCGGTACGACCGATTCGGACACGACGCCTACGAGCGCCTCGGTCGCTACTCGAGTGACTCGAGCGAGACGGGAGACTCAAGCGAGACAAGAAACACGAGGACGTCGAGACAACCGAAGACGACCGATTCAACCGAGAAGACGACCGAATCGAACGGTGCTCGAGGCACGCGAGGGGCGTCCGACGGAACTCGGTCACGAACCGGGTCGACACACGGCTCTGGAACGACGAGTCAGCGGAAGGCCGGAAGCCAGCGCGCACGACGACGAACGAAACGCCGTGGGGAATTCACACGAGACGCCACCGAAGTCGGTTCCGCCGCCCGGCCTCCGCCGGAGAACGAGGCCACGGAGCGTTCTGCAGGCGGATTCCGGTACACCGTTCACGATTGGGATGGCGAGGTCTCCCTCGAGTGGGAGGGCCGTCCGATCGATCGCGCGACGATGTTGACGATCGGCGGCTGTTGGCTGTTGTATCCGCTCTTCGTCGCCTCGAGCGTGACCGAAGTGTTTCCGCTCGCCGCGAACGTGGTGCTCGCGGTCTGTACCGGTGTACTCGTGGTATACTTGCTTACCAGACCGCGACTCGCAACCGTATTGTTCGGCAGTTGGAGCCTCTTCTTTCCGATCGGACTCCTCCAGCTGCCGGGCGTTTCCGTAATCTCGGTACCTGGCCTCATCGCCCTCGGTGCGGTCTGGATTCCGTTCGGCTACGCGCTGGCGTTCTGGTGGGCGTTGCGGCCGTAAAATGCTACGCCGAGTCGGTGCGGGCGTCTTCGACGGCGTCTCTCACACGTCGCTCGAGGGAGTCACGGGTTCGGTGATTCGTTTCGGAATCGAACGCGACAGAGAGCACCTGTGTTCCCTCGCGCTCAAGGGAATCCGCGTATGCGTCAGCGAAGTCGACGGGACCGACGCGTTCGAACTCGAGGCCGTAGAATTCGGCGAGCGAATCGAACTCGAGGCCGTGGGGCGTTTTGAACTGCTCCGTAAACGGCGGCTCGAAGTCCTCGATTGGGAGCTTGTGGAATATTCCGCCGCCGTCGTTGTCGAGCACGACGATGGTGGCATCGACGTCACAGCGCTCGACGGCGAGTAAGCCGTTCGAATCGTGGTAGAACGCAAGGTCGCCGGTAACGAGGACCAGGGGTTCGTCGCACACGCTGCCAGCACCGAGTGCCGTGCTCGTGATCCCGTCGATGCCGCTCGCGCCGCGGTTTGCCAATACCGTGAGTTCCGTCGCTCGAGGCCGCACAAACCGGTCCGCATCGCGAATCGGCATGCTGTTCGAGACGAAGACAGTCGCCGGGTCTGGCGCGCGTTGGAACACCGTGGCGAGGACGCTTCCCTCGAAGGGGTGGGCCTCGAGTGCCTCGTCCGCCCGCGCTTCCTCGAGGAGTCGCCAGTGTTCGCGTTCAGCGTCCCGAAACTGTTCGATCCAGTCGCTATCGGCGTTCGTTTCGGGGTCGACCCACTCGAGGAGGTTCGAAAAGACGGCTCCGGGCGAGGCAGCGAGCAGGTCCGTCGCGGTGAACGTGGCCTCGCGCCACGCTCCAGCGGGATCGACGAGGAACTGTCGTGCGTCACTATCGCGTAGGAAGTGACGAAGCGGTTTCGAGGTCGGCGACGCACCGAAGCGAACGACGACGTCGGGAGCCGGTATCGCGTCGATGTAACCGTCGTAGCCACCGCAGACGTACTTCTCAGGTGACCCGTCGTCGACGTGATCGCCGAATCGAACGGCGGAGAGGGGGTCCGCGAGAATCGGTGCGCCGACACGCTCGGCAACCGAAACGACGTGCGCAGGGTCGAGAGTCGAGAGCGAAACGGGGTCGGCCGGTCCGGCGACGATCACCGGTCGCTCGGCCGCCTCGAGAGCCGTTGCCAGCGATTGGGACTGCTCGTCCTCGAGCGAACGGACCCCTGCAGCCGTCTCGACGAACGCCCCGGATCTGCCTCGGCCAGCCAGGGTATCCGCAAACGACTCCGGAACGTCGCCGGGAACGTCGACTGGCTCGAGGGGCTTCCGAAACGGGCAGTTCAGGTGGACTGGACCGGGATCGACGCCGCCGGTCTCTGCGAGCGCCCGCGCGGCGGTAGTCCGAAGGCTCCTGACTTTCCGTTCGTCGGGTTCGGGGTCCGGCAGTTCGGCGTCCCACCGAACCGCGTCGCCGTAGAGCGACGGTTGGTCGACGGTCTGGTTCGCGCCGCTGTCGCGAAGTTCCCGCGGTCGATCGGCCGTCAAGACGAGCATCGGGACTTGCGCCTGATCGGCTTCCATAACTGCCGGGTGGAAGTTCGCCGCTGCTGTCCCCGACGTGCAGATCAGCGCCGTCGGCTCGCCGGTTCGTCTCGCACGCCCGAGCGCGAAGAAGCTCGCCGACCGTTCGTCGAGGTGCGAATAGACGTCGATATCGGGATGTGCAGCCGCGGCGACGGTCAACGGCGTCGAACGACTGCCGGGGGCGACACAGGCGGCCTCGAGTCCTCCCTTTGCCAGTTCGTCGATCAGAATCCGGCCCCACAGCGTCGAGCGATTGGGTGCGTCCATCTGATCACCTGAGTTCGTCGAGGATCGGTCGGAACTTGAGCTGTACTTCCTCCCACTCGTCCGTCGGGTCGCTGTCGGCGACGATTCCGTTGCCCGCGAAGAGCGTGACCGTGTCCTCGCGAGCGAGTCCCGAGCGAATGCCGACGGCGAACTCGCCGTCGCCAGCACCGTCGAACCAACCGATCGGGGCGGCGTACCAGCCCCGGTCGAACGTTTCGGCGTCCCGAATGGTTTCGAAAGCCGATCCCGGCGGGACACCGCCCACGGCGGGAGTCGGGTGGAGCGCTTCGACGAGGTCGAGAACGTGTCGGTCGTCCTCGAGAACGCCTGTGATCGGCGTCTGAAGGTGTTGAATGTTCGCGAGTCGTCTGATCGTCTGCTCCTCGACTGCGAGCGTTCGCGTGAGCGGTGTGAGTTGGCTCCGAATCGCGTCGACGACGAGTTCGTGTTCGTGCTGGACTTTTTCGCTCTCTGCCATCCGGTCCGCGAACGCCCGGTCCGCTTCGGGCGAGTCGCCTCGCTGTACCGATCCAGCCAACGCTTCGGTTTCGACCTGATTGCCGCGTTTGGAGACGAGCCGTTCAGGTGGGGCACCGAAGAAGGTCCCGCCTCCCTCGTAGCCCCCCAAGAACCGATAACAGTTCGGGTACTCGCGACGGAGTCGCTCGAGCGTCCCGGGAACGTCGATCGAATGCTCGAGATCGACCGAGAGCGACTGTGCGAGGACGACCTTTCTGAGCGAGCCCCGATCGATTCGCTCGAGGGCGGTTTCGACCTGTGTCGCCCAATCCGCTCTCGAGGTTGGGCGCTCGGTCGACGCGATACCGGGGCTCGCCGCCGTCGGCTTCATCGACGGTAACTCGGCGAGTCGCTGACTCCAGGACTCGAGTCGTTCCTGTGCGCGTGCCGAATCCTCGCCGAGCGTCGTCAGCCAGGTGCCGTCGTCGCTGCGAACGACGAGCGTTTCGGGGATGACGAACGACGCCGCGTCGAACCCGTTCCACAGTGTTTCCGGCACGTGTTCCTCGTGAAATGCAAACCCGCCGAACGCACGAGGCCGGGCGACGGCTGGGCCCGTGTGCTCGAGCGCGTCGAACGTCCGTCGTGTGCGAGTTCGAATCTGATCGAATCGGTTTGGGCCGCGGGCGCTGAATCGAGCACCGACACCCCGGCCGACGATCTCCACACCATCGGGCGTCGACCACAGGATCCGCGACTCGGCGTCCGTATCGACGATCGCGCCGAAGGAGACGTCCTCGAGTTCGCGGCTGTGGCTGACGAAAGAGGGCGGGCCGTCGGCTGGCTCGACCCCCGCCAGTCGACGGTCGCCCGACGAATGATCCATCGAACACAGTTCGGAACTGCCGTGCCTTCAGCCTAACTATACCGGGTACTGACGGGGAGGGTATACGTTCGACAGCGCAACGACGCAACGGAAGACGCGCGTTACATTAGCTGTAGCGTTCTTCTTGCCACGGATCCGCGGTCTCCGAATAGCCGCGTTTCTCCCAGTACCCGAGTTCGGGTTCGGTCAAAAACTCGACACCGTCGACCCACTTCGCCCCCTTGTAGGCGTACTTGTGCGGAGTGAGGACTCGTAGCGGCCCGCCGTGATCGGCGGGAAGCGACTCACCGTCGTACGCCCACGCGAAGAGCACTTCCTCACGGAGGCAGTCCTCGAGTGGAAGGTCGGTCGTGTAGCCGTCGAGCGCGGAAAACATGACGTGGACTGCATCGTCGTCGACGCCCGCTCTCTGGGCGAGTTCGGGGAAGGTGACGCCCGTGAACTCGCAGTCGAACTTGCTCCAGCCAGTCACGCAGTGAAAGTCCTGACACTGAGTCTCACTCGGTAACGCTCGGAACTCGTCCCACGAGAGCGTTAGTTCGTTCTCGACGGCACCCGTAACGGTGAACTCCCACGTATCGGGGTCCCAGTCGGGCGTGCTCCCCTTCGAGAGAACCGGAAACGCCGTCGTTTCCCGCTGTCCGGGCGGGAGTCGGTCGTCGCCGAACTCCTGATAAAGATCGGTCACGTCGGAGATGTCCGTGTTCATACGAATACGTCCGGACCGAGGGACGTAGGTGTGACGCTCGAGCGCCAACTCGAGTCGCGTCGCCATCGCGACTCGAGAGATCGATCTCTCGAGTCGCGAGTTCCGCGTGACAATCCGTACTTACCACGACGAAGGACGAAATGAAACGGTTTGAAACGGTTTCAGTGAGGTCCTATGGAAAGGATTCCGGGCGAAACCCTCGCCATCCCTTAGTACAGTCTCGACCACTCTCACATCGTATGGCGAGTAAACAACAGATGACGGAACAGGAGATGTCCGGACAGCAGGCAGAAGAAGTGACTAGACAAGCCATGGGCCCGGCGCTTCTTGCGGCGGTCGCATCGGTCGGACTGTCGTGGTACTACTTCTTCCTCCGCGGCGACCGACAACGTGGCATATTCGTCGGACTCTGGCCGCCGACCATCCTCGCGTTCGCGAGTTACTTCAACCAGCGTAAGATGCGCCGGCAACTCGAGATGGTCACCCAGCCCGGAACGACGCTCAAGAACGCGTTCGACTCGATGATGGGCAACAAATAACGGTCCGCTGACTCATCCTCGAACGCCCCCGTTTTTCGGTGAAGCCCCATCGGTCGATATCGAATGCGCCCGACCTGTCACCGACACAGCACTTTTCGTGTCGGTCGTCGACGAACCACCGACTGGCGACGAGTCGAGTGGCTCGAGTCCGTCTCCGTTCACAATATTTCAGTCCGATTCCAAGCACGATAGACTCCCCGTCAAACCTAAATACCCCCTCACCGAAACCCGAATCAGATGCCGAAAGTAGAGATCACCATACCGGAACACCTCGAGATGCAGATCGCTCAGATGGTCGAACGCGGCGAGTTCGTCAATCGCGAAGAGGCGATCGAGGATCTGCTGTCGACCGGTATCAAGGCCTACAAGACCAGTGGACCAATGGACGAAGATGAGGGTGGCCCGGGCGGCCTCGAAGACGACGGCATGATGGGCCACGACGACGAATACGTCTTCTAACTGACCTTTCCCGCGCGTTCCTGTCGCTACGGAGCCACTGCGACGAGCGGAATCCCGAACGCGAGCGCGACGCCGACGAGCAAGATCGCGAATCCGATTCCGGCTTCGCGCGCCGAAAACTCGCTCATCGGTGCAGTCGTCCGTTCGGCCTCGAGGTCGTGACCGACGTCAGCGCCCGAGTCGTCCTCGACATCGGCGTCTGATTCGTTTGCCATACCAGCGTGTTGGCCGGTGGTCGTCTTAAAGACACGCGATCCGAGAGGTCGCCTATTCTGTTGCGATCGGTGGAGAGGGGTATCGCCCTCAGCGATGACGCATCGATGCAGGTCACTTTACTACATCGGGTGCTAACCCTCGAATAGTACCTACATGCTGACCAAGCGAATCATCCCGTGTATCGACGTCGATCTGGACGAAGACGGGAACCCGGCGGTGTACACCGGCGTTCACTTCGAGGACCTCGAGTACACCGGCGACCCGGTCGAGATGGCAAAAGCGTACAACGAATCCGGCGCGGACGAGTTCGTCTTCCTCGATATTACGGCCTCCGCGGAAGGGCGCGAGACCATGCTCGACGTCGTCGAACGCGTCGCCGACGAAGTGTTCATCCCCTTGACGGTGGGGGGCGGCATCCGCACTACCGAAGACATCAAAGAAACGCTTCGCGCCGGCGCGGACAAAGTCTCGATCACGACCGGCGCACTCGAGCGACCCGAACTGATCAACGAGGGAGCGCGCGCGTTCGGAAGCCAGTGTATCGTCATCAGCGTCGACGCGAGACGCCGCTTCGACGAGCAGGGTGAACACTACGTCGACGTGGACGGCGAATCCTGCTGGTTCGAGTGTACGAAAAAGGGTGGCCGCGAAGGAACCGGGATCGACGTCATCGAGTGGGCACAGGAGGCCGAATCCCGCGGCGCGGGCGAATTGTTCGTCAACTCGATCGACAAGGACGGAACCAAAGACGGCTACGACGTCCCCTTAACGTCGGCCGTCTGCGATGCAGTCGACACGCCAGTCATCGCCTCCTCGGGTTGTGGCGGACCGGAACACATGCACGAGGTGTTCACCGAAGCCGACGCAGATGCCGGTCTCGCAGCCTCTATCTTCCACTTCGACGAGTACTCGATCGGCGAGGTCAAAGCGCATCTGGACGAACGAGACGTTCCCGTCCGCAACTGATTCGCTACGCTTTTCTTCTATCACTCGAGTTTCCGACTCGTGAAGTGGCGGTGTACGTGGTGTGGCAAACCACACGAGTCCGACGACCCTCCGTGTGATAGCTGTGGCCACAACGAGTTCGAGAAGGCCGTCGTTCGCCAACAGGAGTTCGAAACCGTCGACACCGGCACGCAATACATGTGGGTCTGTTCGAACTGCGGCCGCCAGCACATGAAGAACAACCCACCCTGTTCTCGCTGTGGCGACCACGACCTCGAGAAAGTCGAACAGACCTACGACGACGTCGGTAGCGACCTCGAAGTTCCAAGCTGGCTCGAGGTTGCGAAACCCTACGCGCCGATTATCGCCGTCTTCGGGCTCATCGTCGTCTTGTTCGCGACGGGGATCATCTCACCGTCGATCATCCCCGGTGTGGGAACGCCATCACCGCCCGACGCCCCCGGTGACGGAGCGACGGCAGCCGGCATCGACCTCGAGGCCACTGAGGAAATAATTCACGAGCAACTCGATGCGGAGCGAGAGTCGACGCGGACGTACGACGGCGGTATGGCTGCATACGCAGAGTACATCAATCGTGCGGAGGTCGCGAGCGAGTACGACGACGCGAACCCGGATTCGGTCGAACCGGCCGATTTTGGCGCTGATTGTAGCGGGGAGATCCCCGTCTGGCCGGGCATCGAAATGGTATCCGTCGACGAGTACGACGACGAAGACGAACTCGCGAGCGCCGTCACCACGGCGTTCGAGACGAGCGGCTCCGAGGAAATTACCGGCGACGAGTACGACATCGAGGGGATGGACCTCCACGCCGTCGACGGACAACTTTACGTTACGTACGCGGCGTGCTAACGACTGATTCGTTCCGGAATCACCGACAAAAACAGCCACACCGGACCTCGAGAACGAGACGAAATTACGCGGCCGCTTCGAACGTTTCGCGGAAGGAAACCGCTTTGTCACGAACGTCGCCCGCAGCGTCCTCGAGCGTGTCGATCGGGTCGGCTCCGGAGACGGTCTTGAGCGTGAGAATCGGTTCCGTCTGCCCACCCGACTGTTCGGGGTTGACGTCGTACGTTGCGGCGGTGACGTCGTCGTGTTCGAGCAGCGTTCCCTTGAGCACGTTCATAAAGGTGTGATCCTCGCCGGCGATTTCGATCGAGAGTTCGTTCTCGCTACTCTCGGTGACCCGCAGTTCCATAGTCTCCGTTCCGGCCGTCAGCCGCTTGTACCTTTCTGTTCGCCCTCGAGGCACGAGGCCGCTCGAGTCGGCATTCCCGGAATGTAAATCACTATACAGCAGGCCCCGAACCGTTGGGTATGTTGTCGATCGGAACGCTCTTCGCGATCATCCTCTCCGTCCTCACGGTGGGGACCATCCTCGCGTCGGTTGTGATCGTCGATCGGTTGCACGATTCCGAGGAGGGGTGGGTAGATAGTGCCCGCTCGAGGCTCGTGATGGGTGTTCCGTGGGGCTCGCTGATCGTCATCGGACTCGTCTGTGGCGTCTACCTGTTCGTCCAAGACGGCATCTCGTCGATCAACGACCCGGTGACAATTCCCCACCGGGCGTATTCGTACTTCTACCCCCTGGGGATGCTCACGTCCTCGTTTTCACACGCGTCCGCGAGCCATCTCATGGGGAACCTCGCGGGGGCGATGGTGCTCGCCCCCATCGCGGAGTACGCGTGGGGTCACTATCCGGACGAGCGAGCGACGGATCGATTCTCGTGGTGGCCGACCACCCCCTGGATCCGGGCGGTGGTCGTCTTCCCGCTCGTCGTCGTCGGTCTCACGCTCGTGACGAGTCTCTTCGCGCTCGGACCGGTGATCGGCTTTTCGGGAGTCGTCTTCGCCTTCGCCGCGTTCGCGATCGTGCACTATCCGATCGTCTCGCTCGTCGGCATCCTCGGCGTTCAGGGGGCGCTCGTGACCACCTACCAGGCGCTCCAATCGCCGATCGGCGTCTTCGTCGCCCAGCCCAGTCCGCCGTCGGCACCCTCGTGGGCCGGCATCGCGATACAGGGCCACGCACTCGGATTCTTCCTCGGACTCGTTCTCGGTATCGGGCTCCTACGCCTTCGAAACCGACAGCCTAACGCCCGCTGGGTCTGGCTCGCCGTCCTCCTCTTCGCGTTCGCACAGGGACTCTGGCAGATCTACTGGTTCGGCGGCGGGAACGTCTACTACCTCTTCAGAGGGCCCGGTGTCTTCCTCGTCATCGTTCTCGCGCTCGTGATTACCGTCGCCATCGCCGGCTCCGAGAAACCGATCGTGCCGGGACGGCTCAGGTCGCGAGCAGACCCCACCGACCGAAATCGTTCGGACGGCCCCCTCGAGCGATCGCTCGAACTCGCCCGCCGTTCTGGCGAACGCGCCCCATCGCCGACGGGCCGACTCGAGCGCATCGAAACGATCGCCAGCGGGCCACGCTCGAGGGGTCGAAGTCGGCTCGCGACGCTCGGGCAGCGACAGACGGGAACCGTCCTCGTCGTCGTCGTGCTGGCGATCCTCGCGGGTATGGCCGTTCCGGTCAACCTCTTCGTCCTCGAGGATGCTACACCGGAGTCCGACTCGGCCGTCGAAATTGAGGACTACACGGTGCAGTACGCCGAGGACGTCGAAAACGAAATGACGACTCCGTTCGCCATCGGTCCGCTTCAGGACGCCATTTCCCTCGAGTCGAGTGGCGTCATCGTCGCGAGCGAGGAGCGACAGCTCTGGTCCGAAGCGATTCCCGCACAGAACCTCGAGTTCTCCGGTTCGGATTCGGTCGACGTCGGCGGCGTCGGGTGGCGCGAAACCGTCCACGTCGAACGCACCGGCTGGGAACCGGTCGGTAACGATTCCGTCTATCAGGTCGAACTCTGGGCGGACGGCGAGGACCCACAGGTGGCACACGAGTCGAACGAATCACGAGCAGACGTCCAACTCGAGGGCCAGAACGTGACGCTCGCGTCGACGGACGGGACGTTCGAGTTCGCCGTCGAATCGACCGAAACGGGTGCCGTCGAAACGACGCCGATTCCGGACGGCAACGAATCGACGACGGCCGGGACGCTCACGTTTGAACGCGAGAGCGATCCGGACACCGATTCGGCCGAGACGATCTATGCAGTCGCCGACGGAACGCAGGTGGCTGTGGCGACCAAAGAGACCTACGAGTAAGGTGCTCGAGCCGCCCACGTGAAAATCTGACTGAGTGTCACATAAACGCTATAGTTCATCTTTAAATACACTCACGGGTACAGACACATTTCTTTCGCCGAGATTCACCGGTATCGAATTGAACGCATTTGCTCTCGAGATGGTCGCGAATCGATTACAGTAGCCGTGAAAGCGACAGTCGTCGCAACTGGGACGATCGTTAACGGCTACGTGGCTGTGAGAAGTCGGCGGGAAACAATAGCCGACTGCGTCGGCCTTTTGCGTGAGTTGACTCTGAATCGATGAGCAAGCACACGCTGCAACAGGACGCGCACTCGACCGACCGACCGCGTACCGACGAGGCCGAGCTACCGACTGTGGTTCGTCTCGCGGGCGTCACGCACGAGTACGGCTCGAGTGGGGCTCGCGGAGTCTCCGGGTCTGATCGGGCCGTGACCGCGCTCGAGGACGTCTCGCTCGACGTCCACGCCGGCGAAATCGTCGGCTTCGAGGGGCCAAGCGGCAGCGGAAAGTCGACGATCCTGCACGCCGTTTCGGGGCTATTGGTCCCCTCTTCTGGAACCGTCGAGTTGCTCGGAACGCCACTCGAGGGCCGTTCCAATCGGCAGCGAACCCGGCTTCGACGCGAGCACGTCGGCATCGTGTTTCAGCGATTTCACCTGCTCCCCTCCCTCTCTGCGCGTGCGAACGTCGCGTTGCCACTCGTCCAGACGGGACTGCCGAGAACTGCCCGTCGCGAGCGGGCCGAAACGTTGCTCGAGCGCGTCGGGCTCGCTGAACGGATCACGCATCTACCGGGCGAACTCAGCGGGGGTGAACGCCAGCGCGTCGCGATCGCGCGAGCGCTCGTGACCGATCCGGACGTCATCGTCGCCGACGAGCCGACGGGCGAGCTCGATACCGAGACTGGCGCGGACGTCCTCGAGTTGCTGACGGATATCGGCCGTGATCGGGCAGTACTGGTCGCCTCCCACGACGAACCGACGCTCGCCGTCGCCGACCGCGTGATCACCCTACGCGATGGACGGGTGGTTTCCGATGGCAGCTGACGACGCCTTCGAGTCGAACGAAGACGGCACGCGACGCTCGCGGTGGTGTGGAATCCTCGGCGTCTCGGTCACTCGGCTGTGGAAGCGGACCGTCCGAACCAGATCGAGTCGGGTCCTCGCGACCGTCTGTGCCGTCGCCCTCACGATTGCACTGCTCGTCGTCGTGACCGGCGTCGCGCTCGGACTCGCCGATGGCGGCGCTGTCGACGACGCCGATGCCGACGTACAGATCGTCCCCGAAGAGAGCGGCACGCTGTCGGCCGTCGACGGCGTCGAGGGGCCTCGCCTCGGTGAGACGAACGATCGGGCGGAGACGATTCGCGAATCCGACGGTGTCGATCACGCCTCACCCGTCCTCATCGAACCGGTCGAACTCGAGTCCCCGAGTGACGACGAATCCGTGACGATTCTTCTCGTCGGTGTCGATACGGACGACGAAAGCCGAACCGTCGGCGGGCTCTCGACGGCGCAGTTAGCGGGGGGTGACGACGGTGGCGACAACGAATCGGATGCCACCTCACAGGATGGCACCATCGTCCTCTCCGAACCGGCCGCAGACCGATTGGATGCAGCGCCCGACGACGACATTGCCGTCGGCTCCTCACACGTCCCAGAAGGCGTTCCAGCCCCCTCGATGACGGCGACTGACATCGAGTCGACCGACGACGAAACGCCGGTCGCACTCGTCGACCTCGAGCAGTTGCAGACGCTCTCGGGTGCCGACGACGACCAACTGGCAGATCAGGTCCTGGTGTGGGGCGACGACGACGCAGCGGCGTCCGCTGCTGACGACGAGTATCCCGACGCGGCGGTCGAAACCCACGACGGAACCGACCCGTCCGCACTGTTCAACGACGGACTCGCGTTCGCGACGAGCGTGCTTACGTTCGTCATCGGAATCGCAATCTGTGCCTCTTTCGTCGCCACGACCGCCGGGATGACCGTCACCGAAGAGCGCCGGACGCTCGCCGTTCTCGAGGCCGTTGGCTACCCTACGCGGAGTCGCCTCTCGATCGTCGCCGTCTCGACGATGCTGACGACGATCGTCGGTGCACTCGTCGGCATCGTCCTCGGCATCGGTGGCATCGCGCTCGTCAACGCAATCGCCACCGCGACGATTGCCCCCGGTGCCGTCGCCATCGTTCACCCAATACTCGTCCCCTACGCACTCGGCGTCGCCCTCGTCTCGGGGCTCGTCGCGATTCCTTACCCGCTCGCGGTCGCCGCGCGCACCTCCGTCCTCGAGGAGGTGGGACGGTGAGGCTTCGTCGGGGCGGTAGACGTCTGCGGGCGGTGGTCGGGCTAGCCGGCTCGCAGCTTCGGCGCTCGCCCGGACGAACTGTCCTCACCGTATTCGCCGTCGCGCTCGCGGTCCTGTCGGTGACGCTTCTCGCCAGCCTCGGCGTCGGCGTCGTCGAAACGGGAGAGGATGGCCTCGACAGTTCCAGTCGCGATATCTGGATCTCGAGCGATCCGATCGACCCGTCAGCCAGTGGCACCGAAAACCCGATCGTCGGCGCACACACCGTGTCTGCAGAGGTAAGCGAGCGTGAGGACATCAGTTCCGCCGCACCGCTCGCGATGCACGACGTCTACATCGGAACGTCACCGGACGACCTCGAGCGAACGTCGGCCGTCGGCGTCCACGAGACCCACGACGGGTTCGGCTTCGAGGAGGGGGAGGGGTTCGAAACCGATTCGAACGCGTCCGACGGTGAGGGGGTTGTCGACGAGCGGCCAACCGACCCGAACGTCGAAGAGATCGTCCTCGATCCCGATACTGCCGAGGAACACGACGTGTCGGTCGGCGAGTCGGTCTACGTCGGGACGGCTCGAGAGTCGGCACCGAACTACGAGTTCACCGTCGTCGGAATCGCCGAGTACTATTCGCAATTCCTCGGGTCGGACACCGAAGCGATTCCGTTGGGTGATCTCCAGGCCCTCGGCGGAACGGCCGGAACCGACCGAGCGACGTTCATCACCGCGAGCGTCGCCGACGGTGAAGATCCAAACGCCGTCGCAGCCGAACTGGACGACGACTATCCGGAGTACGACGTTCGAGCCAACGACGAGCAGGTCGGGGCGATGATCGAAGAGCGACCGCTCGTCATCGCGAGCGGCACGACGCTGGTCGGCCTCGCGCTCGTCGGCGGCGTCGTTTTGACGGTCAACCTCTTCGCGTTGGTCGCCTACCAGCAACGCGACGAACTCGCTGCACTACGAGCAATCGGCCTCTCTCGGTGGGTACTCGCCGGAACCATCGCCGTCCAGGGGTTCCTCATCAGCCTCGTCGGTGGCGTACTCGGACTCGCAACGACCCCCCTGTTCGCCACGGGACTCAACCACATCTCGGCGTCAGTCGTCGGCTTCGACGAATTACTGCAAACCCCACCTGAGGTGTACCTCCTCGGACTCACGCTCTCGATTGCCCTCGGAACGGTCGTCGCCCTCGTCACCGGCTGGCGTGGCGCTCGCTACGCTCGACTCGAGCACCTCGAGTGACGCGAGCGTCACCGACAGACACTGGTCACGCCCACTCGATCCGGAACACTTCCGCCTCGAGCGTTCGCTCGCCTTCGGTGTGGAACTCGAATCGCTGTTCGATCGGGAACTCCGCTCGAAACGCGTGCGTGACGTCGCCGCCCTCGTCCGCCGCGAACGACTCGACGAACGACTGACTCCCCTCGTTGTGGATCGTATACGAAACGTCGGCGATCGACCGAGCAGTCTCGAGGAACGCCCGATCCGCGTGACGATTTCCCCGTTGTGCGCCGAAGGGTGGATTCGAAAAGACCGTGACCGTAGCGTCGTCTACCGGCCCCGATAGTGGCGGCTGCGTGGCGTCAGCACGGACCCACTCGAGAAAACCCGATTCCTCCGCCGCGTCGAGTCTGGCCGCATTGGACTGCGCGACCGCGAGGGCGTTGGGATCGACGTCGACTCCGATCACGCGTTCGGCCCCCGAAAGCGACGCCGCGATCGCGAACATTCCCGTCCCGGTCCCTAAATCGACGACCCAGCCGTCGAGATCCCCGGTGAGTCGGGCCTGATGACAGACGTGGGCGGCAATCTCGGGGGGCGTGAGGTACTGCTCGAGTGCGACCGACGGGTCTGCAAAATCGTCGAGCGTCTCGAGCGCTCGAGCGAGCGATCGCCGCGACGGGCCGGACATGCGAATCGATTCGGACTCGAGCGTGATAGCCCCCTCGGAATTGGGACTGGAAGGGACACGTTCGACCGCCGACGGAACGTGTTCTCGTGACCCATCTGACGACCCGGTTGTCGAGACGCATGAATCATATTAAATATGGTATGTTCGAATAGAGTTAAGGATAATCCGTGTGACGTGCAGGTATGGAGTGTCCACGCTGTGAGGGAGCGTTAGAGGAGCTCTCGTTGGGTGACGTCTCGACGGTGTCGTGTCCACACTGTGAGTTTGCGGACGTCCCGGTCGACCACATCCCCGAGGGTGAGGAACCGGAGTCCTGGCGAGACGCGTTCCACCGATTTTACGATCAGTAACCGAGCTGTCGAACCACGGCCTCCTGCCCGTCCTTCGAACGTGTCTGCGAACTCGAGTGTCGCGACTCTCGAGAAACTCGTCGCCAAAAAATACGCTATGGCGCTTATTCGGCAGCCGCTTCCGCTTCTTCTGCGTCGTCGTCTCCGCCGTCGTGGTCGACGTCTTCGTCGGAACGGGCGGCCACGAGGCCACCACGGGCGACGCTGTAGAGGGGTTCGTTCGCGTGGGAGACGTCCCGAATCGAGAACGGAATGTTCGCGTCCTCGAGGTGGTCACGGAAGAGGTCCTCGAAGCCACTCGGACTCGAGGTTCCGCCCGTGACGACGACCGGAACGTCCAGTCCTTCCTCGACGTCTTCGTCGTCGACTTCTTTGACGATGTTCTCGATGACGTAGTCGAGCAGGTTCTCGTAGTAAATCGAGAGTGCACCTTCGACGCCACCAACGTCGGTCGTGAAGTCGAGTTCGAAGTCGTCTTCCTTGATGGAGGTGACCTTGTCGACGGGCGTGCCCGTCGCGCGGGCGGCCTGTTCGTCGACCCAGTCGCCACCGCGGGCGACGGAGAACTTCATGACCGGCACTGCGTAGTACGCCAAACAGACGTTCGTCATCCCGGCACCGAAGGAGATGCCGAGGCCGGTGAAGTTGTTGTCCGCGAGTTCGGAGTAGATGACGGACATCCCTTCGTTGATCGGTTCGGAGTCGTATCCCATGTCGTTGAGGAACGACTCGATCGTTTTCTGGTGATACAGCGTCGAGAGATCCGAGTCGATCGGATCTGCGGGCGAGGAGAAGTACAGTTTCTCGTCAGGATAGGCTGGCTCGCCGACGACCTGTTCGATGATGAGTTTCATCATCGGAATCGCGCTCTTCTCGTCGTTCGAGAGGATCCCGTGTTTCATCGGGCGGCGTGTCTCCTTGTTGAAAATGTTCGCAAAGTTAAGGGCGTCGTCACCAACGACGTACACCTTATCGTCTTTGCGAATGTGGAGTACTTCACTTCGCGAGAGCATTTGCTCGGCCATATCCGAGTATTCGATCTCTACGAATGAGTTGCGCTGTTGCACGAAAACCGTGTCGTTCCCATCCTGCTGTGCTGACAGGATGTTCATCGTCCCAACGTCTAGGCCTTTCGCCATAGTTGGGCAAGGCGGCCGACGGAATATAAATCTATGTGAATTTCTTACATCTCAACGTGTGAATTATAAGCGGCAATTACCGCCAGTATCAGATGATTACCTGCGGGGAAGGAGGCCTCGAAGCCGATCGAGTAGTCCAGAGATCGCCGATCCCTCGTTCTCGGCCGTTGCCAGTTCTTCGTTGCGCTTTTGCTCTCGAAGTTCCTTCAACTTCGACGTCTGGTCGTCGACCGTCGAACTCGAGGTCGTCGTCTTCGTTTCGCCACCTTTCAGTCCCTTCAAGCCCGCGACCTGTGCGTCGACACCACTCGAGCGTGCGGTCTTCGTTCCGGCGTCCGTATCGACCGAAACGTCCTCGAAGTCGTCGCTCGAGAAGCTCAGCCGTTTGTGCTCGGTCTTCTGGACGCCTCCCCACGAGAGTTCGACGTCTTCCATCGCTTCGTCGATATCCCGCTGGACGTCGGCATCGGAGAGTTCCTCTTCCTCGTCGTCCTCGCCGTCGATCTGAACCGTCTCCGCCTGGCGCGCGAGGTCGAGGTAGTGAGCGACGAGCGCCGCGCCGGTCGAAGCGATAAGCCCGGAGAGGCCGAGCGCGTACGTCGCGACGACCTCGATGGTGTAGTCGACCTCGCGAACGAAGTTCCAGTGCATCGGGTAGGCGTAGACGAACCCGATGACCGCACCGATGGTGACCACTGCACCCGCGACCGAGGTGTAACGCACCTTACGCTCGGCGGGCAACAAGACGACGATCCCCAGCATCATCGCGGGAAGCGAAAGCATTCCGAGTGCGTACGCCGACTGAATCCAGTCGTAGTACGCGCTGTCTAAGGTGTGGACCTCGTGCGTACTCCCCCAGAGGAAGAGTACGAGGGCCGTCACCGCGATTCCGATTCCACCGAAGAAGAGGCCGAAACCGACGTAGACGTCGGTTCGCTCCTCGGGTTCACCGATGTATCGACGATAGAGGTCGAAGAGATACCCATCTGCAGGCTGTTCCGCTGGCATTAGCAACCCGTTTATACTCCAGTACTATGACTGTTGGGTCGACTTACCAGTTATATATCAAACTGGTTTTTCCGTGATTTGATCCCCGTTTCCTCTGTCACGTTCCCCGTCTAGCCCGACGCTCGATTCGTCTCGTCCGACTGGTCTTCGTCACCGTGTGGCTCGCTCGTCGCTGTATTTTCGACAGCGTGCAGTATATACGTCCGTGCACGCTACACCGGACAATGAGTCACGAGTCGGAGTACACCGAGGGTGACCTCCGAAACACTGGGATGCGTCTCAAACACGACCGGGAGTGGGATTACGAACTCGAGCAAATCGTCGACGCCATCGACGAGCGAGATGCGAAGAAAGTTGGCCTGCAGTTTCCGGAAGGGCTGAAACGTCGCGGCCCAGCCGTCGCGGACGACCTCCGTCAGTTGGCCGACGACGACGTGACGTTCATGCTCTCCGGGCAGCCGTGTTACGGCGCCTGCGACCTCGATACGTTTCTGATGAAACGAACGGACGTGTTCGTTCACTTCGGGCACTCGCCGATGAAGAACACGGACAAAGTAATCTACGTCCCGCTGTTCTCGAACGTCGAGGTCCAGCCGATCATGGAGGAGGCTCTCGAGACGCTTGAGGACCCCGCAGAGACCGAAGACGTCGGACTCGTCACGACGGCCCAACACATGAATCGCTACGAGGAGATGACCGACTTCCTCGAGGAGCGAGGCTACGAGGTTCACAGCCGTCGCGGCGACGACCGACTGACCCACGAAGGGCAGGTACTCGGCTGCAACTACGCGAGTGCAGACGTTCCTGCGGATCAGGTGCTCTACGTCGGCGGCGGGAAGTTCCATCCGCTCGGACTCGCGATGGAACACCCCGAGAAACACGTCGTCATCGCTGACCCGGTGAACAACGTCGTCACCGTCGCGGACACGGAGAAGTTCTTGAAACAGCGCTACGCGTCGGTCCACAAGGCGATGGACGCGAAGAAGTGGGGCGTCATCTTCTGTACCAAGATCGGCCAAGGGCGGTGGGAACAGGCCCAGCAGATTCTCGACGACAACGACGACGCCTACCTCATCACGATGGACGAGGTGACCCCTGACCGCCTCCGAAACTTCGACATGGACGCCTTCGTCAACACCGGTTGCCCGCGAATCACGACCGACGACGGTCCGCAGTTCCACAAGCCGATGCTCACCCCCGGCGAGTACGAGATTGCCGTCGGCAACAAGCCACTCGACGAACTCTCCTTCGACACGTTCCACGGAACCTGGTAAGCAGACGATATCGCGGATCTTTCTCGGGACGTTGCAATCGATTATCCCCATCCACCTCGGAGCATACGTTTGCCGAATGTGAGTGTGTCCGTCACTACTCTTTCGTGGATCGCCAGAATGTTGACGAATAGTGAACGAACGTACCAGTGAACGTCGTAACCGTAGGTTGACTCCAAATAAATTTGGAGCAGTCCTTTTGCACGTATGGTGCCCACGAGTAATCGATGAGTAATTCAGACGTCGCTGGACGATCGACGCGGTCTCGAGACGTGGTCTTCGGGGTACTCACGAACGGGACGCGCCGTCGTCTCCTTCAAATTATCCGGGATCGGTCACCGACTGGGATCTCGAAACGTGCGCTTGCGCGTGAACTCGCCACCGTACCCACCGATGCCGAACCAGCAACGGTAACAGATGCCGAACTCGAGCGAACGCTCACCGAGTGTCACCACTCTCACCTCCCGTACTTGCTAGATTCTGGGCTCGTTGTCGAAACTGATGCGGATACGGTTGCCGCGGGCGACCACTGGGCGTTCGACGACCCCGTGGTCCGGACACTCCTCGACAGCCAAATGGACTCGAACGTCGTCGAGACGCTCGCCAACATCCTTACGGACCCACAACGACGAACCGTGCTGAGCGTGCTCGCGAACTACCAGAAGCCAGTTTCGACCGACACGCTCGCTCGAGACGTCACGGCGCGAGAGATGAGAGATACAGAAGCCATCGATTTCCAAGAGCGCCTCGACTACGTCCTGACTGCACTCGTCCACGATCACCTGCCACGATTGCAACAGGCGGGGCTCGTTGGAACGGGCGATCGGCGAGATGTAATCTCCTACGAAGGCGGATCACGGCTACGCGATACGCTAGTCACCACAACTTCCCCCTCCGAACCCGTCGTGTCGTGAATACCGATCGCCGAAATAACGCACAACCGCCAGTGACTGTCACAGGCGCCTCTCGAGTTCTACTTACTGTCGTGTGGGAGAGCTAGGACACGCTCCGGAGACAACAACACTTACCCACTCACTCCTCGCATCGGTAGGTATGATCCACAGCGACTGGGGAGACTGGCTCCTCGACGACGTTGCGGACGCATCGCCCGACAGCGTGGCAATCTGGTACCTCGGTTGCAACGGATTCGTCCTCAAAGGTCACGATGGGACCACGATCTATATCGACCCGTATCTCGGACTCGGCGATCCACCCCGGACCGTTCGGATGATTCCCGTCCCGTTCGATCCCGCCGACGTCACGTCGGCTGACGCCGTGTTCGCCACCCACGAACACTCCGATCACGTCCACGGCGAGAGTCAGGCACCGATTCTCGAGCAGACGGGTGCAACCTTCTACGCACCGGATGATAGCCTCGAGGCCGCTCGAGACGACCAGGAGTGGGCCACTCGCTGGGACCTCGACGACGACCAGTTCGCCGAAGTGGCCGAAGGAGACACGCTCGAGGTCGGCGAGTTTACCGTTCACGTCGAAGTGGCGAACGACCCCGATGCAACCCATCCGGTTAGTTACGTCTTCGAACACGACTCGGGAACCTTCTTCCACGGCGGCGACACGAAGCCCTCCGACGAATTCGACCGAATCGGGAGCGAGTACGACATCGACCTCGGCGTTCTCGCGTTCGGTACCGTCGGTCAGATACCTGATAAACAAACCCGCGAACCGTCCCGAACTCGCTGGTACAACGACGAGAACCAACTCGTCGACGCCGCATCGACGCTCCGACTCGAGCGCGTCCTTCCAAGTCACTGGGATATGTGGCGTGGTCTCACCGCTGACCCGAAATCACTTCATCACCACACGGCGAGTTTTGAGTACCCTCGACGGGTCGAACTCGCCGAAATCGGCGACCGGGTCGATCTCTAGGGCCGCGACGTACACCAAATCTGATACTGTCCGTATCATTTATAGTAATGGTGTGGTAACGTTGGCGTCATGAGTAGCACCGCCGACACGGACGACGTGATCGAGGTCTCTGCCGACGGGTTATCCGTCCGAAAATCGTTCACGGCGGACGAATTTCCGGTTCCTGCGATTAAATTCGAAATCGAATCAGAACGGGAGGAACCCGTTACATTCCGTCTCTCTGAATCGATTCCGGAATCGTTCCCGATGGACAGGGTCGGATTTCATCCAGACTACGACAGCGACAACTGGACTGCCTTCCAAGACAACCACGTCGAATTTACCGGAGCCGTCGACGCAGCCGACGACTTGCTCACGGTATACGGAATTCGGATCGATGACGACACCGACATCGGTGCGTTTCTGACGGACCCAACGATCGTCGAAGTGAGTTCTGAAACGACCGATTCCACAGGTTCAGGAGCCGACGTCGTGGAAGACGATGTTATCGGAAACATCGTCTCACCGGACCGAAATCAGGCGGTCAAAGACATGATCGCCGGGGAGACTGACTCGGTACCTGGCCTCGAAGACGAGGATACCGATTCTGAACGTCCCATCGACGAAGACGATCACAGCGAGGCCGATCCAGACGAAGAACTCGATCTATCACTGGGGACAACGGACGGAGCCGACGAGGAAGACGACATGGACGAACGTGACTCTGACGAGGACGCCCCCGATATCGACCTCGACTTCGAAGAAGACGATATCCCGGCTGCTGAGGAAGACGATGACGAGTCGGAACTCGAACTCGATCTCGACCACGAAACCGACACGGACCACGCAGACGAGGAAGACGACGCCGACGGCGACGAAGGAGTGACAGCCGAACCAGCCGAAGAGCCCGAAATCGACCTCGGCCCCGAGGAAGACGAAATCGACGAAACCGATATCGAAGACGACGACACAGCCGAAGACGCTGGTGAGAACACAGTCGAAGACACTGACGACGACACAGCCGATACTGAGACCGACATGGCCGATTCTACTGACACAACAGCGCCCGTCGAAGCGACCCAGACCGACACTGCACCTTCAAGTGATACCACCGAAAATGCAGACGCAGTTGCACTCGAGGGCACCGTTGGAGCCACACTCGCGGCGGAACTTCGCGACGGAGAAATCGACGACGACGACCTCGACGTACTCCAAGACGCGCTGGACCTCGAGCCAGCGGGGGCAGACGTTGCGAAATTCGACCATCTTCAATCTCGCGTCGAAGAAGTCACCGCCTATACTAGCGCACTCGAGGAGTTCCTCGACGAGAACGGGACCGGTGCGCAGATCCTCGAGGACGTCCAAGCAGACCTCGAGTCGATGAAATCGGACCTCGAGAGCGTGGACGATCAGGTCGCAGAGAACGGTCGTCGCCTCACGGATACCGAATCGGAACTCGACGACGTCTCGGGTGACGTCGACACAGTCTCGTCCGAACTCGAATCGCTCGAATCCGACGTCTCGACGGTGGAAACAGAACTCGAGGAGACGACAGCCGATCTCACGGCTATCGATGACGACCTCGAGACGGTTTCGACCGAGGTTTCGGGTCTCGAGAGCGACGTGGACAGCCTCGACGACGATGTCTCGACGGTGGCCGACGGTCTCGAAACGGTGACAGACGATGTCGAGGAACTAGAAGCAGACCTCGAAGACGTTCGTGGTGACGTCACCGATATTCAGGAGTGGCGTGACCAACTCGGCTCGATGTTTTCTGACTGATTTTCCACGCTCTGGCTTTCGAAACGCAACGCGTTTATCCCTCGGTACGTGAGAACTCGTCGATGGGCGAGACGATCCCGATTGCGGTTCCACGAAAGGGACGACCACTCGAGTCGGTCCTCGATCGATTAGCACACCGACTCGACGTCACCGACCTCGCGGACACGATTTCGTCGACGCTTCGTCACGAAAAGGCGCTGACGAAGGGGACGATCGAGCCAGCAAACGGACCCGACGAACACGTCTACCATCGTCTCGCAACCTACAGTTCCGTCGAGGACCCGACCGAACCCGAGTACACGCTCCTGAGAGACGACCGTGACGGCAAACCACGGCGTATCGTCTTCGACAGCGTCACGATTCCACTCGCCGGCGTCGACGGTATCCCCGGCGACGTCTCGATTCAACTCGTCGGACGGGAGGAACCGTTCCGTGCGCTTCGGACCCACGAGTTTGCACTCGGGTTCGACAGCGCCGACCTCGTCCTCGAGGAAGTCGTCGAACTCCGCCCGGATCCACTCGAGAGTTTAGCGGATATCAACACGCGAATCGATCCGTCGGACACGCACGTCCAGGTGGTTACCGGACTCGGTGATACCGTGTACCATACGCTGATGGCTACCCCCGACGTGTCCTCGACCGGATCGATCGATCGCGCGTTCCTCGAGCGCTACGAGGGTCCGTTATGTATCGAACCGCGCTACGAGCGACTCGTACAGGCCGTCCTCGGAACGCGCGTGCTCGAGGGGGTTTACTTCGAATACCCCCAATCCGGTCGCGAAGAGGAAGCGGCTATCGCCGACACCGGAATCGGCGTCTACCTCACGGTAACGGGATCGACCGCTCGAGAACACGGCCTCTTGCTCGGCGAGCAGCTCTTCCCGAGCGAAACCGTCCTCCTCGAGAGTTCCCCGGAAGTGACGGACACCGTCGAACGGGTTCGGTCGCTGTTCGCCGGTCCCGACCTCGAGACCGAACTGACGCTCGAGCCGTAGCAGCACAATTTTCGCCGCAGTTTCGAGCGGCGACTCACAAACCCCAGCTATCTCGCCGGAGACTCACCAATTGAATATAGCATTATACAATTTATCAGTCGTACTTCGGACGCGATATACTACAACAATCATAGTAATTATATTGGGCAGATTGAGTCAAACCCCGGGAATCGTGCCGATGAGACAAGAATCCATCTCCGCGTCTACGATAGCGCTCCTCGCGTCTCAGAGCAGTATTCAGCCGCGAACACAGGGAAAAGATGATCGACCGCGTGCCACTACCGACGAAGCGTATAGATGTGCTCGAGATACGTTTCTCGAACGCGATCACCCCAGTTGTGAGTGTACGTATCGATCACGTCGCTTGCGACGTCTCCGCGAAGGTACTGGACGATACCTCGATCACCCGTTCGGTCGCGAAGATGTGTCGTGAAGAAGTGTCGAAAGTAGTGTGGCGTGACGTTCTCTGCGGCTCCACCGCCCGTTCGATACCATCCGTAGGCTCTCGCGTACTGCTCGACCACGTGGTGGACGATGTTCGGCGTCAATCGCTCTCCCCAGCTGCTGGCTGTCCCGACGAAAAGGGGCTCCGATGCAGCCGGTGTGGCCGAGTTCGAAGCGACGTCCGGCCGAACGGCGAGCCACCGAACGAGGACGTCTTTGAGCTCCGAATCGATCGGAATCACCGTCTCCCGTTTTCGCTTATTCGACGCGTTTCGGCGTTCCCCGCCCGATTCCTGACCGTACGTGTGCTCCGTCGCGATGAAAAGCGAGTCGGAGCGACCGGAGATGTGGGCTCGAGGCTGCCAAGTCCGGGCCTCGTGCTCGAGATTGACGTCGATCAGATCGAGGTTGCAGAGTTCCCCCGCTCTGATACCCGTTTTCAAAAGGGTGAGCACGATTGCTTCGTGTAAGGGATGGTGAATCTCGCCGACGAATGACCGCATTTCGGGTAGCGTGACGTCGCGACGCGTCGGATTCGACTCAATCGACTCGTTCATCTCCTCCAAGACGACGGTCATAGGGTTCTCGTCGGTGTGTCCCACTCGCTCGAGATAGCTATAAAATCGGTTCAGATACGACGCGTACGTCGCGATAGTGCTGTCGGAGTGCGTGGAGCGGAGTTCGTGTACCCACGCCATACAATCCCGATAGCTGGCCGCTGGCGGCGTCTTATCGAAGCGTTCCGCGAGGAACTGTTCGTAGTCTGTGAGCACGCGTTCGTAGGCCGCTGCCGTTCGTTCGTTTCGTCCGTGGTGTTCGATGTCCTGGAGGAAGTACTCGACCGTATTCGGCCGTTGCTGGCCCTCACTCATCGCTCGTCACCACGTAGCCGCCCTCTCGGCCGCTGTATCGAACCAGATTATCGTCCTGTAGGCGCTGTATCTCTGCGTCGAGTTCGGCCTCCACGTCGTCGACCAATGCTTCGACGAGGTCGTCCCAATCCAGCGCGCCACTTCGCTGTAACACCTCGAGAATGCGGTCTGCAAAGTCCTCGTCAGCAGGTGCGTCAGAACCTGGTTCAGTACCCCCCGAGTCACCTGCCGAAGGGATCTCGAATTCACTCCGCCCAGCCTGGACCATCGTCCTGACGAACTCGCTTTGACTCATCTCGAGATCGTCCGCCTGGGCGCTCCAAATTTCCTTTTGTTGTCGAGGAACGTATGTTTTCACAGCGACGCGGTCGTCTTCAGCCATAGTCGGCGCAACTCAGCGGGCACACTTCAATCTACCCCACTATCACAAATAAGGGCATTTATTTGGGTATCTAATCCCCTAGGTACCGGCGATTGAATTGGTTATATTCCTTAACAGGACCACTAATCGTCTCCTTTTAGTCCTATGTGGGAGAATAAAGAAACAAGATTCGAGTTGGTCTGAATATGGGGTGCGACGAATTGGCAGATAGGTTATGCTACTGTGGGGCGGCCCAGTATTCTCACTCGACTGCTGAAAACCAATTGCAATTCGTAATCGGAGAACTGCTGAAACCGGCAATATTTGATTGCCATCTTCCGGGGGTAAACCCTCGGGGTAACGCCCCGAGAACACCCATCCAATACCAGATAATTTCGAGGCGACTTTCCAAGAATAGATCCTCGGCGAAGTGCGTTAATACTCACCCTCACTCATGCCTCAGAATCTCGCTTCAGTTGTACCTCCAAAGTAGTTCGAATCGATTTCCTCGAGCGAGTCAGAAACGTAATCCACGCCTCGCACGAGAGGGCCGAACGGTCGAAAAAGGGCCCGCCAGTGCGGGATCTTAAAACCCAGATGGGCGAGGGGCCCTACGTGGTACGCGTCAGGAAAAACAACCGACTCGAGACCCGCCGGACCAGAGTCAGGCCAATACTCGAGGAGTGTTCCTGTGAACGCGTGAGTCTTTTTCACTACACCGCCAAAGTCACCAGCCGACGCTGCTAGCGACTGTTCTGCTTATCGCGGGAACGACGATGGAAAGACGCCGGTCGGTCGATTCGTACACTCGAGTACGGTGTGCGTCGCTGGTCGCAAGCCACTCGAGAGAGTCGGTTTTGACCCGTACACTGTGTAGGTCCAGTTCCATCGGAAAATGGATTCGACGGCCGCTCATCGGCCTCGAGCGGAGTGCTGTCCGTGAGTAGCGCGGTTGATCGAACCACAGGTTTACCGCCGGAGAGACGCTTCGTCCGATCGAATCGGACTGAGTGACCGATCCATCAAAGCGGTGGTCCCCACCGTTGAATTAGGGGTAGACGGTCGACTCAGGTGTTCGTCGATTTGGGCCGCGATCTCGACGGCCTGTGAGCGGTGGATGTGGACAAGGAGTGGTGTCTCAACCGGTACTCGTTGTATCGATTGCAAAATGGGATCATCCGCCGAAGCGATCTGGCTTCCATTCGGTTGACGCCTCGAGCGAGTGCCCCGGTACCAACACTAAATCAAATTAGTTAGTACACTCGTAGTGAATATATCTCTCAACCGGGGTTGAAGACAGACACATATATCGTATTTCGCTATACCGAAAGATCGGTGAGATTGTTCACGAGTACGGAAGTCACCCACTATTATCACGACCACGGTGATGCGAACACGTATGGCTTCGCCAACACTTGTCGATTCGGACGTCACCGACGGAATTGCGACGATTACGCTGGCGCGTCCGGACAAACTCAACGCGGTGAATCTCGAGTTACTTTCCGCTCTCAGAGACGCCCTCGTCGACTTGCCCGAGGATGCGGTCGACGGTCTCGTCCTGACTGGGGCCGGTGACGTCACCTGTGCCGGCATGGACAGGGACATCGTCGCTGACCCAGCGTACGGCGAAACGTACGCCGACGAAATCGGCGAGTTGACCGGTGAAATATACGAGTTTCTCACCTCGAGACCGTATCCGACCGCCGTCGGTGCGCGCGGTGCACTCATCGGTATCGGCTTCATTCTCTCGTTGCGGTGTGACTTCCTCGTCGCCGGCGAGGAGACGACACTCGCGATGCCGGAGGTTCAATTCGGTATCGCGGCCTCGCATTCGATTCCCTACCTCGAGGCAATTGTGGGCTCTCGAGTCGCGAAAGAGATCGTGCTCACCGGCGAAGCCGTTTCACCAGAGCGCGCACGGGCGCTTGGACTCCTCAATCGAGTCGTTCCGAGCGAAGACGTCGAAGCCGAAACTCGAGAACTCGTCGGTGATATTGCGGACCACGATTCGGCCGTCGTACAGGAACTCAAAGGGGAGTTGACCGATCCAGCGTAATCGATACGTCGGCTGAAATGGAGTTGGTTCGGGTTCGGGGTGCGCTCGAGAGCGAATCTGTCGCCTGAGAACGCCCGCGAGACGGACTGTCGCGTGGAACACCCACTCAGTGTGTAGCGGTTCGAATGTCTTCAACTCGAAAGAGGTCCTCTTGGAGACCACCGCCGTCGCACTCGACGTCCGGACAGTCATAATGCCAGCCATCTTGTGTCGCCTCGGCCTCTCGGAACCGATCGCCACAGACCTGACAAAAGAGTTGGCCCTTCGTGCACGTATCACGGTGCAATTCGAGTGCGAGTTCCGTCTGAAACGACTGTTTACAGTCGCGACAGGTGTGCATATTTTGTCTGACGCGAGCCCCCGCCAAAACTGCTTGGATTTTTTATTCCGCCGGAGATTACCGTGATCTGGACCCACTATGTCGTTTTATTGGCTATTACTCGTGAAGAAAGAACGTCAGAATATCCCGAGTATTCGGTAACGAGTGGGGCGGTAACTGTCACGTTGGTCGGGGGAACTGTTTTCGCTCGAGAAAAATGTAGGATGACGCAACGAGTAAGTGTTGGTTCCGCTCAGGACTCAGTCGTCCTGGCCGAGGATCCCGCGTTGGGACATTTTGCGGGGGTCGAGCACTTCGTCGGCTTCTGCTTCGTCGAGATAGCCCTTCTCGAGGACGACCTCACGGACCGTTTTGTCCTCTTTGAGCGCCGTCTTCGCGACCTCGCTGGCTTTGTCGTATCCGATGTGGACGTTGAGCGACGTTGCCATCGCCATCGACTGTTCGACCTGGTCCGCACAGAATTCGCGGTTCGCTTCGAGCGGGTCAACGAACCGGTCGGCGAATACCTGACTCGAGTTTGAGATGAGTTCGGCGGACTCGAGGAAGTTGTGTGCGAGGACGGGTTTGTAGAGGTTGAGGTCGAGTTGGCCGTCTGCAGCGCCGGCGGAGACGGCGGCGTCGTTGCCGATGACCTGTTTGTGGACCTGATTGACGGCCTCGGCGACGACGGGGTTGATCTTGCCCGGCATGATCGACGAGCCGGGTTGATTTTCGGGCTGTTCGATCTCGCCGAGACCGTTTCGCGGTCCGGAAGCCAGCAGTCGAAGGTCGTTGGCAATCTTGTTCAACGAACCGGCGATGACGCGAAGCGCACCGTGGGCCTCGCTCATCGCGTCGTGTGCCGCCTGGGCCTCGAAGTGGTTATCGGCCTCGCGGAACTGGACGCCGGTCTCTTTCGTGATGTACTCGGCGACGCGACCGGGGAACTCCTCGTGCGTGTTGAGGCCGGTCCCGGTTGCCGTGCCACCGAGTGCGAGTTCGGCGAGGTGGTCGCGAACCTTGTCGACGCGGGCGAGTCCCTTCTCGACTTGTGTACGATAACCGCCAAACTCCTGACCGAGGGTCACGGGAGTCGCGTCTTGGAGGTGCGTACGGCCGGTTTTGACTACGTCGTCGAACTCGTCTTCCTTTCGCTCGAGCGCCTCGCGGAGTTGATCGAGTGCCGGGATGACGTCCTTTTCGACGGCCTCGAGTGAGGCGACGTGCATCGCGGTCGGAATGACGTCGTTGCTCGATTGGCCGTAGTTGACGTGATCGTTCGGGTGGACGACGCGGTCGCCGATCTCGGCTCCTTTGAGTTCGGCGGCACGATTGGCGATGACCTCGTTGGCGTTCATGTTCGAGGACGTGCCAGAGCCGGTCTGGAACACGTCAACCGGGAACTGCTCGTCGTGTTTGCCGGCGATGACCTCGTCTGCGGCCTCGACGATCGCATCAGCGACATCGTCTTCGATGAGACCGAGGTCGCGGTTCGCCTGTGCGGCGGATTTTTTGACGACACCCAACGCGCGAACGAAGCGTCGGCCGAACGAGATGCCCGAGATTGGGAAGTTCTGGATCGCCCGCTGGGTCTGTGCGCCCCAGTAGGCGTCCTTGGGTACCTCCATCTCCCCGAGACTGTCCTCCTCGACGCGGAACTCGTCATTGTCTGCCATACGCGACCCGTCTCGGTGAGTCAGGTAAAACCCACCGAAACGAGCCTCGGCCTCGAGAAGGGCGTCCCAAACTGATCGTCCGAAACGGATCAGAACTCGTCGGTCGGCGAGGTCTCCACGCCGTCTCGAGTTCGCTCGTGGAGACTACGCTCGAGTCGAGCGCGACTCTCGTCGTGAACATCGCGAGCGTCCTCGAGGTCGATGTCGACAATCTGTGGCGTCGACCGAGAGAACGTCCGCGAACTGGCCGTATCGACGACGACCGTCGCCAGATCGAGTCTGCGCTGGAGAACCGTCCTGTTGGTCGTCAGCGTTTGGATTCGGTAGTAGGGGATGACGGTCGTGGTCCGGTTCCAGAAGCCTCGGCGGACGACCAAGTGGTCCTCACCGAGGTAGTAGGACATGTGTTTCCACTTGAGGTGGGCCGCTGGTGGAACTGCGAGAAAGGCGAGTCCCGCGAAGTACCACTGCTCGAGTGCGGTCACCTGGGCTGTGACGAACGCGGCACCGACGAGGAGCGTCGCGAGAATCGTGTACCGCGCGAGGTATCGGCGGCGAGCGATCGGCGGGTGGTCCGAAAACGCCGGTCGCTCGATTCCGGTGACTCGTTCGGCGAATCGGTAGACTCGGTCCTCGGTCGCGAACGGAACGGTCGGTTGGCTGCCGCCGCTGCTTTCGGGGCCGTAGCCGGCCGTCTCGACCCAGAGCCCGGCGTAGCCGAACGCCCGCTGGATCGGATTGTCCGTGATCGACACCGATTGGACCTTGTCGATCGGAATCGAGCCGCTGTAGTGTTGGATGAGTCCATGTTCGTAGACGTAGTCGTCGCCGGCGCGCTCTAGCTGGAAATCGTAGTAGCGTGCGATGGTAAACAGCCCGCTAAAGAGGTACGCGGCCAGCGCCCAGGGGACGACGACGAGAACGGCTTGGAGGAGTATCGAGAGTTCGAAGAACCCGCTCGTGAACACCCCGGATCCGCCGTCGGTGAAGAAGACGAAGAGGATCACCGGCAACATGACGCCGCTCAGGCTGAACGCCGTGGTTCCGTAGAGCAACAGTTCGCGGGTCTCGAGTTCGAACAGTCGCGTTCGTTCGACTCGGTGGTCGTCAGTTGCTTCGGTCTCGATCCCGGAATCCGTATCAGAGCCGGTGACGGGTTGGGTCTCCGTGCCGACATCTGCGTCGACCGCTGGTGTTTCAGTGGCCGATTCTGTACTCGAGGCCCGTTCGTCCGACGTTGCCCGCTCGGATCCGGATTCGGCCGTCAGTCGGCGGACCTCGGTGCGGATTCGCTCGGCTTCGTCCTTGGTGACGAAGCTCAGGGTCGCCTCGGAGGCCCCGCCACCAGCCGTCTCGAGGGAGACGACGGCGACGCCGAGTATTCGATGGAGCAGATCCTGTCTGAGGTCGACGTTCTGGATTCGGCCGTAGGGAATTTCTCGAGACTGGCGCGCGAAAACGCCCGAGGAGACGTCGAACGTGTCCGGGGAGAGTTCGTACTCGAACCGGTAGTAGGTCGCAATTCCGTGTGAGACTCCCAGAACGAGCCCTATCGGAACCAGTGCGTACACCGCGTTCGTGCCGAGCGGGTCCGCGAGGAACGAGACGGTGAGAAACGGAAGGAAAAAGCCGATGATCGCGCCGCTGACGGCGTTCGAGACGGCGCTGAGTGGGTGGAGTCGGTTCATCGTGAGTTAGACCGCGTCGTCGGCCTCGCTCTCGACTGCCAGTTCGCGCAGCGCATCCTGAAGGTCTCGAGCACGGTCGGGCGTCAAGCCCGGAATTCGAACGTCCGCGTTGCGCGAGCCCGCCGTGTAGACGACGACGCTCGAGAGTCCGAGCACGCGTTCGACGGGGCCAAACTGCGTGTCGACGTGCTGGACGCGAACGAAGGGCACCGAGGTTTCGACGAAGGTAACGACGCCGCGCTCGAGGTAGAGCGCGTCGTCCTGAAGTTCGTACTGCCAGATCTGATACAGCCGAATCGCGTAGACGCTCGTGAGGACGAGGCCGATTGCGATGACGACGGCGATGATCGACGCGGGAACGTCTGTGATAAATTGATCGAGGGCGACCAGGAGGAGCCCAACGACGAGCGCCTGAAGAGCACCTTTTGCTATCCAGAGGAGCCTAATTCGCGAATGGAGGGATTCCATACCGCGGCGTTATTGTGGAAATTAGATAAAATCATCGGAGCGTTTACTCGAGGCGGTGAAGTCGACGTCGAGGCCGAGGTCGTCGTCTCGAGCGCGCTGGCGAAGCGCCGATTGGAGCCGTTTTCGGCCGGTCCCGTGCGCGTCGCGCGCGTCCTCGAGATCGACGTCGTAGATGGTCGGCGTCGTCCAAAAGAGCGTTCGCGAACTGGCCGTGTCGATGACGAGCGACGCCAGCCCGAGTCGACGCTGGAAGATCGACCGACGAGTCGAGACGGTCTGGATTCGGTAGTAGGGGATCACGGTCGTTCGGCGCTGCCAGAAGCCCCGTCGCACGACCAGGTGGTCCTCGCCGACGTAGTAGCCGAGGTTGACGTACTTCAGGTGGGCTGCGGGTGGAACCCCGGCGAAGACGACGGCAGCGAGGTACCAGCGCTCGAGGCCGGTTACCTGCGTGATTCCGAAGCTGATCGCGACGACGACGGTGGCGACGAGCGAGTAGCGAACGAGGTATCGGCGGCGTGCGATGGGTGGCGGGCGCTGGAACTTCGGCGTTTCGACGCCCGTCAGGTTTTCCGTGAAGCGATGAACGCGTCCCAGTTTCGCCAACGGGACGGCAGACTGGCTGCCGCCGTTGCTGTCGGGGCCGTAGCCGGCCGTTTCGACCCAGAGTCCAGCGTACTCGATCGCCCGTTGGATCGGGTTGGCGGTGACCGTCACCGATTGAACCTTTTCGACGGGGATCGAGCCGCTGTAACGCTGTAAGAGCCCGCGTTCGTAGACGAAGTCGTCGTCGGCCCGTCCGAGCTGAAAGTCGTAGTACGTTGCGAACGTGTACGCGACGCTCAACACGTACGCGATGACGACCCCGTTGGCTATCGAGACGAGCGTCAGGATGCCGTAGTCTGTCGTCGTCCCTTCGCCCAGCGATTCGGGGCCACCGACCGGTTGGGCGACGACTACGAGCAACTCGAGGAAGGTATCCGTCGCGATGAAAAAGAGTCCCAAGACGGCAGCGGCGGCCGCGGGCCGAAACGACGTGAACGAGTAGAGGAGGAGTTCTTTGGCCTCGAGGTCGAACAGTCGATGTTGTCGGCGTCGGCCGACTCCTGATGCGAGCGGAGACTCGGGGTCGAGCTCTCGAGAGCGGTTCGACGTCGGTTCAGGGACACCAGGATCGCCGGTCCCGTCGATCGTCTGGTCGCTGCTCGTGCGCTCGGCGTCGTTGGGGTGTTCGGATCGATCGGCAACTGACTCGGATTGATCGTCCGGCGACGATTCCTGTTCGCGTCGTCGACCTCGACGGTTCTTTACCTCGGCAGTTCGCCGCCTGATCTGCGTTTGGAGTCTCGTGGCTTCGGATTCGCTGACGAAGTTGAGCGTCGCTTCCGTTGCCCCGCCACCTGCGGTCTCGATCGACAGCGTCGCGAGACCGAAAAGTCGTTGAAACACCCCTTGTCGAACGTCGACGTTCTGGATCCGGCCGTAGGGAATTTCGCGGGATCGGCGCGCGAAAACGCCCGAGGAGACATCGAACGTGTCCGGCGTAATCGCGTACTCGAATCGGTAGTAGTACGCGACGCCGTAGGCGACGCCGATTACGAACCCAAGTGGCGCAGCGAGCGGAGACCAGGCCGGGCTGATCGAATCGACGAGGGCACCAAGCAGTAGAACCAACGCCATCGGTATCCAGAGCCAGATGAGGCCGTATTGAAGCCCGTACGTGGCTGCGCTGAGTGGATGGAGTCGGTTCATCGTGAGTTAGACCGCGTCGTCGGCCTCGCTCTCGACGGCGAGATCACGGAGGGTATCCTGGAGCGCCTCTGCACGGTCGGGCGTCAACCCCGGAATTCGGACGTCCGCGTTGCGCGAGCCCGCCGTGTAGACGACGACGCTCGAGAGCCCGAGCACGCGTTCGACGGGGCCAAACTGGGTGTCGACGTGTTGGACGCGAACGAACGGGACGGCCGTCTCGACGAACGTGACGACGCCGCGCTCGAGGTAGAGCGCGTCGTCTTGTAGTTCGAAGCGCCAGACCTGATAGAGTCGAATCGCGTAGACGACTCCCAGCCCGATTCCGACCGCGATGACAGCCCCGACCGCTTCGATGGGGATATCGATCACCCATTGACCGGCGAGCGTCCCGACGACGCCGAGGACGATCGCGACGATCGCCACGTTCGCGATCCAGAGAAGTCTGATTCGCGGGTGAAGGGATTCCATACGCATAGCCTCTCAGGAACGTGGATAAAGTTGCGGTTGTCTCCTCACGTGACGTGATTGTCTCGCGGCGGTGTCTCGAGTCAGTCCGCTTGCTCGTCGTACTCCTCGGGCGTGTACGTCGACAACTCGAGGGCGTGGATATCGGTCGTCATGTGCTCTCCGAGGGCGTCGTAAACGGCCTGGTGTTGTTGAACCAGCGGGAGGTCGTCGAACGTCGGCGAGACGACCGTCGCTGCGAGGTGGTCGTCGTCGTGTTTGTCTCGCGCGTGCGTGACGTTCGCCTCGGCGTCCTCGACGTTCGACTCGATGAGTTCCTCGATGTCGGATAGATTCATACACGGACATTCGGACGCTCGAGGCAAAAGCGCCGCGGTCTCGCTCGCAGCGGGTCGGCGTCTCCGTCTCGGTTGTCCCTTCTCGAGTCGCTTCGGCGTCGATACGCCGGTGCCTGCCGGACGGTGACGGCGAGTTTATACCGGTTCAGGGTCCTTGCTGGGATATGTCACTGGCAGCCGACGCGCGGCGGGCCGCCGACTCGCACCCGTTTCTCATCACGGCGTTGCGGGCGGGGATCGTGAACTACACCGCCGCCGCTCGATTCCTCGAAGTCGACGGCGAGACGGACGCGGTCGCGACGGCGTTGAGACGCTACGCCGAGGAGTTACCGACACACGAGACGAGGGCTCGAGACGCTCGGGTCACGATGGAGAGCGGGATCGGTCCGGTCGAACCGGGGTCGGACCACGCCGTTTTGGAGGAGGCACTGGTCACGGTCGCCGGGAGTGCATTCGGTCCGACTGGGGGCGACAGCACGGCCGTGATCGCGACCGGTGAAGTCGGCGCGACGGCACTCGCGGAAGTCCTCCAGCAGCTGTCGCGTTCGGGTGTCGAGCCCCAGTCGGCGGGCGTCGGCGACGAGTCGCTGATCGTCGTGGTCGATCGACTCGAGGGGGCGAACGCGCTCCGGGCGGTCGAGGACGCGCTCGAGTCGTGTCTCGACGCTCATCACACGCTTTAACTTTCGGCCGGGGGAAGTGAGCCTAATGACCCTGCACGTGACGAACACGTTGACGGGCGAGAGAGAGCCCTTCGAGCCACAGGACCCCGAGAACGTCTTGCTCTACTACTGTGGCCTGACGGTCTCCGATCCGCCCCACCTGGGCCACGCGCGCTCGTGGGTCCACGTCGACGTCATGCACCGCTGGCTCGAGTACCTGGGCTACGACGTGCGTCACGTCGAGAACTTCACCGACGTCAACGAGAAGATCGTCGCCCGGGTGGGCGAGGACGACCTCGGCTCGGACGAAAACGACGTCGCGGAGACGTACATCGAACGGACGCTCGCGGACATGCGCGCGCTCAATCTCCGCCGCGCGGAAGTCTATCCGCGCGTCTCAGAACACGTCCCCGAGATCGTCGACCTCGTCGAAACCCTGATCGAAAAGGACTACGCGTACGAGTCGAACGGCTCGGTCTACTTCGACGTGACGAGTTTCGAGGAGTACGGCAAGCTCTCGAATCAGGAACTCGAGGAGATCGAATCCCAGGGGGAAGCCGACGAGCGCTCCGAGAAGCGCCACCCTGCAGATTTCGCACTTTGGAAAGCCGGCGGCGTCGACGAGTCGTCCGTTCACGAACACCGCCACGACGATGTAGCGTTCGAGTGCGAGGACGAACCGAGCGGCCAGACCTGGGAGTCGCCGTGGGGCGAGGGCCGTCCCGGCTGGCACATCGAGTGCTCGGCGATGAGCATGACGCACCTCGAGGAAACGCTCGACGTTCACGTCGGCGGGAGGGATCTGGTCTTTCCCCACCACGAAAACGAAATCGCCCAATCCGAAGCCGCGACCGGCCAACAGTTCGCGAACTACTGGCTCCACTGCGAGTTGTTCCAGATGGACGACGAGAAGATGTCCTCGAGTCTGGGCAACTTCGTCACGGTCGACGACGCCGTCGAGCAGTGGGGGACGAACGCGATTCGGACCTTCCTCACCGCGGGATCCTACAACAGCAAACAGCTCTACTCCGACGAGACCATCGCAGAGGCACAGGAGCGATGGGATCGACTCGAGCGCGCCTACGAGTCGGCCGTCGAGGCGCTCGACTCGCCGGCCGCACGGACGAAAGCGTCGGACGAATCGCTTCGAGACACCGTCCGGAGCGCGCGTTCGAACTTCGTCGCCGCGATGAACGACGACTTCAACACGCGTGAGGCGCAGGCCGCGTTGCTCGAGCTCGCATCGGCGCTGAACGCACACCTCGAGAGCCACAACGAGTACGACTACCGCGGGCTCAGGGAGGCCGTCGAGACGCTCGAAGAACTCGGGGATGTCCTCGGTCTCTCCTTCGTCGGCGAGACGACGGGAACGGCCGACCTCGCGGGCGACGTCGTCGATCTGGTCCTCGATGTCCGCGAGCAAGAACGAACGGCGGGGAACTACGAGCGAGCGGACGAGTTGCGCGACGAACTCGAGGGACTCGGCATCGAAATACAGGATACCGACGACGGCGCGAGCTACCGGTTACCGAGCGACGAGTAGTCCGCTGGTTTTTCGCTACCACTTCTGCGAGGGCTCGTTTCAGCGAGTGACAACGGGCACGAGCTATATACGCACGAGTGGGGACGACCCGAGTAGATGAATCGACGGGTGTTTCTCGGGGCGAGCGTCTCCGGCATAGTCGGCGTCACTGCAGGCTGTCTGAGCGGTATTATCGACGACGAAACGACGTTCGAGGCGTCGCCGGTTCGCGTCTCTCCGGCCGCCGTCGACGAGACCGACTACGAGCATATCCGAACCGAAGAACGGGTCGAACAGCGGGAGTACGAGGGCGAATCGTACGAGGAAACGAGTTACGTGAGCGAGTACGCCCGGGAGGTCGAACACTCACTCGAGGACCTCGAGTCGTCGTCCGTTCCGGCCGTCGTCTCCGTCGTGTCCACGCCGACAGTCGTGGTCGCGGGCGAGGAACTCGAGACGCTCGCAGACCGCGATCCCGAGGTCATCGCCGAATCGGTTCAGGACGGGTACGAAGAGTTCGACCTCGAGAACAACGTCGGCGGCCGTGCCGTCGAGGTCGACGATCTAGAGATCCGGGTCTCCTTCGATACGTACGCCGCGACGGCGACGGTGGCTGACGACGCTGACGCGGAGATCGACTGCGTGGTCGACGTCGTTCGATTCGATGCCGGCGAGGATTCGCTCGTCACGATCGGCATCTATCCTGACGACGAGGCTCTCGAGTTGAGCGACGAACAGGGCGAGGTCGATACACTCCTCGCCGGTCTCGAACACGGCGAGGATGTAGACGTAGATATCGACGAGGAAACGGAGATCGATCACACGGACGATGACGAATAGAATCGGTGGCCACTCAGAATCCGAGCGCGGTCGAAATCGACAGGCCGCTCGCGATCGCCCCGAGCAGGTAGCCCCCGATTGCGCCCCCGTTGAGCAACGGTAAGCCAGCGTGGGGTCGGCCCTTGAGCACCATGTACATGAGCACCAGGAGGCCGGCGATCGTTCCGACGAGCGCGCCGAGTGCAGGCACGTTCAGTGCGAGTCCGGGTACGTCGATCGTCCCGGCCTCGAGGAAGTACGCGGCGCTCGCGACGAGAATCGTCGGAATCACGGCGTCACCGAGGCCGATGAACAGCGCGTCGCGCTCGCGTTCTTCGGCGGAGAGTTCCTCTGTGTTAGCTTCGCCCTCGGAGCCACTTCCGGCCTCGAGTTCGGCGTCTGAATCAATCTCGAGATCCGCGTCTGTCTCGGCCTCGAGTTCGGCGTCTGAATCAATCTCGAGATCCGCGTCTGTCTCGGCCTCGAGATCGGCGTCCGCTTTGGTCTCGGTGGCGGGGTTTGGTTCGGTCTCGGCCGCAGTACTCGAGTCCACCTCGTCGGTCGATTGGTGGCTGTCCGATGGATTCTCGTCTTCGACGTCGGTGACCCCCTCGGTGCTTCCCGCCTCGAGGTACGAGTAGGAAAGCGTCGTGGGGACGACGAGGACGACGGGGATTTTGAGGTCCATCACGCCCTCTGCGAGGTCGAGCATATGCTCGGTTCGGTAGACGCTGATTGCGTCGTAGATTGCGAGGATCGAGAGCAACAGGATGGCGGGTAGGAGACCGAAGCTGATCCCGAAGAGGGCGGCCGCGCCAGCACCTAATACGATACCCGTGGCGTCTATGACGTACCACTCGGGATATATTAACAGGGCTGCCCCGACGCCAAGCGCGCCGAGTACGGCGAGGACGTTGGTCGAGGCGACGGTAACCACCGGCGGGACGAGTTCGGCGAAGACGAACCACCCGAGCATCACGCTGACGCCGACGATCAGGGCCCTGATGAGCCAGTCGGCGTTGTACTTGAACGTGAGGAGCATGAACGCCGTCGCGACGAGGATAATTCCGAAGTAGAACGCGCTGTTGGCCGGATCGTCGGGATCGTCGACGGCCTGGTGGCCCGCCTCCTGGAACGGTTCGACCAGCGCGAGCGTCCCGAGCTGGATCGCGAGGAAGAGCGCCACCGTGAATCCGACGGCGGCGGAGACTCGAGTCCGATGGTTCATAGCCCGGCGTTCGTATCCTGCTGGTATGGGTGTTTTCGTCTCCGCTCGAGGAGGCGTACGCCGAACTCAACCCACTTAGCGTGTGTAGAGCTTCGAGCCGACGAGCGACGGCAGGTGGACGCCGTCCTCCGGTGTCACCGCAACGTAGGGTTGCTCGACGGGTCCGAACACGTCGACGACGCGACCGACGGTCTCGAGGTCGTCGTCGATGACCATCGTCCCGATTTCGTCGCGAAACGCGTTGCCGCCTGCGTCCGCTGCATTCTCGTCACTCCGTTCGGTCGCGCGGAGGACGGCGAGTCCCTGTGCCGTTCTGACGACGGAGCCAACCCGTCGCATCTTACTCACGCATCGCGACGACGTACGCCGCGACGGCCTGAACGAGGTCGTTCTTCGACGAATCGTCGGCACCGCGAACGACGACCCGACCCCGGTCGGCCCAGTGCTCTCGAGAGTAGGCTTTGTCCCGTTCGATCGAGGCGTCGTAGCCGATCTGTTGGACTGCCTTGGCGATTTCGTCGACCGTCGGTTCCTCGACGGCGAGCTCCTGTGAAACGCGCCGCCCGTCGGCCCGCGAAAGGGCCGCATCGAGATAGGCGGGCCAGATGACGTTCTCGACCATACACTCATCTCGGCAGTCCGACCGGTAAACCCTTTTCAAAATCAGTGGGGAGAGATTCCCTATCGGAACCGAACGAGGAACCCGACGGCGAGCAAGGCTGCGGCAACCGCGGCGGGAACGCCGAAGCCGGGGATCGGTTCGCTTTCGTCGCCGTCGTCAGCGTCGTCAGCGTCGTCGGCACCCTCAGCGTCCGATTCGTGCGCCTCGGCTTCGTCTGCGAGATCCTCGACAGTTTCGACGATCATCGGCCCTGGCTGGTTCATCAGGTTGTCGTTGACCGGAACGAAGTTCTCTTCTTCAGCCGCCGTCGTCGCCTCGACGGCATCCGGTATCGGTGGCTCGTCCTGATAGTCGGGATAGATGATGACGTCAGGATCCGCTTCGACCACCATCTCCGGGTCGATCTCGCCCCACTCCTCGACGCCAGCATCCTCGGCGATGTTCTCGAATCCGGCCGCCTCGAGCACGTCGTGGTTGAACGAGCCGGGACCGGCCGTGTAGCCTTCTTCGTCCATCGCGAAGTACGCCGTCGGCGACTCGTCGATGTCCGGTTCGGCGTCCTCGAGTCGGTCGTCCATCTCCTCGACCGTGTCGGTTGCACCCTCACACTCGCCGACGAGTTGCCCGGTGAGTGCGACGTTCTCGGTGACGTCGTCGATACTGTTGGCGTCCTCGACGACGAAAACGGTCAGGTCGGCCTCGTCACGGAGTTGGTCGATCAATCCCTCCTGGCTGAGTGCCGTTTCGTCGGCGACGACCACGTCAGGATCGAGATCGATGACCTGTTCGGCGTCGGTCGTCACGCCGTCGTCTTCGGTGATGTCGGTCGCGTGATCTTCGACGTCGAGGTAGTCGGTGAATTCGCCGATCGGCATGCCGACGACCTGCTCTTGGGCACCGATTTCGTAGGTCGTTTGTGCGTCACTCGGCTGTAAGGCGACGACTTCCTCCGGTTCTTCGTCGATCGTGACGGTCTCACCGGTCGCGTCGGTCATCTCGAGGGGATACTCACAGACGGTATCGTCCTGAATCGACGGTGTGACGTCACCCGCCGAGGTGCTCGTTTCGGGTGTGGCGTGTGTAGTAGCGCCGGCCGCGGCGGCCGGGGCGAACGCTGCGGTGGCAACGAACACTGCCACGACGAGTGCTGCGATAGGTCGCATACCTCCGACTCTGGAGCCACTTCAACAAATATTTGGCTAATCCAACCGTGGTTGTGACGTATGTACCGACCGGGCCGGCTCCTCGTGTGGTCGATGGGGTTGTTCGCCCTCCTCGTGGCCACGATCGTCGCCAGCGCGGCGCTCGGCTCGGTCCGGATCGACCCGCTCACGGTTTCGATGGCCGTCCTCAACGCGCTCGCCGTTCCCGTCGGGGCCAGCCTCGAGTCGTCCGGGCTTCCGGTCACCGGGTGGTCGATTCCGTTCCCGTCGTTCGAGTACCGTCCGCTGTTCGGCTTCGACGTGCCCGACAGCCATCAGATCATCGTCACCGACGTCCGCCTGCCGCGGATCGCCCTCGCAGCCACCGTCGGATTCTCGCTCGCCGCGGCCGGGACGGTGATGCAAGGATTCTTCCGCAATCCGCTCGCCGACCCCTCGATAATCGGCGTCTCGTCGGGTGCTGCCGCCGGTGCCGTCGCAGCCATCGCCTTCCCAGCACTGATTCCGTTCGGTGGCCTCCACCTCGCGGCGTTCGTCGGCGCGCTGGGAACGGCCTTTTTCGTCTACGCGATCGCGACCGAAGGCGGGCGAACGCCGGTTGCAACGTTGCTCCTCGCGGGCGTCGCGATTCAGGCCTTCCTCGGCGCGATGATCTCCTACATGCTCGTCCACAGCGGTGACGACCTTCGACAGGCCGTCGTCTGGATGATGGGCCATCTGAGCAACAGTACGTGGAGCGACGTCGCCTTCGCCCTCCCGGTGACGCTCGTCGGCGTGGCCATCTTGCTCACCTACACTCGAGAGATGAACGTCTTGCTCCTCGGGGAGGAAGACGCCCACCACCTCGGCGTCGACGTCGAACGGACCAAACTCCTCTTGCTCGCACTGGCGAGCATCGTCACCGCTGCGGGCGTGGCCGTCGCTGGCGTCATCGGATTCGTCGGCCTCGTCGTCCCCCACATCATGCGACTCCTCGTCGGCCCGGATCACCGAATCCTCCTGCCGACCAGTGCGCTCGCGGGGGCGTCGTTTCTGGTCGTAACGGATACGATCGCCCGCCTCGGGACGCTCTCGTTCCCACTGGGTATCCAGATCGAGACGCCGGTGGTTCCCGTGGGGATCATCACGGCCGCACTCGGTGCGCCCTTCTTCCTGTTCTTGCTCACGCGACGGGAGGTGCACTCGGTATGAATCCGTTTACTTCCGGCGCGAACTCGGATAGTACCGACACCCACGGGGAACCCCTCGAGACCGAGGAACGCGACTCGCTTCCATTCGCGAGTACCGGACGGACACCAGCATCCGCGTCGATCGAAATCGAGAACTGTTCGCTCTCGTTCGGTGACCTCTCCGTTCTCGAGGACATCTCGCTTACCGTCGACGCTGGTGAGTTCGTCGGCTTCATCGGCCCCAACGGAGCCGGGAAGACGACGCTCCTTCGATCGATCAGTAGCGCACTCGAGCCGGATTCGGGGACGATTACGGTCGACGGGACCGACGTCCACGACGCCTCCTCGAGGGCCTCGAGTCGGTTGCTCTCGGTCGTCCCCCAGGATACGTCGCTCTCGTTTTCCTTCCCCGTCCGCGCCGTCGTGGCCATGGGCCGTCACCCCCATCGTTCTCGCTTTAGCGCGCCCACGGACGAGGACCGGCTTGCGGTCGAACGAGCGCTCGAGCGAACGCGAACGACCGAGTTGGCTGATCGACCGATCGACGAGATTAGCGGCGGCCAGCGCCAACGTGTCGTCCTCGCGCGAGCGATCGCACAGGAGACGCCCGTTATGTTGCTCGACGAACCGACCGCGAGCCTCGACGTGAACCATCAGGTCGAGACGCTCGAGTTGGTTCGCGACCTCGTCGACGACGGCCAGACCGTCTGTGCGGCGATTCACGACCTCGATCTGGCCGCCCGCTACTGTGATCGTCTCGTCTTGCTCGCCGATGGCTCGGTCTACCGGAGTGGGCCGCCGGAAGACGTACTAACGGGTGAGACGCTCTCCGCGGTCTTCGAGGCGAGCGCAACGGTGACGCAGAATCCCGTTACGGGGACCGAACAGGTGACGGCACTACCGACTACCGACGGAACTGCGGACCGACTCGAAGCGACAAATTCGAGCGGAATGGACAACGATGAGAGAGCCAACGACAACGGCAGAGTCGACAACGACGGCAGAGTCGACAACGACGGTGGTGCCACGAACGTCACCGTCCACGTCCTCGGGACTGGACAGGTCAGTGCGGGCGTCGTCTCGCGACTCGAGACAGCGAATCGCGACTTCTCGGTAACCGTCGGTCCCGTGACCCGCGGGAGCACAGTCGCCGATATCGCGCGCCGACACGACCTCGCGTGTCTCGAGATCGGCCCCTACGAGTCGCCATCGCCGGCCGTACACCCGACGTTCGAGGTGCGAGTCGGAACTGCCGACGTCACGGTCGTCACCGAACGCGTCGTCGAATCGGTTGGGCCCGGGTCGCGCGCACTCCTCGAGACGGTCGATGCAGTCGCCGACTCGGTCGTGATCGTGACGGACTCGAGCGGAGACGACGGACGGGACAACAACCCTCGGGAAGCCGACAGTCGAGTCAGTGCCACCCGTGAAGACGACGTATCTGGTAGCGACTATCCAGCGTCGCAAACGGCCCCCGAAACGTTCTCGAGTCACCAGCGAGTGATTGCTGGAACCCGAGAGACCGTTCTCGAGTCCATCGACGCCGCACTCGAGGAACACACGAACGCGGTCGACTCGCGTCGGACCGCCGGGTCCGCGAGTAGCGGATCGACTTCCGAAGACGATTCGAGTCCGGGCGCCTCGGCGGAGTCCTCGAGCGATTAGAGAGTTGCAGAGCGCGGTATCAATCTGGGTTCTCGGTTTGCACCCCTCGAGACGCTCGAGAGGGGCTTTACCAGCCGATCAGTCGAAGGATGATCCCGAGAATGATTCCCGAGATGCCGACGAGAAGTCCAACTCCGGGGATGACGGGGATCGGAATGAGACCGATTGCGAGCACGATCGCGAGGATGATGACGATCGTCGAGAGTCTAACCATACTAAATTCTGTCACGACATCGACCGGTAACGATAGTGCTTGCATGTGCGAGACGCGAAGTGTATTTACGACTGTCTGTCACGCTTTCCGAGAGAGAACATGCTCGAGACATTTGCAATCGTCTTGCTCTTCGTGAGCGTCGGCGTTCTATTGTTCCTGCCGACTATCGCAATTAGCTGGTGGCAATCGCGCGAGCGAGATGAACGAGACGACCGTGATTCGAGCGAGCGTACACGTGAGTAAGGCGGCCGACGACGACTGAACGCAACTGGACGGTTTTTTACCCTTCCGCCACCGAGTGGCCGCTAATGAGCGAGTACGATTACGACGAGCTCGGACTCGTCGCCGGGCTGGAGATCCACCAGCAACTCGAGACGGCGACGAAGCTGTTCTGTCAGTGTCCGACCGAGCTTCGCGAGCCCGAGGAGTCGTCGCGGACCTTCACGCGCTATCTCCACCCGACGCGCAGCGAACTGGGCGAGATCGACGAAGCCGCCTTAGAAGAGAGCAAGGTCGACCGCGAGTTCGAGTACCTCGCGTACGACTCGACGTGTCTGGTCGAAGAGGACGACGAGCCACCACACGAACTCGACGAGGAAGCGCTCGAGACGGTCCTCGAGATCGCCCAGCTAATGGACATGCACCCGGTCGATCAGGCGAACGTCATGCGAAAGCTCGTCGTCGACGGCTCGAACACGTCGGGCTTCCAGCGCTCGACGCTGATCGCGACCGGCGGCGGGATCGAGACCAGCGAGGGGAGCGTCGGTATCGAAGACCTCCTCCTCGAGGAAGAGAGCGCCCAGCGCGTCGAGGAGACAGACGACGGCGTCCGCTACAGCCTGGATCGGCTGGGGATTCCGCTCGTCGAAATCGGCACGAAGCCCGACATCGCCTCTCCCGAACAGGCGCTCGAGGCCGCCGAACGAATCGGCATGCTGCTTCGTTCGACGGGCAAGGTAAAACGCGGGCTCGGAACCATCCGTCAGGACGTGAACGTCTCCATCGCGGAGGGGGCTCGCGTCGAGATCAAGGGCGTCCAGAGTCTGGACGACATCGACGACATCGTCCGCAACGAAGTGGGTCGACAGGCCGAACTCGTCGACATTCGTGAGGAACTCGAGAAACGCGAGGCTGCCGTCGGCGAGGGACAGGACGTCAGCGAGGTATTCGAGGGAACCGACAGCGGCGTCATCGCCGGCGCGCTCGACAGTGGTGGTTCGGTAACGGCCGTTCCACTCTACGGCTTCGACGGCATCGTCGGGCGCGAGATTGCACCCGATCGTCGGCTCGGCACCGAACTCTCAGACCACGCAAAGCGCCACGGTGCCGGCGGGATCTTCCACACGGACGAACTCCCGGCATACGGCGTGACCGAGGGCGAAGTCGACGCGCTTCGCGACGCGGTCGGGGCCGGTCCCGAAGACGCCGTCGCGATCGTCGCCGCTGACACCGACGTCGCCGAAGCCGCGATCGAGGCCGCCGCCGAACGCGCTGCGACTGCCCTCGAGGGCGTCCCCGAGGAGACCCGCGGCGCGAACGACGACGGGACGACCCGCTATCTGCGTCCACTGCCCGGTGCTGCGCGGATGTACCCCGAGACGGACGTGCCGCCCGTCGAACCGGATCCGAGCGGGGTTCCGGAGCCGGAACTCCTGACCGAGAAGGTCGAACGGTATCAAGACGAGCACGACCTCGGTGCCGGACTGGCCGAACAGGTCGCCTACGGCAGACGGATGCCACTCTTCGAGGACGTGGTCGCCGACGGCATCGATCCGACGCTCGCCGCGACCACCCTCGAGTCGACGCTCACCGAACTCAGACGAGACGACGTGCCGGTCGAGAACCTCGAACGCGGGCATCTCGAGACCGTGCTCTCGATGGCCGAAGAGGGCGACCTCCCTAACGAAGGAGTGCCGGATCTCCTCTCCACGCTGGCTCGAGAACCGGACCGAACCGCCGAAGCGGCGGCGGAAGCGGCGGGACTCGGCGGCGTCGACGAAACGGAGGTTCGGGACGCCGTCGTCGAGGTCGTCGAACGAAACGAGTCACAGGTCGCAGACGAAGGTATGCAGGCGTTCTCCGGACTCATGGGCGAGTGTATGGGCGCGCTCCGAGGGAAGGCCGACGGCGACCTCGTGAGCGAGTTGCTGCGTGAAGAGATTCAAAAACGGACGTAGACCGTCTGCGAATCAAAAACGGACGTAGACCGTCTGCGAAAACGCTCGAGACGCATTTCGTCGCCATCTTCGTAATTACGACTTCGAATAGCGTGCTCACTCACTGGCGAGTTCCTCGAGCAACGTCTCTAGCTCGTAACTCTGGAGCGCGTCCCGCTCTTCGATGGCCGAAATCACGAACGTCGAATCGGTCCGGTCGACGCCTTCGATCTGTTCGAACTCCGCGATCAGTCGTTCGACCATCTCGCTGGCGCTCAGTCGAGCGAGGACGATGAAGTCGGTTTTCCCCATCGTAAAGTAGACGTTCGTGACGCCCTCGACGGTCAGCAGTCGGTCGGCGAACTCCTCGTAGGAGCCCTGATAATCGGCGTGAACCTCGACGAGGACCGTCACGCCGAGGCCGAGTTCCTCGAGGTCGATCTCGTAGCGATCGTTCGTGATGATTCCCTCCTCTCGGAGGTTGCTCAACCGATAGTGGATCGTAGAGACCGGTATCCCAGTGGCTTCGTGGAGTCGTTCCGGGCTCCCGGTCTCGAGTTCCGAAATTGCCTTCAGCAGTCGCACGTCGCGCTCGTCCATGGAGTAACACTCAGCGTTCGGTTCGAATATATCCTTCGTCTGACGTACTTGGACATATCTATAACACAGTCCATCAGTGTGGCAGTACATTCGGATGTGATCCATATGTGTGGTTCTTGATTCGCCTCAGAGAGTGAGCTTGTAGAAGGATCTAAATATACCCCTCCATTCTGAATCGGATATGACTCATCTACTCTCCCGCCGATCTGAGTACCGAGAACTGGTGCTCTTTTCGATACTCGCACTCTGCTGGGGAAGTTCGTTCGTCGCAATCGAAGTCGGCCTCGAGTACGTCCCACCGTTGTTGTTCGCCGCCTTTCGCTACCTCGTCGCGGGCGCAATCGTCTTCGCATATGCGGTGATCGCAACCGACCGAATACGGCCACGGACTCGCGGCGAGTGGCTCGCCGTCTCCATCGCGGGCGTCTTCGTGATCGGTCTCTACCACGGGCTCTTGTACCTCGGTGAGCTCTACGTCTCGGGAGCAGTCGCCGCAACGGTCGTCAGTACGGCCCCGATTCTGACGGTCGTCTTCGCCAGTCTCCTGTTGCCGAATCAGCGAATCAACGGACTCAGCGTTATCGGGTTCGTCCTCGGACTGGTAGGTGTAATCCTCGTCGTTCGACCGTCTCCAGCATCGCTCCACGGCGACATGACGTACGGGGCGATACTCGTCCTTGGTGCTGCGATTACCTTCGCGCTCGGGAGCGTCCTCGTCCGACCGATCGAGTCCGCACTGCCGATCGAAACGCTCCAGGCGTGGGCGATGCTCATCGGTGCCGGCGTCCTGTTCGCCTGGGCGGGCGTTCGCGGTGAGTCGATGGCTGGCGTCGAATTGACGACGACAGCGTTGCTCTCGTACGCGTACCTGACGATTATCTCCGGTGTCTTCGCGTTCTTGCTCTACTTCGAGTTGCTCGAGCAAAGCGGACCGACGCAGGTCAACCTCGTGGGCTACGCCGAACCTGCCGTCGCGATCGTCGTCAGTTGGCTTGTGCTCGGCTCGGTCGTCGACTCGATTACGATCGTCGGATTGCTCACGATCCTCGTGGGCTTTCTCGTCATCAAGCGAAACGCGATCCGCTCCGCTCTGGTATCGACGCGTTCGGGCAAGCCAGATCGGGGACTTCCTGAGACGTACGTCGAAGCCAGCACTGAACCCCACCTCGAAGCCACCACCGAAACCCACGCTAAAGCCAGAACAGATGGCGGGGTCGTCCCCGAGTCCGACTCGAGTGAGTTACCCAACGAGCGCTAACCCCTAGAGTTCGAAGCGGTAGTCCCTCGGGTCTGACGGCCTCGTTCGTATCGTGCTCAACGGACTATCCGTTTCGTACTCGACGACTCCGCTCCTACTGTACCTCCGCTCTTACTGTACCTCTGCTCGTACTGCACCTCCGCTCCTACTGTACCTCCGCTCGTACTGCACCTCCGCTCTTACTGTCCTCGAAGACCCGAACGTAACGTAAATCGCTAGTAAGAGCTCTTCTGGCACTCAATCGGTCAGCTCTCCCGTGTACTCACCGTCGACCCGCACTGCAGTGTCGTCGGTCGTCGTCTCGGTCGAGTCTGCGTCGGTTCCGAGTGCCGACTCGAGTCCTTCACTGTCCAGTGAATCTTCCCCGGCGTACGTCACGAGCGTACTGGCGTGTGCGCCGTCGGATTCGACCGCGAGGTGTTGGTGAACGGCCGACGCATCCTCGAAGGCCCCGAATTCGAACTCGAGGCTCTCCTCGTCTTCCGCCGGTTGCTCGCCGTCGATCGTCTCGGCGGGAAGGGCCTCGTCGTCGGTGTACACACCGAGCGTGATCCCTCCCGATTCGCCCGTCCGGAGCAGCCACTCGAAGTCGTCGTCGGTTTCGTGTTTGGGCTCTCGGTCGCCAGTTGCTGTCTCGACGATTCTGTCGACTCCCTCGAGTGCGTCGTACTCGTCGTCGTTCGGATTCGGGTACGAAAAGGCGTACACGCCGTCGGTGATCCCGACGATTTCGTCGGTTTCGGCGTCACTGAAGAGTGCTGACGAATCAGATTCGGACTCGAGGTCGTATCCCGCCTGCTCGAGGTCGGTGTAGAGACCGTCGTAGTCGTACTCGCCGACGACTGCGAAGGCACCGTTCGCGTACACGAGCGTTCCCTCGTCCGTCGGTGTCTCGTCGTTGTCGCTGTAGGCGGTCGCTCCTGGGGAGTTTGCCAGGTGAGAAAACCCACTCGAGTTGAGGACGGCGACGACGATCGGGTTCCCGATGAGCGGATCGTCCGGTTCGTCACCAGCCGCCGCGTCTTCCTCGTCGATGATGGTCGCCATCGTCTCGAAATCGATCGCACCATAGACGTACGGCGAGTGGTCTCCGGTGGGAAGAATCGACGCGTACGACGGCAGTTCATCGTCGGCCTCGATCCCGCCGTCAGATTCCTCATCGTCGGAGCTAGGTAACTCCGAGCATCCAGCGAGGGCCAGCATTCCACCCGCGGCGAGAGACAGTGCGTGTCGTCGGTTGACCTCGATCATCCAGTCGTAGTAATTACCACTGATATATCATTGTAGTGGTATTCGTTCCGTTCGTCTCGCAGTGGCAACGAGGTGCGAGAATGCGAGGAAAGGACGGTCGGTGAAGCAGCTGTCGGCTTTGTTACTTCTTTTCGGGGCGGTCAGTTGCTCGGCGAAGGACACCGAGGAGCGTGTGTGCTTCTCGCGCTGTCAGATCCGCCCGACCGTGGATCCGACGAAGCATCCGCATCGTTTTGTCGTGTTTTTCGGACGGATGATTGAGTTCCGCGAGAAGCGCGTCCCATTGGTCGTACACTCGATCGACCGTCTCCTGTGGCGCTCGGACCTGCTCGCGGTCGGGAAGCTGTGTGTCTCCCTTCGCGAGTGTGAGTGAGCTGAGTTCGTAGAGCGTGATCGTCGCCGCCTGACCGAGATTGAGAACGGGGTACTCTTCGGCAGCCGGAATGGAACAAATTTCGTCGATTTGGGCGAGTTCCTCGTTCGTAAGTCCGACACGCTCACGGCCAAAGACGAGTGCCGTCGGTCCCTCGACGGTCTCGAGGCGATCTGCGAGTTCGCCAGGAGTCGAGAACGGAAAACGGACGTGACTGTTGTCGTCTTCGTTCGTCACTGCCGTACAGCCGATGGTGTGATAGTTTTCGACGAGCTGGTCGAACGTAACTTCACTCGCGTTCGGAAGAATGTCGTCTCGAGCGTGTCCTGCGAATCCGTACGCTGGGCCGTCACGGTCGAGTGCTGGCGGGTCGACGAGGAGGAGGTCTTCGAATCCGAAGTTCTTCATGCCTCGTGCAATCGTCCCGACGTTCCCCGGCGTCTGGGCATCGACGACGGCGACTGCTGGCGGTGTTCGACGAGTGACCGTGGTCTGGTCGTCTAACTCCTCGCTCATACGCGTTCAGCGAAGATCGGGTCGTGAAACGGGTTACCCTTTCGATTCATCACTCGGTGGCTCGAGGACGGAAGCAACGAATGAGAGAGGAGCGGGATTGACCGGAAGAGAACGAGAGTCTTGTTCAGGATACTCGACCAAATCTGGACATCGTCTCGGTCTCTTCATCTGTCTCGGTCACTTCTTCTCTTTCAGTCACTCTTTCTCTCTTCTTCTGTCTTCTAGTCTAGACTAGCTAATCTAGACTAGTTCCTAGACTAGTCAGTTGATACTAATTGTACTAATATGGTCTTGAGACTGTGATACTTTGGAATTGTGTGAGTACGGTCGTGGTTGGGTCGGTATAGTCTCGATTCACGAAGGTGTTTGGTAGCTCTCCGTATCTCGAGACACAACACATATAATGGGGGGAGGGACACACCCCCATCGCGTTTGTAAGGCTGTATGTGTGTGGGGGTTCTGTATCGGTACACACCAGTGCCGCGGATGTAAAATCAGCTCGACTGACCCTAAATGCGGACAAATCAGCCGATACTCTCAGACCCCACCCACCCATTTGCCGTTACAAACGCGATGGGGGTGTGTCTCCCTCGAGCGATGGAATTAACAGGTTCGAACGTCGCGAATGGCGTTTTGAAACACGAGAGACGAGTGGGAGCGAGTGGAACGATTTGTGCGAGAGCAAGTGGATCAATTTGAGCGAGAGCAAGCGAGACTTGCACTGTCCGCTCCTAGAAATCGAGTGAACTTCGGAGGAGCGCTCGTTTTAACCACCGTCAGCGTTCATCTCCCCTCGACCCCCTCCCTGTCGGCACAGTTACATCCGCGACGGGGGTGGGGGCGTTTCGCATACCGGTCGTCCATCGAACCACAGTGTTAGAAGCGCGATACTGGCAATCTACTGATTCACCGTCACTCCCGCGCGTACAGTCTTTTTAGAGGGGTTCCCACCATATTTACATCCGCGAGCGAAGTCCATAGGTTTATTTCAATCCAGTTGAAAGCCACGAGGTACTGCAATGTCCGCCAACGACGATCGTGATCCGCTCTTTCAATACGACGATCCGGTCTTTGCTGACGAGCGATTGCTCGAGATTACGCACCTCCCCGGCCCCGACCGCATCGTCGGCCGGGACGAACAGATGCAACGCGTCGCAGACGCCCTGAACCCTGCAATCTTCGGCAGCGAACCCAACCATCTATTCATCTTCGGGAAGACTGGAACCGGAAAGTCACTCATTTCTCGATCGGTGACCCAACGTGTTATCTCGGAAGCCGGTCGTGACGACATCGTCGTCAAGTACGCCTTTATCGACTGCGGCGAACAGAATACGGAGGCTTCGGTCATCAAGACCATCGCGCAACTCGTCAACGAACCCGAAGCGAGTGGCATCTCCGTTCCCGACCGCGGACTCGGCACCGGTGACTACTACAAACGCCTCTGGGAGGCCATCGACCACTGCACGGACGTCACGATCGTCATTCTAGACGAGATCGACATGCTCGAGAACGACGAGGTCCTTCGAAAGCTCTCTCGAGCGGGCGAAAATCGGCGTATCTCGGACTCGAGTATCGGTATTATTGGCATTTCGAACAAGATCGACTTTCCCGATCATCTCTCCGAGCGCGTCAAATCGAGTCTTTCACGTGACGAACTCGTCTTTTCACCCTACGACGCCAACCAACTCGTCGAAATCCTCGAGAAACGCCGCGACGCGTTTCACGATGGTGTCCTTTCCGACGACGTGATTCCGTTGACCGCCGCGCTGGCGGCCCAGGAACACGGCGACGCGCGGAAGGCGATCGATATCCTTCGCAATGCGGGTCGGATCGCAAAGAAACAAAACGCGACGCGCGTTACCGCGGATCACGTCCGGGATGCAAAGGAGAAAACCGAAGCCGACAGGTTCAACGAATTGATCGAGGGCTCTCCACAACAGGCGAAGGCGATCTTGTACTCGCTGACGCTGCTCACCGAGAACAGTTCGGAAAAGGAGTTCCCGACGAAGATTATCTACAACCAGTACAAGTCGATCGCTCGTCAACTCAACTTCGACGTCCTCTCCGAACGGCGAGTCCAGGAGATCCTACAGGAACAAAACTTTCTCAACGTGATTCAATCCGAACGTGAGGGACGTGGGCGCGGTCGAGGCGCGCACGCGAAACACCGGCTCCTCGAGAACCCGTCTATCGTCAAAAAGGTGCTCCTGCGAGATTCGCGACTGGCCGTCCTCGAGGACGACGGCGACGAGTAAGTCCCTCCGAGAAGCCGTGGACACGGTTCTCTCAAACTGACGTCTATTCTTCGCGATCTGACCCCAGTGCAGCGGATTTGCGGATTCACTAGTTACGCTCGCTATGTGCCCTTGCTGTGTGTCCCGTGTGAGTCTCTTTCATGGGGAAGACTGCGGTGTCTCAAATCACCAACCGTCGCACGACCGAATGCCTTCCTTAAGGATCCATTCACAAGGTAGACTATATGTTAATATCTTATACAGTACTGTGGAAACACTATTCAATTGTTGCGATATTTCCTACTCTATGTCGAATATCACGAAGCGGTTACGAGAAACAGCGATGGGTCATCAAAACGAACCAGCAATCGCCGGTGAGGATGGGGTCGAGCCACTAACGTTTTCGACGCTCTGGTCACAAACGGACGCGTTCGCTGGCGGGTTACAGGAACGTGACATCGCCAGCGGTGATACTGTCGTGATCTGTCTGTCGAACCCTCAAGCGTTTCTCGTCGCGTTCTATGGGGCGCTCAGAAACGGATCGGTTCCGGTGACGATGCCGTCTTCGTATACGAACGCCGAGCGGACGACCGTACTGAACGAGACAAATGGAACGGCGTACGTCACCGACGAAACGCCGTTTCTCGGCATTTTGAACAGAGTCACTTCGGTTCGTGTCGCGATCACCGTCGATATTGACTCTCGAATGGGGATCGATCTCTCCGCATTTCTCGACAACGACGGAATGAATAGCGCAGGATCTCGAACTGGCATCGACGTCGTTCGTCAATCTGACACGGACCGTGGATTGATCGCGTACGTCGGATACGACGACGGGAGCCCGCTGGGAGTGGTTTATACGCACTCGGCGATTTCGGCTAGCGCTCGCCTCGGCGCGTCTATTCCTCACGAAACGACGCGCCCCCACCACCTTGGGGTTCTTCCACCGTCGAACCCGATCGAACTGCTCTACGGAGTGAATGCGACGATACTGAGGGGCGGTCAGTATCATCCGCAGGCCCAGTGGTGTCCCGAGCGACTCCGGACTACCCTTGCCGCTGACGATATCGACCGGATATTAGTCACATCATCCCAGTACGATGAACTTCGAGCATCCGAGACGGACGGAACTAACGAAGACGACAGTGACACGACGATCGCCGTCATCGAACAGATGACGTCACTACCCGAGAGGACTCGTGAGAACGCAACGAGTGGGTGCGCAACAAATGGGGACGCAACTCGGTACGTCGGGTCGCCAGAGACGGGACTGACGCACGCTCGAGTCCCGGGTGATGGGCCCAATTCGACGCACACTACGCTTCCCGACGTCGAAGTGAGGAATATCGAGGATGGAGACGGTGGACGGTCCGTCAGGAGTCCAGCGGCGATGACTGCGTACGCGAACCGGCCAGAGTTGACCGATGAAACGATGATTACGACCGACGGTACGCGATGGATCCGAGCAGAGGCGATTGTGACGGGAGGGACGACTGCGTCGGTCGTCGGATCGACTGCGCGGTAAATCGAACTCGAGTTGTTCTCACAATCGGCGTACCTATCAGGCTCTGTTCCCCAGTGTGTGGTATGAACGCTGTCGACGCAGCAGGTCTCGGGATCGGTGACGATTACCCGCCCCGGATTATGGGTGTGTTGAACGTCAGCGAGGAGTCACCGTACGATCCGAGCGTGTTCGACGATCCCGGTGACGCCGCTCAATATGTCGACGAATCGTTGATCGACGAGGGTGCCGATATCGTCGACATCGGACTCGAGTCTGCGAACAAACGCTTCGACGTGCTTTCGGCCGACGAAGAACTCGAGCGACTGGATATCGCCCTCGAGACGATTGAGAGCGTCAGTGGAGATGCGGTGTTCTCGATCGAAACTCGGTACGCAGCGGTTGCCGACGAGGCGATTTCACGTGGGTTCGACATGGTCAACGACATTGCCGGATTCGCCGATCCGGAGATGCCGGTCGTCTGTTCGGAGTACGACGTCGCCGTCGCCAAGATGGCAAGTCCGCCCGACCTCGAGCGACCCGGTGCCATCGAGGAGACCGATTGGGCGCAACGAAAGTCACGCGTGTGGGCCGATAACGCCGACTACGTCGACAAGGTCTACGAGGCGTTGAAACAAAACGGTCTGACCGAGAAGACGATCATCGATCCGGCGTTCGGCGGATGGAGCGAGGCACAAACGCTCGAGAACGACCGGGAGACGTTCCGACGCCTGCGAGAGTTTCGGTCGCTCGAGCGACCGATGCTCGTCTCGATCAACCGGAAGAACTTCCTCGGAGACATCGCCGATCGCGAGACCGAAGATCGACTGCCGGTGAGCCTCGCTGCGACCTCGATGGCCGTCGACCGTGGGGCACACATCGTCCGAACGCACGACGTTGCCGAAACGAGGGATGCAGCACTGATCGGTGATGCGTTCGCTGATTCGTGTGCTCGAGACTGATTCGTGTGCTCGAGACTGATTCGTGTGCTCGAGACTGATTCGTGTGCTCGAGACTGATTCGTGTGCTCGAGACGAGTGTCGATCGATTTCTGTCTTCTTCTCTTTACGGCCGATCTACGCAGTCCCGATGAGAGGAGCCAGCCACTCGTGGTACCAATAACCATGGTACAGTAACGTCGGACCGATTCGACTGAATTCACGCCGCTCGAGTATTCTCTCCAGATATTCGTCACGCTCGACAGTATCAGATTCCAACTACTGACAGTGCTCAGGTAAGAGAAAGCTTATGCCTGATGCTTCAAAAGGATGGAGTGGACGCCGGGTGGCCTCCCGGGTAGGGGTACTTCGGAGGCGACCTCCCGGCCCACAACACGGAATTATTGTGGCCCCAACCGGCGAGTGACATCTTCACTCGAGCACGTTATGTACTCCGCCGTGACTGTTCTTCTTTGAAATAGAATCGACTGATGAACGCTGGCTGTTGTGAACACAACGTCGGACTATCGTTCGTTGGACTATCTCGCTATTGTTCGTCCCACTATCGTTTGTGGGGCCGCGTGCGCAATACAGATACGACTCCACTTCACAAGAGGAAGTATGGAGTTCGACGAGTGGGAACCCGTGTACGAAGCGATTCTCGAGGATTTCGGGTACGGTCGTGAAGGTGATGAGCGAGCGCGGGATCTTCTCGGATCGATGACCAACGCGTTCGATTTCGACGTACTCTCGAGCGTCGAAGACGCAACTGTCGCCATCGTTGGGGCGGGACCATCGCTCGAAGACGATGCTGCGCTCGAGCGAATCCGGGGAGCCGACGTCGTCTTTGGGGCCTCGACAGCGACCGATCGGCTCGCAGCCCACGGCATCGCCGTCGACTGTATGGTGACGGATCTCGATAAGAATCCGGGTACCGTTCGACGTCTCACGGAAGATGGCGTTCCCGTCGCAGTCCACGCTCACGGAGACAATATCCCGCTGATTCGCGAGGTCATTCCGACGTGCACAGACGAATACGTGCTTCCAACGACGCAGGCTGCACCGCGGGGTCCGGTCGTCAACGTCGGCGGGTTCACCGACGGTGACCGTGGGGCCTTCCTCGCCGACCATCTCGGTGCCACGACCCTCGAGTTCGTCGGCTGGGATTTCGACGATCCGACGGTCGATGGGCAGAAAGCCCGGAAACTCGAGTGGGCCGAACGACTACTCGCCTGGCTCGAGCGACGCCGCGGCGAGGCGTTCGAACTGTTAGACGGCCGTCGAGCGACTATCGATACGAACGACTTACCAGTGGAACCCACCCGAGACCAGTGACGGCTCACTCTCGTGTGCGCGTCGCCGAGGGGCTGAGGGGCTCGAGGTGGGTACACTACTCGAGATGACCCGATCACTCGAGGTGGTAGGTGGCGATCTCCTCGCGACCGCAAGTCGGACACGAGGGTGCCGACGTTTGCAACGTCGTTCCGCACTGACGACACTCTTCGATGGTCGTTCGATCCGAATCTCGAGAGAGGACGGCTCGAAGTGATCGGCGGATGCGTGAGTCGCGACCGCCCCGATTCGGCTGACTCTTCCGTGCCATAGTCGCCAGATCGATCGTATCGGGTTTCGTTATACTCTCCATACCCTGAATAACACAATATTTGATGCGGGCGACATCTCGATTGCGTCGGGTGGTCACACCAACTGTTCATCAGGCGGGGTTCGCGAGAGGGTTGAGTGAACGAATCATGGCTGGGTGTATTGAACGATTCCGGCATCACGGGCTACCTGTGACTGAACAAGGCAACACTGACGCCTCGAGTTACTAGTGTGGTCTCGAGCAATTCAGGCTCGAATTCGCTTCTCGAGCGTTAGAAGAGTGCGTCGAGTTCGCCGCCCGTATCGACCAGTGTCGCGAACTCGTCTTCGGCGTTCGCGTGCACGGTTGCCGTGGTCTCTTTCGCTTCGACAGCAACCTGTTGGAGTCGTTTGACACGTGGAACGTCCGTCACTCCCGAGAGGAGAACCACTGCTCCAACGTCCGAGTCGTCCGCCCGCGGATAATCGCCGCCGCGAATTTCCATGCTTCCCGTTTCCTCCTCGAGCCACTGTCGACCGCGTTCGACGCCCTTTCGATTGAGGTGATCCGCCGGCCCCGTGGCGACGACCAATCCGCGGTCTGCACTCCCGACGTCACACGGGAGCGTCAGTCGACCCAGCGTCGCCTTCCGGACGAGACTCGTCATCCGATTGGTGGCGCTTCCCTCGTCGAACTCGTCGTTGCTCCCGGTGAACGACGAAAGCAGTCCGTCGCTGTTCGTTCCGACGGATTCGCTCGCGTAACCGATCGTCGAGACGCCGCCACTCGAGAGCGTGTTGATGATCTCTGAGGAATCGACGACGCTCTCTGCGACCACGTCGCCGTGTGAGACCTCGCCGGAAGCGAACAGGAGGCCGAAGCGTTCGACGATTTCGCGATTGATCCGATCGTAGCCGTCTCCGACGGATTCGCCGGTACTCCGCCAGACGTCGTTGTCGAAGACGAGGAGGTTGTCGACTTCCCGGACGAACGTCTGGAACGAGCGTGCCGCGTTGAGCGTGTAGATCCCGCCCTCGTCCATCGCGGGGAGGAGACCTAGCCCGTAGACGGGTTGGGTGTAGATGGTTCGGAGGTGTTTCGCGAGGACGGGTGCGCCACCCGACCCGGTGCCTCCGCCCAGACCGGCGACGACGAGGAACGCGTCGAGTTCGTGCGTCGGCACCTGATCGATCGCGTGTTGTATCTCGTCGATGTCCGTTTCGGTGACCGCTGCACCGAGTTCGTTGTCCGCGCCGACCCCGTGACCGTTCACTCGCGCCTGTCCGACGAGCACGCGACGATCCTCCGGGACGTTCTCGAGTCCGTGGAGATCCGCCGTCGCCGTATTGACCGCGATGGCGTCCTCGACGAACCCGCCGCCGATCTCGGAATCGTACGCCAGAAATTGATCGACGACCTTTCCACCTGCCTGTCCAAAGCCGATGAGTGCGAGTTTCATGGGTGTATTCGTGGCCGCTACTGAGTCGGGGTCGTTCGACTACTCTGCCGAACGACCGTTTCAGTAGCCGTCTCACAGTTGATCGATCGACAGCCGTTCCTATTGTTATGGATAGAGTATACTCGAATAAACAAAAATAAATACCTCATTACATTCTTTATTTTCTAGATATTGGTCAGTTCGGACTCTCGAGATCAAACTGCGAGATGGAGCAATCCTCTCGAGTGTTCCGCGACACGTCAGCTAATCGTCTCGGCGAAATGTCGATTCGAGAGTAAGTCCTATACGCAACGGTAGCGTACCCTCGCTCGTATGGAAGGGGGCGCGCTGCCGACGACGCGACGAGGGTTCATTGCTGGCGGGAGTGTGGCCGCTGTGAGTTCTCTTGCAGGCTGTTTCGATCGACTCTGGTCCCAAGCGGAAACGACCGGTCCGGATCAGGTGACAATGTCGATCAAAACGGTCCCGGCAGACGACGATCCACTCGCCGCGACCGTTGCGAACCGGCTCCGTGAAAACTTCACCGAGGCCGGGATCGACGCGTCCCATCACCCAATCGCGAAGGCAGAACTCCACCGTGAGGTCCTCCTCGAGCACGATTACGACGTTTTCGTCGTCCGACATCGCGGGTTCGACGAGTACGACTCGCTGTCTGGGTTGTTACATTCGCAGTTCGTCAGCGAGCGGGGGTGGCAGAACCCGTTCCAATTCGCTGACCTCACTGTCGACGACCTCCTCGAACGACAACGCGAGGCGTCGAACGACGACCGCCCGACAGAACTCGTCGATCTCGTCGAGTTCCTGTTGGAAGCAGTGCCCTACACGGTGGTCGCACATCCGTACCGAATCAGCGGCGTCCAGTCCAGTCTCGAGGCTGCGACGCCGCCACGAGACACCCCGAGTTACGTCGACCTCCTCTCAGACGAGAACAACGGATCACTGGATGGTCGGGTAGAGTTGGGCGTTTTTGGAGAAAATTTGACCCAGCGACTGAACCCACTCACCGTCGATCGGAACCGAATCGACGGGGTGTTGGATTTGCTGTACGATCCGTTAGTTCGCCAGTTCGAAGACGACTACGTGCTGTGGCTGGCTGAGGACGTCGAATGGGACGACGATAACGGACTTCGTGCCGACGTCACGCTCCGTGAGGGTCTCGAGTGGCACGACGGTGAACCGATCGACGCGGACGACGTGGCGTTCACGCTCGAACTCATCGAGGATACGTCGCTCGGCGACGCTGAGAGTCCGATTCCTGCTCCAGTCTATCGAGATCAACAACTGCTCGTCGAATCGACTGACGTGTACGCGACAGACTCAATTTCGATATCGTTCGGATCGGTGTCGCGGGACGTCGCCAGACGCGTGTTCACGATACCACTCCTTCCAGAGCACATCTGGGCCGACCGATCGGAAATCATCGCTAATCGCCAGACTGAGGTGCTCGCAAGCGACAACGAGGAACCGATCGGCTCAGGATTGTTCGCGTTCGAAGCGGCGACGGAGGACAACGAAGTCCTTCTCGAACCGTTCGAAGCGCACGTCTTCTCCGAGAGTGGGGACCGACCATCGGTGCTCGAGAACTTCTCACATTTCGGTGGGCTGCGATACAGTATCGTGGCGAACTCGGGAACGATGGTCGACACATTGTTTGACATGGACATCGATATTACGGCGAGCGAACTGCCGCCGGAGTACGTTAGTGACGTTCAGGGAACGAGCGGCGTGACGACGACCAAGGATCCTTCTGACTCGTTTTATATGATTGGATACAACAACCAACACGACGAACTCGCGAATCCGAACTTCCGGCGTATCTGTTCGCGCTTGATCGATCGCGAGACGACCGTCGAAGACGTCTTCAATGACTTTGGGGATCCAGCGACGACACCAGCCGAACTCGTCGGCATGCACAACGCCGACTTCGACGACGATGACGAACTCGACTCGCTCACCCCAGAGGTGTTGAACTTTCCGGGGTCTGCAGGATCGATCGATACCGCTCAGACTCGGTCGCTGTTCGAAGATATCGGGTACAGCTACGACGACGGTGTATTGCTCAAGTAGTTCCGGTCGGTCGCGTGTGGGTGACTGCGTCGTTCTCACTTGCGTTCTCCCGCTCACTGTTGCGTTCTCTTGTTGACTGTCGACAACTCCGCTGGTTGGGGCTACGTCGGTCACTATCCGTCTGTCGACGACGAGCAACTGTTCTACAGTGGAACGTATCGGCCACCCACACCGATACCCATGAAAGAGTTAATGATGCGCAGTCTCTATCTCTACGTAGACCCGAATGGCGCTCCTCTCAGTACTGTTCGAACTCTCGCTCGTCGTGGCGGCGATGCTCGTCACCGGGATACTCGTTATTATCGGTCCCCGAAACCTGATCGATGCGATACGAGACTTCCGATGGCGTCTCGAGGCCTGCCTCTTGCCGGTTATCGCGTTGGCCGCCGTCTTGCTCTTGCGCTGGTCGACACAGGATATCGTGCAGTTACTCGAGCGTCGCGTCCTCCAGAACAATATCACGCCCTACCTCTTCGAGTTCGATCAGACGGTGTTCGGAACGGACCCCGTCGTTATGGTCCAGTCGGTCCAGACGGATCTGGTGACGGCGTTTTTCGTCTTCATCTACATCTACGGCTACGCGTTCTTGTTGTTGTTCCCGTTTCTCGCGTATTTTGCACTCGAGGAGATGGACGACCTCTCGACGCTCATCCTCGCGTTTACCGCGAACTACGCGATCGGGTTGCTCTTCTATACGCTCTTCGTGGCGTATGGACCACGCAACATCGATCCAACCACGTTCGAGCCGTTGTTATACGACGTCTTCCCGCAGTCGGGGGCGCTCACGACCGAAGTGAATCAGAGCACGAACGTTTTCCCGTCGTTGCACACCTCGCTTTCGATGACCGTCTTCTTCCTCGCGTGGGTAACGCGCCGGAAGTATCCGCTGTGGGTTCCGGTCTCCGGTTTCCTCGCGGTCAGCGTCGCGCTTTCGACGATGTACCTGGGAATACACTGGTTCGCTGACGTCGTCGCCGGCACCATCCTCGCACTCGTGAGCGTTTACATCGGCGTCAACTACACTGTCGAGGGCATCGTCGACTCGGTTCGTCGATTCTTCGAGACCCGGTTGGACTCGGTTAGCGGGACTAACGAATAATTCGCGGAATCCGCGCGATCGTCATCAGCAGTGACTCACTCGGCCCAGTGGGCCTCACCGGGTTCCGTCTCGAATATCGCACGCTCGAGGAGGTCGACCGCCTTCTCGAGGCCCTCTCGCGAACTCGTCAGCGAGTCTTCGTGCTCGATGCTGAGCGTGCCGTCGTAGTCGACCATGCGAAGCGTCGAGACGATATCCTTCCAGTGAGATTCGCCGTGTCCGTAGCCGACCGATCGAAAGAGCCACGACCGATTGCGTTCGTCGTCGTAGGCCGTGGTATCGAGCACACCCTTTTCTCGGGCCTGGGCTTGGTAGATTTTCGTGTCCTTCGCGTGGACGTGGTGAATCGCATCCCGTTCGGCGAGGTATCGAATAGCGTCCGTAATCGTGATTCCCTGCCAGTAGAGGTGCGACGGGTCGAAGTTCGCGCCGATTCGCTCGTTCGTCTCGTCGCGGAGTTTCGCCATCCCGTGGGGTTCATAAACCAGCATGTTCGGGTGCATCTCGATCGCGACGTCGACGCCGTGGTCATCCGCGTGTGCAGCGAGGTCTTGCCAGTACGCAGTCGCCTGTTCCCACTGATACTCGAGTGCGCGCTCGTGCTCTGGCGGCCAGGGAGCCGTAATCCAGTTTGGCACCTCGTCGTCGGGACTGCCAGCGGGGAGGCCGGAAAAACAGGTGACGACGTCGACCTCGAGTTGATCGGCGAGGGCGATCGCTTCGCGGAGTTCGGTATCGGCGGCGTCGGCGCGTTCGTCGTCGGGGTGTAACGGATTGTTGTGGGTGGCGAGTGCGCTGATCTCCATTCCGTACTCCTCGAGTTTGGTTCGAACGACCTGTTGTGCGTCCTCGTTATCGAGGTGTTCCGTCCGAGAGAGGTGATCTTCCCCGGGATGGCCGCCGACTCCCGGTTCGATCGCGTCGACGCCGATATCTGAGAGGTACCCGAGTGCCCCCTCGAGCGATTCGTCGGCCAGCGGCGGGGTGTGGACGCCGATATTCATACGAGACGACGGTCGACGGCCGGTAAAATAAAACGATGGCCGGCGATCGAGACGGTCCGTCTCGAGTTACAGTCGAAGCGGGTCGGTTGGTCGTGCTTTTCGCCTCGTCGAGGTGCGTGGCAAGGTTCGCACGAGGGTCGAGACGGGTTTGTACGCGGTGGTATCCGTCGGCGATTTGGCCGCGATAATTTTCCAGAATCCGGGCGAGTGAAACGTCACTTCACACCACCCACCGGCGTCGGTTCTGACCCGCTTCGAACCGGCCTCGACGATCGCACCCTCGACCGGACGGTTGCTCGACGTGACGCGAACGACGACGGGTTCTCCGACGGGGACTTCGTACCTGTTCACCTCGAGAACGAGCGATCGGTTCACGTTCATACTGACGTCTACCACCGTTTGCCCCCAAAAGCGCACACTTGCATGTGACACACGAAAAATCGGAAACCGCTACCGGCACGAACCGACGCTCTCAGTGAGACACCAGTTAGCTGGCACTGAAAGGCAGTGCGCACCCGATCCGACGATGAGTGTGCGATCGGTGCGAAATTTACTCCGCTCGTCACTCCGTCTCTGGCCACGAATCACTCTTCGACGGCGATCGTTTTCCCCGCTTCACTCGAGCGATAGATCGCCTCGATGACCTCCTGGACGGCCAGCGCCTGTTCGATACTGTGTTCAGGCGGGTCGTCACGACGAATACCCTCGAAAAACGCGCGTTGCTCCGCCGAATGGGTGTCGTTCTGGCGCGTTTCGATCGTCGTATTCTCGAGGTGATCCGGGCCTGTCGTACTCGCCGAGTGGATCGACAGATCGCCCTCGAGCAAGTCGAAGCGGGCGGCCGACTCGGTGCCTCGAACCACGAACTCGTGGTTTGCCGGGCGATTCGTCGCCCACGCGACCTCGAGCGAAATCGTTCGATTCCCTGTACACCGAACGAACGCGCTCGCAGAGTCGTCGACGTCGAATCCGGCGGGACCGGCGTCTTCGCCCCACATCTCGAGGTAGGCGTACTCGTCGCTCGCGCCGAACTCACCGCGGGCAACGCCGGTGACCTCCGTGAGATCCGGATAGTCGAGTAAGAACAGCGCGAGGTCGACGGCGTGGACGCCGAGATCGATGAGCGCCCCGCCACCTGCAATCTTGCGTCTGGTGAACCACGATCCTCTCCCCGGGATTCCTCGCCGACGGACGTAGTTCGCCTCGATGTGCGTAATTTCCCCGAGTTCACCGCGATCGATTCGATTGTGGACGATCTGGACCGTGTTCGCGAATCGGTTGTTGAATCCCACCATACAGTGGCCGGCCGACTCATCTGCTGCCGCTGCGATTCGCTCCGCACTCTCGAGAGAGTGAGCGAGTGGTTTCTCCATGAGGACGTGGAGGTCGCGGTCGAAGGCGTCGATGGCGTACGCTTCGTGGTACTTGTTCGGTGTCGTGATGATGACCGCGTCGATTGTATCGTAGAGTTCCTGATGGTCTTCGTAGACGTCCACATCGTATCGGCGTGCGAATCGCGACCGTGCTTCCGGAGCGACGTCCATGCCGCCGACCAGCGGAATACCGAGGTCGACGAGTCGCTCTGCGTGGTACTGGCCGATGTTTCCCAGTCCGATGATTCCTGTTCGTACGTCGTTTCGATCCGGTGTCATTGTCCTAGCCTCGGTGTGGCCGAATCCCTCGATATATTCGATATCGCTATATCAAATTAGGGGCTCGACCCTCTTTGCTCCGTTGGCGACTGTTCATTGGCCCCGTTCGTCGCTCGCCGGTTCAACTATCTGCCTCTCGAGTCGTGGTCCCCGGCTCCCGTTCGGAGTGGTCGACGAGGCCGTGGACGAGTGCGTCACCAGTTTCCGTCTCGAAGAGGTGAATCTTCGATCGATCGAGCACGATGTCTACGTCCTGTTCGACGGACACCTCCGTATCCGGCGTCACGCTCATCAACAGTTGGTCGGACGAGGACGTCGGGTCCTCCGCCATCGACTGCGACGACGTTTCCGCGAGCAACAGATAGACGAACACCTCATCACCCATCGGCTCGAGGACGTCGGTCCGAGCGTCGATTGGTGCCGTCGAGTGGTGGATCGTGTCCGCAAACTCACTGAGGTGGATGTCCTCCGGCCGAACGCCGAGTGTCACTGCGTCGCCAACCGTTACGCCCGAGAGCGTCTCGGAATCGAGACTGATGTGGAAGTTTGGTGTTTGCAGGCCGCTTTCGTCGAGTTCGCCGTCGACGAAGTTCATCGACGGCGAGCCGATGAAGCCCGCCACGAACCGGTTTGCGGGTTCGTTGTAACACTCTAGTGGCGGGGCGATTTGCTGGAGTTTCCCCGCGTTCAAGACGGCGATCCGATCGGACATCGTCATCGCCTCGGCTTGATCGTGCGTGACGTAGATGATCGTCGTCCCCAGTTGTCGGTGAAGCCGTTGGAGCTCCGTCCGCATGTGTACCCGGAGTTTGGCGTCGAGATTCGCCAGCGGTTCGTCCATCAAGAAAACGTCCGGATTGCGAACGATCGCGCGGGCGATCGCCACCCGCTGGCGTTGGCCGCCGGACATCTCGTCGGGCATTCGCTCGAGCATGCCCTCGAGTTGGACGATATCGGCTGCTTGCTCGACGCGGCGGTCGATCTCCTCGTCGTCGTACTTGCGCAGGCGAAGCCCGAAGGAGATGTTCTCGAAGACGTCCATGTGGGGAAAGAGCGCGATGTTCTGGAAGACCATCGCGACGCCGCGATCCTTGGGTGCGAGCGTGGTAACGTCGTCGTCACCGATGTACACCTTCCCGTCCGTGGGTTTCGTCAGGCCGGCGACCGTCTCCATCGTCGTCGACTTTCCACAGCCGGAGGGGCCGACGAATGTGACGAACTCGCCGTCTTCGATGTCGAGACTGACGTCGTCGACTGCCGTGACGTCTTCGTAGCGTTTCGTGACGTTCTCGAGTCGTACTCGTGCCATGGTTGTATCTTGGTTACTCCTTGAGCGCGCCGGCGGTCAGTCCGCTCACGATCTTCTCCTGGGCGATGATCACGAGGATCGCGACCGGAATGACGCCGATGATGCTCGAGGCGGCCATCAGGTGGTACATCACCTCGTACTGGCCCTGATAGCCGAGGATACCCTCGAGAATCGGAGCCCAGTTCTCCGGTTGGCCGTCGGTCATCAGGAACGAGAAGAAGAACTCGTTGTAGACGGCGATGAACGTGAGGACACCCGCGGTCGCGACGCCGGGTGCCGACAGCGGGATGATGACGCGAAACAGCGCGCCGAGGCGAGTCGTCCCTTCGACGCGGGCGGCGTCCTCGAGTCCGTCGGGAATCTGGCTGTAGAACGTCGTCAGGATGAAAATTGCCAGCGGCATGAAGATCGCCGAGAGTGGCAACACCATCGCTCCGGGCGTGTTGTACAGCGAGCCGTCGCCGGTGATCGGCTCGAGGGCGACGAACTGCGTGTTGAACAACTCGTTGAGCGGGATGAAAAACGCGGCTGGCGGGAAGAAGGAAATGACCAGCACGAGCAACATGAGCGGTACTTTCCCCGGGAACTCGAGACGGCCGAAGGCGTAGCCCGCGAGGCTGGCGACGATCAGGACGAAGATGGTCGAGGCCGTCGCGATCACGAAGCTGTTGAAGATGTACCAGTGAAACGGCAATACCTGGAAGACCTCGACGAACGCGCCGGGATTGAATCCGTTGGGCGTGAGGATGATATCTTGTTGTTGCCCTTCCGGCGTGAGCGCGACCATGAGCAACCAGTAGAACGGAAAGAGCGTCGTGAACAGGAAGAAAATCGTCGCGGTGTAGAACATCGCCCGGTACGCCCGCGTCGGGTTCGAAATCGAACTCGCGACCCATCGCTCGAGTGGTCCGCGGTCGAGTTCCGCGTCGTCTTCACCCATCAGCGCGTCGGGCCCCTGAGATTCGGGACGCCCCCCATCGGCTATCCGTTGTGGTGGCGTCTGAGCCGGTTCCGTCCCACGTGCCTCTTCTGACACGGTGTCGGAGGACTGCTCGAGCGGGTCGTCTCCGCCGGTCGGTGAGGTATCGTTCGTCATCAGTAGAGCCCTCCTTGCGTATCCCGGAAGAAGAACACGTACACCGAGATGATCAGGCCGATCACCAGCGCCGTCGCGAACGCGATAGCGGCAGCCGTCGCGAAGATCCGCGTCCCGCCGAACATCGCTTCGACGACGAGACAGGTCAGCGAGGGGACGGTCGTACAGCCGGCCGTCGATTCGATGAGGCCGTAGACGCGCATCGCGTCCATCGTTCGGAACAACATCGCGACTAGCAGTGCCGGCATGACGAGGGGCAGCGTGATTCGCTTGAACCGTTGCCACGGCGACGCGCCGGCGACGCGTGCGACGTCGTAGAGGCTCCGATCGACGCTCTGGAGTCCCGCGAGGATGAGCAGGGCCATGAACGCCGAGGACTTCCAGATGTCGGCGATGAGGATGATGATGAACGAATCCTGACTATCGGCCAGCGGATCTGCCCCGAAGAGACCGAGCCACTGCATCAGGTCGCTGCCGAAGCCGACTTCGGGTTGGAACAATAAGAAGAAGATCATCCCCTGGATCACGATCGGTACCGCCCACGGGAGGATGATCGCGACGCGAACCCACCGCCGGCCTCGGAACTCCTGATCGAGAACGTACGCCTGTCCGAAGCCGATGAGGGTCTCGGCGATGACGCTGATGACGGCGAACGCGAGCGTCACGAACAACGCTTGCTGCAGGAACGGCACGCCGAGTTCGACGAACGGAAACGACGTCGAGACCGTGACGTCGAGGAACTGCCGGGCGAGACGAGCGTTTCCGGTGAGTATGTCGACGTAGTTCTCGACGCCGACGAACTCACCGAGTGGCTCTACACCCCGCGTCTCATCGGAGCGCAACGACATGACGAACGTCTGAATGAGCGGGTAGAACGCGATCAGGGTGAGTAACGCGAACGCCGGGATCAACAGCAAGTAGGCGTACGCGGCCTCGCTCAGATTCTCCATCCAGTTGACGACGGCGTTTCCGCTTCGGTCTCGGTCTCGTTCCCGCCCTTCTTCTCCGCCAATCAACGGGTTCTCGTCGGTATCAGTCGCCATGTTGCTCGGCCACCTCCGATTCGCTTCGCTCGAGTCGCTCGTCCAGATCGTTCATCGCTTCCTCGGGCGATTTTGCGCCTCGATAGGCCGCGTTGATCTCCTGGAAGATGAGCGCCGATTGCTCCGGCCAGACGTCGGTGACCGGCCGTGAAATCGCATTCTCCCCGGCGAGTTGGAGTTGGTCGGTGTACCGTGCGATCGGGCCGATTTCGTCCGGGTCCGCCTCCTCGATGAGGTCGATGTTCGGCGGCAGGAAGCCCTGCAGTTCGAAAATCGTGAGCATGACCTCCTCGTGGGTGAAGGCCTCGAGCACCTCGAGCGCGAGGTCCTCGCGATCGGTGTAGGGACTGAGCGTGAGGTGCCACCCGCCGAGTGCGGCGGCCGTTCCACCGACGCCCTCGTACTCGGCGTCGTCCTCGGAGACCGCGTACGGTTGGGCCATCACGCCGAGATCCTCGCCGAACACCTCATCGTCGCCGGTTTCGGCGATCGAAAACGGCCAGTTTCGATGGGCGACGGCGTCGCCTCCCGCGAACGGCCCGAGTGACTCCTCTTCGGACCACTGAACGATGGCCGAGGGGCTGATCTGGGGGTAGCCCTCGAGTGCGTGTTCGTCGTCCTCGCCGTGGATGAACGCTCGCATCATCCGAATTGCATCCAGAACGCCGTCGTCGGTGACGGTGATCGGTCGCTCGCCGGCGACGAAGAGGTTCTCCGTGCCGCCGAAGTAGCCACCGCCCCAGGTCGTCATCACCTCGTTGAACGAACAACACGCCAGTCCCTCGAACGCGGCCGCCTGCGTGGTGTAGCCGAAGTCGACATTGTGTTCGGACTGCGTCTCGGCGACCGCCTCGGCGAACAACTCCCACGACGGCGGCTCCGTGTCCCACTCCTCCGTGTCGTATCCGGCGTCCTCGACGAGATCCTGTCGGTACAACATCATTCCGAAATCGGGAAACAGCGGAAGTCCGTGGAGGTCCCCCGTCTCCGGGTGCTGGGTCGTCTCGAGTGCTTCCTCGAGATACTCGGATTCGATCTGTTCGACGACGTCGTCCGGAAACGCGTCGGTCAGGTTTCGCGTCTGCCCGCGAAGGATAAACGGAATCGTCCATCCGCTGTCCATCATGTGAATGTCGGGGGGTGCTCGGCCGGCTTGGAGCGTCGATTGCGCTTCTTGCATCCGCTGGACCGAGTCGCTAACGACCGTCTGGAGTTCGACCGTGATATTTTCGTCGAGCCCGGCGTCCCACAGTGCCTGCTGGACCGAGGGTTCCCCCTCTTCCGTGTGGAGAATCTCCTCGAAATCAGTCGCACCGGTCATGACGACGGTTGTTTCGTCTCGTCCACGCCCGAGACAACCGGCCAACGCCGTCGCGGTGAGCGCCGTCGATACTGACGCGGTTCGTACGAACGTCCGGCGTGACACGCCAGCCCGCTGGAATCGTCCGCCAGTCTCGTCTCCCATCCGAACTCAATACACGGCGCTTCAGTGCTTAATTAGTCTGCTTGCATGATTATGCCTACCACAACTAGCGAAACCGATCACCGGAGTAATCCGTCGTTACGCCCCTCGAGAAGTGACGAGAGATCCGAGCGAGGCGCACACGGCCGTTCTGGAGCGATCGTCGGCGAAATTGAGTACTCACGAAGTCCTATCCAGGAATTCGGAGCGAGAAACGGTACGAACGTGAGCCACGAGGCGACGGAAACCCGTCAAGTGACTATCGAGACGCGTTCGAATTCGGGGCCGAGTTCGAACGTCGTCTCACGTTCTGGTTTCGGTTCGGATTCTGGGTCGTGTTCGGTGTTAGTCCTCGAGCGTCGGTGGCTCGTGGCGGCCGATGTGAATCTCGTGAGCTTCGACGTCCTCTAACGCGGCGACGCGACCACCGACGGAGACTTCTTCGCCGTCTTCGGTCTCGAGCGTAAGCGACGCGACTTCTTCGCTCACCTCGAAGGAAACGTCGAGAATGCGACCGCGAACGACACGCGGGCCGCCGACTTCGACGTCTCGACCGTCGATGGTCGCGTAGAACTCCCCGCCCTCGTCGAGGACGTCCTTGACGCACCGACGAATCGAGGCGTACTTGCGCGGGTAGGTGCCGGCAACGCCGTTCTCGGCGAGCGTCTCTTCGGCGGTCGTCCAGAGAACGGTACCGAAGAATCCCGAGACCAGGAAGCCAAGCGCCGACCGATTGAAGATAACGCCGTAACGGTCTTGATCGTCACGTAAGGCGTCCTGTGTCGCATACATCGAGTAGTTCCCGTCTGCAACGGCGACGACCGGCGTCGTAATTCCGCGCCGCGCTCGAACAGTCGTCGCGACCTCGAGGTAGTCGAACTCGTCCGGATCGGGCGCTTCGTTCGCCGGCGTGACGATCAGATCGACGCTCACGCCGTCGTCGATGGCCTCCTTGAGGTCCGCTTCGAACCGCGTGAGGAGCTCCGGCGTCAGCGACACCGAGAGTTCGAACTCTGCGTCGGCGATGACCTCCTCGAGATACCGAAGGATCGTCGAGCGCGATTTGACGAGGGAGACCGCCTCCGTATCGCGTGCGGGTGCCGTGTAGCGTGCTTCGAGTTCGGAGATCATCTCCTCGAGGGAGTCCTGGACGTTCTCGAAGGCGTCTTCCGGGTCGATCGCGACGACCTTCATCGGTCGAGACTCGCGCAGTTCGACCAGTCCGCGGTCGCTCAAACTGCGGACCGTATCGTAGACGCGGGGCTGGGGAATGTCAGTTTGGTCTGCGATTTCGCTTGCCGTCAGTTGTCCCTGCTCTAACACGGTGAGATAGGCATCGATCTCGTATTCTCCGAGGTTGAACCGATCGCCGACCTGCTCGACGGTCGAACGAAGTTCGTCTGAAGCCATATCGATTCGTACGGTCCCGACGGCTAAATGATTTATTATACTCTGAGTAGCACCTCTTTTCGAAATCGGGTAGTCTCGAGAACGATTCGGAATCGTTCTGCCAACATCTCTCAGGACATCGGGACTGTGATAGTCAGAACCCTTAACCACTGCGACCCTGATTTGCTGTCATGCGCGAGGGGTTGTCATGACCGAGAGTGAACTCACCGAGTACGTGCACCAAATCCTTCCGTTCGGTCCGCCGGAGTGGGTCGTTCAGCTCGTACTTGCGATCAGTATCGTCGTCCTCGGCTGGTATCTCTCGAAACTCGTCGTCCAACTCGCCGGTCGAACGATCGCCAGACGAATCGACCGACCGAGCGTTACTCGAACCGTCCTTCGCGGCGTTCGAATCTCGGTTCTGGCCGTCGCGACCATCGTTGCGGCCTGGATTCTCGGCGTTGGCGATACGGAGATCCTCCTCTCGGTGACCGTCATTTCGGCGGTTATCGCCGTCGTCCTCGCACCGCTGGTTGGCAGTCTGATCAACGGCTTCTTCATCCTCGCCGATCAGCCCTACGAAATCGGAGATATGATCGAAATCACCGACGAGGAACACAAAGGCTTCGTCGAAGATATCACGATTCGCTACACCAAAATATTCACCCTCGAGAATACGTTCATCGTTATCCCGAACGCGGAAATCCACGAACGGGACGTCATCAACTACTCCGCTGAAGACGAACGAACTCGCATCTCCATCTCGTTCGAAATTACGTACGAGAGCGACCTCGAGGAAGCACGGCGTCAGGCAGAACGGGCTGCTCGGACCGTCGATACCGTTATCTCTGGCGGGCCGGATATCCGAATTGGAAGCGCCAGATACGCCGCTGCACCGATGTGTACGATCGACGAATACGTCGAAGATGGGATCGCGCTACAACTTCGCTTCTGGATCAAACATCCCTACAAGCAAGCCGTTTCCCGCTCGGACGTCCAAACGGCTGTCTACGACCGATTCGAAGCGTTGGACGTCGAGTTCGCCTACCCACACCGTCACCACGTCTTCGACGACACCAGCGGCGTCGCTCGGACGACAGTCGAGGACGCCCAACAGACACGGTCGAAACCCGATGTCCCGGTTGACGCCCACGACCACGATTCGACCGGTTCTCGTCGAGAACCGGACGACGACAGCGAATGATCTTAGGCCGCCCGCGCTTTCCGCCCACTGGAATCGTGGTAGTCTTTTATCCCATCTTGTCACGAAGTCACGTACTAGCACAGCGATGTACGACGATATTCTCATTCCGACGGACGGGAGCGAAACGACCGACGAAACGCTCGAGCACGGACTTGCTATCGCCGAAGACAACGATGCAACGGTCCACGCGCTGTACGTCGTCGACAGCCGTATCACCGCAGCGGCGACCGAGGAAACTGGGACCGACCTCGAGCACTCACTCGAGGACGAAGGTCGTGAAGCCGTCACTGCCGTCACGGACGCTGCCACAGAACGCGGTCTCGAGACGGCACGCGACGTCCACAAAGGAACGCCGTCGAAAACGATCCTCGAGTACGCAGACGATCACGATATCGACCTGATCGTGATCGGAACGCGCGGCAAGAGTGCGCGAGAAAAAGTGACGTCTCTCGGAAGCGTGTCCGAACGCGTCGTCGACAACGCAGAAATACCGGTTTTCGTCGTCCGAAATGCGGGAACTACTGCGTGAGTCGACGGGTTTCTACTCGCGCGTTACTCTTCAGGCGCGCGCACTCTCGACGGTGATAATCTCGCACTCGAGGTGTGTACGAAGGTATTGGTCGATATTCGGATTGTCGGTGAACCGGCGGAAAATCCGGCGAAGGCGACTCGCCTGTCGACTGCCGATGACGACCGCGTCGGCTTCCTCTGCTGCCACCTCGTCGAGAATGCTCTCCTCGACCAAAAACCCGGTCCGCACGACGTAGCGTACGTTCTCGAGACGTCCGAATTCGCGCTCGACAGCGTTCTTGAGATCAATTCTCGTGACTTTCTTCCCGTTCTGATAGAGATCGACGTGGAGAACCGTCAACGCCGCGTCGCGCTCGCGCGCAACTGAAATTGCGCTCTCGAGCGTTCGACGCGAGTGCTTCGACAGTGGATACCGAACGGGAACCACGACCAGCGACATTATTCACCCGAACGGTTCGCCACCGGGTAAACCTTTCAGTGCGGACAGTCACGGGTGTGCACAATTGTCACGGACTGGCGGACGGTCCGTTTCGGAAACGAGTTTCGAACCTGGACAGACAGTCATTTACCCCGAGCGACGGTAGGGAAGCGCATGCAGTCACTGTCCACCGACGACGGAACGACCGTCTACGTGTCACAGACGGATGGCGACCGCGGTTCGAAGGGACCGTTTCTCGTGGCTTACGAGTCTCGAGCGGCTGACAGTCGATACGGCTGGTACTGTTCGAACTGCGAGAGCTTCGACAACGCGATGGATTCGATGGGCCGAATCAAGTGCAATCAGTGTGGGAACTTCCGCAAACCGACCGAGTGGGACGCCGCCCACGAGTAACCGCGTTCGACTCACGAGACTCGTCTCCAGTTACCGATTCTCGTGCTCAGTTTTCCGTCGCGAAAACCGCCCTCCATCGACGACGTAGAGGTGACGTCCACCCACTAAATTGACCGATTCCGTCGTGGTTTATCCACCGCTACTCGGAGATTCTGTCGACAACCCGAACTTACCTCGAATTCTCGTGTCGGACCAACACTTATGGTGTATGCCAACAACTGTCTATACGAATGGGTCCTGTTAACATGCGACTCGTCGAGCAGGCCAGGTCGATATTCGCTGAACTCGGATACAGCGTCGAAGGAAACGGCCCGACGTTCCGCGCCGAACGCGAATGGAAGGTCGTCCACGTCAACACCGTCCTCGAGACAGCAGAACTGTCGGACGAATCCGGACAGTTCCACTGTTATGTTGCACAACCTGAGGACGTAGACGAACTCGAGACCGAACTTCGGCGTCGCAGCCCTGAATACGAGTGGGCCATCATCGTCGTCGACGGTGACGACTATCAGGTCGAACGTGCCCCGCCGGGCCCGCACGCGACTGCCTAACGATCACGGCCTTATTTTATTGAACCCACCTTCCGGAAGCGCAGCGACTGCGTCGTTACTTGAGTGCGTTTCGCGTCGCAGAGACACCTGCACCGGGGTCGACGTCCGCACCCATCGACTCGAGGACGTCACCCAGCGCCGTCACGACGTAAATGACGTTTTCCGGGCGTGCGGAGTGTCCCATACAACCGATGCGGAATATTTCGCCGGCGAGGTCTCCCAACCCACCCGCGACCTCGAGGTCGTAGCGCTCGATGAGTTCCGAACAGACCGCTCCGTCGTCGATTCCGTCCGGAACGCGGACGGCGTTGAGACTCGGAAGCCAGTACTCCTCCGGCGCGTTCATCTCGAGACCCATTCCTTCTGCGCCCGCTTTCAACGCGCCGGCGAGTCGCTCATGGCGCGCCCAACGCTGCTCGATTCCCTCTTCGGCGACGAGTCGCAGCGCCTCGCGGATCGCGTAGACGTTCGTGATCGGTGCCGTGTGGTGGTACGCGCGTTCGTTCCCCCAGTATCCCTCGAGCAAGGAGAGATCGAGGTACCACGAGCGCGGATCTTCCTCGCGCGAGAGGACTTTGTCCATCGCCTCCTCAGAGAGCGTGAGCGGACTCGCGCCCGGTGGACAGGAGAGACACTTCTGTGGCCCCGCGTAGGCGACGTCGATGTCCCACTCGTCGACGCGGAGTTCGACGCCACCGATCGAGGTGACCGTGTCGGCGATCACGAGCGCGTCGTGGTCGTGGGCCGCCCCGGTAAGTTCGGGAACGTCGGGCTGGAGGACGCCCGTACTCGTCTCCGCGTGAACGAAGCCAAAGACATCGGGGTCGTGTTCTGCCAGCGCGTCGGAAACGTCTGCGGGCTCGAGGGGTTCGCCCCACGGCGCGTCGACCTCGACGACCTCGCCGCCGGCGCGACGCGCCATCGACGCCATTCGCCCGCCGAAGTAGCCGTTCGTCGGTACGAGCATGGTATCTCCTGGCTCGACGACGTTCCCGATGGCAGCTTCCATGGCCGCGGAGCCGGTTCCCGACACCGGGATCGTCCACTGATTGTCGGTTCTGAACGTGTAGCGAAGGAGTTCCTGCACCTCGTTCATGATCTCGACGAACGAGGGGTCAAGGTGGCCCACGAGCGGCGTGCTCATCGCTCGCAGCACGCGTGGATGGACATCGCTCGGCCCTGGGCCCATCAGCGTCCGATCCGGTGGCGTCAACTCGTCTATCTCCGCGACGTCTATCGCCTCGTCAGCATCTGACATGGTACCCTGTGGGAGCGGAACCCTCAAAAACGTTCACGCATCGCCACGGCACCCACACGCGAGTCCACACTGCATTTGGCGATTACAGTGCTGGAGCAGCGTGACTCTTGCTCACACGAGCCACATATTGAAGGCCGAGGACGGTGTACTCCAACAGGCGATGGTCTTTAAGAAAATTACCCTGATCGGAACCAGCACCGAAAGCTTCGACGACGCAGCCGACGACGCGATCACCCGCGCCGAAGAGACGCTCGAGAACGTCCACTGGGTCGAAGTCGACGAACTCGGCGTCGAAGTCGCGAGTGCGGACGACCGCGAGTATCAAGCGGAAGTGACCGTCGCGTTCAGACTCGAGGAGTGAGCACTCACTCCGTTTCCTTCCGTTTCGAGAGCGCAGTTTTGCGCGGCCACTCGTCGTCTCGAGAATCGGTGCCGAAAATGTATCCAGAAGAACGGACGGGAGGTGGCCGTCGTCGTTACGTTCGGAACGACTCTCCACAGCCACACTCGCTGACGACGTTCGGGTTCTCGACGTGGAACCCTTCTGCCTGGAGGCCACTTTCGTAGTCGAGGATACTTCCCTCGATGTATTTCAGGCTAGCCGGGTCGACGAAGACCCGAAGGTCGTGATGGTTGTAGATCGTATCGTCGTCGTCCGGTGAGTCGTCGAAACGCATCCCGTAGGAGAGGCCAGCACACCCACCCTGCTGGACGAAGAGGCGGAGTCCGGCTTCGGTCGCGTCGAGACCCTCACTGTCGAGTAGCGACAGCGCCTGTTCGGCTGCAATCTCCGTAACTTCGATCTCCGGGTGTGTCTTCGCATTGGCACCTTCCATGCTGTCCGTGCTCATGCGTATCCCTTCTGTCGCAACGATGTTAACTGTGACGCCATTCTCGGCCCGACACGCTCAGCAATCGATTCGAGGTACTCGACGTTACTCGCCGTACGTGTTCGCCCATTGCTGTACCGATTGGTAGTACGGACCGAACTGACGTTTGTCGTTTCGGGACAGCTCAATGTCGTACTCTGCTAGCAACTCGAGCATTCGTTTTGGCTCACACTCGTACCACATCGAGAGGAGTCGCACGTTCTTCTGTGCGTAATCGTAATTTCGCTCGAGCACCCGTCTATCGGTTGGATCGACCACTGGCTCGTTTTCACACTTCTGCCGTGGCATTATGCAGTTACCTACTACCTCGACGACCCTAAAACTAGGTTACAATCACACCCCGTTTCACTCGAGGCGATTTGCTTACTCCTCGAGTCGCTTTCGGACGCTCTCCGCGTGAGCCTCGAGCCCTTCTGCCGCTGCGAGGGTCGTAACCGTCTCGCTGATATCCGTAAGTCCCTCTCGAGAGAGTCGTTGGACCGTCGTCGACCGGAGGAAGGTCTCGGTCGAAAGCCCGCCCGTCACGCGCGCGCCGCCGTTCGTCGGGAGGACGTGGTTCGTCCCGCTCGCGTAATCTCCTGCAGCGACCGGTGTGTTCGGTCCGAGAAAGACGCTCCCCGCGCTGTCGATTCGCTCGAGGACTGCCTCGTCGTCGTCAGCCATAATCGAGAGGTGTTCGGGGGCGTACTCCTCGGTAAAGAGAATCGCCTCGCTCATCGATCTGGCCACGAGGATACCACTGGCGTCGTTCTCGAGGGCGTCTCGAATTACATCCTCGCGCTCGCGCGCGCTAGCCTGCTCGTCGACTGCAGTCTGAATTGCAGTAGCGAGGTCTTCGTCGGCTGTGACTGCGACGACGGAGGCGTTCGGGTCGTGTTCGGCCTGTGCGACTAGTTCCGCGGCGACGAGTTCGGGATCTGCCGTCTCGTCTGCGACGACGACGATCTCGCTCGGTCCAGCGAGGAAGTCGATTTCGACGTCACCGCGTACCACGGCTTTCGCCGCCGTGACCCACTTGTTCCCCGGGCCAACGATTTTCTGTACGCGCGTGATGGATTCCGTCCCGTAAGCGAGACCGGCGATTGCCTGCGCGCCACCGACGCTGTACACTGCATCTGCGCCTGCGACGTGGATCGCTGCCAGCGTCACGGGGTTGAGTTCATCGGCTGGGGGCGTGACGACAGCAACGTGTTCGACACCGGCGACGACCGCCGGAACCACGCCCATGATCGCACTCGAGGGATACGCAGCGGATCCACCGGGCACGTAGACACCGACGCGATCGATCGGTCGGAACCGACGCCCAAGCTCTCGACCAGGACTCGCTTCTTCTCGCCAGTCCGCTGGTAACTGGGTTTCGTGGAACGCTCTCACGTTACTCGCGGCCGTTTCGATTGCCTCTCGAAGATCTGGCTCGAGTCCATCGTACGCGCGCTCGCACGCGTCAGTTATTTCGATGTTTCCGAGTTCGACGTCGTCGAACTCGCTCGTGAACTCCCGGACGGCAACGTCGCCTTCCTCGCGCACGCGAGAGACGATCGCTTCCACGTCACCGCTGATCGCCTCGATTCCGGCGTCCCGCTCGAAAAACGCATTACGGTCTGCCGGACCGAGGTCGGCAAGTGACCGCACAAGTGCTGTCATACCCACGCATTCGGTCGGTGTGCGAAAAACGGTTTCCTTCCGGTGACGTCTCGCTCGAGGCGAGTTACACAGAATCCACTTCGGGAACGATTACGCGTCCGGATTTTCGACTTCCCAGATCCCGACGGCGTCAAGCGTCGCCCTGATGAATAAATAGACGACGATGCAAAACCCAACGAGCGCGAACGGTGCTTGTAGCATCTCAGCGATACCCCGACCGAGCGCGAGCTGGCTGAACCCACGAACGAAAAAGCTCAAGATGACGAGTCCGATCCCGATTACGGCGAGCTTGACGAATCCCTCTCGGTCCATGTCTCACTTATCGCTCGCTCGCCGCTAAATCGTATCGGTCGCCGACTCTCGCACGCTGGCACCTTACGCTTCCACCTCCATCTTCCGTACTTTCTATTCGACCCGTACGATTCACCGGGCTCTCGCACCGTCACTGTCGAGCGCCAACATCTCCGTCCTGGGCTCGGTGCGAACTCCACAACGAACGCGAATTCCCGACCGAAAGTGAATACAGGTGCTCCATAACTATCCATCGTCCACCGTACGCCCAACGTATGTGGCCATGGGAACACGCTATCGTTGGATATCTCGCCTACTCGCTGTTCTGTCACACGGTCTATCGCGATTCTCCCGGCGGACTCGAGGCGTTCGCCGTCGTCTTCGCTTCTGTCCTCCCGGATCTCATCGATAAACCACTCGCCTGGGAGTACGGCATCTTCGACAGTGGGTACGCGCTCGGCCACTCGATCTTTTTCGCGGTGGCCCTGTCTCTCTTCGTCGGAATCGTTGCGCACTCGCTCGGCCGCCCGCGGACTGGCCTCGCGTTTGGCCTCGGGTATCTCCTTCACCTCCCGTCCGATGTCGTCGACGCGTACGTCCGCGAAGGGGTCTATCAACCCGAACTGATGTTTTGGCCCGTCGAGACAACTGGCTCACACGGCCACAGCCGGAACTTCCTCGAGCAGTTCTTCCAACTGTTCTCCCAGTATCAGGCGGAATTGCTCGCGGGCGACCTCTCGACATACATGTGGATCCAGATTGGGATGGCTTCTAGTGCCGCATTACTCTGGCTCTACGATGGTGCACCGGTCCTTCGGGAGGTTCTCGTCGGAAGTTTTCGATTCGTTCGTACTCTCGTTTCACCCGAAACCCCGACCGAGACTCCATCTGAACGGAAGTAACGATACCGTACGGATACACTGATTCGGATTACCTAACGGCACTGCCTAACGTGGGCCAGACGCGACTCGAGACGACGGCCTTATGTGTACACCCGACTTTCGAAAGTAATGCGAACGACGTGGCGTACTTCGTCGCGTCCCCTCCGGCCGTTTCCCGGCACGGAGGTAGGTATAGTATCCCGCCCTCGTCTTGACGATACGGATCGCTCCGAAGCGTCGGATGGGAGTTCGGATTCTCCGTGATACACTTCGACGATCGACGTCGGAGACGACGCCCTTATATGTGGTCGTCGTCTATTATTGTATACGCGGAATCCTCCGTTGGATGTGGTTTCCGACGGTGGATTTGATCCGACGCCCTTATATGTACGAGGTCGTTTGGATACTAACGTGATCGGCGAGGCGCTTGACGTCTCGTCGGATCGGATCGCTCCGGTTCGAAGGGGTTATGTACCTCGGATGGCTTAGGAGTAGATCCGAAGGAAATGAGAATCCTACCCCTGCGGTCCGCCGTATAGATGGGATTTGATGTTAGCCTTGGTAGTTCGGTGTCGCTTGATCGGTCGACGATCTGGGGGACATCGAACGTGGACCCATGTGTGAGTGTGTATCTTGGATACGACATTCACCGCCAAATTTAGCCCTCCCAGCCCATTGGGGCTGGGAGTTAGATATAGCATTCCGGTTGATCCTGCCGGAGGTCATTGCTATTGGAGTCCGATTTAGCCATGCTAGTTGCACGAGTTCAGACTCGTAGCAGATAGCTCAGTAACACGTGGCCAAACTACCCTATGGATCCGAATAACCTCGGGAAACTGAGGCTAATGCGGAATACCGCTCGCTGCCTGGAAGTGGCGCGAGCGCGAAACGTTCAGGCGCCATAGGATGTGGCTGCGGCCGATTAGGTAGACGGTGGGGTAACGGCCCACCGTGCCGATAATCGGTACGGGTTGTGAGAGCAAGAGCCCGGAGACGGTATCTGAGACAAGATACCGGGCCCTACGGGGCGCAGCAGGCGCGAAACCTTTACACTGCACGCGAGTGCGATAAGGGGACTCCGAGTGCGAGGGCATATAGTCCTCGCTTTTCACCACCGTAAGGTGGTGGTGGAATAAGTGCTGGGCAAGACCGGTGCCAGCCGCCGCGGTAATACCGGCAGCACGAGTGATGACCGCTATTATTGGGCCTAAAGCGTCCGTAGCTGGCCGCACAAGTCTATCGGGAAATCTGCGTGCTTAACGCGCAGGCGTCCGGTGGAAACTGTGTGGCTTGGGACCGGAAGATCCAGAGGGTACGTCTGGGGTAGGAGTGAAATCCCGTAATCCTGGACGGACCGCCGGTGGCGAAAGCGCTCTGGAAGGACGGATCCGACGGTGAGGGACGAAAGCTCGGGTCACGAACCGGATTAGATACCCGGGTAGTCCGAGCTGTAAACGATGTCTGCTAGGTGTGACACTGGCTACGAGCCAGTGTTGTGCCGTAGGGAAGCCGTGAAGCAGACCGCCTGGGAAGTACGTCCGCAAGGATGAAACTTAAAGGAATTGGCGGGGGAGCACTACAACCGGAGGAGCCTGCGGTTTAATTGGACTCAACGCCGGACATCTCACCAGCATCGACAACGTGCCGTGAAGGTCAGTGTGATGAGCTTACTGGAGCCGTTGAGAGGAGGTGCATGGCCGCCGTCAGCTCGTACCGTGAGGCGTCCTGTTAAGTCAGGCAACGAGCGAGACCCGCACTCCTAATTGCCAGCAACACCCTTGTGGTGGTTGGGTACATTAGGAGGACTGCCAGTGCCAAACTGGAGGAAGGAACGGGCAACGGTAGGTCAGTATGCCCCGAATGTGCTGGGCGACACGCGGGCTACAATGGCCACGACAGTGGGATGCAACCCCGAAAGGGGGCGCTAATCTCCGAAACGTGGTCGTAGTTCGGATTGAGGGCTGAAACTCGCCCTCATGAAGCTGGATTCGGTAGTAATCGCGCCTCAGAAGGGCGCGGTGAATACGTCCCTGCTCCTTGCACACACCGCCCGTCAAAGCACCCGAGTGAGGTCCGGATGAGGCCCCTGTACGGGGGTCGAATCTGGGCTTCGCAAGGGGGCTTAAGTCGTAACAAGGTAGCCGTAGGGGAATCTGCGGCTGGATCACCTCCACAGACCGGGACTGGGGCGTTGCCCCAGCCCAGAAGTCGTGACGGTTATCCGTCACGCAGTTCACGTTCGATCGCCCACCGTTAGGCCGATCGAGCACCTCAGAACTACCAAGGCTAACAGTCATCTCGTGTCCACCATCGAGTGGTGGACGTGGGCCCATAGCTCAGTGGTAGAGTGCCTCCTTTGCAAGGAGGATGCCCAGGGTTCGAATCCCTGTGGGTCCATGACTCGGAGTCAATCACGGATCGTGTCTCTTAAGTGGGAGACGGCCCGAGGATTGAATCCGAAGCAGAACCGATGCACCAGCCCGCGCAAGTGTGGCTGGGAAGGGTCAATGCAGGCCGGCCGTCTACCGGCGTGCAGATGAGACCGTGTGTACGTGTAGTCCAGGCGTCCACTGGACCCGTTCCCGGGTCACTTAACGATTACATCTTTGATGTAATCCCGATCCGATGAACGTGGCTACTGTGCCAGCTGGTGGATCGCTCGGCTTGAGAGCTGAAGACGGACGTGCCAAGCTGCGATAAGCCTGAGGGACCCGCACGGAGGGAAAGAACTCAGGATTTCCGAATGGGAATCCCCACCGCAATTGCTTCGCGCAATGGGGAACGCCGAGAACTGAAACATCTCAGTATCGGCAGGAAAAGAAAACGTAATGTGATGTCGTTAGTACTGGCGAAGGAACGCGATGTAGTCCAAACCGAAGCCTTCGGGCAATGTGGTGTTCGGACTGACGATCACTTTCAGAAGATCTGCAGGAAGTCTCTTGGAATAGAGCACGAGACAGGGTGACAGTCCCGTAGTGTAGATTAGTATGAGACGAGTCAGCTCCAGAGTATCGGGGGTTGGATATCCCTCGTGAATATCCCAGGCATCGACTGGGAAGACTAAACACTCCTCAAGACCGATAGCGAACAAGTAGTGTGAACGAACGCTGAAAAGTACCCCCAGAAGGGAGGTGCAATAGGGCGTGAAATCAGTTGGCGATAGAGCGACGGGGCACACAAGGTCCTGTGAGTAATGAATCAGGTGCGAACCTGTAGTAAGCATCACGGGAAGCCGGTGTTCCGTCGTACGTTTTGAAAAACGAACCAGAGAGTGTGCCTGATTGACGAGTCTAACCCGGGTATCGGGGAAGGCGTAGGGAAACCGACATGGCCGCAGTGCTTTGCACAAGGGCCGCCGTGTTCAAGCGCGGGGAGTCAATCGGGCACGACCCGAAACCGGACGATCTAGGCATGGGCAAGGTGAAGCGTGGCGAAAGCCACGTGGAGGCCTGTTAGCGTTGGTGTCCTACAATACCCTCGCGTGACCTATGTCTAGGGGTGAAAGGCCCATCGAGTCCGGAAACAGCTGGTTCCAACCGAAACATGTCGAAGCATGACCTCTGCCGAGATAGTTCGTGGGGTAGAGCAACGGATTGGGGGATCGCACTCCGAGAGGAGTGTGCCCCCCTGTCCAACTCCGAACCTACGAACGTCGTTTGACGCAGGGAGTCCGGTGCGCGGGGTAAGCCTGTGTACCGTGAGGGAGACAACCCAGAGCTGGGTTAAGGTCCCCAAGTGTGGACTAAGTGCGATCGAAGGTGGTCTCAAGCCCTAGACAGCCGGGAGGTGAGCTTAGAAGCAGCTACCCTCTAAGAAAAGCGTAACAGCTTACCGGCCGAGGTTTGAGGCGCCCAAAATGATCGGGGCTCAAGTCCACCACCGAGACCTAGCGGCACTCTTGACGGAGTGATCCTGTAGGTTGGCGTACTGTTCGGGCGGAAGCACGGCCGAGAGGTCGTGTGGACCGTGCAGTAACGAAAATTCTGGTCATAGTAGCAGCGTGAGTCGGGTGAGATCCTCGACGGCCAAACGAGTAAGGGTTCCTCAGCAATGCTGATCAGCTGAGGGTTAGCCGGTCCTAAGTCAGCCCGTAAGTCGAAGCTGACAACAGGGAAGTAGGTTAATATTCCTACGCCAGTGTGCACTCAAAGCCGACGCTTTGGGGCCGCCTCTACCGGGTTTTCGCCCGGTCGAACAGTCGAAGATCGTGGAAGCCGTAATGGCAGGAAGCGATCGAATGGCTGGATAGCGAAAGAGAGGTCAACCTAGAGCCCGTGAAAAGGTAAGCACACAGTCCGTACCGAGATCCGACACAGGTACTCGTGGCAGCGAAAGCCAAGGTCTGTCGGGAATAACCGACGTTAGGGAATTCGGCAAGTTAGTCCCGTACGTTCGCAATAAGGGATGCCTGCCTCGGAAAGAGGCAGGTCGCAGTGACTCGGGCGCTCCGACTGTCTAGTAACAACATAGGTGACCGCAAATCCGCAAGGACTCGTACGGTCACTGAATCCTGCCCAGTGCGGGTATCTGAACACCCCTTACAAGGGGACGAAGGACCCGTTAACGGCGGGGGTAACTATGACCCTCTTAAGGTAGCGTAGTACCTTGCCGCTTCAGTAGCGGCTTGCATGAATGGATCAACGAGAGCGCCACTGTCCCAACGTTGGGCCCGGTGAACTGTACGTTCCAGTGCGGAGTCTGGAGACCCCCAAGGGGAAGCGAAGACCCTATAGAGCTTTACTGCAGGCTGTCACTGAGACGTGGTCGCCATTGTGCAGCATAGGTAGGAGGCGTTACACAGGTAGCCGCGCTAGCGGCTCACCGAGCCAGCATTGAAATACTACCCGATGGTGACTGCGACTCTCACTCCTGGCGGAGGACACTGGTAGCCGGGCAGTTTGACTGGGGCGGTACGCGCTTGAAAAGATATCGAGCGCGCCCCAAGATTTCCTCACCCGCGTCGGAGACGCGGGAAAGAGCGCAAGAGCATACGGAAGTCTGACAGTGTCCGGCACAACGACGGACGCTGACGCGAAAGCGTGGTCTAGCGAACCAATTAGGCTGCTTGATGCGGCCAATTGCTGACAGAAAAGCTACCTTAGGGATAACAGAGTCGTCACCCGCAAGAGCACATATCGACCGGGTGGCTTGCTACCTCGATGTCGGTTCCCTCCATCCTGCCTGTGCAGAAGCAGGCAAGGGTGAGGTTGTTCGCCTATTAAAGGAGGTCGTGAGCTGGGTTTAGACCGTCGTGAGACAGGTCGGCTGCTATCTATTGGGGGTGTTACGGTATCTGACGGGAACGTTCGTATAGTACGAGAGGAACTACGAATGGGTGCCACTCGTGTACCAGCTGTCCGAGAGGGCACGTGCTGGGCAGCGACGCACCACGGGGTAAGAGCTGAACGCATCTAAGCTCGAAACCCACCTGGAAAAGAGATACCACTGAGATCACTCGTAGAAGACGAGTTCGATAGACTCGGGGTGTACGCGCCAAGGCAACGAGGCGTTGAGCCCGCGAGCACTAATCGATCGAGCCACACAGTCATACATTATCGCATTGGATCCGTGACGCGGTGAACGGGTCCGGACGCAAACTGGACTACACATACACACGGTCGGAGACCACCGATTACGGTTTAGCGACGGTTCGAGTCCGTCGATCGGCGTTACGGCGGCCAGAGCGACGAGGTGCCTCCCGTACCCATCCCGAACACGGAAGATAAGCTCGTCTGCGTATCGGCACGTACTGGAGTGCGCGAGCCTCTGGGATCCCCGATTCGCCGCCTTCACTCATACTTCAAAGCCGACTCCTTCGCGGGGGTCGGCTTTTTTCATGTATTGCAGAGCAACGGTGCTGTTGCTCTGTGAAATCACTCTCGAGAGTGGATACACAGTTCGTTCGCGAATCGAATACACACGGAGAAACGGTGGCTGATTCGACTACCAATTCGGTAGTCACTCTTGAATGTTAAAGAGTGTCACCCGGAACACTAACGTCCAGCCTCATCCCGTGGCGGCATGCCGCGTCAGCTGGCTAACCCTCGTGCCGGGCGGAGGAGTAACAATTCTCCTCAGCGGGTGGGCACTGCCCACCGAGTGTATCGCGTGCCCGGGTTCGCCGTACTGTCATCGCACCCGAATGGGTAGACTCGGACGGGGACTAAAGGCACGCAGTCGTACTAACGTCTTCCACCGTTTAACCCTTGCTGCGCGCGTCGAGTGGACGCGGTAATGCGTTATTCTTCGCGCTCGTCGGGATCGTTGTACGTTTGCGGTGCCGGTTCTGGAGCAACGACCTCGCCATCACCCGGCTGCTCTGGAACGTACGTGAATTGACCGTTGCTATCTGGCGAGTCGCCTTCCGTCCAGGGAAGTCCAGGGTCAGGCTGTGGCTCGCGGCGGGTGGAGATGAACGTGTAGTTGTAGTCCTGATTTTCTTCCTCCTGTGGGAAACTCGCTGGTACGGGAACTGGGTCGTCGAGGGCCTCGAGTGCTTCGAGCCATTGATTTTGGTGCATCGTATCGCGGGCGATGAGGTAGGAGAGCATTTCCTCCATGCCGGGATCGTCGGTGAGTTCGTACAGCCGTGTCGCGAGCAGTCTGCCAGTCGATTCAGCCATAACGTTCGCGTAGAGGTCGGCTGCGAGGTTTCCGGAGGCGACGATGGTCCCGGCGTCGAACGGGACGCCGTTGCTGTCGATTGGCATAGCCGACTGTCCGGCGGATAACAGGTGACGTGGTGTCTGACCGGTCATCGATGCGGCCATGGCAGCGTGTTCTCTGGCTTCGTATGCCTCTTCGAGGAGGTCGTCGGGTGCGCCCCGAAGGTGTTCTGTGACGGCGCTCGCGAGCATTTCGATGTGACCGAGTTCTTCAGTTGCGGTCTCGAGCAAGAGGTTTCTAAACTGTTCGTGTTCTGGCGGGAGCGCCCAAGCTTGGAACATGTATTGCATTGCGACGCGAATCTCTCCTTCGGCACCGCCGATAGCCTGTTGGAGGAGTTTTGCGAAGTGCGGATCCGGTTCGTCGACGGTGACTTCGAATTGCAGTTCTGGTTCGTGAAAGAACATCCAGTAAAGTCACTGCAGCGAGGTGGGTAATGGTGGTACTTGCCTCTGCTCTGTCGGGGGAGAGGCGTTGTAAGGTCATGGCGAAGCACTATCCCAGTATTGCTGGTGGAGGTGCTGTATGCAACAGGAGGTAATTGGGCCACCGTCACGGCGCAGAGTGTTGAAATATGGACTCCTCTCGACAATCGGTTTCTCGGTATCGAGTGGTATGGGTAGTGCGACGGTCGAGACGCCCGATGAAGTGTCTGAAACGGCGGAACCGACGCGAGGTGTGATGTTTCCGTATCAGTGCGTTCCCGGTGGACGGGGGACAATTACTGACGCTCTCGAGTGGCATCCACGGAGTCTCGAGGGGGCGTATCGAACCTACGTACTGTCTTATCAGTCCACACCGTCGTATCAGGTGTATCTGTTCGTCGATACTACTGATGGAGTCGCCGAAATACATCGCGGCGATGGAAACGACGACGGTCCCTTCGAGGTTGGAGCAGACGTCTCAGTTGGTCGGATACACGGGTCGCCGTCCGGGACGAAACGCAGTTTCGTTACCGTTGATCTCGAGGACGTTACTGATCACTCGGTTGACTCCAGCATGTAACGCGTCGGGTGTGTGTCTGTCTATGACTATCGACTCTCGTCGGAGCGGACTGTATTCCGTGTGAGTTGGTCTCGGCGAGGTGATTCGGAACACGTCGAAAAAGCGCGTGTTCGTCGTTCCGATCTGGTTAGTAGACGTAGTCGTCTTCCCGAAGTTGCACGTAGTTGCCGTTGCGGTACTCGAACTTTTTCTTCTTGTAGAGGAGGAGTATCTTCGAGGCGCTCACACCAGCGGAGTAGCGGTTGCTGATGAGGGCCTTCGACCCATTGTCGCCTTGCATTTTGGTGACAGTGTCGAATGCCCAGTCCCAGTCGTCGGGGCCGTAGTCTTTGACGATGTCGGCGAACGCGACGTTTCGAAGGATTTCCTCACCGATTGCGCGCTTCCAGATGTCGTTGTAGTGCTCGAGTGAGTCGGTCGCGGCGAGTCGGCCGGCGATTTTCCCGGTTCGGACGGCCACGTGGTATCCACCTTCGTGGAACGCGGAGGTCGTTCCCATTGCGCCGCCAGCGACGGCAATGTTCGCGCCGACGGGTGACTCGATCGGACGGGTCGAGGAGATGGGGTAGGTTTCGGTCCCCTTCGATTTCCCGCGGTCTTCGACGATCGGAATGTCCTCCTCGATGTCGTACTCGTCACCGTACTCGAGTTCGAGCAGGCGTTCGATGTACTCAGAGCCGGTGGGGAGTTGGTCGTCGGTTGGCTCGAGGAGTTTGTAGGAGCCAGGATTCTCGACGTCCTCGAGTGTCATGCCGATGGGCATCGTGAGACCGACGCGTGCGACCGTGCCGTCGTTGGGGAATACCCACGGATAAGCGGTTTCGCCGGGCATGTACCCCCACCAGAATTTGAGGGTGTCTTCGAACTCTGCGAAGAGTTCGTCGGGAAACTCTCGGTACTCCTGGTAAGCGATATGATTCGCTTCGGGGGGTGAGAGCAACTCGGAAATGGAGCGTCCCGGCGTCGTAAACTGATCGAGGGCGTCGAGCGTGATCCGACGCTGGGGACCGTCGGCGAGAACGACGTACTGTGCGTCGAGTTGCTCGCCACTCGAGAGGGTGAGCGTGTGCGTTGGCCCCTCTGAACTCGTGGCGCGGAGGTCGGTTTCGAGGTCTTTGACGCTCGTTCCAACCCGGAGGTCGGCACCGGCGTCCTCGGCGCGTTCGTAGAGCCAGTCGTCCATCCGTGCACGGTGGAAGGTGTATCCGAATTTCGAGTAACTGGCGTCGATCCCGGTCGTCGTCATCTCGAGGGAACTGTCGGGACCGACGAATTCGGTCGCCTCGAGTTCTCGGTGTACGATGTGGTCGGGGATCTCTTCGTACTCGAAATCCATGATGTCGATCCAGTAGTCGAGCATCCCGGCGGCGTCGGTCGAGTCGGGACCGAGCTCGTCGCGGTCTTCCCGCGGGACGCCTTGCTCGAAAAGGACCGTCTCGGCGCCGTGGGCAGCGGCCCGTTCGGCTGCGGATGCGCCCGCGGGGCCGCCACCGACGATCGCGACGTCAACGCGTTCCATACTCCGTTTGGACTCAGTCGCCCGTATTAAACTGCGTGAATTTCGTATCAGAGACCAAGGCCGCTCGAGATTGCTGGTCGAGGGGGAGCAAACTCGAGTACGGAGTAGGAGGTCTGGGAGACGAACGTTTTTGATTCGGCCGACCGAGGCACCGAGTATGAGCGAGTCAGACACGGCCGAACTCCTCGTCCTTCGTCGGGGCGCACACGGAATGCCGATCGAATCGTACGCGGATGCGCTCCGCACGCGGCTTCCGGAGTGGGACGTAACCCTTGCCCGGACACCCACCGCAGAACGTGACTTGATCGAGGATGCTCGATTCGTCACCGGAATGATGCTCGACGAGGAGTTACTCGAGCACGCACGCTCGCTCGAGGTGTTCGGGTGTGCGTACGCGGGGACTGGCCATCTTCCGCTCACGGAGCTCGACGAGCGGGACGTGACGGTCACGAACGCGTCGGGTGTACACGGGCCGAACATCGGCGAACACGTCCTCGGTGCGATCCTTCGATTCGCGCGTCGCTTCCACGTTGGGGCTCGTCGACAGGAACGTCGAGAGTGGCGTCACTACAAGACCCACGAATTGCAGGACTCGACGGTGACAATCGTCGGATTGGGTGCGATCGGACGGGCCGTGTGCGAGCGTCTCGAGGCGTTTGGCGTCGAAACTGTTGGGGTACGCTACTCGCCGGAGAAGGGCGGGCCGACGGACGAAGTGATTGGATTCGACGACGAGGAGTTCGAAGATGCACTGGCACGAACCGAGTACCTCGTTCTCGCGTGTCCGCTCACGGAGACGACTCGCGGGGTTATCGATCGAGAAGCGCTCGTGACGATCGATCCGAACGCGGTTCTCGTCAACGTCGCGCGAGGGCCGGTCGTCGAGACGGATGCGTTGCTCACGGCCCTTCGGTCTGGATGGATACGCGGGGCAGCACTCGACGTTACCGATCCCGAACCGCTGCCAGAAGCCCATCCGCTGTGGACGTTCTCGAACGTCCAGATCACGCCACACAACGCGGGCCACACGCCGAAGTACTACGACCGACTCGCAGATATCGTCGCGGAGAACGCCAGTCGGTTCCGAGCCGATCCGAACGCGGAACTCGAGAATCAGATCGACTCGTAGCTGGCGTGGTCACGACGGCGTTCGGTCCCAATTGTGTCGACTGCAGTTTTTTCACGGTGACGTTCGTACAGCAGGTATGGTAAAACCGAGCGGGGCTGCTCGACCGAATTCGAGCGTTGATTCGAGCGTATTGCATCGAGTGGGGAGAGTGCGATGACACTCTCGTTCGACGGGACGGTTATCGTTCCCGCGGCAGATCCGGACGACGGGGAACGGACGGCGACGTCACTCGCCCCACATCTCACTGCCTCGAGTAAGGTAATCGTCGTCAACGTCGTCGAAAAATCGGGGGGCGGAATCGACAAGGCTCCGGTCGCACAGCGCGAGGAACACGCCGAAGACATCTTCAGGCGCACCCGGTCCCCGCTCGAGCAAACGGACGCGACGGTCGAAACGGCGGTCCTCTACGGGACGGATATCGTCGAGCGGGTGTTCACCGAAGCAGGGGACCGGAACGCCGATGCCGTGGTGTTCGTTCCGCGAGCGGGAAATCGTCTCGCGGAATTACTTACCGGCGACGTTGCCCGACGAATGGTCAAGGAAGCGTCGGTCCCAGTCGTTGCACTGCCCCAGACTGACGTCTAAGCGAGGCGAGTGCAGTTTTGACGGTACTGTGGTTTCTTCGTCGAACTCGAGTTCGGGGATTACTGGTTGTTGTATTCGTTCCCAGTCGTTGCTTCGACAGTTTCCGCTCGCGCAAGTAGTGACTCACTCGCCGGACCCGGCGTGACGGTGTTCGCGTCGATATCGAAGTCAACCGCATCGGCGGCTTCTAATTTTGGAATGTGAAGGTGCCGAAGTGAAAGCATGACGCGACGGCGAGTGCCCAACAGTGCGTCGCCGTAGTCTGCAATCGTACTGCGGTCTTCGTCGTGTTCCGTGATCGCGACGTGGTCTGCCAGTTCTTCGAGCGAAATCGGTTCGTCGGCCTCTTCGAGATACTGAAGAACGTAGTGCCGGCGGCGGTTTGCGAGGACGTCCAGCGATCGTGAACTGCTGTCGGTTGCAGCCGCGTCCGTCGAAGCGGACCCCGTAATTGGCGTCAACGATTCGGGGTCGGAGATTGCGGGAAGCATATCCTGTCGTTGGGAGTGAGTACACTAGTACACGCCGCCAAAGTGAACAGGTGGCTCTCGAGAGTCAGTGTCGGAAACTGACTGCTTTAGATGAGGCCGTTCTCGAGGAGGAGTTCGCCGTTCAGGACGCTCGCGCCGGCAGCGCCGCGAATCGTGTTGTGGGCGAGGCAGTTGTACTGGAGGCCAAACGGCGTTTCCTGCAGGCCGCCTGCGCCAATGGCCATGCCGTCGCCGAGCGTTCGGTCCATTCGTGGCTGGGGTCGGTCCGGTTCGTCGAACACGTGGATGAGCGGGTCGGGCGAGGAGCGAAGGTCGAGCGACGGGTACGCCTCCATCGCCGATGCAGCCGCTTCGGTACTCAGGTCGTCTTCGGTTTCGACCCAGACGTTCTCGAGGTGACCGTCTATCGTCGGGATGCGGTTACACGACGCCGAGACGTCCATCTGGTTGTGGCTGAGTTCGGCCCCGTCGAACGATCCGAGCAGTTTTCGAGATTCGGTCTCGAGTTTGTCCTCCTCGCTGCCGATGTGGGGAATCGCATTGTCGATGATCTCCATCGAGGAGACGCCGTCGTAGCCCGCGCCGGAGACGGCCTGCAGGGTGGAGACGTGAACTTTCTCGAGGCCGTACTCTGCCAGAGCGGCGAGCGTGGGGACGAAGGTGATCGTCGAGCAGTTGGGGTTCTTGACCATCGCACCGTCCCAACCGCGCTCGTCTCGCTGGACCTCGAGGAGGTCGAGGTGGTCGGCGTTGACTTCGGGGATGACGAGTGGAATGTCGTCGGCCATGCGCCCATTCGAGGAGTTCGAAGAGACGACGTAGCCGTCTTCACAGAAGCCGGGTTCGACTTCGGCACCGACGCTCGAGGGGAGCGAGGAGAACAACAGGTCGACGTCGTTTGGAACCTCGTCTGGATCCGTCGCGGTGACGGTCATCTCGGCGACGTCGCTGGGGATCGGGCTGTCGACACGCCACTTCGCGGCCTGTCGGTACGTCTTGCCAGCGCTCGAGTCACTTGCGGTCAATGCGGCGATTTCGAACTCCGGGTGGGGTTCGAGAAGCTGAATTAGTCGCTGTCCAACGGCACCGGTTGCGCCGAGGACGCCAACTCGTACTGCCATTTTCCCGGACTCGGGGTTGTGTCCGCAAAACCGTTTGGGTTTTCGTCTCACGTGTCGGCGTCACGAACCGGTGGTACAACGGCGTTGACGGTCGTAGCTCGAGATCAAATAGTGATCAGAGACTTTCAGACCGACCGATACGAGTGCGTCGGTAGTGGGCGGCCATAGAAGAGGTTAAGAAACCCGAGTGGAATGTAGTACCCATGTACGTCCAACAGGTTCGATTCGCATCGAACGCGGGGTGGTCCAAGTGACGAGTTCGACCGCTAACTCGAGCGGCGTCGGTCCGTTCGATACTCGTTTCCAGACAGGCGCTGCGGCACTCTCCGGAGTGTTCTTCCTGGTTGCGCTCGCCATCGGCTGGCTCGGGTACGACGGCGCAGAGCTTCTGGGTACCGAACTCAACGTGGTTTCGGGCGCAGCAGGTCTCATGGTCCTCAGTTTCTTCGGCGTCGTCTCGCTCGTCGTCGCAACGTACATGGAACCCGGATTCGACCACTGAGACGCCCACTATCTTCGCAGCGTTCGCTTCACTTCTGACTTGGAGACATCAACTTCGCAGTCCAAACGCTCGTCCACGCACCGACGGCTCCCGTGGCTCGTCGTCGTCGAACTCGAGGAAAATACTCGCTTACGCCGTCGCCGTCTGGGAACTCTTCTTTCGGGTGACGTAGCCTGCGATCCGGTTACGGACCCCTTTGGACTCGACGGTGGTGAGTTCGGTGACGCTGTCTTTGTTCTGTTCGAAGTCGGTCGTGAACGCCTCCGGGTACCGTTCCAAGAGGAGGTTCCCGGTCTTCTTGACGTAGGCCGGTTTGATTGCCATAGCAGTTGGTTCCGTCCAGAGGCTCTTAATCCCTTTCTCTTTCTCTTCGTCTCTGGAGACCAGACTGCCCGTAGCGAGCCGTCCGTGTTCCGTTTTGCACTCGAGTCGACCGGCGTCGACTACTGAGAAGATCGAACGTCCCGAATTCGCGTTGAATCAGGCACCGTGGCCGGAGGCGGAGTGGGAGTCCGGTTTGGACGGCTGTTCGGTTGGACCGTCCTCGTCGTCGTCAGCCTTGCTGATGAGTTCCTGGAATCGCTCCGAGCGTCCGGCGATGCGATCCATCGTCTCGCTGTCCGGTTCCGTGTCTCGAGATTCGACGAGGAACGTGGTAATCACGACGGTCTTCACCCACGGCTTGAGGAAGCCGGTGTAGATGGTGAGAAACACGCCACCAACGAGGACCCAGCTCACCGCCTCGAGCGTCGTCGAGAGCCCGCTCAACACGGTTGCGAGTGGCGTGAGGGTGAGCAAGAGGACGAACGCGGTGGCGTACATGCCGAGGACGATGAGCATGGTGGAACCGAGGACGGGTTTCCAGTGTTTGCCATAGAGGACGACGCCGTCTCGAGCCGACCGCCACGGATTCTCCTCGTCGCTGACGAACATGTGTGCGATGATCGCTTCGTCGATGTAGGAGGCAGCGATGGCGATTGCCTTTCCGACGAATTGGATTAGCTGTTTTAGTGCAGGAACGACGCTAAATAGCCCCGAAAACGACACGACGGCGTCGTTGAACTGTTTGACGACGGCTTTGATGACCTGATCGACGGCAAAGAGGGCGCTCGCTTCCGTAAATCGCTCGCTCACCTGTGATTTGCCGTATCGAAGCTGATCGTCGGGAACGTCACCGGTTTCGACGACGTGGGCGATGACGGCGATGTGGGCCGCTTTGACGAGATAGAGGACGTACCTGCTCAACAGCCGCCAGAACCACGCGAACGCGCCGAGTGCGACGAGTAAGCCGACGACTGCGATCCATCCGGAGATCGTTCCGCCCTCGAGAAGGTGGTAGCCGACGTAGAACACGCCGCCGAAGTAGAGGATACTGAGAACGCCGAGGAGGAGGCCGATACCCAATCTGAGGAGGACGAACGGGAGCGTTTTCGCGTAGATGCGTGTCGCCTGTCTGAAGTGGAGTACCATGTGGCCCTGCTTGGCCCCTCGTTCCTATTTAAAATCATTCACAGTCGGCCTCGAGAGGAACCGACGCTGGTCGGGGCAGTCGCTGTCCCGGCGGAGAAATCGACTCACCACTCCGTGTGCTCGCGGACGCGTTCGAGCGCGTCTTTCTCTCGTCGACTCCCCGCCCGGTCGACGACGGAGGCGACGTACTCGAGTCGCTCGCGGAGGGTCTCCTCGTCGTAGCCGGGAACGCCGAGTCGGGACGCCACGACGGTGGCTTCGACGACGGCTGCGAAGCCGCGGTCAATCGTCGGCACCGTTTTCGATTCGATCCCTGCCTCGACCGGGGAGAGTCGCCACGTTTCCCACTCGGTTCCGTCGCTCGTTCCAGCGTCGGTTTGCTCGACGGAGACGTGTGCCCACGCGTGCGCACACTCGAGAACTGGCTCTTCGCGTTCGACGATCGAGAGCGCGGCGTCCGCGAAGACGACGGGGTCGTCGACGAATACGACGTAGCCTTCTCCCTGTCGGTGAAAGTTCCGACGCGTTCGAGTATTACCCCACGTCCGTGCCGTGATTGGCGCGCCTTCGGCTTCGTCGTCAGCGAACAGCCCGAGTGCGGCGAAATTCCACAGCCCGTTTGGTCCAAGCGTCGAGACGATGGATTCGGTGACCCCGGAGAGGTGGAGTGGCCACACTGTGGATTCTCGCGTCGGCGCGTCTGGGTCGGAGTGGGACGCGTCGTCGCTCATACGCTGATCGCCTCGCGCTCGAGCGCGATGAAGAGCCCTGCGGCCGTCACGTCCGCCGTCGTGCCCGGGTTGATCCCGCGGGAGACGAGGTCGTCTGCGAAGGCTTCGAGTGCGTCGGGGTCCGACTCGAGGCCGTCGTCCGCGAGCAACTGCGCCGCGCGTTCGGAGACGCTTGTGGCGACGTCCTCACCGCGGCGATTCGCGACGAGGGTATCAGGCCGCTCGGCGAGCAACTCCAGAAAAACGTCAGCGGTGCGTTTCGATAGCGGCTCTGTTTCGTCGGTGTCGGCGAGGCGCTCCGCAGCGCCAAACGACCGCTCAAAATCGGTGAGCCACTCTCGAGCGACGTCGTCTCCGGGCACGCTCCGTTCCATCACGTCGAAGAGGGTCAGCTCCCGTTCCTCGAGTGCCGGAATCGCGTCGCTTCCGCGACGAACGTCGAGTGGCTCCATGTCTGCCGGCGGTTCGTCGACGAAGACGTCGACGTGGTCGAACGCGCGATAGAAGCCGGCCGCGTCCGCGACGGTCGTGTTCTCGCAGACGCTCGAAACGGTCGCTCGAGTCAGGTCGTCTCGAGCGGCCCGGACCAGCGGGGTGAGCAACAAGAGCGCGCCGAACTGCGTGTTGTCCCCGCCCTGGGCAGCCATCCCTTTGACGGCACGCTCGAAGGCCGTCCCGACCGGCTCGCCGTCGGCTGCGAGGTCGAGCCCCGTTCGTGCGCCCACGGCACCCGCGAGGAAGTGTTCGAACCGCAACTCCTCGAGGTCGCGATGTCGGTCGACGTTGCCCGGCTTGGGCGTTCCTGCGACCTCGAGGAGGAGTGCCAGTTCAGCCTGTTGCGCTGGCGTTCGCATGTCACCAGCTACGAATCGGGCGGGTTAATGACTGTGCATTTCGGGCAGTTTTAGCGGTAGATTCGCTGGAAGGCTTCACGATACTCGAGCAACCCGAGTCGGGCCCGTCGTCTCGAGGAGAATCCGAAGCCGACCGCGGGACAATCGTCCGTCTGGCACTCCCAGCGAAACGTCTGTGAGTGTGGATCTCTGCTAACCGGGACGTCTTCGTCACACCGGGGGCAGCGCCATCCCCAGCGAGTGTCGACTGCGTGCTCGTCTCTCCGACGCATACTCTCGTCTCGAGGTTAGCCTCGGGCCTGAAAAGGGACCGTCTACACGACTGGACGCTTTATAGGTGAGGCGACGACGAGTCCTGACTGGTCTGCTCGACGACGGCGTCGTGGACGCGCTCGAGGACGACCGGGTTGTCACTCGGTCGGCCGACGCTGACCGCGTCCGCGCCGTACTCCGCGTACTCGTTGACGGTCGCCTCGTCTCGGACGCCGTTATTGGCGACGACGAACAGATCCGTCTCCGCCACGATATCGCGGACGATCGACTCGGTGTCCATCGCGTCGACGTGGACGAACGACGCGCCGGCGGACTCGAGGGCGACAGCGAGCGCGGGGAGGTCGACTCCCGACACTTCCGCTCGAACTTTCACGCCGACAGTGACACCGGTTTCGGCCGCCGCTTCGACGTACGTGCGGAGTCGCTCGTCGTCTCGCAGCAGCGATTCGCCACAGCCGACCGCACAGAGTTCGTCCTGTCTGCAGTGGGCGTTGATCTCGAGGAGCGCGTCTCGATCCCGACAGATGCGAGCCGCGTCCGGGATCGGGTCGACGGTCGCACTCCGCACGTTGAATCCCGGTTGAAGGTCGACGTCCTCGAGCGCGGCGAGTTGGGCGTCGATGAAGGCGAGGGGATCGTCCGGGAGGAACTCGGTTCGGTCCCTGTCGACGAGCGCTCTGGCCGCGTCTCGAGCGTCCTCGTCGAGTGCGATACCCCCGAGGAACGCCCCGCCGGCGAACTCGGCTCCGGCTTCGGCCCAGGCCGCGTCGGATTCGCCGCTGAGACTCGCGAGGGCGAGTGGTGGTGAGAACATCGCCGTCACTCGACGACCTCGATCGCTTGCTCGATCGTTCGCGCGACGCGTGCCGCGTCGTCCGGCGTGTCGATGCGAATGTCGGTCTGGAACGTCGGTCGATCGAATACCGCGTCGTCCGTGTCGTCGACGACGAACGCGTCGGCGAAGGGATACGCCGTCGCCAGCCCTTCCGTATTCGGCGTCGCGTCGACCGCGCCCATGAGTTCGCCCGCGGGCCCCGAGAACGCGTCGTCGCCGAGGAACGGGGAGACGGCGACGACCGTCGTCTCGGAGAGCGCCTCCGCAACGCCCGGTAACGTCAACATCGGACCGATGCTGGTGACCGGATTCGAGGGTCCGACGACGACGGTCTCGGAGAGTGCCTCGAGGACGCCCGGTGCGGGTTGGGCGTTCGACGAGCCGCGAAATTCGACGGTTTCGACGGCAGGTTCGCCACGGTGGGCGACCCAGAACTCCTGGAAGTGCATCGTGCCGTCTTCGGTGTGGACGAGACTCGCGACGGGGTCGTTACTCATCGGGAGGATGTCGATCGAAACGTCGAACGCGTCGGCGAGTCGCTGGGTTGCCTCGCACAGCGTGTGTCCCTGCTGGAGGAGACTCGTCCGTGTGATGTGGACAGCGCGGTCGCGGTCGCCGATCGTCATGAACTCGTCGACGCCGGAGAATCGCCGCCAGTTCGCGAGTTCCATTCCGTTGGTCTGTTTTTCCTCTGGGAGGTACTGCGGGCCGCCGGGGAGTCCTGCAGCGTCCGCGATATCGGCCAGCGCTGTGTTCGTTCGGTGGGTATCCCCGTCGATCCCCCACCACGTCTCGCGATCGAGTACCCCGCCACCCTGAAACAAGAGCGTGTCGACGTCGGGCGAGACGAACAGTCCGCCGAGTTCGATATCGTCGCCGGTGTTGGCGACGACAGTTGTTTCCTCCGGCGAAAAGACGACACCAGCGCCGTCGAGTACCTTCGGCGTGCCGGTGCCCCCGGAGAGGAACGTAACCATATTCGTCACTGTCGAGCGAGGACACTTATACTGTCGGCTGACTCGCTGTGGCTATGTTCGCCCCGCGTCCCTGCTCAATCGCCGATCCAGTCCGCGAAACTCCCCTCGAGGAGCGTCTCGGATTGTTTGTTGACGTACTCCGTCTGCATGTCCTCGATGGCGTCGGCGAGCGAGGCTCCGTCTGCGACGGCGCTTCGGACGCGTTCGTGTTTCCAGCGGGCGGGGGTGACGCCCTGGCGGACCCGTCGCCGGAGCGGGTAGAGGTACTTCGCCGCCTCCTCTTCGGTTAGCCCGCGGTTGACGAGGCCGTCTTCGGCGTGAGCCAGCAGGTCCTCGTAGAGTGCGAGCTTGTCGGTCGTCTCCTTCCCGTCGTTCGTGATCCAGGTGAGATCGGCCTCGAGTCCCTCTCGCATCGCCGCGTAGAAGTTCTCTCTGGCGATCTGCCAGTCGAGTTCGATGACGGGGTGTTCGAGTCGGGTCAGGCTCTCGAGGACGCCGGCGAAGGCTGCGAGGAAAGAAATCGAGTCGCGAACGGTCGGCTGGGCCGGAACGGGCCGAAACTCGATGCGGGCGTTGGCTGCAGAGCGCGTGGGTCCGCCGAAGACGGGACGGACCCAGCGCCAGTACGTCCCGTGCTTTTGTCGGAAGTGTGGGAACTGATCGTCGAAGCGCTCGCCCGGTTCGACGGGCATCGGAACGATGGTGTCGTCGCTGGCGATTCGTGCGATCGCTTCACCGACGGTGTCGAGGTCGTAGGGGAATCGAACTTTGCCCTCGCCGGTGGCGGGATCGTTCAACACCGTTTCGAAGACGCTGATCCGATGTTCCATCCAGGCGTCCGCGAGGATTTCCTCGGGGGTCGCCCCGTCGTCGTAGAGGTCCGCGGGGAAAAAGGGCGAGTTGACGCCGAGTGCGAGGAGGGGCCCAGCGGCGCGCAGCGCGTAGTTAAAGTACAACGGGAGGTCGGGTGCGTGGGCGACCTGATAGTGTGGCTGGATCGACGTGATGAGGCTCTCGGGCATGACGGTATCGGCCTGCAACGAGACGTTCGGAGCCTCGAGTCGCATGCCGGCTGAGTCGGCCTGATCGGTGTTGGCCATCGCATGATAGCGCGCGGAGTCGCTCATGTTCGTCGCGATCCGGATCGATTGCTCAGACCCGTCGGGAGCCGTGACCGTTCGCTCGATGCTGTCACCGAGGTAGGTTCGGGCGTCTTCGCCCTCCGGCGGAATCGTCCAGAGCCCGTCACTGACCAGTCGCATGCGTTCGGATTTGGTGACGTCGAGTGCCGTCCGAAGCCGTGCTTTGATCTCCGACTCCTGGGCGGCCAGCCCGTGAGCGTTTAGCGGCTGCGGGCTGGTCGTCATCTCGGCGTTGTGCAAGCCGAGTTCCTTCTCGAAGCCGATGAGTTCGAGCAATCGACGGGGAACTCGCCGAAGCGTACAGTCGTCGTTTTTGACCGCGTAGAATTCGTACTCGAAACCGACGATCGCCTGTGGGTTGTCGAAGACGCCGTCGTGGACGGCGTCCGTGATCACCTCCGTGTTGGCTTGGGCACGCTCGCGAAACTCTTCGCCGTCGACCGCAAGCACGTCCGCGACCTGCGCAGCGAGTTCCTCCTCTGGCATACCTCCGAGTGCGGCCCGACTCTCTTTAAACCCTGTCCCTCGGATCGACTGGTCACAGGACCGAACGGGCGGAGAACGAGGATCAGGGGTCGATCTCAGAACCGTTTTACTCTCGAGTGCGTTACGCTCTCCCGATGGAGTTCGCCACGTTCGCCCAACGTGTGGCCGCGATCGAAGCCGAGCCCGCCGATCTCGAGATCGTTACACTCGTCACGGAACTGTTCGAGGAGACGCTCGAGACGCCCTCGCTCGAGGGTGTAAATCCCGGCTCCGACGCCGGGCACGGCACTGACTCGTCCGACGACCTCGACACACCAGACACCCTCGAGATCGTCGCCCGATTCGTGCAGGGGCGGGTCTTTCCGGCCTGGCAGTCCCGAACGCTCGATATCGGGCCGAGCACGTGCTACGAGGCGATCGCTCGGGCGGCGGGGACGAACGTACGAACCGACGACGTCGAGGCGCGACTCGCGGATATCGGTGAGATCGGCGAGGTCGCGGCGAGTTACGACCTCGGCGGACAGCAGGGACTCGGAGCCTTCGGTGGCGGATCCTCGAGCGACGACGGAACCGATGGAACCGACCTCACCGTCCGGGAGGTCTACGAGACGCTTTCGGAACTCGCGGCGGCCGAAGGCGCCGGCAGCCAGGATCGAAAGGTCGACCTCCTCTTCGGGCTGGTCAATCGCTGCTCGAGCGAGGAGGCGCGTTACCTCGCACGGCTCGTCCTCTCGGAGATGCGCATCGGCGTCGGCGAGGGAACCGTCCGCGACGCGATCGCCGAGGCGTTCGACGTTCCCGGCGGCGAGGTCGAACGCGCGCTGCAGGTCTCGAACGACTACGGGCAAGTCGCTCGAGTGGCCCGCGACGACGGCCTCGAGGGCCTGACCCAACTCGACCTCGCCGTCGGCCGCCCCGTTCAGGCGATGCTCGCACAGGCCGGCACGGTGACGGACGCCCTCGAGGAGTGGGAGTGCGCGGCCGTCGAGTGGAAGTACGACGGCGCACGGATTCAACTGCACTACGAGCCCGATTCGGACGACGCGAGCGAGACGATCGGCGTCTTCTCGAGGAACATGGAAGACGTCACCGACGCGCTGCCCGAAGTCGTCGAGTTCGCCGAGGAGACGCTCGAGAACCCCGTCATTTTGGACGGCGAAGTGGTGGCCATCGACGACGACGGCACGCCGCTCCCGTTCCAGGAGGTACTCAAACGCTTCCGGCGAAAGCACGACGTCGAGAAGGCTCGGGAAGACGTGACGGTTCGGCCGGTGTTCTTCGACTGTTTGCACGCCGACGGCGACGACTTGCTCGAGGAGCCGTTGACAACTCGCCACGACAGGCTCGAGGCGGTCCTTCGCGATGGGGACGAACAATCTCGCTCTCCCGAGAACGTGGACGGACTCTCCCTGCTCTGGCGGAGCGACGACCCCGAGGAGATCGAGTCGATCGACGCCGAGGCGCTCGAGGGCGGCCACGAGGGGATCATGCTCAAGAATCCCGAATCGACGTATTCGCCCGGTCGTCGGGGGAAACACTGGCGCAAACGCAAGCCGGACGTCGAGACGCTCGACTGCGTCGTAACGGGGGCGGAGTGGGGCGAAGGTCGGCGGGCGACGTTTTTGGGTACGTTCGAACTCTCCGTGCTGGCGGGGGAGGCGGGCGACGAACTCGAGACCGTCGGCAAGGTCGCAACGGGAATCACCGACGAAAAACTCGAGGAGTTGACCGCGTTGCTCGAGCCCTACATTACTGTCGAGGAGGGGCAGGAAGTCTCCCTCGAGCCCGAAGTCGTCTTCGAGGTGGGATACGAGGAGATCCAGACCTCGCCGACGTACTCTTCGGGCTACGCCCTGCGGTTCCCGCGGTTCGTGGGGGTGCGTTCGGACAAGGAGACGGCGGACGCGGATTCCCTCGAGCGACTCGAACGACTTCGCGGGTGAGACTCTCGATCGATTTCGTCGTAGGTTGACGATAGTCTGGCTGGTACTTTTTCTGACTCTGGACACGAGGAAACCTCACCCTCCCCAGCCGATTCGCTCCGTCACTTCGTTCCCTCGCTCATCCCTCGCACGGAAGCGTCGATCTGTCCTCGCCCTCGCTCGGACGCGATCGACGGCGCGCGCCACAGCACTGCGGAGGGGAGGGGGGTTCTACCGTGTGGAAACGGTCAGGGACGAGCGACTGTCCCCATGTAAGCACCCTTAAGAGCTATCGGAAACTGGATTGGCGTATGCAACCGCGCGACCTGTCCGATCACGTCGCTTACGAGGCGGGTCGGGGCATCGAGGAAGTCGCCCGCGAACTCGGGCGCGACCCCTCTGAATTCGTCAAACTCGCCTCGAACGAGAACCCACACGGGCCCTCGCCCGCAGCCACCGTGGCGCTTCGCGAGGCCGCCTCGAGCGTGAGTTCCTACCCGAAAGCGGCTCACGCCGACCTGAGCGCCGCCGTCGCCGAGCGCTGGGACGTTTCTGCCGACCAAATTTGGCTGGCAAACGGCGGCGACGGGGCGATCGATTACCTCTCCCGAGCGACGCTCGAGCCCGACGACACCGTGCTCGTTCCCTCGCCGGGGTTCGCCTACTACGGCATGAGCGCCCGATTCCACCACGGCGACGTCCGGGAGTACGACCTCGAGCGAGAGGACGACTTCGAACAGTCGGCCGACGCCGTGCTTTCGGCGTACGACGGCGACCGACTCGTCTACCTCACGAGCCCGCACAACCCGACGGGGACGACGATCCCGCTCGCAGAAATCGAGACGATTGCCGCGGAAACGGACGACGACACGCTCGTCGTCGTCGACGAAGCCTACGGCGAGTTCGCCGACCGCGACAGCGCCGTCGCGTTGCTCGAGGGCCGAGACGGGTTCGACGCTCGAGACGACGTCGCCGTCTTGCGAACGTTCTCGAAAGCCTACGGACTCGCCGGCCTCAGACTCGGCTACGCCGTCGTTCCCGACGAGTGGGCTGAGGCCTACGCTCGCGTCAACACCCCCTTTGCCGCGAGCGAACTCGCATGTCGCGCCGGATTGGCCGCCCTCGAGGACGACGAACACGTCGCGCGCACCGTCGAGACGACCGAAGACGCCCGCGCGTACATGCGCGAACACATCGACGCTCACGTCTGGGAGAGCGAGGGGAACTTCGTCCTCGTCGACGTCGGCGAGGCGAGCGCCGTCGCGCAAGCGATGCAAGAATCGGGCGTTATCGTCCGGGACTGCTCAAGTTTCGGCCTCCCCGAGTGCATCCGAATTACCTGCGGAACGGAGGAGGAAACCGAACGCGCCGTCGACACGCTCAACGACGTGCTCGAGTCGGCTGGGACTGGTTCGGAGGTGTCCGAAACATGAGAATTGCCGTCACCGGAACCCCGGGAACGGGGAAGACGACCGCGACGGAACGCCTCGCGTCGAAACTCGAGGAGAGAGACGCTGCAGAGTCGTCGGCCGATTTCGACGTGATCCACCTCAACACGGTGCTCGAGGACGAAGCACTCTACACCGAGGTCGACGCCGACCGACAGAGCAAGGTCGCCGACCTCGATGCGCTCGCGGCGTGGCTCGAGGGTCGCGAGGATACTATCGTCGAGTCCCACCTCGCACACCACTTCGATGCCGACCGGGTCGCCGTGCTTCGGTGTGCTCCCGAACCGCTCGAGAAACGGCTGCTCGAGCGCGGTGAGACCGAGGCGAAGGCGGCGGAGAACGCAGAGAGCGAGGCGCTCGACGTGATCCTCGCAGAAGCCGTCGATGAACACGGCCTCGAGTCGATCTACGAAATCGATACGACCGACCGCACGCCCGACGCCGTCGCCGCGGAACTCGCGGCGGTTGTGACGGGTGATCGCGAACCGAGTGCAGGCGACGCCGACTTCGTGGGGTATCTCACATGACGCTCGATAAGTTCAGGCCGTACGTTTCGAGATTTCTCGACCCGTTCGTGAAAGGATTCGACAAGGTGGGCATGACGCCCGACGGCGTGAGTATCCTTGCCTTTGGCATGGCCGTCCTCGCGGCGGGGGCATTCATGCTCGGGGGCCGTGCAGACCCCGTCTGGTACGCCGTTGCCGCGACGCTGGTCTTTCTCAACGGCTGGCTCGACATCGTCGACGGCGCACTCGCTCGAGAGCAAAACGTCGCCTCGGCGGGCGGGGACCTCCTCGATCACGTGCTCGATCGCTACGCCGACATCGTCATCATCGCGGGACTCGCAGCCGGTATCGGGGATTACCTCCTCGGATTTCTGGCCGTGACCGGCGTCGTTATGACCTCCTACCTCGGCACGCAAGCCCAGGCAGTCGGTCTCGACCGCGTTTACGGTGGATTGGTCGGCCGAGCGGATCGCTTAGCGATCATCGGCATCGTCGGCTTCCTCGCCTTCCCGCTCGCCGGCGAGTATGGCGGACTCACACTCACCGGCTGGTTGCTCGTCTTCCTCGCCGTCGTCGGCCACCTGACCGCCCTCCAGCGATTCGTCCACTCCTGGTCGGCACTCGAGTAGGTCGCTTTCTCCGTCCTTCGAGAGTGCGCCGCATGGTTTATCACTCGCCGCGATATACGTTCCTCCATGGTTCAGTGCGAGATGTGTGGCGCCGAGACGTCGTCTCCGAAGACGATCAAAGTCGAGGGTGCGAAACTCGACGTTTGTTCGAACTGCACCGACTTCGGCACCGAAGTCAAACAGCCGTCGAGCTCGAGTTCCTCGAGTAAGTATTCGACCTCGAGTTCGAAATCGGGTTCAGCTTCGAGTTCCAGTGGCGGTTCGGCCGCCAGTGGCTCGAGCGCGAGTTCAAGCGGTGGCTCGAGTTCCCAGCGTCGATCGGACATGTTCGACGATATGGATCAACTCGCGACCGACTACGACGAGCGAGTTCGCAACGCTCGCGAGGAGAAGTCCCTGAGTCAGTCGGAACTCGCCAACGAACTCAACGAGAAGGCGAGCCTGATCCGGAAGATCGAACGCGGCGACACCCTCCCGAGCGACAGCGCACAGTCGAAACTCGAGAACTTCCTCGAGATCGACCTGAGCGCAGCCGGAAGCTCCGGTGACGAATCCGAGTGGTCCGGTGGCTCCTCGTCGGGAAGCTACACCCTCGGCGACGTCGTCAAGCGAAAGGACTGACGCGTCACTTCTCACCTCGCGTCGTTGCGACGGTTTTGTCTCTCCAGTTTTCGTCACAGAAGACTCGAGAGTCGCCGTTCTCGCTCACGTCCGTCGCTTCGTCGGTGACTCGCAAGCTATTTCTTTCGGGCGAGAGGCTGTGCTGGTATGTTCGTCCTTGTCAACCTGAAGACCTATCCGTGCGATCCGGTCGCGGTCGCCGAAGCCGTTCGCGACGTCGACGAATCGACCGACGCCCGCCTCGCAGTTGCGCCGCAGGCGACCCACCTCGAGCGCGTGGCCGAGACGGGAGCTGAAACGTGGGCCCAACACGTCGATTCGATCGACCACGGGAGCAACACCGGCCAGACGCTGGCGGAATCCGTCGCGGACGCCGGTGCCGTCGGGACGTTGCTCAACCACTCCGAACGGCGGCTGAAGCTGGCCGATATCGACGGAGCTGTTCAGGCGGCAGAGCGTGCGGGCCTCGAGACGGTCGTCTGTGCGAACAATCCTGCACAGATCGGTGCCGCCGCGGCGCTCGGCCCCGACGCCGTCGCGGTCGAGCCGCCGGAACTGATCGGCACCGGGACGCCGGTCAGTCAGGCTGACCCGGACGTCGTCGAGGATGCCGTCGATGCGGCCCAGCACGTCGACCGAGACGTGTCCGTTCTCTGCGGGGCGGGTATCAGTACCGGCGACGACGTCGTCGCAGCGGGCGACCTCGGTTCCGAGGGCGTGTTGCTCGCGAGCGGGGTCGCGAAAGCGGACGATCCGACGGCCGCCCTCGAGGACCTCGTCGAACCGCTGTAGACGAGCGTAGTGGGTCGATTGGATCGCCGGCGTCGTTCGACGCCACAGTTCCTCGAACCGATGGTTTTTCTCACTCGCGATGGGAGGTCGACGTATGAGCGACGCTCGTCCCATCGAAGTAGCCCTCGAGAATCGACTGATGGGACAGGGAATCTACGTGGACGAGGTCACTCGTCTGCCACGGGCTTCGAACGAGGAGACGGCTGAAACGGGCGACATTTCCGACGGGGCTGGCCTCTCGATTTCCTACGAGACGGTCTCTCAGTCGAAACGGATCGACAGCGACGAGGTCGGCACCGTCGTCCGAACCGTCCTCGATATCGGTGCCGAACGCGAGTGGACGCCGGGACGACTCGAGGCGACCTCGCAGTCGACCGACGGCGATATCCGCGGTCGCTGGCACGTCGAAGCAGAGTGGTTCGACGAACTCGGCGTAGCGTTCGACGACCTCGAGTTCTCGGAGCGCGTCCTCGAGACGAGAGATCACAATTCTGTCACCGAGTAAGTGATGTCGACGAGTAGGTAGATTAATGGTCTCACACTCGTGTTGTCGGTGTAGATACGCAGATGGCCGGAGAACAGATCTACGTCTCACACGCACCTGCTGACCTCGAGCTCGTCCAGGAGTTGTTCTCGACGGTCAAGAATTTCCCCTTTGGAACACATATCGCGCTCGAGGAAGTCGAATCTGGTCGCTCTCGACAGCGACTCGAGGGCCGCCTCGCGAACAGCGACGTCGTCGTCGCGGTGCTCACGGCGGAATCGTCGACCAGCAGGTGGGTCAATCAGGAAGTCGGGTACGCACTCGCAAAGGGGATTCCCGTGATCCCACTCGCCGACAGCGACCGCCATCTCGGCGGCTTTCTCGAGAACGCCGACAGCGTCGCGATCACTCGAGAGAATCCCTCGCGAACCATTTACGATCTGATCAGCCGACTCCGAAGCGAACTTGCACCACTCGGTGCGCTGTCCGTGCCGAATTGGTACATTCGATTCCCCTGTACGATTCCGGACTGTGGCCACCCCGTGACCCTCGAGATCGAGCAAGACCAATCCAAGCTCTGGAAGCGATACGAACACGGGAAACTGCTGTCGTCGACGTGTGACGTCTGCGAGTCGACGTACTACTTCGATGCGGCGACGATCGGATACGTTCGCCGAGAAGACGGCATTCTCTAGTTCAGGCGTCTTTTTGAAGCCGTTCGTAGGCGTCCGTGACGAGTTGGAACGCCGAGCGACTCCCGCTCTTTCGGTCGGGATGGGCCCGTTTGACCTCGCGGTGGAACGCCGCACGAATTTCCTCGTCGCTCGCAGCGGGGTCGACGCTGAGCACCTCCCGAGCCTCCGACTTTCGCATTCCGATCGTTTTGACGATCCCGTTTTCTTTTGCGGTCTCGGTGCACGGCGGACAGAATCGCTCGCTTCGCCCGTCGATGGTGGTGATCTCGAAGCGTTCGGCGGTAACCCACTCGTTGCACTGCGTACAGAGCGTCTCGTCTTCGTCCGTCGACTCGGCGTGACCTCGAGTACGTGTGTCGTCTGCTGTGTGCGTCGACTCGTCGGCCTCGGAGGATGCGGACGTCGTCTTCGAGTCGGCCGCCGGCGCCTGCGCGACACACGTTGGACAGCACGTGAGGACGGTTCCGTCTTCGAGGACGACATCTTCGACTCGAGACGCGAGAATCGTGTCGGTGCAGCCGTCGCAGGTCCGACGTCGCTGGTCGATCGAAGAACACTTTCGAGCGGCCTCACGGGCGTGGGGCTCACAGCGAGGACAGCACGCGACCCTGTCGCCGTCGGGCATCGTGATTGCCGTCAGCTCCTCGAGTGGGACCGTTCGGCCACACCCATCACAACCACCCTGACGGTCGTCGACCACTGCCATTAGACGGTTGTTTATACTGAATCCTTATCAGTTCTTCTGCTGACAGACATACACGAGCGAGACGGCGATCGTTCATAGGAGAACGTTACCGCCGTCTTGGGACGCGCTGATCCGACCCCGTCGTCGGTGAAGGGTGTCGGTAACAAAGGCGAGTTGTGCCGACTACCGGCCCGTGCGAGGTGTGCCTCGCACGGATGTTGTCCGTTGGGTGGCTCTCGGCGACGAACTGTCGTCGGGGCCTCCTCTCCTGTCACCGACGATTCTCCTCGAGTACACACAGAATCCGAGACACCAATAGGGGTCCGGCACCGAGAGAACGTATGGAGTCCGCAACTCGACTGTCCACGCGCGTTGGGAGCGCCGACCGACGGACGTTCACACTCGTGGCCGGTGACCTCCTCGTACTCACCGCGTTAGTGCTCGTCGGGCAACTCGAGCACGGGATGAACCCGCTCGAGCAACCGATCGGTGCGCTCGAGGCGCTGGCCCCGTTCGTCGTGGGATGGATCGTCGTCGCCGCGTTGGCTGGTCTCTACACGCGACCGATTTCGACGTCGCTCTGGGAAACGACGCGTCTGACGACCGTCGCGTGGCTCGCTGCCGCGAACGTCGGATTAGTGCTTCGCCAGTCGGTCTTCGGTAGCACTGCGGCGTGGCCGTTCCCGCTCGTCATCTCGGCGTTCGGTCTCGTCCTCCTCGTCGGGTGGCGGGTTGGGTTCGCGTACGTCTCGAGCTCCACCGATACCTAATTTCGACGCGCTCGGTCGACGTCACATATCAGTGTTCGTATACGTCGACGATAGTACTGGAAGAAAGACCCTCCTTCTCGCGTTGTAGTTCCTCACAATGAATAATGCGAAATATGCGAAACAGGCCAATATCCCTGTCTATAGGCCCTGTACTACCCTCTTGTGAGGGTTCTATCGGGTTAAATAATGGCGCTGGGAGATAGAGATGATCGGCACCCGAGACTAAATAACCAACTCATAAGTTATGAGAATCCACGGTAGCAAATACTGATTAGAAACGGATCCACTACAGCGTAGGTATGAGAAACACTTATATGCCTGTCTCCCATACTATATGTTACGTTATGACTGGATATTACGACATTGTTCTCGGCCTCATCCCAGTCGCACTGATCGGTATCACCGCTGCCCTCGCGTTGGTTGGTCTGTCTCTGACGACTGCGGTGCCGATTGGTGCGTTCGTGTCGATGGCGATCATCGGTCACGCAATGTTCGTCAACGCGCCTGCGGACGTTCCGGAGGAACCCCAGTCCACTCACCCACCGATCAACGCTGACTAACTGTCTCGACTGCTCTTTTTTTCTTTCCTCTCGTCTCTGCAGGTGTTTCGGACTCGAGCGTTCTACCTAACTCTCGTTCCACCGAGCGTTATCGCCCGAGTGGGTATTCTCTCGGCGGCGATCGTCGTATCACCCGGTATCGACGCTCGTCCGTGACCGAATCCGTTCTCAAAAAAGTGCGAGAGGCTTTACTCCGCAGGTCTGACCTTGAACCCGTAGCGTGTCACGCCCTCTTGGGTGTAGACGCGTCGAATCGTCGTCTCGATCCGATCGCCGACGGCGAACGCATCGGGTGCTGCGTCAGTTCCCATCGCCGCAATACTGGCCGTTTCGTCGCCATCTCCCGACTCGAGGGCGACGATTGCGGCCGCGTAGTCACCGGAACGACCCTGCTGCTCGGCGAACTCGGGTGGTGCACCGCCCTGTGAAATCGTCGTCACCGCCTCGATTTCTCCCTCGCCGGAGAGGTGAACTGGTTCGTACTCCTCGAGAGCGTTACAGTCCGCACACGCTCCTTCCGGCGGGAACGCGAGCGAGCCACACTCGGGACAGCGGCCGGCCTCGAGGGTATAGCGCTGGGGAATCGACCGGTGCCACGAGGGGACGCTCACGTACGCACCCCCGCCCGAGGGCGGACCGGTCGTGACGACACCACGTTGGCGCAGGTACTCCGCGTAGGACAGTGATTCGTCGCGCTCGAGTGTCGTCTCCGCGGGAACGTCTCCATCGACGTCGACGACGAAGGCGTCCGCACCCGCGCCGCTACCGTGGGAGACGCCGAGTATGCGCTCGTAGCCGTCCTCGAGCGCGCTGACCAGCGAGACGGGGACGCTCGCCGCGCCGAGGTCGCCGAGTTCGTGGACTGTTGCCGCTGCTTGGATCTCGTCCGTTCCGACGCCCGCCGCCCCCGCTGCGCGGTAGGGGAGTTTGCCGTCTGGTGCCTGAATCGCCACGGCCGTCGGATCGGGATCGACCTCGAGTCCGGAGACTGCCCCGCCGATCGTTTCGGTGAACGCCGACCGGTCGTACTGCGTGACGCCGAGTCCCTGCGTTGCGTCCTCGCCGGTCGCTCGGAATCGCGTCCCGGGGTACGGCGTCGCGTACTCGGCACGGTCGACGATCTCGGCGGGCCCGTCTCGCTCGATGACGAACGCGGCTGCGCCAGCCCCGGCAGCGTGATCGATCCCGTCATCCGGGTCGCCCTGTGGTGCGTCGGCCGCGACGACGAGTCCGGTCGATGCCTCGGCCTCGAGGGCATCCATTCCGGCCCAAAGTGCGCGGGTTCCGGCCCGCGTGCTGCCCGTAAAGACGTGTCGCGTGGCGGAGTCGGAGACCTCGAGCATGGCGCCGAGCCGTGCGGTGAGGTCCTCCTCTGCGAGGGGCGGTGTCGAGGACGCAAATGCGAGCCAGTCGACCGTCTCGGGGTCGACGTCGGCCGCCTCGAGCGCGCGGTCGGCGGCCTCGTAGGCCATCGTCAGCGCGTCTTCGTCGGCAGCGGCGACGGCCTTCTCGGTGACGCCGGACGCCTGGAACTGGCCCCAGGCGTCCTGAAACGCTTCCGCGCTGATCCGGAACCGGGGCGCGTACGCACCGACGCCGGTAATTGCCGCCGTCATCAGGCGCTCACCTCCGTTTCCTGCTCGCGCTCAAAGATGTGAACAACGGACGCGCCACCGCTGCCGCCGACGTTGTGCGTGAGTCCGCGGGTCGGGTTCTCGACCTGGCGCTCGCCCGCAGCGCCGGAGAGCTGTTTGAACGCTTCGACGACCTGACCGGCACCCGTCGCGCCGATGGGGTGGCCCTTCGACTTGAGCCCGCCCGAAGTGTTGACCGGAATCTCACCGCCGAGTTCGGTCGCACCGGATTCGATCAGCTGTCCGGATTCACCTTTCTCACAGAAGCCGAGGTCCTCGTAGGCCAGCAACTCAGCGATGGCGAAACAGTCGTGGACCTCGGCGAAGTCGAGTTCCTCCGGCTCGATGTCGGCCATCTCGTAGGCCGTCTGCGCTGCGTGTTGGGTCGCGGGGACGCCGGTGTAGGAGTCGCGCTGGAAGAGACCCACGTTGTCGCTGCCCGCGCCGACGCCGGCGACGCGGATCGGATCGTCCGTGTAGTCGTCGACGACGTCCTCGCTGACGATCAGCGCACAGGCCGCGCCGTCGGAGGTCGGACAGCAGTGATAGAGGTTCAGCGGATCCGCGACGACCGGCGCGGACTGTGCGTCCTCGAGCGAGCACTCGAAGCCCAGTTGTGCGTGGGGGTTCTTCGCGCCGTTCGAGTGATTCTTGACGGCGACGCGAGAGAGGTGCTCGCGCGTGGTGTCGTACTCGTCCATGTGGACGCTGGCCATCTGGGCGTAGACGCCGGAGAAGGTGGTGCCCGAGAGGCGTTCCCACTCCGTCTCCCCGGAGACGCCGAGCCAGTACTTCGTCGCGTCGGAGCTCATGTCAGACATGATTTCGAACCCGCCAGCAAGGGCGACGTCGGCCATACCCGATTTGACGGCCTGGACGGCCTGACGGGTGGCGAATCCACTCGCTGCGCAGGCGTTTTCGACCCGCGTACACGGCACGCCGTCGAGTCCGACGTGCTCGGTCACTGCTGGCCCCGAAAGGCCGAGTTGTCGCCCACCGACGCCGAGATTTCCAACGAACGCTTCGTCGATATCTCCCGTCTCGAGTCCGCCTGGTACGCTTTCCGTAGCCGCTTCGAACGCCGTTCGGAACAGCGACCGGTAGCTTTCCTCGGGGAAGGCCCCGTAGTCAGACTGCCCCGCGCCGACGAGGTATGCGTCTCGCATATCCAAGGGTGTGCTCCCCGGTGTGAAATAAGTGCACACTTGTGGCGAATCGTGTACGGGGAAGGTGTCGGCGCCAGCACTGGTTCGTAACTCGAGACGGACTCGAGGTCGAGACGCTGTATTGGGATGCTACGCCGAATCAATCCGAGATTGCCCACGGGTTCGTTCACGTTTCGTCAGGGCATTCAAGCGTCTTGCTCGCGTGCAGCGGTTGTATGTCCCGCGCGGCGGAACTCGTCACCGTCCTCGAGTCGATCGACTCGGTGGCGATCGTTTGTCACGACAACCCAGATCCTGACTGTCTCGCCAGTGCACTGGCACTCGAACGAATCGCAACCGATCACGGGGTGGAGGAGGTGACGATTACCTACGGCGGCGACATCTCTCACCAGCAAAATCGCGCGTTCGTCAACATGATCGACATCTCGCTCGAGTCGATCGAGCGCCTCGAGATTGACGACTACGACTGTATCGCGTTCGTCGATCACTCCCAGCCCGGATCGAACACGGAACTGCCGGCACAGATTACGCCCGATATCGTCGTCGATCACCATCCCGGCGAGCCGATCGAGGTCTCCTTCGAAGACATTCGTGCGGAAGTCGGCGCGACGGCGACGATTTTCGTCGAGTACCTCTCCGAACTCGAGACGGAACTGACGACGCGACTGGCGTCGGCGCTCCTCTTTGCACTCCACCGCGAGCGACTGGATTTCGTCCGCGCACCGACGATACGTGAGTACGAGGCTGCACTGACAGTCTATCCGGATGCCGACCTCGAGACGCTCGAGCAACTCTACGGGAGCGCGTTCTCGCCGGGAACGATCGACGCGATCGGTCACGCCATCGCGACTCGAGAACGGCGTGGCTCCTCACTCGCGGCGAGCGTCGGTAGAACGACCGAAACGGACGCGCTCCCGCAGGCGGCTGATTACTTGCTGAACCTCGAGGGCGTCGATACCGTCCTCGTCTACGGAATCATCGAAGACGCGATTCGACTCAGCGCGCGTTCGATCGATCCGCGAGTACACATCGGTGAGACCCTCGATAGCGCCTTCGGCGACCTCGGACCCGTCGGCGGACACCACGACATGGCGGGCGGTCGTATCGGACTCGGCCTCTTCGCCGACGATTCGAACGACACGGACGCGTTGCTCGCGTTCGCCGGCGGGCGACTTACTCGTCGCTTCTTCGACGCGCTGAACCTCGACGATGACCGGTGAGGCCCCGCCAGTCGATCCGTGCGCACACCTGCTGGGGCGGCCGCCGGTCGTGGTCGACAGGGATTCGGCGTGGCATCTCGGTCACTCGATATCGATGGTGTGTGACCCACTGGTCGAGTCGCGTTTCGGGATGGTGACCGTCAAGATGCCGTTGTTGAGTGATGCCGTTACGTCGTCTGGATCGACTGGATCTGGAAGCCGAATGCGACGACTGAACGATGTCACCTCTCGTTCGCGGCGAATGTACTCCGCCGTCGCGTCGGCCAGTTGTGTTCGCTCATCGCCTTCGGTCTCGTCGCCGACCTCCTCAGCAGTATCGGGTTCGTCATCGGTTTCGCGTCGTGGTGTTCGCACCTGCTCGCGCTCGCCACTGATCTCGAGCGTCTCCCCGCGGAGTCTCGTCTCGAGGTCGTCGGTCTCGAATCCGGGGACGTCGACGGTGACGACGAACGAATCGCCGTGATCGGCGAGATCCAGCCGTATCGCCGACTCGCCGACGGAAAGATCGAGGTGGCTTCTGGTGTCGAACTCGGATTCCCAGGACCGGACGGCCGTCTCGAGTTGTCGATTCAATCGCTCGAGGAGTTCCTCGAGCCCCTCCAGTGGATTCGATCTGTCTTCCATTGTTCTCGTGAGATGTTCACTACCAATCACAAAAAAGGCCACTCACAGCGTGAGTGAGCCTCTCTGCGTCGAATGTGTTGAACTGCGTGATTGCGGCAGAACCGAGGGAGGGGCTGGTCGTTTTTAGGCTCCTCGCCGTAGGAAGCGGTATGGATTCAGCACTATTCGTCGTCAGCGAGGAAGGCTACTGGGGAGAGGAATGTATCGAACCGCTCGAGACGCTCTCGGATGCCGGACTCGAGATTACGGTCGCGACGCCGTCGGGTGGACCGCCGGAACTCGACGAGACGTCGGCCGACCCCGACGAGGTCGGGGAGGAAACCGCCGAGCACGTCCGAACGGTTCACGAGAACGACGAGCGATTGAACGATCCGATTCCGACCGCGCGGGCGGACGCCGAGGCGTACGACGCCGTCGTCTTCCCCGGCGGCCACGGCACCGAGTGGGACGTCAACCAGGACAGTGACGCCCGCAGACTCCTCCGCGACGCTGTCGCTGGTGACGACGGCAAGGCGCTCGTCGTCTGTCACGCCGTCGGCATTCTCGCGTTCGCTCGTGATAGTCAGGGCGCGTTCGTCGTCAACGGCCGCGACGTGACCGGCTTCCCGAACGAGTGGGAAGCAGACATCGTCGACGAGAACGACGTCATGCCGACCGGTCGAAAACTCCCCTACTGGGTCGAGGACGAAGTGATCACCGCGGGCGGCAACTGGGACGCCGAACTCGAGGCGGACACGAGCGTCACCGTCGACGGTGACCTCGTTACCGCCCGCGGTCCCGAATCCTCGAGTGCCGCAGCGCAGACGCTTCTCGAGGAACTGGACGCGTAAGGTTCGTACTCGCTCGGTTTGCTCTCGATCGTCCGTCCGTCTGTCATCCGTGACGTGTCGTCTTCGATACGAACATCTCAGCGGTTGCTGGACGGAATACGAGCGCTATTGTGGATCGTGCTACGCCGATTCGATTCGAATTTCGCCGTCGGCACGAACGGTGATCAGGCAGTCGTTGTACTCGAAAATGAGCGCCCCCTCGGATCGTACCCCGTTCGATCGGGGTTCGAACAGTCGCTCGAGCGCGTCGGTGTTGATAGTGTAGTGGAGAGGCTCGAGTTCGGTCACCTCCTCGTTGCAAAACGTCGCAACGGCGGTGACGATAGTCACGCTCAGCGGTTCGGAGTCGAGTTGATCGTACTGCACAGTGTCGTACTCCGCCGAGTGTGCAGTCTGTGGTGATGTCATCTCTGTCATGTAGTTTTGCGCACCCCCAGTGCGGTCAATGGGAACTCAACTGTCGTTCACCGTTCACACTAAAGAGCCTACTCGTTAATTGAGTAGCCGTCAGTCCAAACTGGGGTTAACTGATTAACCTTCGGACACCGTTTCGTCGAATATCGTCGCGAACAGCTTCTGCTCTACGGCTCTGACGTGCTTGTGGAACGCAGGCGGCGAGATCTCGAGTGAATCGGCCAGTTCGTCACCGTTCGTGTGACGCGGCCACTCGAAGTATCCGCCGTGGTACGCCGTTTGAACGACCTCCTGTTGTCTGTCGGTGAGTTCCGCGAGCAACGCGTTGCGCGCAGCGACGTCGATCGTCGGCTGTGTCGTCGACTGTTCTCGGCGTGCGACCATCGACGCCGAGAACCCACGTCGATTCAGGCCGGAGAGGAGCTCTCTCACCTCGATGGATTGGGGAACCTCGATAGTGGCTCGCGTCTCGTCGTCCGTTGCGACGAACGTCCGCAACGTTCCACCGTCGGTGTCGACGACCGAACCGAGAAACGGCTCCGAACACTGCAGCTGGAGCAAAGTTTCGTCCTCGGATTCGGCGATAATCGAAGCGTCGTGGATCCCCTCGAGTGAGCGAAGGTCACTCGAGTGCTCGGTCACCGCATCGGAGTTGGCGACGGCGAAAACCGTCGGCTCCCCGTCGTCTCGAATCGTCGCTCCCTCGAACGTCAGCCGTGTTTCGAGCGCGCCGGCGAGGCGACGAAACAGCGAGTCGCCGGTGAGTTCGACCTCGAGTTCGACGGTGTCGACGCCACTGTCGGCGAGCGCGGTTTTTCGTTTGGTGGCGGTGATCGCGTACGCGATCGTTTCGCCGAGTTCGGCGAGCGTGTCACGCAGCGGTTCGTCGAACGCGTCGCGGTCGTCACCGTAAATGGCGACGACGCCGTAAAGAAAGTCGTCGTAGACGATCGGAACGGCGTAGACCGACTGATAGTTTCGCGAGAGCGCTTCGACGCGCCAGGTTCCATCGCGCACGGAGTCAGCGATGTTTTCGGCGTAGGTCGGCGTTCGCGTTCGCGCTGTCCGGCCCGCTGGTTCGGCCGCGGAGTCGTCGACGGTCGTCACCGAAATTGTGTCGAGGTACGTACGTTCTCGACCAGCACTAGCTTGTGGTTCGAGTTGGTGGCCACCCGGATCCGGCTCGCCGAACCAGACGAACGAACACTCCTCGAGGGCTGCGAGACGCTCGCAGATGCCGCGTTCGATTTCCGATCGATCGTCGGCCATCAACAGCAACTGCTCGATATCCTGTCTGACCGTATTCGCCTCGTTCAACTGCTCGAGGTGGATATTTTGTCGTTTGAGCGTGCGTTCGCGGCCGTGAAGTCGACGCGTTCTGGAGATCCGGTCGAGCGCGGCTTCGGCGGTCGTCGCGAAGAGTTGGGCTAGTTCGTACGTCTCGTCGTCGTAGTGGTTCGTCTCGGTCTCGAAGGCGACGAGGACGCCGTGTTCACCGATCGGAACGTACAGCCCGCTTCGAGCGCGGTCGGGATATGTCCCGCCGGTATCCGTCCGGTCGTCGACGAGTGTTGGTGTCCCGTCGACGAACGTCTGCCACACGAGTCCGTCGTCGGGAGTGTGCTCCTCGGGCTGACCGAAGTTCGTTTCGAAGGCGTGTGAGTACGCCGCCGGGACGAGTTCGTTGTGGTGGTCGTCGAAGCGATAGACGACGCTCTCGATATCGAGGACGTCGCTCGCGACGTCGACCATGTACTCACACGCGGCCTGTTTCGACTCGACCGTCAGCAAGTGATTCGTCGCCTCGTGGAGGGCGTTGAGCGCCTCCTGGTACTGCGCACGCTCGGTGACGTCGACCGCGATGCCGATGACGCGTTCGACGGTTCCATCATCCGTCACCGGCCGCCACCACGATTCGAAAACTCGGTCGTCGAGGCGGATCTGCGAGTGCGACTGTTCGCCCCCTATTGCGGCATCCGTATCCGAGAGAACGGTCGGGTGGTCGCTGAAAATTTCGAAAATCGACTCGCCGACGACGTCGTCGGAGAGTCGCTCGACTTTCTCGAGGCCGCGACCCTCTGCGAGCAAAATCGTCCCGTCCGTTTCGTGGACGAACAGGATCACCGGGAGATTTTGAACGAGTATCTCGAGTCGCTCCGTTCGCTCTCTGAGCGCTCGTTCGCGTTCGATGCGCTCGGTCACGTCGGTAAAGTAGACCGCAATGCCGGAGGAGGAGGGATACATTCGGGCGCTGTACCACGTCTCCATCGGTTCGTAGTATCGCTCGATGGAGACCGCTTCGCGCGTTTCCATGGCTTCGACCGCTGCCGACTGAAACGCCGTCCCCAGAATATTCGGGAAGAGATCGTAAATCTTGACGCCGAGGACGGTCTCCGGATCGACGTCGAAGAGTGCTGCCGCGTGGTCGTTGATGTGGGTGAACCGCCACTCCGAATCGAGCGTGTAGAACGCGTCGCCGACCCGTTCCATCGCTTCGTCTAACTCCTGTTCCGCCTGGTGAAGGGCCGTAATATCGCGAATCGATGCGACGATACCGTTGATATCCTCGTCCTCGAGCCAATTAGTCAGCGTGGCTTCGTGGATGTACCAGTCGCCGTTCGCGTGTCGACACCGGTACGTCAGCCGTTTCGTCGTTCCGTATGGTTCCTCACAGAGTTCCTCGAACGCGGCTTCGACCATTGCGACGTCTTCTGCGTGGACGGCGTCGGTGAGGTGGCTGTCACGTAACTCGTCGGCGTCGTACCCACCGACTCGTTCGACCGACGGTTCGACGTAGGTGATCGTTCCGTTCGAGTTGGCAACGACGATGAGGTCCGACGACTGTTCGATCAACGCCTGGTACCACCGTCGCTGTCGCTGAATGGTTCGGGTTTTAGCGCCCAGTGTGGCGGCCTGTTGGACGCGATGGGCGAGCATCGAGGACTCGATGGGGAGCGTCTTCCGAACGAAATCCGTCGCACCGTCTGTCCGAAGTCGTTCGAGTGGGACTGCGTTCAGGTCGTCGATGGCGTAGACGACCGGACACGCGTCGCTGACCGTGGTGAGAACCTCGCGTTCGTCCGTCACGAGACAATCTGTCGCGTCGAGCCTGTCCATCTCGAGGTCCGTAGCCGGGGGGAGTGGACCGTCGACGATGATGGAATCCGCCGAGAGCTCCGTCGCTGCTTGGTGGAGCCACGGCGACGAGCCAACGACGAGCGCGCGAACGTGGACCGGTTCGGGACCCTCGAGTCTTCGGTCCATAATTCCTCTGTGTCGGGAATGGGTAAAAACCTCCTGTTGACGATGCAATAGATTCAGCGTAGAAGAACGTCTAATAGCCGATTGCGTTCCCGTCCTTTCTTGGCTCGGTTGCGCCAGCGAGCGTGCCGTCTCGATACCGGACGAGTTGTGCGCCACCGAACATGACGGGCGTGAGGACGTCGACATCGTGACCCATCCGCGCGAGTTTCGGGAGTTGCGAGAGTCTGTCCTCGACGCCGAGCGACCCGCTCTCTCGGTATCGCCAGCGTGGCGCGTCGAGTGCTGCCTGCGGGGTCATCCCGTAGTCGACGATGTTCGAGATCACCTGTACGTGCCCCTGTGGCTGCATGTACCCGCCCATGACGCCGAACGCGGCCCAATCGTCCGCATCGAACTTCGCGATGGCCGGGACGAGTGTGTGAAACGGCCGCTTGCCCGGCTCGAGGCTGTTGGGATGACTCGAGTCGAGCGAGAACGATGCGCCCCGATTCTGCAGGGCGATTCCCGTCTCGCCGGCGACCAGCCCGCTACCGAAGCCGGCGAAGCGGGAGTTGATGTAGGAGACGAGGTTTCCGTCCTCGTCGCCGACGGTCAACAAGACGGTGTCGGCGTCCTCGGCGTTGGCGTTTGGCACGCCGACTTCGGGGTCTTGAATCGGCGTCTCGCCGATTCCCCGAGCGCGCTCTCGAGCGTAGGATTTCGAGGCGAGCGGCGGAATCTCCTCGAACTCGGGATCGGTGATGTAGTGGTGGCCGTCGACGAACGCGAGTTTCATCGCTTCGGCGAAGGCGTGGACGCGTTCGGGCGAGTCGTAGGGGTGGTCGCCAGCGCCGATCTCTTCGGCGATGTTCAGCGCCTCGAGTGCGACGAGTCCCTGATTGTTCGGCGGGAGTTCCCAGACCTCCGCGCCGTTGTACGTCGTGCTGACCGGGTCGACGAACTCGGGTTCGAACGACGCTAGATCCTCGTGCGTCAAGAACCCGCCCGCCGATTGGATCTCTTCGACGATCGCGTCGGCAATCTCGCCCTCGTAGAATGCGTCGGCCCCGTCTTCGGCGATCGTTCGCATCGATTCGCCGAGTTGTGGGAGCGTGACCGTCTCCCCCGCGTCAGGAGTGTCTCCGTCGAAGAGGTAGGCCTCTCGAGCGTTCTCGTCGGTGAAGAGGTCTTTCGCGCCCTCCCAGTAGTAAGAAATCACCGGCGAGACGGGAAACCCCTCCGTCGCGTACTCGATCGCTGGCTCGAGAACGTCTCCGAGCGTGAGTCGCCCCAGTTCCTGCACCGTCGTCTCCCAGCCGCGTGCCGTCCCGGGGACCGTCACCGCGTGCGGGCCGAGAAACGGCATGCCCAACTCGTCGGCACTCGAGGCGCTGTCGACGGCATAGCCGCGAGATTCCGGGTAGTACCCCTCGAGCGTTTCGCTGTCGGTGTCCTCGAGTGCGCCGCGGACGTTCTCGATGGTGGCATCTGCGGGTGCGCCCCCACACGAGCGCATCGCGCCGACCTCGCCATCAGCGGTGCGATACAGTGCGAAGACGTCGCCGCCCAGTCCGGTCGACGTGGGCTCGACGACGTTGAGCGCGGCGGCCGTCGCCACGGCCGCGTCGAACGCGTTGCCGCCGTTTTGTAGAATCGAAACTCCCGCCTGTGCAGCGAGGGGTTGACTCGTCGAGACCATCCCGCGGTTTCCGTAGACGGTCGAGCGTCTCGAGTCGAATCGATCCAGGTCGAAATCCTCGGTCATACCCGGAGTTAGTGCTGGTAAACTAAATTATGATGGAAGCGGACAGAGGCTCGCAGTGAAGGTGACCGTCTCGTCGGTGTCGTTTCGGGCCCCGTGAATCGCACCGCGTTCGTGGAGAACGACGCCGGGGGCGTCGATCGCTTCGCTCTCGCCGTTACGGAGCACCGTTACCGTCCCCTCGAGGACGTGAAAGACGTTCGTACTGTTCGCGTGCTCGTGTGCCTCGAGTTCGGCACCCGGCCCGAGCGCGAACGCCTTCACGAGCACGTCGTCGCTGACGACGAGTTCCGCGGTTTCGAGTTCGCCCTCGTCGGGGTCCAGTGCTGGGAGTGCGTTCGTGTATTCGTCGTCGATCATACCTCCTCTTCGTCGGTCGGTCCAAAAAACGTACTCACTCGGAGAGCGGTGCGTGTTCGACCCGGTAGCCGTACTCATCATCCGAATTTTGGGAGATCGAGTCGACTGAGGCGACTTCGTGGAACCGAATGTCTCGTTCCATCTTCGTGACGACCGGCGTCTCGTAGTGGGTCGCCTCGTACTCGAAGGTCTCGCCGTCCTCGCGGCGACGCGTGACGAACTCGCGGTGTCGCTCGAGTCTCGCGCGAGCAACTGCGTGTGAGAGCGTCGAGACGTCGTCGATTCGGTCGGTGAACACCTCGAGAAACGCGTCCTCGAGTTCCGAGCCGAGCGAGTCTCGGCCCGCACACATCGCGGCGAGCGTCGTCGTTCCGGTGCCCCAGAAGGGGTCGAGAACGGTGTCGCCGTACGCCGAGTACATGCAGATCAGTCGGTAGGGAATCTCGAGGGGGTAGGCCCCAGATCGGTCACGGATGTCTTCGTCGCGTCCGTCGGCGAGCGACTGCAACTCGCCCTGGACGTCGGTCCAGACGTCGGAGAACCACTGATTGCGCTCCTCCCAGAAGTACGCCGCTTCGTAGCGCTGGTCTGCACCGGGTTCGAACTCCCGGCTCTCTGCGCCCTTCCGAAAGACCAGCACGTACTCGTGCTCGAGGGTCACGTAGGCGTTGGGCGGGATCATCCCGCTGCCCATGAACTTGGCCGCGCTGTTGGCCGGCTTGCGCCAGAGCACGTCCGGAAGCGGATCGAACCCACGAGCTTCGAAGGCCTCGAGGACGCGCGCGTGATTCGGGTAGACGCGAAAGCTCTCCTCGAGCGAGCGAGTCGCGTCGCCGACGTTGAGACAGACCAGTCCGCCGTCGACGAGCACGCGCTCGAGTTCGTCCCAGACGGCGTCGAGTTGCGCGTGCATCCCCTCGAACGCTGCCCGACCGTCGCCGGCCTCGAGCGCCTCTCCGACCGCCGGGTCGAGACTCGTAAAGAGGTCGTCCCACATCTCGATCATCGGATACGGCGGCGACGTGACGACGAGTTCGACCGACTCGTCGTCGACCGATTCGAGGGCCCGAGAGTCGCCGACGAAAACGCGGTGGGTCGTCTCCATTCGATAGACACTGTCGGCGTCGCCCCCTTAGCTTCTTCGCAGGAGGACTGTCGATCGGTACCGTCGAATTTCGAACGAAAATCGAGACCGTCGTCGTCGCAGTTACTCCTCCGTTTCCTCGTCGCCGGATTCGGCTTCGGCTTCCGCTTCCATCGCGTCGTCCTCGCTCTCGTCGTCAGCGTCCTCGTCCGACTCGTCATCCGTCGCCGGTTCGAACTCCTCGATCGGTTCCCACTCCTCTTTTTCGTCGGACGAGAGTCGCTGGCGAAGAATCGCGATACCGGCGACCAGCCCGATGGTGAGTATCAGTTTCCCGATCTTACTCGAGCCACCGCCGTCTTCCACCTCGGCATCAGTTTCGTCCGTCATTCCTTCCTCGTCACCGCCCATCATCCCCTCGTCACTAGCTCTCGTCTCCTCGAGTGCGTTCTGAATAATGTCGGGCTCGTCGATGTCCTCGAGCGATCCGACCTCGAGTTCGTGTGAGCGCCGGCCGGCGAGAAAGCCGAGTGCGCTACCGATGCCAAAGAGTGCGCCGGCGAGTGGCAGATTTCGGTCGCTTCCAGTCTTCCCCTCGGCGTCTTCGACGGCCTCGAGGATCGAATCGCGGAGCGGAGACTCCAGTCCCATCCCGACTGCTTCCCTGACGACGATTTCCGATAACGTCTCGTCTTGCTCCTCAGTTGTAGGCATACTCGCTCCCGACCACACCCCCGTAAATAATTCTATCCAACGTTTCGATCGCCCGCACTCCGGCGACGTCGAGTACATCACGACTACTCCGCACCGTTTTGACGAGTAACCACCGCCTACTCGAGCGCTCGCCCGACCCGGAACGTAATCGATTCTCCCAACTGCCACTCACGAGTTCGTCGCCTCCGGAATCCTGACGGACTGTCCGGGCCGACAACTCGACCCGATTCGTAGCGAGTCGGATCGTCGATTCGCTCCTCGAGCGTCTCTCTCGGAGTGTCGACCGCGCCGCCTCCGGTTTTCGGCGGGGCCCAACGGCCTCGTGGTCGAAACCGTTCACTTCCCGCCGTATATATCTGCACTGACGAGACTATGTGAGTTAATGTCTTCCATAACGAAAAGGGTTCCTCGAGTGGAGGTGTCTATGAGCGTCATTCGGCAACCCGGCGTGTTGGGTCAAACGACTCAACGGCGGGTCGTCGGTGTGAGCGCAGCCCTCACGGCGGCGCTGGTGGAGACGGTCGCCGTCGGTCTTTGGTTCGTTCTCGTGAGCGAGACACGCTCCGCATCGACGGCACTCGCCGGGCTCGGCATCCTCTTTTGTGGCGCGCTCCTCAGGGCGGGCGTTTTCGGCGTCACGATACGGAACCTCGACGATCTGTTACATCCTCGTCGACTCGGTGCCCCACTCCTGTTGTGCGCCGGCTGGATCGTCTGGTTGCTCGTCGCCGAAACCGTTGGCGGCCATGCCGGAATTTTCGTCGCGACGATTCTTCTCGTCGGCATACTCGTGAGTCAATTCGCATTCGAACGCCGCGCCTTCCGGCTTCGACGGGCCGCTGACGGTTCTTCAACCCCGTTCGTCCCCAGCCTGTTACTCGCCATCGGTGCCGCGTCGTTGCTCGTCTCCGCGTGGCTCGTCGAGTGGACGGTCGCAACGCCGCCGCTTTCCCTCGAGATTACGACGGTCGTCTTCCGCGTCGAAGCGGTGCAACTCGGGCTGCTGTGCTTCGGCGTCTTCGCCTTCCTCGCCCATCAGCGACGATTCGTGCACCTGCTCGAGTCCTAATTCCGGCCTCGGTCGTCCCCACCGTCGCTTACTTTCCTTCTGCACCGATGTTCTGGTCGCTTTGAAACGAGTCCGGATCCGGTTCGATCGTCGCGTACTGGACGGCACGGCGACCCAGCGTCGCCACGCGTTCCTCGAGGTCCTCGTCGACGAACTCGCCGTCTTCGAACGCACTGTGTGAGTTCGCGACCGCGGCCTCGTGAGGGATCACCCACGCGTTGAGCGCTCGACACACGGATCGCATGTGCTCGAGTGCAGTGACGGGAAACGCCCCGCCGGAAACGGCGAGCAACCCGACCGTGGTGTCTCTGAACTCGTCGAAGCCGCAGTAATCGAGCGCCGTCTTCAGCGGCGAGGAGTACGAGCCGTGGTACATCGGCGAGCCGAGGATAATCGCGTCGGCGTCTCGCAATCGGCTCGCGAGCGCGTCGGCATCGCCCGCATCCGCTCGAGACTGATCCGCGTCGAAAATCGGCAGTTCGTACTCGCGCAGATCGATCAATTCGGTCGTCGCCGTTCCCGCTCGGGCGGCTTCGAGGACGCACTCGAGGGCGATACGCGTCGCGCTGTCGTCGCGAAGACTTCCGCAAACGCCGACGACGTGGACGTTCGTCATAACCCGCATGACGGGTGCGAGGAACAAATAAACGTGGTCGAGTCTCGCCCGTTTATCGACGTAACCGCGCGACCGTCTCCGCTCGGGAATCCCCTCGCTCGAGGGTCACCAGTCCGTCGTCAGCAAGGTCGTCGAGGAGTCCCTCGAGCCACTCGCGGCCGTACTCGCCGTCGGGGGCGTAATCGACGCGAATCCGGTGGCCGAGCGTATCGAGCTCGAGTTCGTCGTACTCTCGCAGTGTCCCGACCACGCGGCCGCGAAACTGTCTGCGGCTCCCCTCGAAACTGGGCTGGGTCGGCACGTCGGGGGCCGTGAAGTCCCCACTCGCGTAGGCGTCACACCACTCGCGCCACGGACAGCCGGCTTCGTCACAGCGGGGCGTCTGGGTGCAGGCGACCCCGCCCAACTCCATGATCGCGTTGTTCCAGACCCGGGATCGATCGTCTGGCATGAGTTCGTTCGCAGCCGTCTCGAACGCCGCATCGTCGTCGGGAACGGAGAAGACGCGATAGCAGACGCGTTTGACGTTCGTATCGACGACCGCGTTCCCGTTGTTGAACGCGAAACTCGAGACGGCGTTCGCGGTGTAGGGACCGACGCCCATCAACTCCTGTAGCTCGTCGGGCGACTCCGGAAACGAGCCGTCGTACTCAGATTCGACCTGCTGAGCTGATTCGTGGAGATACTTCGCTCGGTTGTTGTAGCCCAGACTGTGGTCCGTCCAGAAGCCCACGACGTCCGCTCGGTCCGCGCCGGCGAGGTCGGCCGTCGTCGGCCAGCGCTCGAGGAACTCCTCCCAGGCCTCGACGACGCGACCAAGTTGAGTCTGCTGGCTCATCACCTCGCTCACGAGGATGGCGTAGGGATCGTCCGTCCGCCGCCACGGAAAGTCCCGGTGGTCGGCTTCGTACCACTCGACGAGGGCGTCTCGGACGGCCTCGAGGTCGTGGGCCTCGCCGAGACTGACGGCGTCGTCGCGCTCGGTCATCGTCCGTCGTAGGGACAGCCCTCGTTTAGGCGTGGTGATTCTCGGCGGCCACTCCCGTATTCGACGCGAACGGGCCGACGATTACCGCAGTTGGAATATCGCGAGGGACGCCGGCGTGAATTCCCTCGAGATGGATCCGAACGTCTCGAGCACGAAACCCATATCCCCTCGGCTCGAGTCCTAGCCGCCATGAGCCTCGACGACCTCACCGAGAACGTACAGGATTCGTATCGCACCATCGACGACGAGGTATCCGTCTCACTGGACCGAGAGGCACAGAACGAACTCGCGTTGCTCGAGGCTGCACTCGATCCGGAGGATACGGACGAACTTGTTCGCCGGGCGATTCACCTGTTCTTCCAGACGACCGTCGACAGCGGAAAACTCGACTTTCAGCTGCGCTCCGAGTACGACGTGACCTACGACGAGTACCTCTCGGGCATGACCTTCGAACAGATGACCGGTGCCGATCAGTACCCGAGTATGGACGACGAACGGCGGTACCAGTTCTAACCACTCTTGCAGTAGGCGGTTCGCTCTCGCTCGAGCGTTCCCAGAACCCCGTCCGTCGACGAACGGGATTCACCAGCGTGTGTTCGGTTTCGTTATCGCGTCGTTTCACGGTTCAACTGGTCGATTTCTCCGACAAATTGCATCGGTAGACACTCCAGTCAGACGATTATTCCGCCCAAATAACGAACGAACTTATTACCGTCGCGTGCTGTTGTCCCGACGTGGCTATCAGTCATTCCCCAACCGACGCAGACCTCCGCTGTCCAGAGTGTACCGGCACGTATTCGGTCCGGTACGACTCACTCGAGTGCCCCGACTGTGGCTTCACGCCACGCCACGGCGCGGATTAACTCGAGTCCAGAGACGGCTACGTAACGACAACTGATCACCGACACCCGAGTACGGTACTGCCGACGACTCGCGAGACGCATCTTTCGTTCGAGTCCGTCGGTCACTGACGTCTGAGCGGTCTCTCGTCGACTCTTTTGGCGTCCACACAGACGAACAGCGTCGCGAAAAGAATCAGCGGTCGTCGATCGGTACCTGTCGGTCAGCACTCGCCAGTGGGTAGCCGACGGCCGTCAGTCGTCGATCGGCGCTGCACTCGAGAGCGCTTCGTCGATTTCGGCGTCTTCCATCTTGTCGACGAGGGCGTCGATCACTTCCTCGCGTTTGCCTTTGACGAACTTGATCGAACCGACGACGAGGTGGCCGCCGCCGGAGACGCCGCCGCCGGGAATCTCCTCTTCGAGTTCCGAAACCATATTCGGAATGTCGAGGCGGACGCCGTCGGAGCGGAGGACGGCGAAGTCGGGGCCGTAGCCGACCGTAATTACGGGATCGCCGGTTTCCTCGATCTTTCGGTCGTGAATTTCACCGGTGGTTTTCCCTGGTGCAGGGTAGGTGAACCGGTGGGCGTAGTTCTCAACGTCGATCCGGTAGAGGTGTGCGCCGTTGTTGAGGTCTTCGTGTTCGAGGTGGGGCATCGCGGCCTCGAGTTGCTCGTCGACGTCCGCGCGAGAGCGGTCCGCGAGGAACGAGACGAGTTCGCGGTGGCGCTCCTCGTCGTCGCTATCGATCTGGAGGAGGTCCTGGATCAACTGATCGCCGGAGTTGTATCGCAGCCAGAACGCGGCGTAGTCGAGCGCTTCGCTCAGGTCCTGAAGACGCTGCTCGTCGTAGCCCTCCTCGTTTGCGAGTGCGAGGTAGTCCTCCATCGCGTCGGCCTTGGAACGATCCGAGAGGCCGGCGACGGCGGGGACGTGACGGAGTTCGTCCGTGATATCCGGGTAGATCATCCGCGCGAGTTCGACACAGCACATCCCCGTCGTAATCCGGTAGTCCTCGTCGTGGAGGTACGGGTTAACGTGGGCGTCGAGAAGGTCGCCGACCGCGTCGGGGTCGGGGTGGTGGTGGTCGACGACGGCGATCGGGATGTCGTAGTGTGCCAGCGTTTCGTAGGCCGGAACGTCCTCGGCCGTCGAGCCGTTGTCGAGCATGAGCAAGAGCGGCAGTTGCTGGCCGTGTTTCTCGCGGTCCTCGAGTGCGAAGTTGAGGTCTCGCGTCGCGTCTTCCATCTCGTAGAACGGAGCCTTCGCGGGCAGGCGTTTGATGAGGTGACGCGGCGCGTTCTCGTCCTCGTGAACCTCGCTGATGAATCGCTCGAGGGCGATCTGAACCGGGACGGCGGCGCACATGCCGTCGCCGTCGGCGTGGTGGCGAACGCGAATCGGGCGTCCCTGGAGGACGGTGCGCCGGAGCAGTTGGGCGACCTCCTTGAGGTTCGGGCGGAGCTTCTCGAACGCCTCCCAGTCGATCAGCGGGTCGACGTCGTGGGGTTCGGCGCGCGCTTCGAGTGCGTCCTCGAGTCGCTCGCGAGCCTCCTCGGCGTCCTCGCCCTCGAGTTTCGAGAGGCCCTCGGCCTCGATCTGAACGGAGTTTTCGTGGTGTTCGGGTGTACCGGTGACACGGACGATATCGCCGACCTCGATGGACGGATACGCTCGCACGCCAGCTTCCTCGAAGGCCGCACAGGGGACGACGCCGGCTTCGTCGGCGACGTGGAAGATGGTCGGGCCGCCGGTCTGTTTGACCTGGACGATTTCGCCTTCGATGTGCACCTGCTCGCCGATGGTCGCCTCGAGTCGGTCGGTGGCGGTCAGGGAGTAGTCGTGCTCGACGTGCTCGAGCGCGTAGTCGTCGACGTCGACGGGTTCGAAGGCGACATCGCCGTTGTCGCGAACGCTCTCGAGCGTGACGACGAGTTCGTCGCCGACGCCGTAGGTACCCTCGAGCACGGATTCGTGGACGAGACCGGAAACGGACTCGGAGAGATCGACGAAGATACCGTAGTCGACGATACCGTTAATTTCGGCGAGATACGACTGATTTTGCTCGACGTCCTCGATCGTACAGTCTTTGGAAAGCTCGTAGACGACGGAATCCCCGTCATCTGTGCCGGGTTCCCCGGCGGACTCACGTGTCATCTTGCCCCGTTATTTGAGACGGTCGCGTATAACCCTTGTCAAGAAGGGAGCACCACAGCGCCCACATCGTCCGTCGACGTGCGATCGGTCGGCTGCTGTGGGCTGTGGAATCACTCGTCCTGTGCGTCGACCGTGGCGACCGCAGCCAGATTGACGATGTCGCTCACGTCGTCGTCTCGCTGGAGGACGTGAACCGGCCGGTCCATGCCGACGAGCATCGGACCGATCGCTTCGGCACCGCCCAGTCGCTGGAGAAGCTTGTAGCAGATGTTCCCCGCCTCGAGGTTCGGCAGAACCAACACGTTCGCGGGCTCCTCGAGGTCGCTGAACTCGTAGCTGCCGGTGAGGAAGTCCTCGACGACGGCGGTATCGGCTTGCATCTCGCCGTCGACGGGGAAGTCGACTGCTGGGTCGTCGCGAAGTCGCCGTGCAGCGCGGCGCGGTTTGCGCGTTCCCTCGTTGTCGACGCTGCCGAAGTCGGAGTACGAGAGTAAGGCTGCTCGTGGCTCGACGTTGAACCGGCGAGCGAGGTCGGCCGTGTGACGGGTGATCTCGGCCAGGACTTCCTCGTCCGGATCCTGATTGACCGTCGTGTCCGCGAGGAAGACGACGCGATTCTTGAACGTGAGCATGTAGACGCCAGCGGCGTAGTCGGTCTCGGGAGCGGTCCCGATCACCTGCAGCGGCGGCCGAAGCGCGGAGGGATAGTGATTCGTCAATCCCGTTAGCATGGCGTCCGCGTCGCCCTGATCGACCATCACCGACGCGAAGTAGTTGCTATCGCGAATCCGTTCCGTCGCTTCGGTTCGCGTCACGCCCTTTCGCTGGCGACGTTCGTAGAGTGCATCGACGTACGCCTCGACCGCTGACGTGCTCGGATCGACGACGTCCGGGTCGAACTCGAGGCCGAGGGCCGAAATCGTCGTCTCGATCTCGGCCGCGTCGCCGATCAACACGGGAGCAGCGATCTCGCGGTCGGCGATCTGTGCCGCCGCCCGGACGATCCGCTCGTTTGCTCCCTCGGCCAGCGCAATCCGTTTGGGGTCGCTCTTCGCCTTGTTGAACACGGTTCGCATCATTTCGCGAGACTTGCCGAGTCGGGCCTCGAGTCGCTCGACGTACTCTTCAGGATCGATCTCGGTTCGGGCGGAACCGGAGTCCATCGCGGCGCGGGCGACGGCGGGTGCGACCTCGAAGAGGACCCGCGGATCGAGGGGTTTCGGGATGATGTACTCGGGGCCAAACTGCAGGGGTTGGTCGCCGTAGGCCTTGCGCACGGCGTCTGGCACGTCGGCTTTCGCGAGGTCGGCGATGGCTTTCGCGGCCGCGACCTTCATGGCCTCGTTGATCTCGGCCGCGCGCACGTCGAGCGCACCTCTGAAGATGAAGGGGAAGCCGAGCACGTTGTTGACCTGATTCGGGTAATCCGAACGCCCCGTGGCCATGATGACCGTGTCGTCGCGGGCGTTCTTGGCCGTCTCGTAGTCGATTTCCGGGTCGGGATTTGCCATCGCGAAGACGATTGGGTCAGCGGCCATCGATCGGATCATCTCCTCGCTGACGATTCCGCCGACGGAGAGGCCGACGAACACGTCCGCATCCTCGAGTGCGCCCTCGAGGCCGCCGTCGGGAACGTCGCGGGCGAACTCGCGGCTGTAGGGGTCGAGATCGCCGGATTCTGCTCGGTCGGTCGTCAAAACGCCGTCGATGTCGACCATCGTGATGTTCTCCTTCTCGACGCCGAGCGAGACGAAGAACCGCGCGGTCGCGAGGGCTGCTGCACCCGCCCCGGAGAACGTAACGGAGAGATTCTCGAGTTCTTTTCCAGCGATATCGACGGCGTTCAACAGTGCCGCTCCGCAGATGATCGCGGTGCCGTGTTGGTCGTCGTGGAAAACGGGGATGTCCATTCGCTCGCGCAGGCGCTCCTCGATTCGAAAGCAGTCGGGGGCGGCGATGTCCTCGAGGTTGATCCCGCCGAAGGTCGCGCCCATCGCGGCGACCGATTCGACGAACGCGTCGGCGTCGTCGTGCTCGAGTTCGATGTCGAAGACGTCGATGTCGGCAAAGCGTTTGAAGAGGACGCCTTTCCCCTCCATGACTGGCTTGGAGGCCTGCGCGCCGATATCGCCCAGTCCGAGAACGGCGGAGCCGTTGGAGACGACCCCGACGAGATTCCCTTTCGCCGTGTACTGGTAGGCGTCGTCCGATCGGTCGGCGATCTCTCGACACGGCGCGGCGACGCCGGGTGAGTACGCGAGCGAGAGGTCCCGCTGGGTGGTCGTCGATTTCGTCGTCCGGATCTCGATCTTCCCGGGCGGGTCATCACGATGGTAGTCGAGTGAGTCTTCATCTAGTGACATATAATCGACTACGAGTAGGTCCCCGAAAAGCCCCTCGCTAGTACCATTAGGAGTATACTGACACCTAGTTGATTACGTACAAACATCATCGATAATTCATACAGTATTGAATCAACTCGACGGGAAACGCTCGCAGAACTCCCGACTGCAGGGCCGACCACCTGATCGGAACGTTTAGCAACCGCAAGCACGCAGGGCCTGATATGGGGCTGTTCGACGCGCTGTTTCGCTCGAGCGAAATTCTCGGCATCGCCGAGGAGACGCTCGAGTTCGCACTCGAGTCCTCGGAGGCGACGCACCCGCACGAGTACATGGGGTTTCTCCGGGGCACCGACGCCCAGGAACTGGGACTCGAGCAAGATGGGCTCGTCATTACCGACGTGCTCGTCGTTCCGGGGACCGAGTCCAACAGCGTGAGCGCGACGGTTCGAACGAGCCAGATTCCGAACGACGTGAAGGCGCTCGGAAGCGTTCACTCGCATCCGAACGGCGTGATCTCGCCGAGTGCGGCGGACCTCGAGACGTTCGGTCGGGGGAGCGTCCACATCATCATCGGCGCACCCTACCGTCGCTCGGATTGGCAGGCGTTCGATTCGGAAGGTCACTCGACGCGGCTGAACGTGATCGACGTGGAACTACCCGATACCGATGATTTCTTCGACTTTACACAGGCGGATATCGACGACGACCTTCGACGATAGCATGATACGTCAGACGAAGCCGACGAGTTCGGCGACGACGGTTCGTTCGCACGGGTACCGACGGCTGAACGGGAGGAACGCATGACGAAGACAGTCATCGCACAGGGGACGTTCGATATCGTCCACCCTGGTCACGTCCACTACCTCGAGGAGGCCGCGGCGATGGGCGACGAACTGTACGTGATCGTCGCTCGAACGGCGAACGTCGACCACAAGGAGTCGCCGATCTGTCCGGCCACCCAACGCCGGGACGTGGTCGACGCCCTCGAGGCGGTCGACGAGGCGATCCTCGGTCACGAGGAGGACATCTTCGTCCCGATCGAGGAGATCGATCCCGACGTGATCGCGCTGGGCCACGACCAACACCACGACGACGCACAGATCGAAGCCGAACTCGAGCGCCGCGGACTCGAGTGTACCGTCCAACGCGCGAGCGCTCGCGAGTCGGTCGCGGACGACGAACTGCTCTCGACACGGCTGATTATCGAGCGGATTCTCGAGCAGCGGGCCTAACTCTCGTCGCTCGCAGTCGTGCGAGTGGCCTTTGTACAGTCGAGTTGACTGGTTTTAGTACCCATCACGGTCGATCCGGTTTTCGGGGATTGAGGCCCATCTGGCACCTCGAGTGGCGCGTCTTTCGCAGACGGCGACCCTCTTACCGGCGCGCTACCGTCTGCGGTTATGCGCCGAATCAAGTCATAGGTAGCGGCGATATTGTCCTGCTCGTGGGCGTTCATTCGGTATGGTGATTCCAACAGCGGCAGTATTCGGGCGATGAAGGGGATGTGAGTGTTCAAACTCGAGTCAATTCTTGCCTCATCCTATGGCTAAAATGCTGAAATCGCCACGTAGAAGGCCTGAAACCCGCACCCTTTTGATGGTGTAGCTCCCAGAGACGTGTATGCGAAAGGACGCAACACGCAGACGGTTCTTGGTGGGGAGTGCAACGGTGAGTGCAGTGGCACTGGCTGGCTGTGCGGGTGACGGCAATGGTGACGACGACAACGGTGAGGGGTCGGAGTTCGACGACGAGGACTACGACATCGACCCGGACCTCGAAGAGGGTGACGGATCGTACGAAGTCTGGGCGCTCGATCAGGGTCGAGACGACATCTTCATCTACGAACCCGCCGCAGACGCCGACGGCGACGACGAGTTCGCGATGACGGACTACATCGACGTCAACGACCTTGGTATCGACGCGGACGACATCGTCCCGCACATGATCGACTTCAGTTCGGACTACGCCTACGCCGCTATCGCCTGTACGGCCGGCGGCCGAACGCTCGTCTTCGACACCGAAGAGAAAGAACTCGTCGCGGACATCGAGACCGGGCCGTCCACGCACATGGCCGCGTTCAGCCCCGGTGACGAGTACATCACCGTCGACGTCATGGGCGACATGGAAGACGGTCACTACGGCAGCATCGTTCGCCTCGACGCCGATACCGAAAACGGCGAGTTCGAAGAAGTCGACCGTATCGAACTCGGCGAGAGCGACGAGGTGTCGGACAACGAAGTCGAGCCGGGTCATCCAATCTGCCATCAGTACACGGCCGACGGTCGCTCGCTTCACACGCTCGGCCCGGAGTATGGCAACGCGGGGCTCGTCATCGTCGATCACGACGAGTTCGAAATCGAACGCGCGTACACGCAAGAAGAAGCGCCGACTAACTGCGGAACGATGCCCCACTACGAGGACGAGAAGTTCTACCTCACCGCCGGCGCACCGTCCGACCCCGACGAGGGCGAAGACGGCGTCGGCCACTACTACGTCTACGACACCGCCGAAGACGAGTTCATCCTCGAGGAAGGTGACACGGAAGGCGTCGACGCACACGGCTTCTGGTTCACCCCTGACGGCGAAGAGCTGTGGATCCTCAACCGGGAAACGAACGACGGCGTCGTCGTCGACCCGGAGACCGACGAGCCAGTCGAAGACGGCTACATCGAGCAGTACGGTCCGGATCAGGCCGACGACCCGGCTGACAGCGACGCGCCGGACATCATGTGGTCCTCACCCGACGGCGAGTACATGTTCGTCAGCCTGCGCGGCCCCGACCCGGTTTCGGGCGACCCCCACGCAGCGACCGGCATTACGCCCGGCTTCTCGGTCATGAGCATCGAGGATCGCGAAATCGTCGACGTCGTCGAACCACACCCGATCGACGAGTTCGACGACGACGAGATCGAGGCCGCACAGGACGGCGACGGTCTGCGCCTTCCGGACTTCCACGGACTCGGCGTTCGCGTGGTCGACGACTTCGACACCGAAATCGAGAACTCGCCCGGCTTCAACTAAGCCGACGAGCCGAACTGGCTTTCTGCACCGTCACACCGATTAATTTTGCAGGACGATTGGCGGCGGTAGTCTGATCGAATCGACAGCGTGTCCCGTTTCGACGAAGTGATCGATCGCGTCTTCGGAGACCTCTCTAGGCGTCTGTCCGGCGTCCGTACTTGCGTACCAATCACACTCGAGGCAGTATTTGTACATCGGAACTGATCTTACGTGATATTCGACGATACGGCCCCGAAAGCCTCGTGCAGGAAATCGACGGTCCATGCACTCGCCTGCGTCGGAATGTCTCCGGAACGAACGAGTCAGCATCGATCGAAAACGAGTCGTGACGAGGTCGTGATCGGGAACCGATTACTGGCGTTTGAGGCCAGGGTTCGTCACCGCGCCGTGGGATGCAGATCCGAAGTCGCGGCAGTACTTGGCCAGCACGCCGCCGTCGTACGGCGGGTCCGGACGCTCCCAGTCCTCGCGACGAGCCTCGAGTTCCGCGTCGTCGACGTCGACCTCGAGGGTGCGCTCTGGAATGTCGACGGTGATCTCGTCGCCGTCCTCGAGCAGGCCGATCGGCCCGCCGACGAATGCCTCGGGGGCGACGTGGCCGATCATCGGGCCGCGGGTGCCACCGGAGAATCGGCCGTCAGTGATCAGCGCGACGTCGTCTTCGTGACCGGCACCGACGACGGCGGCGGTGACGCCGAGCATTTCACGCATGCCGGGGCCGCCACTCGGCCCCTCGTTTCGGATGACGATCACGTCGCCGCTCTCGATGTGTCCCTCCTGGACGTACTCCATCGCGTCCTCTTCGTCCTCGAAGATTCGTGCGGGACCGTGGTGGTGGAACTCGTCGTCGCCGGTCACCTTCAGGACGGAGCCGTCGGGCGCGAGGTTGCCCGTGAGGATCTTGATCGCCCCTTCGGCTTCTTTGGGGTCGTCGACGGAGTAGAGGAACTCCGCGTCGATTTCCGACTCGTCGGGCAGGTCGAGCGTCTCGAGTTCCTCCTCGATCGTCCGGCCAGTGACAGTCATCGCGTCGCCGTGGAAGAGATCGGCCTCGAGCAGTCGGCGGATCACGACTGGAACGCCACCGATCTCGTGGAGGTCGTTCATGACGTGGTCGCCGCCGGGAGAGAGGTCGGCGATCTTGGGGGTGCGCCGGGAAATCTCGTCGAAGTCCTCGATCTCGAGGTCGACGTCGGCCTCGCGGGCGAGCGCGAGCAAGTGAAGCACGCCGTTGGTCGAGCCGCCGATGGCGGTCTGGAGCGCGATGGCGTTCTCGAAGGACTTGCGGCTGATGACGTCGGAGGGGCGGCGATCCTCCTCGACGACTTCGACGGCGAGTTCGCCGGCGCGGCGGGCGACCTCGTAGCGCTCTTCGTCCTCTGCTGGTGGCGACGCGCTGCCGAGCGGGGCGAGACCGAGCGCTTCGGAGATGGAGGCCATCGTGTTCGCGGTGTACATGCCCCCACAGGAGCCGGCACCGGGACAGGCGCTTCGCTCTAAGTCGTCGAGTTCGTCGCCGCTCATCTCGCCGGTGCCGTAGGTGCCGACGCCCTCGAAGACGCTGACGATGGTGACGTCGCGGCCCTCGTGCTCGCCCGGCATGATCGAGCCGCCGTAGAGGAAGACGCTCGGGAGATCCGTCCGGATTGCGGCCATCAACATGCCCGGCAGGTTCTTGTCACAGCCGGCGACGGTGACGAGGCCGTCCATTCGCTCGCCGAAGGAGACCAGTTCGACGCTGTCGGCGATGAGTTCTCGAGAGATCAACGAGGCCTTCATCCCCTCCGTCCCCATCGAGATGGCGTCGGAGATGGTGATCGTGCCGAACTCGATGGGCATGCCGCCCGCTTCGTCGGTTCCCTCGAGCGCCGACTCCGCGACGTCGTCGAGGTGGACGTTACACGGGGTGATGTCTGCGGCCGGGTTCGGAACGCCGATCATCGGCGAGCCGAAATCCTCATCCTCGAAGCCCATCGCCCGAAACATCGCCCGGTGGGGGGCTTTCTCCGCGCCCTGGGTGACCTCGGTGCTTTTGAGGCGTTCGTCTTTGCCGTAGTCGAACTCGTCGTCGCTGCTCATGGTCGACCCTTGCGTCGAAACGGTATAAGTTACCCTTTCTCAGCCGGCAGGGTCCGCCCTTGTAGCAGGGAAAACGGCGCTCAGCCTTCGAGGCGGCGTTCGGCCTCGCGAAGCGCCGCTTGCGTGTCGATGCTCTCGAACGTGTGGTCCGGAACGCCCTCGAGTTCGCTTTCCTCGACCAGTTCGACGTCGATTCGATCGAACGCGGTGACGATTCGCCCGTCGCCCTCCTCGAGCGCTATCTCGCAGGCTCGAGCCATCGCATCGGCACGATAGACGGCTTGGGTCGTCTGGTACCAGCCGTCCTCGAGCGTGACGACGGCGGCGTCGCGGCCGCGGGCGCGCTCGAAAAGGTCCTCCAGCAACGCTGGATCGACGTGGGGCATGTCGCAGGCGACGACGGCCGCGTACGCCGCGTCGACCGCCTCGAGACCGACCCGAATGCCGGCCAGCGGGCCCAGGTCGGGCTCCGGGTCGGTCGCGTACGTCAGGTTGACGTCGCTTCCCTCGAGTGCAGTTTCGATCGCCTCGCGCTGATCGTCGCGACAGTTGATCACGCAGTCGTCGACGACCCGTCCCAGTCGGTCGACGACGCGTCGAATCATCGGCGTTCCGGCGAGCTCGGCGACGGCTTTGTCGGCTTCGCCGAAACGGGTCGAAAAGCCGCCGGCGAGGACGACGCCGGCGCGTGAGTCGTCGGTCATTATTCGTTCGATAGCACCGGCGCTGTATAAATGGCTGGCGACGCCACGACCACGTGTCGCCGTCGAAACTCCCTTTTAGGGAGGGTTCTTACCGCGTGCTATGACGACGGCGACGGTCACCGCGGGTGCGAGGGTCCACGTCGGATTTCAGAACCTCTCGCTCGCGCGACGGCGACTCTACGGCGGTATCGGCGTCGGCCTCGAGGAGCCGCGCGTGACGGTGACCGCCGAACCGGCGACAGCCGTCGAGAGCGATGACTCGCTCGCTCGAGCGTACGCCGAACGCGCGGTCGACGCCCTCGACGTGTCCGGGGTGACGATTTCGCTCGAGGAGCGACTGCCCCGCCACGTCGGATTGGGAAGCGGGACGCAACTCGCGCTCTCGATTCTCGCCGCGACGGCCAGCGCGCACGACCTCGAGGCGGACGTGCGAGCGCTGGCACCGGCGATGGGGCGGGGCGGGCGCAGCGGGGTCGGCGTCGCGACGTTCGAAGCCGGCGGCTTCGTCGTAGACGCGGGCCACCCGACGAATCGCTTCACGACCGAACCGCCCGCGGAGGGCGACTGGACGGTGCCCCCGGCCGTTGCCCGCCACGACCTGCCCGCGGAGTGGCGATTCCTCGTCGTGGTTCCGGACGCCGAACCCGGCCGAAGCGGCGACGACGAGGACGCGAGCATGCGAACCGTCGTCGAGCGGGCCGACCCGGCCGTCGCGGACGAAATTGCGGGCGTCGTCACCCGTAAGCTCCTCCCTGCCGCTGCAGAAGGGAGTCTCGAGGCCTTCGGCGACGCTATTTCCGAGATCGGCCGGAAGAACGGCTCGTGGTACGCGGACGCCCAGGGTGGCGTCTTTCGGCCCCCGGCGGGCGTCCTCGTCGAAACGCTTTCTGAATGTCCGGTCTGTACCGGCGTGGGTCAGTCGTCGTGGGGCCCCGTCGTCTACGGGGTCACCGATCGAGACCACGCGGACGAGGCCGAAGCGGCCGCTCGAGACGCCCTTGCCACGAACGGACTCGAGGGAAACGTTATCGTGACGCGGCCGAGTGACACCGGTGCTCGAGTTAGCACGGAACCGACCCAGTAAGCCGACGCTCGATTCGGACCGGTGGAGACAACTGCCCGAAACGGGAGTCTCTTGCACTCGACACTATCCTTTTGCCCGTCGACCCGTTACGCTCAGGTATGCGCTTTTGCGACGAATGCGGCTCGATGATGAAAGCCGACGGCGACGAGATGGTCTGTACGAGCGCCGACTGCGGGGCCTCGAGCGAACGCGACCGAGAACGAGAAGACGAGTTCGTCTCGACGGAGTCCCAGATGGACGCCGAAATCATCGAGTCCGACGAAAACGCCAACTTCGAGGGGAAGCCGAAGGCGACCGACGTCGTCTGCGACGAGTGTGGCAATCAGGAAGCCTGGTACACGCTCAAGCAGACGGCCTCCGCCGACGAGCCGCCGACGCGATTCTTCAAGTGTACTGAGTGTGGAAAACGATGGCGCGGGTACAACTGAATTCGCTTCGTTCTCGCGTTACAGATCGTTTTTGAGAAAAATTCCGACGACCGCGCCGAGAATGCTCAACCCGACGGTATAGAGTCCGCCGAACACGACGAGGAAGAGTATTCCGAACACGCCGAACCCGCCACCCCCGGCGGGACCGACGAACAAGGCCATGCCGAAGAATCCGAAGAGAACGACTGGGAGAAACATGATGAATCCTGCCAGCGCCCCGACAGGCACACCGTCTGCGGGTTCCCCTCCCTCGAGGTAGCCGGCGACGGCTCCCCCGATCACCGTCGATCCCGGAACGAACGAGAGGACGATACCGACCGCGGCACCGACGAGCGCGTTGAACACCGTGCTCGAGTCCGACTCGTCGTCGGATCCGTACGTCTCGATCGGCGGTGGCGTGTCTGCAGACGGCGAATCCATACGTGGCACTTTCGCCACTGGTAGGAAAGTAATTCGATTGATGTGTCAATTCGGGCGGTGTCGGACGACAGTGGCAACCGGCGGCCGGTAGGGCACAACGTTCACAACGACGCGGACGAACTCTCGAGTGAACGAATGACCGAGGGGCCGCGGCTACCGGGCGTAGGGACGGACGACGACGAGGAAGAGCGGATCGTCTGTCACGTCGACGCGGATTGCTTCTACGCGTCCTGCGAACGGCTTCGCGAGCCCGAACTGGCGGGCGAACCGGTCGTCGTCGGCATGGGATACGAACCCGGCGACAGCATCGGGGCCGTCGCCACGGCCAGCTACGAAGCCCGCGAGTTCGGCGTCGAGAGCGCCCAAGCAATCTCGAGCGCGCTCGAGCGACTCCCTCGTCGCGGCCCCCTCGAAGACGACTCCCAGCGCGACGAAACTGTTGACGAGACTCACGATGACGACCTGTCGGTAGAGAACACGGGGTACTACCGGCCCGTCGACATGGATTACTACGAGTCGGTCGCGAGCGAGGTTCGGGAAATCCTCCACGAGTGCGCCGACGTCGTCAGGGAGGTGAGCATCGACGAGGCCTACCTCGACGTCACCGACCGAACCGCCTGGGAGGTCGCGGACGGCTTCGGTCGCCACATCAAAGACCGGATTCGACGGGAGGTCGGTATCACCGTCAGCATCGGCGTCGCGCCGACGATGAGCGCCGCGAAAATCGCCAGCGACTTCGACAAACCAGACGGCCTGACCGTCGTCGAACCCGGCGAAGTAGCGGAATTCCTCGCGCCGCTCGAGGTCGACTTGCTCCACGGCGTCGGTCCCGTCACTGCCCGGGCGCTGCGCGAGATGGGCCTCGAGACGGCCGCGGACGTGGCGGCGACCGATCCCGAGCCCCTGGTCGAACGCTTCGGCGAACGGGGCCAAGAACTGTACGACCGCGCCCGCGGGGACGACGACCGACGCGTCCAGCCCAAGGGCGAGCCCAAAAGCTTCTCGCGAGAGTCGGCGTTCGCCGAACCCGTCGAGAATTCGGGGCCGAAGTACGAACAGATCGAGACGCTCGCGGCGGCCGTCGCCGACCGCGCCCGACGCGAGGGTGCCCTCTATCGGACGGTCGGTGTCAAGGCGGTCCTTCCGCCGTACGACGTCAACACCCGCGAGCGATCGCTCTCCGGTCCGGTCGACGACCCCGACCTGGTCGATCGAATCGCCCACGATCTGTTCTCGGAGTTCGAGTCCGAACCGGTTCGAAAAGTCGGCGTGAGGGTGGCCAACCTCGAGTTCGCGGCGGCTGATCAGGCGGACCTCGACGGGTGGGAGTCTCACTCGCCAACGTCTGCGACCGAAGCCGACGTGTCCGCTGACGAGGAGGTGTCTGACGCCGAGTCGCTAGATGATCGGGTATCTGAGACGAACACGGTACCTGACACGGAAGCGGAAACAGGTTCCAACGAGGAACGTTCGACGACTGCACGCGGACAGGCCTCGCTCACCGATTTTTCGACACGCTCGAGCGACGACTCCTGAGCGTGTGACACACAGGTCGGAAGGAGGGTCCTGGAACATCATTCAGTAGACAGTACTGTCCAACTGAAACAAACAATCTAATTACAACCCCGTCCAACAGTTCGTACAAGACACGCTGACTTTCACATGACTGAGGATTTCTACGACCTTCTCGACGTCCCGTCCGACGCCTCCCAGGACGAGATCAAAACCGCTTATCGCGAGAAGGTTCGCGAATACCACCCCGATCACAACGACGACGAACGCGCTCGAGCGCAGTTTACGGCGGTCAAAAAGGCCTACGACATTCTCGGCGACCCCGTCGAACAGCAGGCCTACGACAGACTCGGGCACGAAGACTACGTCGCCAAACGAACGAGTGGCCTCCCATCCGCGTCGGTGTGGCGAAGTTCCGACGACAATGACGACGACACAAACAGTTCCTCGAGTAGCGCTAGTGCCAGTTCCTCCGCGACGAAGCAGACGGCTTCCGCGACGAGTGGCGCGACGGGCACAAGCAAAACGACCTCGAGCACGGACTCCGCAGGAACCGGAACTGGAACCGGGGCCAGAACTGGAGCGGGGACCTCGAAGTCGACTGGAACACAGACAACTAGTGGAAGTACACGGTCGACGAGCCAGCAGACGGCGACCGCCTCCGGTACCCAATCCGAACGCAATGCCGCCGTCCGCTGGTGGCGACGACAGAACTTCTCGCTACCGCTGATCTGGGGTTCGCTTTTCGTCTATCTCGCCGGACTCGCTCACTTCGCCCTCGAGAACGAAGCCGAACTCACTGGGCTAGCCGGTGACTTCGGTGCAGTCGGTGGCGATTCCGGCGAACTCTGGGAACTGCTCGCGACCGGCCGGCACGGAGTCGACCCCGTTGTCTCGTTTCTCGCCGCGTTCGAACCGTTCGCGGTGCCACTCGAGGCCCACCTGTGGTACGCCGCGCTGGGCGGTATCACTGGCCTGACGGGCCTCACGTTACTGGGTGCTCGAGTGCGTCGCTCGAGCGAACTCTTCGGTGCGCTCTCGATCGACGAAACGATCGTCCTCGCGGTGGCCCTCGGCGTAACGACAGTCCTCGTCGGCGGTCCGCTGCTCGCCGGCGCGGTGCTCATGCCGTTGCTCTTTCTGGTGATCGTCCAGCACACGCGTCGCGGCCCAGGCTGGACGCCCTCGTATCTGTACGTCCTCCCGGTTCTGGGGCCCCTGGCCGGACTGGGGATCGGTCTTGGCGTCGGTGGCGAACCGACGCTGGTCGTCGACCTGATCGCGTTCGTCTTGTTGCCGATCGTCGGCGGTCTCGCGCTTCCGATTCGAGCGACGATTCGAAAGCACCTCGGCCGATAGCACTCGCCAGCCCGCTCGAGCGTCGCTTCTCACCCGACACGCGTCGCGACGCCCTTCGTCTGGCGGTAATCGCGTCCGAGAATCGCCTCGAGCCGCGAGACGATCGCGTCGGCTTCCGTATCCTCCCACACGGTCGGGTCTCTGATCGGGACGACCATGAACCCACGACCCCGGATCTCCTGTCCGTGCAGCGTGGCCATATCGAGCTCGAGACGGTCGCGCTGAGTCGTGTACGATCTGAGGACGTGGTCGGTTGCGCGCTCACCGACCGGGAGCAGAATGTGGGCGTTGATCGCGCGCAACTCGGCGTCGAAGTATCGCTCGAGGTCGTCGTACGTCGATTCGTCGGGCGTCTCACCCGGCGGGAGACAACACATGTGCCGGTAGCTACAGAAGAGATTCTCGACGGTTGGCTCGCTCCAGGAGCCCGCTGCGAAGCCGACCTCGCGAACGATCGATTGCACGCGCTCGCCGGCCTCGGTTTCGGTAAACGGTACGCCGCTCTCGCGTCCGCCGTGAACGCCGGGATAGTTACCGATCAGGTGAAAGTCGGCGTTCGCGTCGCCGTAGCCGAAGACGGCCGTTCGCTCGTCGGGCCTCGTGCGATCGAACGGCGGTCGCAGTCCAAACGGGTTGCGAGTCCGTTCCGTGACGTTCTTCACGACAGTGAGCAGGGCCTCGAGCGCATATAGACTGTCGGTCCCGTGCGATCACCGCGAGTCGAGTTCGTTCAGCGGGTCGTCTCTTGGCCGGTCGGGGGCGAGCGTCTCCTCGATGAGCGTCGCCAATCCCCGTCGCAGGCGCTGTGAGACCGCGGAGTCGGAGACCTCGAGTTGGGTACTGAGGTCGACGAGCGTCGACCCGCGGGGAACGTCGAAGTACCCGGCCCGATACGCATCCTCGATCACTTCGCGTTGGGGTGTAGTCAGGCCAAACTGGTGGGTCTCGGTGGGACTCACCGTTTCGTGTAGCTGAACGAGTTCGACGGAAATCTCCTGGTCGACGCAACTGCGATAGAACACGGAGAGCGACTCGTAAGTAGAAAATCGCAGCCGAAACGTCCACTGTGTTCCCGTGCCGACGGCGCTCGTGACGATCGCATCCTGCGCTCGAATCGACTCGAGGAGACCGTTGACTCGTTCTCCCCACGTCACTTTGAGCAAGACGTGATCGGCTGTTCGATCGACCGTCGAGACGCTCGCGACAACTGACTCGGTCTCGAGGGCGTCGACGACCGAGTCGGAGGCGGCGGCCGGAACCCAGACGTAGGGCACGACCGACTCGCTCGTCGGCACCGTCGTCTCGACAGTGAGCGTGACGTCTTCGTCGATGTCGGTGAGCGAACCGAGCGGGAAATCCGTCGACGGGACGGCGACTGTCGCGATGATGCTCATCTCACGCGGTCCTCTCGAGTGACGAACCGCCTACGTAATCGGTTTTCGACTGTTCTCCCTGTCCTATCAGTGTTCGTCGAATATCATCACACATGGAGGAACCGTTCGCTGTAACAACTGCAGGGACGTTCAAGAGTTGGCTGGTTAGATATCGAAGTAATTTAAGTATGAACGCGACCGAACGCGTCCTCGAGTTCGGTGGGGCGTACCGTGTCCGTCTCGCTGTTCTACTGGCGGTGGTGAGCCGGAGTTGACGCCTGAACCGGCCAAATACGCCGATCGATCGCGACCTTCACGTCCCGATTGCGGTGTGTTTATTACCGGATAGGCAATTTCCACGGACGATGTACCAGGTCGGTCACTACGGGGCCGCGTTGGTGGCGTACGCACCGGTTGGAACCGCTGTCGGACTGGCTGGGAACGAGACGATGGCGATACTCGGCGCACTCGTTTGCGTTGGCCTCTCGACAATTCCGGATGTGGACCACACACTCCCCCTGATCGACCACCGTGGTCCGACTCATACGGTCGGCTTCGCGGTGGCCGTCGGAATCGTCCTCGCCGCTGCCACGGCCGTACTCGTCGATGCCACCTCGCCGGCAGCGGACGTCGGATTCGTCACGTTTGCCTTCGTCGTCGGCACGCTTTCGATCGGTTCACACCTCCTCGCAGACGCGTTGACTCCAATGGGAATTCGTCCGTTCTGGCCGCTCTCGAGGCGTCATTACTCACTCGGCGTGACGACCGCGGCGAATCCGATCGCGAACTACGTCCTGTTTGCGATCGGTGGCGGTATGGCGCTTCTCGGAATCGGAGTTGTCGTCACGTTCGGCTAACCCCGACAACGCGAATAGTCGCCGCAGGTCGTCAGCATACGACGGTCTCAGTCAGCCGGTTCGGGTTCTGGGACTTTCGCGTCTTCGCTCACGACGGACCGATTCGGAATGTCGAGTTCGGGCTCGATACCGACGGTGAGCAGCCGTTCGGTGTACGTGAGTTCTTCCGCGATCGGATCGGGTTTGTCGACAGTTTCGTACTCGACGACGACGCCCTCAGATTCGGCCGCGATACGCGCGTAGTTCAACTGGAAGGACGGCTGGAAGACCGGCGGGAGCAATCCGGCGACGACTTCGCGACGGTAGAGTCGCTTCAGCCAGGTGCCCGTGTTGACGACGAGTCGGTCCTCGAGTTCAGTGACGGCGGGTCGGTGGGTGTGGCCGTAGCAAAAGACGGCCGTCTGCGGGCGCTCCTCGAAGACCTCCCGTGCGGCCTCGTGGTAGGGTTCCGTCGGATCCGCCGGCTCGTCGCCCTCGAAGATACCGAAGCGATTCAGCGTAATTCTGACGTCTCGAGCGACGAGATACAGCGGAACGCCGATCAGTAACAGCAAGCCGACGACGGCGACGTTGACCGCGAGCAAGGAGTAGACGAGGGTGCTCGCCGGACCCAGATAGACGAGGGCGCTCTCGAAGTACACTATCGGAGCCGACCAGACGTCCGCCAGGTCGAGTCCGGCGAGTATCGCGAGGATCGCGCTGACGTTGAACAACAACAGAAACGGCACCGCTGCGTACCGAAGCAAGGGGTTCATCTCCCGATAGAAGTACTTCGAGGTCATCCACGTCGGAATTCGCTGCATCGGGGCGACCGCCTGAATGTCCTTGAGCCAGTTGTAGCGGCCGCGATCCGACAACTGACCCGCACGACTCGTCACGTGCCGGTTTACGTAGTACCCCAGCGGTTTGTCGTGTTGATTGCCGAAATCTTCGATCCGATTGTTCGGGTCGCGTTGCATGCCGTGCTCGAGCCAAATCTCGCGCTCACCGACCGTGCGAGTGATCGACTCCTCCTGGACAAGGTCGACGTTGTACTCGGCGAAGCGCTCGACGTACTCGTCGTAGGCCGCAAGTTCGTAGTCGTGATTGCCCGGTAACAGCGTGATCTGGACGTTCTCGCCCGTCGCCCGAAACTGCTCGAACAGTTGGGGGTACGACGACACGAGCGAGTCGAACTTCTCGATGCCCTCGAGTTGGGTAAACTCCCAGAGCCCGAACGCGTCGCCGTTGATCAGTAACTCGGCGTCTTCGTCCGTCGTCTCTAACTCCTCCAGAAACGCGAGGAGTTCGTCTAAGAACTCGACGTGCTCGAGTTGTTCGTCACCACCGATGTGTAAATCGCTGATCACGTAGTAGACCGTCCCGTCGGCGTTGTCGGCCATTCGGGTAGGGGTTTCGAGGCCACCCTCAAAGGAGTGTCCCGTTCCCTCGAGACGTGTCGATCGGTTGTGAATTTCTTGACGGAACCGCCCAAAAACCGTGTGCTCCGAACGGCGTTACGCGCTGCTCGCGGCGACCCGCGTTCGCCAAATGCTGATTGCGAGGAAGACGAACAACAGTGCGGTGGAAGCGAGATACACGGCGTCGTAGGCTGGGTTGACGGCCTCTCGAGCGAGGAACGTGACGACGAACGCGAGCGCCGTCGTGAAGCCGAGCAGTGCGGTAAGGGGCTTGTTCGAGAACTGGCGTCGTCCGATCATGAACGCGACGAGGACGGCGGCGATGGAGACGAGCATCACGGCGTACTGGGCCATCTGCAGCGACGGGCCGTAGGCGGTGATGTCGCCGAGTGCGAAGGGACTGAGAGCGACGTGGAACGGGAGTGAGAGCGCGCCGAGTGCGAGCGAGGCGGTCGCGTGTGTCGCCGTCAGTTGTGACTCCCAGACGAGAACGGTCGCGACCACGAACAGGACGAAGATGAGAACGGCCGTCCAGAAGTGAAGCTGGAGGATGTCCATCGTGTACTGCGTGACGGTTTCGCGGCCGAGGACGACCTGAATCGGCGTCAAAATCGCGCCGAGAACGACGAGGCCGGCGATCCGGTTGTCGATGTCCGGCAGCCGCCAAGACGCGAATGCCGTGGCGACGATGGCGAACCCGGCGAACATCGCGACGAAGCGGTGGAACCACTCGTAGAAACTGGGCATGTTCGCCGGGAACGCGTTGTAGGGTCCGGCGTCGCAAAGCGGCCAGTTTTGCTCGCAGGCGAGGCCGGAGCCGGTCGCCTTCGCCGCAACGCCGAGGAGAATCGTCGCGGCGACCAGCAAGAGCGTCGTCACGAGCAGGTGGCGAAAGCCAAACCGTTCGATCAGCGGGCGCAATACCGGACGGGAAGTGTAACTATCGGTCGACACGGGCGTTCAGGCGAGGGTTAGCACTATCGCTACTTAGGTTACCCGAGTCGTTCCTACACCACTGGAATCGCCAGACAGGGACGGTACGCCGGTGATTCGCTCGAGTCCGTGCTCGTCCGCACCGACGCGGGCCGCGTTCGCCACGCTCGCTCGAGGCTGCCTTCGCCACGCCCACGCGAGGCCGGACTCGCAGCGCGCCCTCGCGTTCGTCGCATTCAAACGTTGTCCGTCCCAGCACCCGCTATGGACAAACGCGAGCGACTCGAGGCCTACCTCGAGTCGAACGGACTCGATTCGGTCTGGTTCGCTCGGCCGAACAGTTTCGCCTGGCTGACGGGCGGTTCGAACGTGATCGACCGCGAAACGGATGCCGGTGTCGCCGCCGTGGGGTACGACGGCACGGACGTTCGTGTCGTGACCAACAACATCGAGGCGGATCGAATCGCGGCCGAGGAACTCCCGGATCTCGCCGTCGAAGACGTCTCGCTCGAGACGTACTCCTGGCACGCCTCGTCGCTCGGCGAGGCGATCGCCGCCCGCGTCGGCGCGGACGAACGCGGCGCAGCCGACGTCGACGTTCCCGGTCTCGAGCGCATCGATCCGACGCCGCTTCGACAGCCACTGACCGAGCGGGATCGAGAGCGATACCGGACGCTGGGGCGGGAAACAGCCGCCGCCGTCGAATCGGTCTGTCGCGAACTCCGAGCCGAGGATACCGAACACGAGGTCGCCTCGGCGTTGCGCGTCGCCCTCACGGCGCGAGACATCGAAGCCCCCGTAGTGCTCGTCGGCGGGGCAGAGCGAGCACAGGAGTATCGCCACTACACGCCGACGACAGCCGAATTGGGTGACTACGTGCTCGTCTCCGTCACGACCCAACGCGCCGGCCTCCACGCGAGTTGTACGCGCGCCGTCGCGTTCGACCCGCCCGAGTGGCTCGAGGAGCGCCACGCGGCAGCGGCACGCGTCGAGACGACCGCGCTCGCAGCGACCCAGCAGGCAGCCCTCGAGGGCGAATCCGCGGGAACCGTCTTCTCGGCGATTCGAGACGCCTACGATGTCGTGGGCTTCGACGGCGAGTGGGAGTATCACCACCAGGGGGGAGCGGCCGGCTTCGCCGGCCGAGAGTGGATCGCGACGCCGGACCACCGGGCCCCGGTGATCGAGCCGATGGCGTACGCGTGGAATCCGACCGTTCGAGGTGCCAAAAGCGAAGGGACCGCACTCGTCACGGCCGAATCGGTCGAGGACCTGACGACGACGGATCGCTGGCCGACCACGACGGCCCGGGCCGTCGGCTACGAGTTAGCACTCGAGCGCCCGGCCGTACTCGGCCTCGAGGAGTGAGGAATAGACCTATTCGTCGTCCGTCCGCTGATCCGTGTCGCCGGCTACACTCGAGTCGGTGGCATCGTCAGTATCCGACTCCGGACGGTTCGGTGTACTCGAGCCCACGCCGTCCGTCTCTGTACTTGTGTCCGGTTCGTCCCGGGTTTCGGTCGAATCGATGTGGTCAGTCGATTCGGTCGATTCGGTTGGGTCGGTATCGTCGACGGTAATCGTCACCGGCTCGAGGTCGGAACCCCCATCGGAGGGGCGCTCGAGGATCGAATCGAGCGTGAAAATCGTGTTCAACTCGCGTTGAACCTGATCGACGACCCCCCCGACGAGATCGCTCGGTTGGATTGCGGTGTAGGCGTAGGGATTGTTGCCGGCACCGTCGTTTACGCGTTTCTCGCGCGTGACTCGCTCCTCGTCGTGGAGTTCTGCGAGTGCTTCTCGAACCGTACTCGGATAGAGGCCCGTGCCCGTCGCCACCTCCTCGGCGGTACTCGCGGGATTCGCGAGCAAGAAGACGTAGATCTTCGCGCGGGTCTCGGTGTCGAGAATCCACGAGAGCAGATCGACGATTCGCTGGTCGACCTCCTCGAGTGCGACCGTTCGGACGGCGTCGTCGTCACCGTCTCGAGGACGATCGGGTTGGTTCTCCTCGCGCGGACGCCCGTCTGTGTTGTCCGAACCCATCTGTCTCTCGAGTGGGGCGACACGTCCCACGGCAGTAAATCTTTGCGGGCCCTGAACAACTCGCTGGGAGACCAGTCGGTCGTTACTCGGTCCCGAGAAGCAGCGACTGACACAGGGCGTCGGGGCCGTCTTCCTCCCGAAGTCGCCGCTGGCGCTCGGCACCGCTTTCGCGTTCGTAGACGCGTTTGATCCCCTCGATACCGAGACGTTCGCACTCGCGGTCGACGACCTCGCCCAGATCGACCGTTCCCTCGAGGTCGCGAGTGATAAACGAGGCGTCCTGGCCGTGGCGAATCGCCCGCCACTTGTTTTCGTCGAGGAGTTCGCGGCGGTGCTCGCGACCGTAGCCGGGCGCGCCGTCCTCGTACTCCGCGGCGAGGGCCTCGACGAGCGCGTGGGCGTACTCGACGAACGCCATCACGATATCCGGGTCGGCCTGTCCGTCCGGCGTGCGGAGTTCGACGGTTCCGTGGGCCGTGTGCGGGCGCACGTCGTACCAGAGTTCGCCGCGGTCCTCGATCGCGTTCGTCTCGAGCATCCGTCGCTCGAACTGGTCGAACGCCTCGTAGTCCTCGAAGTACGTCGGCATGCCCGTGTTCGGCAGCGCCTCGAAAATCTTGGCGCGCGCGGACTGGAGGCCGGTGTCGAATCCGTTCCAGTACGGCGAGTTTGCCGAAAGCGCGAGCATGATCGGCACGTACCAGCGCAGTTCGTTCGCGATCCAGACCGCTTTGTCCGCGTCGTCGACGCCGACGTGGACGTGGACGCCGGCGGTCGTATTCCGGTGTTGTGGATACTGGATTCGGTCGAGTTGCGATTGGTAGCGGGGCTTTTCGGCGTGCTCGAGTTCGCGCCACTTCGCGAGGGGATGTAAGCCGGCGGCGGCGATCTGGAAGCCGTGTTCGTTCGCGTGGTCGACCAGCGCGCGTCGGATCTCGAGCAGCGACTCTCGGGCGTCGCTCGGTTCCTCGATCAGCGGCGTCTGCGTCTCGATGACGAACTTGAACAGCTCGTGGTCGAGGCGGTCGTCGAGGATCTCCGGCGGGTCGTGTTCGTAGACGAGTTCGTCGGTGCCACTCGTAGGGCGGCCGTCGTCGTCGACGACGAAACACTCCTCTTCGATCCCCAGCGTGCCCATGCGCGTAAACGATTCCCGGGACCCGCGTTCCATCGTCTCTCGTTTTCGCCCGCGGTGATAAATACCGTTTGGACTCGGAACTGACTGCGGTGTGATCCCCGTCGAAACGCTCGAGGAGGCAAAACGGGCGAGAGAATTCGCCAGAAGCTCAGGTGGTCGTGATCTCTGCGTCCGGTTCGACGGCGTCGTCGTCCTCGCGAAGCCTGAACTTCTGGACTTTCCCGCTCGGGTTCTTGGGGAGTTCGTCGACGAAGTAGTACGCGCGCGGCCGCTTGAAGTCGGCGAGGTCGTCGCTCTCGAGGACCGCGGCGTCGAGTTCGTCCGCGCTGACGCCGTCGGCGACGACGTAGGCGACGACCAGTTCGCCCCACTCCTCGTCGGGTTCGCCGAGGACGGCGGCTTCTTCGACGGCGTCGTGGGCGAACAGGACGTCTTCGACCTCGGCGGGGTAGATGTTCTCGCCGCCGGAGACGATCATGTCGTCCTTTCGGTCGACGACGAAGAGGTAGCCGTCCTCGTCGCAGTAGCCGAGGTCCCCCGTGTAGTACCACGTCGTTCCGTCGACCTCCCGAAGCGAGTGGTCGGTCGCCTCGGGGCGGTTCCAGTACTCGCGCATCACGCAGGGGCTGGCAATGAGAATCTCCCCGATTTCTCCTTGCTCGAGGGTCTGATCCGGATCCGCATCCGGCTCGACGATTCGAACCTGATGGTTGAGGCCGGGCAGGCCGGCAGAGCCCTGTTTCGGGTGTTGATCCTCGGGTGGCTGAAAGACCCCTGCTGGCCCGATCTCGGTCATACCGTAGGCCTGCACGTAATCGTCACAGAGGTGCTCCCGGCAGTTCTCGAGGACCTGTTCTGGCATCGGTGCTGCGCCGTAGAGGCCGAGTCGGAGCGAGGAGGTGTCGACGGGGGAGTCCGCGGCGGTGAGCGACAACGCGTTCCACGCCGTCGGTGCGGCGAACAGGAGCGACACGTCGTGTTCGTCGATCGCCTCGAGCGCGGCGACGGGGTCGAACTCGTGGTGGATGACGCTCGTCGCGCCCCGGTGGACGCGCGGGAACAGGTTGCAGTGTAACTCGGCGCAGTGATAGAGGGGCATGATCGACAACCCGACGTCGTCGCGAGTGAGGTTCATCTCGGCGATACACAGCAGGTTGTGCTCGACCATGCTTCGGTGTTCGTGAACCACTCCTTTCGGCCGACCAGTCGTTCCCGAGGTGTAGATGAACGCGTACACGTCGTCTTCCTCGACGGTGGCGTTCGGTCGCTCGGCCGTGCCGGACTCGAGGAGGTCGTAAAACCCGCTGGCGTACTCCGGCACGTCGTCGTCGATGTAGACGTACGAGTCGACGGTCTCGAGGGCCGGCTTCGCCCCTTCGACGGACTCTCGAGTCGACGATTCGAACACCACGACGTCGGCCGCCGCGTCGTTCACGATGTACTCGATCTCACCCGGCGGCAAGCGGAAGTTCAGCGGGGTGAAGACCGCACCGAGTTTCGCACACGCGTAGACGGTGAGCGCCATCTCCGACCCGTTTTGGAGTACCGTCGCGACGCGGTCGCCCTTCTCGACGCCCGACTCGCGAAACGAGTTCGCCAGTCGATTCACGCGCTCGTCGAACTCCTCGTAGGTCCAGCGCTGGTCCTTGTGCGGATAGACGATCGCTTCCCGGTTGGGGTGTCGATCAACCGTCTGCTCGAGCGTGTCGCCGATCGTGGGATGTGCAGACATAACGCGCTAGAATATCACAAACATCCTTATATTTGTTATCGCACATCGGACCAGCGTCCAGCCGCTCTTTCAAAAACTGAACTCAAGCTCGAGCTATCGCGGCCGAGCGACGATACCGAGGTGATCCGTGTGATAGTCGTCGAGTCGGCGCGTCTCGAGCACGTCGTACGCCGACTCGAGTTCCTCGCGAACGTCAGCGAACACGTCGCTCGGCTCTCGCGTCACGTCCTCGCTTCGGGCCTTCACGGCGAGTAAGAGTCGGCCGTCGTCTGCCAGGAATCGGGCGTTCTCGCAGGCGACGCGGGCCTGCCCGCGCGTCGCGACGTCCTGAACGAGCATGTCGACGTTCGATTCGACGACGTGGGCGTACGTCTCCGGTTTTCTGGCGTCCGCGAGCAACGGGAAGAGCCGCGGGCGGGACTCCGCGGCCTCGAGCAAGTCTCTGGCCGGCCGAGGCGCGAACTCGACGGCGTACGTCGGCCCGGAAAAATCGGCGACGTGGCTGACCGTCGTCCCGCTCGCCGCGCCGAGATAGAGGACAGTTTCTTCACCCGCGAGGGAGGTGTCCATCTCCAACTCGAGCATCGCCCCCAGTTTCGATCGATTCGGGTTCCAGGCTCGCCACTCGCCGTCCCTCGGTTCGCCGTAGACCGGCTCTCCGCGAGTCGCGAGGCGTTCCGTCCCGTCGATTTCGCGGTGCTCGACGCCCGCCGGGAGCGCGTCACTCATCGTCACCCTCCGGTTCGTCGCTATCGCTCGAACCAGCGTCGTCGGTTCGCGCCTGAATCGTTTCGATTCGCTCCGCGAGTTCGGCCTCGAGGTCGGGCTTTCGCTCACCGGAATAGTGATCGACGCGGGCGGCGATAGAGAGTTTCCCGGCGAGGGCTCTCGCCGCCGAGCCCCGCTCGTCGGGATGGGTCTGTCGCACCGCGTCGTGTGTGTAGATGATCCCGTGTTTTGGCGAGGGTGCGTGCCCACGGAGGTGAGCGAACAGCGCGTCCTCGGCACCGAGCACCTGTACCGTTCCGCTCGGCTTCTTCGCGAGGTTCTCGAGTCCCCCGGCTAGCGAGATCAGCCGCGCACCGAGGACGGGGCCGGCGAGCGCCGCGAGGTTCGGTGCGACTGTCGGCATCTGTCGCTCGACGTACTCCCGCAACGCCTCGGCCTCGTCGGCCAGACCCACCGCGCGCTCGGCGAGCGAGACGAGTGGCTGCGGTGGGTGCTCGCTCGCTGGGTCTCGAGTCGCGAGTTCGCGGGCGTAATCGATTCCCGTTCCGGCGTCGGGATCGACCGTCCCAGCCCACTCGGCGAGGCGTTCGGCGAGTTCGTTCGCCGTCCGCGTACAGTCGTCCATCGTGCGCACTGCGTGGACCAACTGGCGGTCGTCGGCCCCCTCGCGCTCGGTCACGGCCCCTCGAGTCGCCGCCATCGAGGCCTCGTGGAGCGCGTCGTAGTAGGCGTTCTCGTCGTCGACGAACCCGGCCTCGAGCGCGAGCGTCGGCCAGTCTCGAGGCTCGTCGGCACGCCCCTCGCGAATCGCCGTTGCGGCGGCCGCTGTGTCCTCCGCGTCGACGTTCGCGAACCATCCATCGTCCGCGGCGAACGTATCGGTCATACCGTCCCTTGGTGGCCGCGCTCGTATATGCGTTCTCGAAACCGTTCGAACTCGGCCTCGCGGTCGCTTCGAACGCTTCGACTCGAGGGTTCTGCCGAATTCGTTAGCCCCCGACGTCTCGTGCACGAGTGCGGGTCAACGACTGGCGGACGTCGTAACGCCTTTCGTCTCACCGCCACAACCTTCGATTCGTTATGGTCTCGCGGAGGCGCGGTCGCTAATGTACGTCCTCGTCGTCGGCGCGGGGGAGGTCGGGAAGATGATCGCCTCTAATCTCGAGGACTCACACGACGTCGCGATGGTCGATCGAGATCCCGACATCGTCGACGACCTCACCTACACCTACGACGTGCTCGCCATCGAGGGCGACGGCACGGACCTCGAGGTGCTTCACGAGGCGGGTCTCGAGAAGGCGGATCTCGTCGTCGCGTGCACGGACAACGACGAGACGAACATCGTCGTCTGTGGCACGGTCAAAACCGACAGCGACGCGTTCACGATCGCTCGAGTCAGGAATCGAACCTTGCTCGACACCTGGCAGGGGTCACAGGGTGGATTCGGGGTCAACTTCATGGTCTGTACCGATCTGCTGGTCGCACAGACGATCTTTCGAATTTCGGGGTTCCCGCAGGCTCAGGACGTCGAGATGTTCGCCGGCGGACTCATCCGGATGGCCGAGTTCGAAATCGACGCGGAGAGCCCCCTCGTCGACCAGCGCGTCAGCGAGGCCGACGAGTACGATTCGATGACGTTCGCCGGCGTCTTCAGGGGCGACGAGATGATCGTCGCCCGCGGGGAGACCGTTTTCTGTGCGGGTGATCGAATCGTCGTTATCGGGAGCCCCGAGTCCGTCAAAGCGTTCGCGTTGGACGCCGTCTCCGATACGACCTCACCAACCGAAGACGTCGTCATCGTCGGCGGCAGCGAGATCGGGTTTCAGGCCGCCCGCGAGTTCGAAGCCCACGGCTTCGAGCCGCGATTGATCGAACGAGAGCACGACCGCGCTCGCGAAATCGCGGAGGCGCTTCCAGACACGTTCGTCATGGAAAACGACGCGACGGACCGGGAGTTCCTGGCCCGCGAACACATCGACGAAGCCGACATCGTCGTCGCCGCACTCGACAGCGACGAGAAAAACCTGCTCGTCTCCTTGTTAGCTCAGCGCGTCGGCGTCGACCGAACGGTCGCGATCATCGAGAACACGCAGTACACCGACCTCTTCGAAACCGTCGGCATCGACGTCGCGATCAACCCTCGCGAGGAGACGGCCGAGGAGATCATCCGCTTTACGCGCACGAATCAAACCGAGAAGATCGCCATGCTCGAGCACGACCGCGCCGAGGTCATCGAGGTCGAACTCGGCGAGGACAGTGCCCTGACTGGACGACCGATCGCGGAATCGATGGACGACCTGCCCGATTGCGTCGTCATCGGCGCGATTTCTCGCGGTGGCGACCTCATCACCCCCCGCGGAACCACGGAGCCCCAACCCGGCGACCACGTCGTGCTCTTCGTCGACGCGACCGTGCTCGATGAAGTGTCCGCGGTGTTGTGATCACCGGTAGAGGGAGGCCGAACGAAAGAGCGCCCCCAGTAACACAGTGATCGGGATAATCTCGAGACGGCCGATCCACATGTTGAAAAGCAACATCACCTTGGCAGCGTCGGGCATCTCCGGGCCAGTGATTCCGGCGTCGAGTCCGACGTTGCTCTGTGCGCTCATCACGTCGAAGATAACGTACTCGAGCGGGTGAGTCGGCGATAGCACCCACAGCAAGACAGCGACGCCGACGACGAGAAAGACGATCCAGAGGACGAACACCACGGCCGCCTCGGTGTACTCACGACGGATCTGGTTTCGATCGAGCGTTCGTTTTCCGAGCCTGAGTCGACGGACCGCCGTCTCGGGCGAAAAGACGTTTTTGACTTGCCAGATCGTGCCTTTGATGAGCGTGATGGTTCGGATGAGTTTGAGTCCGCCAACCGTCGACCCGGCCGCCGCCCCAGTCAGCATTCCCAGACAGATCAACAACGTCGCGCCGGCCGTCCAGACCTGCTCCGTACCGTCGCCGATCGTCGTCGTTCCGAATCCGGTGTTCGACGTTGCGGAGACGAACTGGAACAGCCCGGTCCGGAACGTCTCCTCGAGGGAGCCGTACTGTCCGTTGACGGAGAGGAGACCGACCAGCGCGATCGAACCAGTGGCGAACCAGAGGAACACCCAGCGGGTCTGGATGTCGGCGTAGAAGTTTCGCAACTCGCCCTTGAGAATCAAGTAGTGAATCGGAAACGCGATGCTACCGGCGACCATCACCGGCACGACGGCGTACTCGATCAGCGGACTCCCGTAGTGACCGATCGAGTCGGCGTGGATCGAGAACCCGCCCGTCGCGATAGCGGTCATCGCGTGATTGATCGCACCCCAGAGCGGCATGCCAACCGCGAGGAAGAGTGCGACTGCTGCAACCGTCAGCCCAAGATAGATCTTCCAAATTTCCGTGACGGTCGAGACGATACTCGGATGTATCTTCTCCGATCGTGCTTCGCTCTCGAACAGCGTGAGAGAACCGCTTCCGGGTCGTGCGAGGATGGCGACGGTGAGGACGATAACGCCGACACCCCCGACCCACTCGGTGAACGAACGCCACCAGTGAAGCGACTGCGGGAGGTCGTCTTCGACGGCGGCCATCGTCAATCCGGTGCTCGTAAAGCCGCTGACGCTCTCGAAGATCGCGTTCAACGGATCGCGGAAGGCGGCGACGGTTTCGTTCCCTACCGGCGTGTTCATCCAGGCTGGATACGGATCCAGCGCGATGGTCCACGCGACGAGGACGAACGGGAGTCCGCCGAGAACGCCGACCATCCCCCACGCCGAGGCGGCAGTGATCATCGCCTCGAGTTTACCCATGTCGCGTGCCCCTCGGTACCGTCGTGCGAGTGCCGTTCCGATGCCAGCCATCGCGACCGCAGACGCGACAAACGCGGGAATTGCGTAGAACTCGCCAGTAACCACGGCGACAGGGATCGAGACGAGTAGCATAAGCGAGACTACCTGAAGGATGCGACCGAGGTCCCTCCCGATGGTCGAGTACTGGACGTTCATTGTCGGTCGCCCGTAAACGCCCCAACCGCGTCGGCTAACGTCGCGTCGTCGGTAAACACCGTGACGTCGTCTCTCGCTCGTATCGTCGTGTCCCCACGGGGCGCGCGAATTTCACCGTCGCGTTTGAGCGCGACCACGAGACAACCCGCGGGGAGGGTGCCGTCTTCGTTAGCCGTCTCGAGGAGGTGTCCGTCCATCGGCGCGTCCGGCGTGACGGTTAACTCGACCAGTTCCGTCTCGTCGTCGAGGTCGATGAAGTCGCTGACGCCGGGATACCTGACCGAGTGATAGAGGTAGTCGGCGATCAACCGCTGTGGATTTTCGATGAGTGTGACGCCGATTTTTTCGAAAACGGGCAGATTCTCGGTGTCGTGAACCACGCTGACGAGGTTCGGCACGTCGTGTTCTTGGGCGAGCAACATCACCATGATGTTGACCGCGTCGACGTTCGTCGTCGATATAACGGCGTCCGCACGCTCGATGTCGGCGTCTCTGAGTGTGGCGTGGTTCGTCGCGTCGGCGTTGAGCACGAGGCAATCGTACCGAGAAGCGACATCGTTCGCGCGCGTCTCGTCGCGTTCGACGACCACGACGTCGTTGCCGTCACGCACCGCGAGATCGATCAGATTCGAGCCGATACTTCCTGCGCCGATGATAACGATGTACATAGTGGTTTCTGTTAGGTGTGCTTCGGATCGTCGTCCGACTCGCGTCTCGAGAAGACGACGAGAGGTCGCTCGCTTTCCGTGATCAGGCGGTAGGCGTCGCTTCTAAACAGCAGTCGTCGGAGTCGACTACGAGGGCGGGTCACGAATCCGATGGCCGTCGCATCGACGTCCGCCGCGGCAGCGAGTATCTCGTCGACGACGTCGGTTCCGTATCGGAGTTCGCGTCGTATTCGTGGTCCGTCGGCGAAGCGCTCCTCGACGATTGAAAAGATCCGCTCGGCCTGTTCCTGGCGGGCCTCGAGGGGTGCTTTGTCCATGTACCCGGCCGTCTTTTCGATGACATGAACGACGGTGACGACGTTCGCGTGCTCTTCGATGACCGACTCGAGTTCGTTGCACGTCGTCGTTGCGTCGGTTTCGTTCGCGACTGGGACGACAGTCTTTCTCAGAAGTTCGCTCGTCATCCACGCCACCTCTCGATGGGCCGATGCCGTTCGGTCGATTTTCCATCTAACATAGTTGCTCCACCGACACTATTACTGATTGCGGAATATAAAACTCTAGGATTGTGGAATCGAAAACTGCCTATTAAGGTAGGTTTCTAACACGGCATGCCCCCAGAGTGAGTGTAGGTTGCTGATCGTGGCCACAATCCGATCGAAAACAGGACGCTTTCAGTGTGGGCCCTCGTATTCGCGCGTATGAGCATCCGTCTCGACGACGTAAACAAACGCATTATCCACGCACTGATGGGGGACGCCCGAAACACGTCCGCGCCCATGATCGCCGACGAAGTCGGCGTTTCTCCCGCAACGATCCGGAATCGAATCAACCAGTTGGAAGACGCGGGCGTCATTCGCGGCTATCATGCGAACGTGGATTTCGACGCCGCCGACGAGATGCTCACGACGCTGTACGTCGTTTCGGTCCCGATCGAAGAGCGTGCCCGACTCGCCCAGCAGGCACGGACGATCACAGGGGTAATCAACGTTCGAGAGTTCATGGCCGGCGAAGCGAACCTGCATGTACTCGCCGTCGGCGACACGGTAAACGCACTCAACGATATCGCACGTGAGTTGACGTCGCTCGGGGCTGAAATCACCGACGAAAAACTCGTTCAGACGGAGCAATTCCAGTCATACCATCCGTTTGGACCGACCGAAACCCACCAGCAGTTCTCGGACTACATCAGCCTCGCCGGCGGCAACGAAGTCGTCGAGCTTACCGTCGACGACGATGCCCCCATCGCCGGCATGACTCTCGAGGAAGCAGGAGATGCCGAATTACTCGAAGACGGGGTCCTCGTCGTCTCCATTGAACGTGATGATACGGTACTGACTCCACAGGGTGAGAGTTCGATCCGCGCCGGCGACATCTTGACGGTACTCTCTCGAGGCGGCTTCTCGGATGCGACGTTCGACGTTTTTGAAACAGAAACTAGCTAAGCCGAAGTTGTTGAAGCGAAAAGATAGGGTAGGAGTAGTTACCGAAGGCCAATACTCTTATTTCATCGGAACCAATCAAGGGCAGGTGTATGACTACTGCGCTTTGGTCGACCATCGTCGTTGATCGGTCATTGCTTCTCACTCGATCAGGTGCCACTGGTGGTGAGTCAGAACATGGCTGACTCCGATCAGGAACTCGCGCGTGACCTCGGCTTTCTCGAGGCGTACACCCTTGGACTTGGGACGATGATCGGTGCGGGAATCTTCGTGTTGCCTGGTATCGTCGCCGAGAGCGCGGGCCCGGCGAGCATGATATCGTTTATGATCGGCGGTGTCGTCGCCTTGCTGGCTGCCCTCTCGTTATCCGAACTGGCAACTGGGATGCCGAAAGCCGGCGGGAGCTACTACTACGTGAACCACGCGCTGGGGAGTTTCTTCGGCACCATCGTCGGCTGGGGAATGTGGGCCGGCTTGATGTTCGCGACCGCGTTCTACATGCTCGGTTTCGGCCAGTACTTACTCGACCAGCCCTCCGACGCATTCGCCGTGATCCTCGCCGGAGTGGTCATGGCGTCGCTCCTCGTGGCGATCAACTACCGTGGCGTCAAAGAGACGGGATCGTTACAGAACGTCATCGTTATTCTGTTACTGGGGCTGATCGTCGTCTTCATCCTCGTCGGCTTGCTCGCGATCGATACGGACCTGCTCACGCCGTTCGTTCCGGAGGGTGAGGGGTATCCCGTTGTTGCAGCAACCGCAGGAACGGTGTTCGTCACCTTCATCGGCTTCGAAGTGATCGCGACCAGCGCAGAAGAGATCGAGAACCCCGGCCGCAACCTGCCGCTGTCGATGATCGCCGCCGTCGTCACGCCGACGATTCTCTACGTCCTCGTCATGCTCGTCAGCACGGGCACGCTTCCGATTCCCGACCTGGCAGAGTCGGACGTTCCCGTCGCGGACGTCGCCGCAACGGCCGCCGACATGTTCGGCGCGCTCGCCATCGGCGAGTACACGCTCGAGTTCGCGACCGTCGGCTCGGTCGTGATGATCTCGGGGGCAATTCTGGCGACCATCTCCTCGGCGAACGCGTCGATCCTCTCGGCGGCCCGCGTCAACTTCGCGATGGGGCGAGACAAGATCCTCACGAACTGGCTCAACAAGATCCACGACGAGTACCGAACGCCGTATCGAGCGATTCTCGCGACGGGTGCCGTCATCCTCGCACTGATCGCCAGTCCGCTTCCGATCGATACGCTCGCGGACGTTGCGAGTTTCATGTTCCTCATCACGTACGCGCTCGTCCACACCGCAGTCGTCGTTTTGCGACGGGCCGAGCCCGACGAGTACGAGCCGGACTTTCGGATCCCGTCGCTCCTCTACCCGATCGTGCCAGCGCTTGGATTCATCACGTGCATTGCAGTGATGCTCCAGATGGAACCGGTCGTGCAACTGATCGGCCTCGGAATCGTCGGGGTCGGCATCGCCTGGTATCACTTCTACGCGAAAGAGCAGGCCGTCTCGACGACACTCATCGGCGAAGCGGTCGCTCCACGGGAGACGGAAGCAGAGACAATCGACGACGGCTACCGCGTCGTCGTTCCCGTCTCGAACCCGAACACCCAACAGCCGCTGTTGAACTACGCGGCGGCGAGCGCCGCGAGTCAAGACACGGAAGCCGAACTCGTCGCCGTCAACGTCATCGAGGTCCCACCGCAGACCTCGCCGGCACAGATCGAATTCGAGGAAACGCGCGTCGAACGCCAGCAACAACTCCTCGAGAGCGTCCGGGACGTCGCCGAGGCCTTAGACGTCGCCGTCCGAACGCGCGCGATCGTCGCCCGGAGCGCCGAAGACACGCTCCTCTCGGTCATCGACGAGGAGGACGCCGACCACGTCCTGCTCGGCTGGGGTGGCGAGCGCCGACGCCGGGACGTCCTCTTCGGGTCGACGATCGACCCGCTCCTCGAGCGTGCGCCGTGTGACGTGACGTTAGTCAAAGACCCGACCGACTCGCCGGGGCGAATCGTTTCGCTCGCCGGTAGCGGTCCCCACGCCTCGACGTCCGCGCGCCGGGCGGGCGAACTTCAGCGCGTGTTCGCCGACAGTTCGCTCACGCTGTTGAACGTCCAACCGGAACTGGACGACGACGCCACTGGAGACGACGCTGTCGAGGAAGCGAAAGCTCCCATCGATCCGGTTGCCGTTGGTCGGGAAACTATCGATTCAGTCGCGGCTGACGCCGGTCTCGACTCGCCAGAGTACGACTCTCGAGTCGTCGTCGACGACGACGTGACGGGGGCACTCGTCGACGCCGCCGCCGAGTACGACACTATCGTGATCGGTGCAACGGGAACCAGCACCGTCGCGCAGGCGTTGTACGGTTCGATTCCACAACGCATCGTCGAAGAAAGCGACGGGGCAGTGATTATGTCCCGCGGCGAGCAGCGAGCGCCGCGAACGTTCCGTCAGGCGCTCCTCCAGCGTCTGGAACGCTAAGGCAGTCCTCGAGTGCCCGATTCAGTCGTCCTCCGATCGACTGCCGACGAGACGATCCCAGAACGACCGTTCCGTCGGCCGTTCGGCGAGCAGAACGGAACACTCGACTTCATTGACCACGCTGTAGGCCAACGATCCCCGGATGAGCCGCGAGAGGAGGCCGCGTCCGGTTGCGCCGAGGATAATCAACGAGTGGTCGCGCGCCGCCGTCGCGATGGCGTCTTCGATGTCTCCCGACGTATCGACTCGTATCGTCGCGTCCTCGAGGCCGTGTTCCGTCGCCCACTCCGTCAGGAAGGCTTCACCTTCGGCCTGGCTCTTCTCGTCGACGACGTGTAAGAGCGTGATCTCGCTGTCGAATTGCTCGCGGAGGTATCGCGCAATTTCGGCGCTGAGGACGGAGTCCGGACCGCCAGCGGTCGGAACCAGGACTCGGTCAGTCTCGAGACCGCGGTCGTTCAGGACGAGAAAGTCACACGGGAGGTCGTGGGTCAGCTCGTCGAGTGGCCGTTCGGCGCGCCCGGCACTCCACGGACGATCCGGCCCCCAGCCCATGACGACGGTATCAGCGTGTTCGCGGCGGGCGACGTCGAACACTTCTTCGAACGAGCGGTGGGACGCGACCGTTCGAACCTCGACCGGCACGTCGAGGGTTTCCGTACTCTTGCGGACGTTCTCCATCAGGCGCTGTGACTCGTCGTCGATTCGCTGAACGTGTTCGGAACCTTCGACGAGTGGCGTCTGGTCGGGCACCTCGACGATGTGGACAGCTTCGACGACGCCGTCGTTGGCCTTGGCGACGACGCTCGCCAGCGAGAGCAGGTGAGATTCCGTTCGCGGGTTCGAAACTGGAACGACGACGGTGTGTTCGTTCTCAGCTTTCGGTTTGGCGACGTTCGCGGCCGAAACGGCGACGTCTGGCATCTCTTCGGTGCGAGAGAGGATGTAGTTGCTCAGGACGCCCTCGCGGTCGGTCTCGTGACGGGCGTAGATGCCGTACCAGATGAGCGCAGCGACGACGAACAGGAGGCTCAACGCGACCTCGATCATGTCCATGAACCCGATGAGTCCGAGCGAGAGGACGATCCCGAGGATCGGCGTGATCGGATAGAACGGGACGGTGAAGTCCGGATCGTAGTCGGGAACGTCCGCCTCGCGAAAGACGATCAACGCGGCGTTGATGAGCGCGTACACGATGAGGTGTAACGCGCTGGCAGCTTTCGAGAGCACCTCGAGGTTCTCGCCGAGCAAGATGATGAAGACGAGGATCATCCCGCCGGTGACGGCGATCGAGCGATACGGCGTCGCGAAGCGCGGGTGGATCTCGTTGAGCCAGTCGGTGACGATCTTGTCCCGTCCCATCGCGAAGTTGATTCGCGCGGAGGCGAGAATCGACGCGTTCGCACTCGAGGCCGTGGCTAACAGTGCAGCGAGCGTGATCGAGGTGACGCCGATGACGCCGAGATTGTTCTCGAAGATGACCCCTGCCACGTCGGACATCGGCGTCTCCTCGCTGATCGCGTCGTAGGGGATGATCCCGATCATCAACGCCACGAGAATCGAATAGATGATCATCACGATGACGACGCTGCCGATGATCGCGATAGGGAGATTTCGACCGGGATTCTCGAGTTCCTCACCGATGGTCGCGATCTTCGCGTAGCCGAGGTAGGAGACGAACACGAGGGCCGTTCCGGGCAACACTTCGCCGTAGCCAAGTGGGGCGAGGGTGCCGTCGGTCGTCACGGTCCCCCAGTCGAAGGAAAAGAAACCGACGAACGCGAAGACGGTGAGGATCGCGAGGAGCAGCGTGACGATGGCCGTCTGGATGCTCCCCGTCTCCTTCGCGCCGATGTAGTTGATGCCGACGAACGCGATTCCGGCGAGGAGCGCTCCGATCTGGATCTCGGTCAGGACGAGCGGACCCAGCGCGATGGTCGGGAGGAGTGCGAGTTCGCCGACGCCGGGAATCGGGACCACAACGCCGTCTAACAGCGTCGCGAGGTAGCCACCGAACCCGATGCAGTAGAAGGCGCTCGCGAAGGCGAGCCCGATCCAGTCGCCGACGCCGGAGATGGAGCCAAAGAGCGGCCCGAGCGCGCGATTGATGTAGTAGTACGCGCCGCCGGCTTTGGGCATCGCCGTCCCCAGTTCGCTCACCGAAAAGGCGTTTACGAGGGCGATCATCCCGCCGATAACGAACGAGAGGACGACGATCGGACCCGCCTCCTGTGCGGCCTCACCCGGGAGGATGAAAATTCCCGCACCGACCATCGTCCCGATTCCAATCGCGAGCGCGGAAAACAAGCCCAGGTCTTTCGCAAGTTCCTCGTCGGCCCCAGTCATCGGCGCTGTCCACCTCGCTTATCCCCGTTTCTGTAGAATTGTCCTCGCATACTATCGTACTCGTCCTCGAGGGCTGTCTCGTATTGGCTCCGAGTTGGCGATCCGTGTCGGAAATTCGGTGTCTGGACCGGCCCCGTTTCCGTCGCTGTACAGCCCCCTCCAAAACATACTCGTGGCAAGTGCCACCTACTTCTTAATACTGTTCGTTTCCCGATACCGGCCGTTCTGCGTGGTCTCGTGTGTCGTTCGCCAGTCGCAGTTCGATCCGAGAAGAACCGTCCGTTAGCGCGTGGATTCCCCTGATGAACTGGAGAGAATCCGAGTGATGGCCCAGAGCACCCACCCGAAGACGATCGCGGTGAAGACCCCCATCTCGAGGCGGACGAACGATCCGTGCCATATCGTGAGCACGATCGCGACGAGGACGATCGTACTGACGGTGACGGTGAAGACGTCGAAAAACGACGTCGGGTGTCGGAGACTGGGCAGTCTGATCATCGATACTCAAGTCGCCCCTACGATCCGAGAGACCGTAAACGACCGTGTGACCGGTACCCGCGTCAGTTCCGGTGGGGGTCGCTCGCCTTCCTCCGCACCTGTTTCGCGACGATCGTTTCAAATCTCGTTGAACGTGGAATTATGTGCCGCCAGCACGTTGGAACAGTCGTTATTTGGCGTCACGACCATCATCAGTCGACCCATGAAAATACGCGTTGATTGGCGGGCGAGTGTCTCTCTCACCGGCACGATCTGTAAATACCTCTCTCTTGCACTTTTCGTCCCGCTCGCCGTGGCCGTCGTCTACCAACGCGATATCCTCGTCTTCGTCGTGACGATCGTGATCACCGTCACGATCGGTCTCTTGCTCGAGCGAGTCGATCCCGACCCCGAGTTACGGCCTCGAGAGGCGATGTTACTGGTGGCGCTCTCCTGGTTCGCCGTTGCAATACTCGGGGCGATTCCGTACCTGCTCGCGACCGTCGGAACAGACTCTTCGCTCGCGCACCCGGTGAACGCGCTTTTCGAATCCATGTCCGGATTCACGACGACCGGGGCAACCGTGATGGACGAAATTTCGACCGATCGCTACTCACACGCGCTCTTGTTGTGGCGACAGATGACCCAATGGCTCGGCGGGATGGGAATCATCGTGTTGATGATCGCCATCTTACCGAAACTCGCGGTAAACGGTGCACAACTGATCCAGATCGAATCTCCGGGCCCCGAATTCCAGAAACTCACCCCGAGAATCGCCGAAACGGCGCGTATCCTCTGGGCGGTTTACTTCGTACTCACGCTCGTTCTCGCCGCCTCGCTCTACGGCCTCCACCTCGTCGGTCTCGCACCGAACATGACGGCGTACAACGCCGTCGCACACAGCTTCACGACGCTACCGACCGGCGGGTTTTCTCCCGAGCCGAACAGCATCGCGGCGTTCTCCGCGCCAGTCCAGTGGATTCTCATCCCGTTCATGGTCGTCGCGGGGACGAACTTTGCGCTCTTCTGGTATCTGGTGCGTGTCGAACCTCGACGATTTCTCGAGAACACCGAATTCCGGGCTTATGCAGGAGTCATAGCCGTCCTCACTGGAATCGTCGGTGTAATGCTGTACGGGGGCGCAGCCCCTGCACTCGGCGAACTGGGTGGCACGACCGAGGGATCCGGCGAGAGCGCCCTCCGTCACGGGCTCTTCCAGATCGTTTCGCTGCTCAACTCGACCGGATTCGCGACGAGTGACTTCGCGGCGTGGGATTCGACCGCCCAATTCATGTTGCTCACCGCGATGTTCGTCGGCGGCAGCGCCGGGTCGACCGGCGGCGGGATCAAGATCATCCGCTGGCTCGTCATCTGGAAGGTCGCCCGCCGGGAACTGGTCACCGCCGCCCATCCCGAGGCCGTGAAACCGATCCGTCTCGGCGGGTACGTCATCGACGAGGACGTCATTCGTGGCGTGCTCGGCTTCACCCTTCTCTACCTCCTCGTGTTCGTCGCCGCGACGGTGTTCATCGTGCTCAATTCGGCCCGCGTCGGCTCCTCGCTCACCGTCCTCGAGGCCATCAGCGCGAGCATCGCAACGATCGGCAACATCGGCCCCGGATTCGGAACGCTCGGCCCGTTCGGGAGTTACCTCGAATTTCCAATGACGTCGAAACTCGTGATGATTTTCCTCATGTGGATCGGTCGTCTCGAGATCATTCCTGTCCTGGTGTTGTTCACCGGTGCGTTCTGGAAACGCTGAGGTGAGCCCGTTTCTGTCGGTAGTTCGCAGAAATAGTCGCCGGCGATTAGATGGCGAACGTCGCTCGAAGCATATCACGCGTTCCGGGTCCGAGTCCGACTGCGACGACGGTGATCATCATCAGGATAGCGAATCGAGGACTCTCCTCGAAGATCTCCTCGTTGAAGATCCAGATGATGAACACCGGTGCGGCGAGCTTGAGGAGGGCGAACGGCCAAGCTTCACCGATGGTGTCCGTGAGACCTGACGGCACGAAGAACAGCCAGTCGAGCACCGCCTCCGTGTGCGTGACGATGGCGTCGTTGACTGGGTGTTTCGGGGCGTAGGCCAGTCCCCAGACGTGCGACCAATCGAGCATCAACTGGTTCGCAAAGCCGTCGACGGCGTGGGCCCAGATGACGACGATTCCCATGTAGCCGGTTCCGCGGTTCAGTGACGGCGCGAATCGCTGGATTCCCGCCCAGACGATCGCAGTCGAAACCGTCGCGGCCACGAGGACGATGGCGGCGATCGACGGGACGAATCCGACGTAGTCCGTCACCGCGGCGAGGTAGCCGAGCCACCCGAGCGTCACGGCGAGGACAACTGTCCCAATTCCGAACAGCGGATACTCGTAGCCCGAAACGTAGTCGTTTCGCTCGAGCCAGACCGACGCAACGACTGCGATGAGAGCGATTAATGCCACCGTGAAGTAGATCAGCGGGCTGATCAGGAAGCCCGACCACGGTAGCTGAATCGCGAGGTCGCCGGTCGCGCCGTATGCGGCGACGTTCGCGTCCTCGACGGTTCGCAGTGCGCCCCCGAAGAGCATGAACGGGAACAGCGCGAAAAAGCCCGCTCGATACCGGTCGATATCGAGACGCCGAATTGCGAACAGAATTCCGACCGCCATCAGGATGAGCGTCGGGATGTAACCGGCGTAGGAAACGGCGGTGTAGCCGGGTGAGGCGGTCGGTCCATCGTCTCCCGTGACCTCGCCGCATTCTAATTGGTCACCATCGGCCCACGTAACACAGTTCCATCCGTGCGCGTCGGCGACCACCGGTCCCCAGTAGTACTGCCAGATGAAGTCGACGTACACGCGCTGGGGAAAGAGGAATGCAGCGAGTGCAACGGCGCCCGCGAGGAGGACGACGGTCGCGACCCAGAGGCGCTCGGCCCCGTACCGTTCGATATACTCGTCCATGGATATCGAATATCCGTAGCGGCTGGCGCTTACCGTTTCCGATTTTCTACAGTTGGCGAAACTGGCTCCGTTCTTCCCACCCGAGCGTCGCTCCTCTCCCGTTATCCTGACCAAGTACCCGTTTCGGCGCTCGATTTCAGCTCATCCCGACGTCGATCTCTCGAGCAGCCTGCAGAACCTCCTCGTGAAGTTCACCGTTCGAGGCGACCAGTCCCGTACTGTCGTGGTGCCAGCGATTCCCCTCGAGATCGGTTACCGTCCCGCCCGCCTCGCGAACCAAGTGAACGCCGAGAACGGTGTCCCACGCCGGCGTTTGCAGATTCGTCACGACACCCTCGAGTCCCCCCGAGGCGACCATCGCGAGCTCGAGTTGCGCGCAGCCGAGGCGGCGCATGTCGCCGAAGCGTTCGACGATCGCTCGAGTCGCCGCGGCGTAGTGTTCGCGCTGGTCGAAGTCCCACCAGTAGGTCGGGCAGACGGTAGCAGTCTCGGGATCGCGACGCTCACTGACCGACATCGGCTCCCCGTTTCGAAACACGCCGTCGGGGCCGACGCGGTAGGTATCCGAGAGTGCGGGGCAGACGAACGCGCCAGCGACCGGCCGACCATCGCGAATGGCGGCGACGGCCGTGCCGAACGCCGAAATGCCGTCGACGTAGTTGTTCGTTCCGTCGATCGGGTCGACGATCCAGGCCGGCCCCTCTTCGGGGACGGTCTTCAGCGCCTCCGCTTCCTCGCCGACGACCGGCTCTCCCGGAAACACGTCGTCGATCCTGTCGATGACCGCCTCCTGTGCGTCTCGATCGGCTTGGGTGACGACGTCCGTCTTCCCGTCTTTGTGTTCGACAGCGAGATCACCCCGAAACGACCTCGCCGCGACCGCTGCACCCTCCGTCGCCGCCTCGAGTGCAACGCTCGCGCGTCGAGCGTCCGCGTCTCTTTCACTCATTGTCGACTGTCTGTGTCGGGGCGTGAAAAGTATCGTCCTCCAGTCGGTGGCCTAATCGGTCCGAAGGAACCGGTCGTCGTGTTCCGGTTCGTCCTCCCGGAGGAAAAAGAGCGCAGACGACCGCGCCGGGACGTCCGTCAGTCGCGTCGAAACCGACTCGAGTTCGGGATCCCAGCCGATCTTCTCGGATCGAACCGCGAGCGTGATCACGAACTCCGCGGGAACCGTCTCGAGTTCGAGTTCGGCGTAGAGTTCGTCCCAGGACCGGACGGACGCGAATTCGGCCACAACGTCGATTTCGACGAGATCGAAGAGCGTCCGATAGTGTTGGACGTTCTGTTCGAACACCCAGACCGTGACGGACGCCTCGAGCGTGCTCGCGAGTTGTTTGACGTTGTAAATCGCCTCGTAGAATCCTTCGTGGTGATCGATGTGTTGTGGGACGACGACGTGCAGCCGTTCTTTCTCCGAGAGGGCACCATCGAGATGGACCAGATACGTTGGGAGGGACGTCTCCGCGAGGACGTGATCGGCCGTTCGACCGAACGTCGCCCCCTCGCTGGCGTGGGACGGTTCGTGTCCCATGACGACCAGATCCGTCTCCGTTTCGTCGACCGTCTGAGCGACCGTCGCCGGTACGTCCTCGCTCTCGGTCGTATCCGAGTTGATGGCCGTGTTCTCCGCCGCTTCGAGGCCCGAAAACTGGCCGGGTGTACTCGAGTCCGCGTCGGAATCACCCGCCCCCGCGCGCGCTTCGGTAGATTGGATTCGAAGGAGGTGAACGGGTTCGTCACCGTAGCGATGCTTGATCGAGCACGCGAACGCGAGTACCTGCTCGGTGACGTCGTCGGTCGCGTCCGGGAAGTCTGGAAGGAAAATACGCGGATCGATCGCTCGAGCGTCGTCGACGTCTTCGGAGTCGAAAATCGACAACTGGGGTGACGCACTCCGAAGCGTCGATTCGGAGGACTCCTCGCTTCCGTCTGCGTGGCTATCACGCTGTCTCTGGATTCTGAAGCCGGCGACGACGAGGACGACGACACTGATGACGAGCGTGCTGGCGACGACGAGTGGACTTGAAAGCGTCATCTGGTTAGAACCGCCGATAACAGTGCCAAGCGTTGATCGCCACGCGATACGTCTCGTCACCGCGACTCGAGACAGTCCGCACTCGTGAGTCGTCCACTGTTCAAAACACCTACTCGTCACTCGGGACTTCAGGAATATAACTGTATTCAATCACGGCTCATATTCGAATGTTTGCGCCACGATTTTCCGACGATAAAAGTACAAACGTACAATAATATTTGGAACTGATTGACAAAGTGGCGTGGTTAGAGATGACACTGTCTCTCGACGAGTCGGTTTCGACCACTCCAGTTCTGCCCACTCTCGAGGCAGCTGTGCGCGATGGCTTCGCTCCTCGAAAGGAGTGCCCGTAGAAGTTTGCGAGGGCAAGATACTGCTCTTGCCGCACTGTTTGACAGTGCGAGGGGAGGGAATCGAACTACCTCCGAGAACCTGCGCGAAGCGCAGAACCTCGGCGTCATTCGATCCCTCCGTGCATTTTCGTTCGGCGCGGTGTGCGCCTCACTGCAATGCGAGGGGAGGGAATCGAACCCACGAACGTCTACACGAGCGGATCTTGAGTCCGCCGCCGTTGGCCGCTTGGCTACCCTCGCACGCAGTACGTGGTTTCGCCCTCACAGGGTTAAATCGTCCGATTTCTGGTTTTGGACACACGCGAAAACGCCGTCGTCTCGAGTGAGGTCTCTCGAGTCGACTGAAAACGCTTAGGGGTTCGCACACGATACGTAACCTGTGAGCGAGAATCGCGTCGTTCAAGGGCGAATGGTTACGGCTGGCAAACTCGCGGAGCTGATCGAGGACGACTCCGTGATGGAGGCCGAATCGATCGAAGAGGCCGACAGGGAGTGTCCCGACTGTGGCGGAGACGTGTTGAAAGTTGGCTACATGCCTTCAGTCACCGAGTTCGTTACCGGCTGGAAGTGCCAGGATTGCGACTGGAGCGACACCGACCGAGAGTGAGCCGACACGAAGAGTCGGCTTCGAGTCATCGATCGACTTCGTAGAGAACGACGAGCAACGCGAGCAAGATGGCCTCCGAGAGTTTACTCACCAGGTCGCGATAATCGTCGAGCATGTGGTCGATTACCGTCTCGAGTACGCCCATCTCGGCGTGCCCGTGGGCTTCGATGTGGGGCCAGAAGCCGCCGTGCTCGAGGACGGTGTGCCAGGCGACGTACCCGAGGAGGTACGCGAGCATCAACCCGATGCCGAGCGCGTAGACTCGGCGCTTGGCAATCTCGAGGAAGACGACGGCGATTCCGGCGAGGATCGCGAGGCCAGAGACGGTAAATGCGAGGGGGCGCGGATCGTACAGCGTCCCCAACTGAATGTGTTCGACGAGTCGCGGAATTCCTAATTCGGGGTGGAGCAAGTGGACTCCTGCGACGAAAAACGCGAAGAACGCTGCGTTGTACCTGAGCAACCGAACGTTTACAGAGGTGTGAGTGTCGGTCATGGCTGAGATCCGTGAGTCGTGGGAACTCTGGCTACAGTGGCACGTACGAACGTCGTGGTATCATAATACTCTGGTTTATCTGTCGAACGAGTGTCCGACGGACGTGCGTCGAACCTGTCCGGAGTCCGCTCGCTACGCACCGACGTCACCAGACGAGCCACTCGAGAGCCAGGACGACTGCTGCCAGAAACACGTGTTCTCCGTCGACGACGAAGCCGTAGTAAAGCGGTCCGCGCTCCGGCGTCGCGAAGGGAATGTAGGCCGCGACGTATCCGTTCATCGCAAGTAACGCGAGGAACTCGAGCGAGAGACCGGTTCCGACGACCAACGCGACGACGGCGACACCGATCGCGACGTTCGCGACCTGCGAGTAGCGTCGCGTCGCCGCCGGGCCGAGTCTGTTGGGAACGGTAGCGATCCCCTCGGCCCGATCGCCCGGAATATCCTTCACGTCGAAAATGACCGCGGCGACGGTGATCATCGCCGTCACGTACCCCGTAATCACGAGGATCTCGAGCGTCCAGAGCTGTTGGGAGTAGTAACCGACACCGAGTGGAATCGCCCCCCACGCCAGTCCGACGAAGCCGTTTTTCACCAGAAAGAGCTCCTTGACGCCACCGACCGAGTACAAAATTGCCACGACGAGGGGCAAAAGCAGGTAGACTGCACCCGGCAGCCCCTGCGAGACGGCGACCGCAATTGCGACGACGTAACAGCCGACCGCGAGCGCGAGCAGAAACCGGCCGTAGCGTTTCGTGAACGACGCGCGCTCGGGTACGTTCGCCTCGTCTTCCTCGAGGTCGGTGAATCGGTTGACCGTGTAGACGAACAACGTCGCGCCGAAGACGATGAACAACGGCAGGGCCTCGAGTGGGAGGTCCGCGAGGACGACCGTCGTGACCACGACGCTCATCGTCGCGAGCGAGATGAAGAGGTTGCTGTGGACCAGCACTCGGAGTGCCCGCTGGAGGGACGCGAGCCACTGGCGTTCGGTCGGGTTCGCAGTAGGTGTGGTCACGTCAGTTGCGCCTCCGGGCGGACGTAGCGACGACGAGCATCGATTCGGGATACCCGATCGATCGATTGGGTTGTAACGTCCGTATGCGTATCCGTTGCGTCCGCTTGGAAACAAACGCTTCGGTACTCCAGTCGCCGAGAGTCCCGGTTTCTCGGCACGCTCGTGTCGACCGGACGACGCGAGTCAGGTACGCTTTCAAAGAGGAGAGACGACGGGAGTCGTTATCGTGCCGGAAATTGACAAACACACACCGATGGCGTCGAATGTCACCGCGGTTCGGACGCGTGATCGATATTCGGCGTACTATAGTTGAAAAAACACAGCGAAAACGTATTTGAGAAAACGGTACGCGTGTCGTGTGTCGGTACAGTTGGTACCTGTTGATAGATTCCGGTTGCGAATTGAAACTAACAGGATTTAAGCAAGGTCGGAACGGCCGTTCGAATGGCTATGAAACTACACGAGTATCAGGCGAAGCAAGTCTTCGCCGACGCCGGGATCCCGACGCCGGCGTCTCAACTCGCCTCTGACGTCGACGGCGCTGTTGCCGCGGCCGAGGAAATCGGGTATCCAGTCGCAATCAAAGCGCAGGTACAGGTCGGCGGCCGTGGCAAGGCCGGTGGCATCAAACTCGTCGACGACGACGAGGAAGCCCGCGAGGCAGCCGACGAGATTCTGGGGATGGATCTCAAGGGCTACCACGTCGACCGCGTGCTCGTCGAGGGCGCAGTCGACTTCACCGACGAACTCTACGTCGGAATCACGATGGACCGCGGCGAGGGCAAACCCGTCGCGATGGTCTCGACGAAAGGCGGCGTCAACATCGAAGAGGTCGCCGAGGAAGACCCAGACGCCATCGCGCGCGAACACATCGACCCGGCCTTCGGCATGCATCCGTACCAGGCCCGAAAGGCAGTCTACGACGCAGGCGTCGACAAGGCGATCGCCCGCGACGTCTCGAGCGTCCTCACCACGCTCTACGATCTCTGGGAGAACCGCGACGGCTCCGACGCGGAGATCAACCCGCTGATGGTCACCGCAGACGACGAGGTCATCGCGGCCGACGCCGTGATGAACATCGACGAAGACGCGCTCTTCCGCCAGCCCGAGTTGGCGGAAATGGAAGACGAAGCCGCAGGCGGCGACGAACTCGAGCAAAAGGCGGACGAGTACGGCTTCGACTATGTCCGACTCGAGGGCAACGTCGGCATCATCGGCAACGGTGCCGGGCTGGTCATGACGACGCTCGACCTCGTCGACTACTACGACGGCGAACCGGCGAATTTCCTCGACGTCGGCGGTGGCGCGAAGGCAGAGCGGATCGCCAACGCACTCGATATGGTCTTCTCCGACGATAACGTCGACTCGGTCGTCTTCAACATCTTCGGCGGGATCACCCGCGGCGACGAGGTCGCCAAAGGGATCAACGAGGCCCTCGAGCAGTTCGACGAGATTCCAAAGCCGGTCGTCGTCCGCCTCGCGGGGACGAACTGGGAGGAAGGCATGGAGATTCTGAACGAAGACCTCGTGACGGTCGAACAGACCCTCGAGGACGCGGTCGAGCGTACCGTCGCGTACGCCGAGGAGGTGAACGAATAATGAGTGTACTCGTCGACGACGACACGCGCGTCGTGGTACAGGGAATTACGGGCGGGGAAGGCAAGTTCCACGCCGAACAGATGATGGAGTACGGGACGAACGTCGTCGCCGGAGCGGTGCCCGGCAAAGGCGGACAGGAAGCCGCCGGCGTCCCCGTCTACGACACGGTCCACGAAGCGGTCGAGGAGGAAAACGCCGACACCTCGGTAATCTTCGTTCCGCCGGCGTTCGCCGGCGACGCCGTCTTCGAATCGCTCGACTCGGATCTCGACCTCGCGGTCGCGATCACGGAAGGCATTCCGACCCAGGACATGGCGAAAGTAAACAAGCGCCTCACCGAGACCGACACGCGACTGATCGGTCCGAACTGTCCGGGTCTCATCACCCCCGGCGAGGCGAAACTCGGCATCCTCCCCGGAAACATCTTCTCGGCGGGTAACGTCGGTCTCGTCTCGCGCTCCGGGACGCTGACCTACCAGGTCGTCGACAGCCTGACCAACCGCGGCATCGGTCAGACGACCGCCATCGGCATCGGCGGCGACCCGATTATCGGCACGGACTTCGTCGACGCCCTCGAGCTTTTCGAGAACGACGACGACACCGACGCCATCGTCATGTGCGGTGAGATCGGCGGCGAGGACGAGGAAGAAGCAGCCCACTTCATCGACGAGAACGTCGACACGCCCGTCGCCGGCTTCATCGCCGGCCGCACCGCGCCTCCGGGCAAACGCATGGGCCACGCCGGTGCGATCGTCTCCGGGTCCGGAACCGGCACCGCCGAGAGCAAGATTTCGGCGCTCAACGACGCCGGCGTTCCGGTTGGTGACACCCCCGAGGAAGTCGCAGACCACATCGAGAGCTTCCTCTAACACCGCCGCGCGTCGTTCTTTCTCTCCCTTTTCTGCTGTCTCGAGTATCCAGCAGTCAAACGACTTCAGTAGTCAGAACGTGGTTCGAAACACGCGTTTGAGACAGGTCGTACACGTTTTGGCAACCTGAGTACCCGTCAGCGAACGCTAGTGCCTCGCAATTCTCGGCCGGGATACGACTCGACGTATTCCACGTCTTCGTGGTCACAACGATCCCCTCGCGAAAGCAATCGACGTTCTCTCCTCACCAGTATCCGCGTCTGTTCTAGAAGATATCTTATATTATCGAACATGTTATGAGCACGAAGCTACGACGCATCAGTTGCATGGCGACGTACCTTCCCCAGCCGAGTGGATCGCTGGATCGGCTTCGGCAAACTGGCTTCTATATATCAGTACTGCTGATTGTCGCGAGTCTGTACGTTGCCCGTCACGTTTCGCTACTGGTGGCAGCCGGATTCGTTCTCTCCGCTGTAGGCATTGCAGTACGTTCCTTTCCGTTCGAAGTGTTTCGGACGACAGAACGCACCATCTACCTCTACAATCGCGCCGAGACACCCATCCGGTTTACTCTGAAGACGAGCGCGGAGGACGATGACGCGAAGCGATCAGGGGACGCGTACGAACTATCACCCGAGAACAGGATGATCGTGACGGATCAATTCGAGATCGATCGACGCTACACCGTCTCGATAATTATCAACGGACGAGAACTGAAGGCTGACGTGACACCCGCGAAATCAGCGGAACGTGGGGGCTCGAGGGAACCGTACGTCGCGTTCGATAGGGATACCGTCCAAAGCGGGTGGCATTACCCGGCTGACTCCCAGTTCACAGGCCGGACGGTGGTGCAATCGCCCTCTGGAAACACGAGGAGTACGCTGTATCACGACTGGTAGTTTTCGTATCAGTATATTGAACGACCCAAATCACGATTTCACTCTGCAGAAAGCATTTAATCAGTGACACATGATTATAACCTATGAACCGGCGGGATTTTCTCGGTGCCGGCGGCGCGGGAATGGCTATGGGCGTTAGTGGCTGCCTCAGTGATTTAGCCGTAAACGTCCCCCCATCCAACGATAATTCTGCCACTAACGAAGAAGTTCCTGACGAAAAATCCGAACAGGGGCACGCAGACCCACTTACGGCTAGCGCTGAAGTCAGCACAGACGATGTCCGTGATGGACTCGATAACGAAACGATCTGTCAAAGCGAGGCGAGTGAAGCCGCATTCCACGTAATTCAATCGGAACTCGGCGATTCGTTTGATGAAGCTGAGTCTGACGATTCGTGGCAGTCGATCACCCCTTCTGTGTCCTCGAGCGATGGTGTCTCAATCAGAATGACGACAGTTCTTTCCCGTAACGGCGATGTCCGCAGGACCCCGAAAAGTGATTTCGAGGAAGTCGTCGAGGTTACCCCGGAAACAGTCGATATAACCGTCGATATCGACGGCGAAACGTATCAGTGTACGGATGATGTGACTGTTGTACAGGAGGCTGAACAGGAGGATTAACAGTGGATAGCAGCGCGATTTCTTTATTCAGAAGCAACTGAAACGGGGGCAGATGATCCGGTCACCACGTGTGCCAACCTTTTGCTCTACGTGCGGTCGCAAAGCGACCGCACTCGGCAAAACGTTGATGAAAAGCACTCCTCCCTCCCCGACGGGTCGGTCGTCGGCCCGCTCGCTCACTCCGTTCGCTCGCGGTGAACATACACTCCTTGCCCTGTCCTGAACGCGAGTTTCATGAGCCGTTTTTAATAAAGGAACAATATTATCGACTACTGCTATTACCAGCGAGTCAGTACGGATGAGTACACGAGACGTTCGCATACTGCTGTGAGAATTCGTTCAGGATTGAGAGCCCCATCCCAATTATCCGCTACTTCTTCAGCACGTCCGGCGGGAGCCGACAGCCACAGGGGGCAACTTGCGCGGCAGACGGTTCGACGAGCGCGACGACCATGACCTTACGGTGGCACTTCGGACAGTGCGTCCAGCGTTTCATGCCGTTCGCGTCGCGGTAGGCGTACTCGTCGTATCCTGTGGGGTCGTCACTCGAGTCCAGGTCCTTCCTCGAGCACTCGCCATCTCTCGGTGCGTTGTCGTCCCTCGTTGTGCTGTCACCTCTCGATACGCCGGTGTCCCTCGATGCTCCGTCTCCCTCCGTTGCAGCGTCGAATTCGCGATTCGACTCGTCGCCGCGATCCGGTGTTCGATCGTCGGTCACGGACGACCACCGCCTGCGGACTGGTACATTAGCGTCTGTTGTGGGTACGTTCGGTGCTGTGCGGGACGTTTATATCGTCGGAGTAGTAACGTAATCATGGCTTTTCAGATCCCCGTGAAGGGATGAAAGCCACGTCTCGGGTGCTTCTTCCACCCGGGGCAGTTCAGGGATATGCCCTCGCTGCTTGCTGGAGCGCGGCTTCCGGTATGATTGTTGAAGTATAGTCACTTATAACTACTGTTGAACGTGTGAAATTGGCTGTGCGAACCCGAGTCCCGCCTGCAGAAACGTGCCCGGCCCCTTCTCGAGCGTCCTTCGACCGGACAGTGCCGACACCGAGATAATGTTCGTCCGTGGTGTGGATCGGGCTATGCCCGTCACGATTCAGTGTGATGACTGCGGCCTCGAGCACACAATTCCGGATCGACCAGATCAACAGGGTGGTGGAACAGGGTGCCCGCAGTGTGGGGGCAGGTCGTTCACCGTTCGCCGGGATGAACTCGAGTGGCATCCCCGTTGTGCGGAGGGGTGAAACGGGGCGGAAAATGACTGATAGCTGTGGCGGGGGTGGTCGCTGTGTGTAATTAGAAGAGACTGCGCAGTTTCGCTCGAAGGCGAGCGAAGAGTCCGGATGACTCGGTAGTCTCGATTTCCGACTGGTCGTCTGTGTCGGCCGCCTCCGGGTCGTCCGTCTTAAATTCCGTTGGAGGGGACGGGTCGTCACTCGGTTCGACTGGCCCCTCATCCACCGTTTCCTCCGCCGAGATGTCGGGCTCTTCCGGCGAAGTATCCTCGTCGGGATCCACGGGAACGTCGTCGGTATCCGCGTCCATCTCGCTATCTGACTCTTGACTATCGGTTGGTTTCTGGGTGACCAGTTCGGAGTCCGACTCGCGGTCGCGTTCTTCGTCGGTCTCGACCCAGAGGAACTCGTCTGCTTTCGTCCGCCCGGTGAGCAACAGCGCCGCCAGTTCGTCGTCGTCGACGCTGAGAGCCTCGTCGATCTCGGGTTCCGGCTCTGGATCGTCCGCACTCGCGATGATGTCTTCGGGGCTCTCGTCCTCGAGAACGCCATCTGCGTCGTTTTCTGCGGATTCGCGAAGTTGATCGAACACGTCGGCAGCCGTTTGGTCCGTGACGCCCTCACCGTCGGACGCCCGATCGGCTGGCGGCTCGTCGTCGATTTCATCAGCGTGTTCGTCCTCGAGTGACTCGTCTGTCGGCTCGCCGAAGAAGTCCTCGCCGCTCGAGTTCAGGTCGAATGCGCTCCCACCCGACCGCGTCTCTATCGAACTATCAGTCATACTGTCCTTCGCCCTATCTACATTATCACACGACTTTAACTTTTGGAGTTTTCACAGACTGCTTTACTGACTATTCTGACGTATTAGCGTATCGGCCGATTTCTCTCCCGCTCGAATTTCCAGTGACCGAATGTTCATTTAATAGGATATATAGTGAACGTACGCCAATAGTTGTCCGAGTGACATTGAGCTTGGAATCGCTAATCGTTCGAGAGAGATGCGTAGCGGGTGGCTCAGGACGTGGCCATCGTTGTCCCGCGGACCTTCAGTTCCGTCAGTCTCGGGTTGGGTCTCTTGAGCATGACTGAAATCTGTCTCGTTTTATTCTCACTGACGAGGAGGGTGCAATTCTCGCGACGTTCCAAACAGTTATCTTGTCGTCAACCTCTCCTAGAATTGTGGTTTACGAGACGAACAACACGACGATCGACGACGCACTCGAGCGAATCTGGGCTGGCGAGCGACTCGACCGAACCGACGGAATCGCACTCATGGCTCAGCCGATCGACGCGCTTTCGGAGGCTGGCGGGGCCGTTCGCGATCACTTCGGCGACGGAACGGTCGACGCCTGTTCGATCGTGAACGCGAAGGCGGGCAACTGCGCCGAGGACTGTGGCTTTTGTGCCCAGTCGGTCCACTTCGACACCGGCATCGAGACCTACGGCTTTCTCGGCCCCGAGAAGATTCTCGAGGCTGCCAAACGAGCCGAACGTGACGGCGCACAACGATTCGGCATCGTCGTCGCGGAAAAAGGCGTCTCGAAAGAACGCCGGCCCGAGGAGTGGCAGGAGGTCCTCGAGTCCATTCGACTCGTTCGAGACGAGTGCGACCTCGAGGTCGACGCCTCGCTCGGTATTCTCACCGAGGAGGAAGCGAAAATCCTCGCTGCGGAGGGGATCAACCACTACAATCACAACATCGAGACCTCGCCGCGGTACTTCCCCGAAATCGTCGACACGCACAGTTTCGAAGACCGCGTGAAGACGCTCGAGATCGCCAAAGATGCCGGGATGGACCTCTGTGCCGGTGTCATCCTCGGAATGGGTGAGACGCCGACCGACCGCGTGGATGCCGCGATCGCGCTCCAGGAGATCGGCATTTCCTCGCTTCCGGTGAACGTCCTCAATCCCGTCGCAGGGACGCCGTTAGCGAAACGGGGCGTCTCGATTACGACCGAGGAAATCGTCAAGACGGTCGCGGTGTACAAACTGCTCCACCCTAACTCACGGGTGCGACTCACGGGCGGGCGCGAGGTCAATCTCGAACCCGACGAGCAACATCTCCCACTCGAGGCCGGAGCGGACGGTCTCCTCACTGGCGACTACCTGACGACGGAGGGCCAATCCCCCGGAGACGACATCGACATCATCGAACGGGCCGGACTCGAGCCGAATCAGGAGACGAACGAGTTCGATCCGGAGGCGGTTAAGGCCCGAAACAGGGATGGGGCGAGCGACTCCCCACCCGAGACGCAGGCGAGTACGGGTCCGGAACCAGGTGACGACTAACGACGCACGATTGGAGACACAATTATGAACGACATCACGTTTGCAGTACTCGGAACCGGCGGTATCGGTCGACGAACACTCGAGGTCAGCCAGCACACGGACGAACTCACGCCCGTCGCGGCGTGTGACCGTCACGGGGCGGCGGTCGATTTCGATGGGTTGGACGTCGAAGAACTCCTCGCGGCGACGGAAGGCAACATCGACAGCGGGCCCGGGGACGGCGACGTCGCGACAGACGGCGGCGCAGTCGCCGACGCCCCGTCCGGAGTCAAACAACACGGCGAGTCCGTCGGCGTCGTCGCCTCCGAGCAAGCCACTCCCAGCGACGATCCGATCCAGGCGATCATCGACCGCGGAGACCGGATCGACGCCGTCTTGCTCGCGTTACCGAACTACGAACACGACTTCATCCCTCGCGTCGCGGATCGATTCCTCGAGGGCGGCTACTCGGGAGTCCTGATCGACGTGCTCAAACGCTCGCGCGTGATCGAGATGCTCGACGAGCGCGGTGAAGCCTTCGACGATGCAGGGATCACGTTCGTCTGTGGGGCGGGCGCGACCCCGGGCTTGCTGACCGGCGCGGCGACCCTCGCCGCCCAGTCGTTCGTCGAGGTCACCGACGTCGACATCTGGTGGGGCGTGGGTCTCAAATCCGGCTACGAGGACAACCGCGGCACCGTCCGCGAAGACATCGCCCACCTCCCGGAGTACGACATCGAAACGGCGCGCGACCTCTCCGAATCGGAACTCGAGGCCGTTATCGACGACCACGACGGCGTCATCGAGTTCGAAGACATGGAACACGCGGACGACGTCCTCCTCGAGCGAGCGGGCGTTTGCGACGCGGAGGACGTGAGCGTCGGCGGGATTCTCGACGTTCGACGCGACGAGAAGCCCACGACGACGACGGTCTCCGTCACGGGACGGACGTTCGACGGCGAGACGGCGACGAACACGTTCGAACTCGGCGACGCGACGAGCATGGAGGCAAACGTCAACGGCCCAGCACTCGGCTACCTGAAGACCGGCGTCCGACGGAATCGCGCCGACGAATACGGCGTCTTCGGCCCCGCCGAATTGATGCCGCGCTTCTAACCGACGACGCGCGTTCAACAATTGTGACTCGACTCGAGACCCATACCAGACGAAACCGCCAGACGATGTCGAATTTCGACAGCGGCCGAACCACCGTCCCCCAATCAGAACCGTGAGAGTGAAACCGTGGCACTGACACCGTTGATGCGAATGGAAGATCGCGGGATCGATCTCGAGGATCGACTGGCCGACCTCGAGACAGCCAACCTGAAACGATCACTCTCTCCCGTCGACCGGATCGCCGAGCGGGGTCACTTCGCGCCGCCGGCAGCCGGCGACCTCCCAGTACTCGACTCCACGGACGCGCTGGTGTTCGCCTCCAATAACTATCTGGGGTTGACCGACGACGAGCGCGTCCAGGATGCGGCCCGGCAGGCCGCTGCTACCGTCGGGACCGGAGCCGGTGCGAGTCGGCTCGTGACCGGCGACACGCTGGTCCACCACGACCTCGAGCGACTCCTCGCCGAGACGAAGGCGACCGAGCGCGCGCTCACGTTTTCGTCCGGCTACGCCGCGAACGTCGGGACGATCACGGCGCTCGAGCCGGACGTGATCTTTTCGGACGAGTACAACCACGCGAGCATTATCGACGGCTGTCGTCTCTCCGGGGCCGAATCGATCGTCTACGACCACTGTGGCGCTGGCGACCTCCGTTCGAAACTCGAGGCTCGAGCGGCCGACGACGAGCACGCGGACGAATCGTGGCTCATCGTCACCGACTCCGTCTTCAGCATGGACGGCACCGTCGCCCCGCTCGCGGAACTCTGCGACGTCGCCGAGGAGTTCGGCGCGTGGGTCATGGTCGACGAAGCTCACGCGACGGGCCTCTACGCGAACGGTGGCGGCGTCGTGCAGGCGGAAGGGCTCGAGGATCGCGTGCACGTCCAGTTAGGAACGCTCTCGAAGGCGCTGGCGAGTCAAGGTGGCTACGTCGCGGGCAGTTCCGAACTCGTCGAGTGTCTGATCAACGACGCCCGGTCGTTCGTCTTCTCGACCGGCCTCACGCCGCCAGCGGCCGCCGCAGCGAGTGAAGCACTCCACGTCTCCCGCCACAGTGACGTCCGCGAACGGCTCTGGGAGAACGTCGCCCACCTTCGAGACGGCCTCGAGACGATGGGTTTCGAGGTCCCCGGCGACTCCCAGATCCTCCCGGTGGTCATCGGCGACCGACGGGATGCACTCGCGCTCGCTGACGGGCTTCGGTCGCGCGATATCGTGGCTCCGGCGATTCGCCCGCCGACGGTCCCCGAGGGGACGAGTCGGATTCGCGTCGTCCCGATCGCTTCACACGACCAACAAGATATCGTCACCTGTCTCGAGGCGTTTCGAGCCGCTGGACAGGATGTCGGCCTTCTCTGATCACAGGACACCACATGACCACTCCGATCGCAATCGTCGGCACTGACACCGACGTCGGGAAGACAGTCGTTACGGCAGGACTCACCAGCGCCCTGCGCGAGCGAGGAATCGACGCGCGAGCGATTAAACCCGCCCAGACCGGGTATCCGCCGGACGACGACGCCGGCTTCGTCGCCGAGGCGTGTGATGACCCTGCGGCCGCAACGTGTCCACACTATCTCGAGCCCGCACTCGCGCCGCGAGTTGCCGCAGCCGAAGCCGACGCGGAACTCGGCTACGAATCGATTCTAACGGCCTGTGAAGCCGAAATTGCAGACACATCGTTCCCGATCGTCGAGGGCATCGGCGGCCTTCGGGTGCCACTGGCCGGGGACCGCGAGGTGATCGACCTCGTCGCCGACCTGAACGCGACGGCCGTCGTCGTCACCCGATCCGGACTCGGGACGCTCAATCATAGCGCCCTCTCCGTCGAGGCCCTCGAGCGCCGCGGCGTCGACGTCGCCGGCATTGTGTGCAACGAGTACGCCGGTGCGACGCTCGCGGAACGGACGAATCCCGAGGAACTCGAGCGAATGATTGGGCACGAGGTCGAAACGGTCCCGTCTCTCGAGGGAGAGACACCAGCAGCGCTCGCTGGCGGTGTCGAAGACGCACTTTCCCCGGAATTCGTCGATCGAGTACTCGCATACGGCGAGTGAGTGGGTTCGTCGACTTCGTCGGTGTGTTCGTGGTATTCCGATACTGTCCGCGATACGTTCTCGAGTGATCCTATCAAAATCGAGCTAACGGCGCTCCCCCCTCAAAACGCCGGCTACATGAAATCGCTCAGTCCAGACTGGTCGTCGTCTTCGTCTGCCTCCGTTGCACCCTCCTCGACCCCGGATTCACTGCCACCGTCGTCCGAACCACTTGCTGCAGCGAGCGTCTCCTGTCCGTCCGACTCCTCGCCCGCGGTCGACTCGTTCGTCGCCGATTCGTCCGATTCGTCCGATCCGGCGGATTGGTTGTCGTCGCCGCTCGAGTCACCGGTGTTGAAAAATGCCGATCCCGAGTGCTCGACGGTCTGTTTCTCCCGGCGTTCCTCGGCGTCTTCGACGATCGATTCGACTTTGTTCGTGCTCTTGCCGCTGCCGGTGACGAACGACACTTCGGATTCGTCGAGTTCGTAGGCGCCGGCCATTCGAACGGTCAACTCACGATTTTTGCAGTGATGGGTCATCGCCGAGAGGAACGGGAGGATCTCCCGGCGTGCAGTGGCGACACTCGTACCTTCGCGCTCGGCGACGCGCTCGGCGATGGCGTCTCGAGTGTTTCGCGTGCCCTTCGTCCGCCCGAGTTTCGACCAGTAACTCGGCGGGCCGTAACGCGTCCAGCCCCCCTTGTCGCCGCGACGGGAGGCGGCGACGCCGGCGGTCATGTTGTCCGTCGCGTAGCGCCAGAACGAGTAGTTCTGACTCGAGCGGACGCGACCGAGCCAGCGATCGGCGTTCGAGAGGTACTGGTAGGCGTCGGCCAACTCGCCACCCTCGTAGTCCTTCGGAACGTTGTCTTCGATCCAGTTGAGCATCTCGTCGGGATTCTCGTCGACGTCGTAAGACGCACGGAGTGCACCCTCGGCGTCTGCTTCCTTGATCACGGTGTCCAAAAAGTCGAAGATCCCTTCGGTCGTATCCCGCTGGCTCGTCACGACGTCGTCGACGGTTAATTTGTCCGTCTGCTCGGCGACCGCCTGCAGGTCGTTGACCGCCGATCGAAGGTCGCCACTCGTCGACTCGGCGATTTTCTCGAGTGCCTCATCTTCGTACTCGACGTCCTCGCGCCGGCAGATATCCCGCAGCACGGGAACAATCGAGCGCTTCGAAACGTCCCGGAACTCGATCGTCTCGCAGGCGTTTCGCAGCGACTTGCTCATATCGTAGAACTCGTTGGCCACGAGGACGACCGGCTGATTGGCCTCTTTGACGACTCGAGTCACTTCGGCCGAACCGCCGTAGTCGGCGTTCCCGTGGAAGTTGTCCGCCTCGTCTAAGATCACGAGTCGGCGGCCGGTTCCGCCCGCGCTCAAGGTGCCGCTCTTCGAGGCTTCGCCGGCGACGCGTTCGATCACGTCGGCTCCGCGACTGTCGCTGGCGTTGAGTTCCATCACCGGCCACCCCATGTCGCTGGCCAGCGCGTGCGCCGCGGAGGTCTTCCCGACCCCAGGGCTGCCGTGGACGATCGCCGCGTCCCGGTGGTCGTCCCAGGTTTCGGCCCACTCCTCGAGTGCGTCGCGGGCTTTGTTGTTTCCGCGTACCTCCGACAGTGTCGTCGGTCGGTACTTCTCGGTCCAATCGCTCATTGCGCTGTGGTTGGGCCGAGTCGCGTTTAGTGGTTGCGGAGCGTTACTCTTCGGCGACTGAGACGAGGCGTTGCCAGATGCGATTTCCGCACGATAGGGCGACGAGGCTAACTACCGCACGACCGAACGGCCCGTATGAACGTCGCGATCGTCACCGTCGGCGACGAGATTCTGGCCGGATCGACGACGAACACGAACGCTACCTGGCTCGCCTCGAGACTCACCGACCGCGGGAACACCGTCGAGCGAATTCTGACGGTTCCCGACGAGCGAGCGCTCATCGCCGACACGGTCTCGGCGTGGGCGGACGCGTTCGACGCCGTCATCGTCACCGGCGGGATCGGCGGGACGCCCGACGACGTGACCGTCGAGGCCGTCGCCGACGGGCTGAATCGGGACCTCGTCGTCCACGAACGGATCAGAGACGAACTCCTCGAGAAGTCGACCGCGTTTCGCGAGGAGAATCCCGAACTGGTCGAGGAGTACGACCTGCACCTCGATATCGACGCTGCGGCATCGATTCCCGAAGGAGCGACCCCCCTCGTCACAGACGAGGGCTGGGCGCCGGGCTGTACCGTCGAGAACGTCTACGTCTTCGCCGGGATTCCCGATGAGATGCACGCGATGTTCGACCTCGTCGCCGAGGAGTTCCAGGGCTCCGTCGTCACCCGTACGATCCACACGCCCGCTCCCGAGGGCTCGCTCCACGACGTCCTCGAGGGGGTTATCGACCGCTACGGCGTCGGCGTCGGGAGTTATCCCCGTGGAGAGACGCACCCTGGTCGAATACGTATTCGGGGGGAAGACGAATCGACGGTCGATGCGGCAGCCTCGTGGGTGCGAGAGCGAATCGAAACGGTCGACGACCCGCCGGCGGAGTGAGTGGACGGAAATACCCTAAACCTGCCGTGAATCAAAACAAGGAGCGCCACAGCGCTTCGACGCGGATGGCGAGTCGCCTGCGAGTTCGACGCGGATGGCGATCCGCCCGTGGGTTCGACGTGGATAACGAGGTGCCCGTGAGGGTGTAGGTGTGGTCCGTCGTTTACCGGTAGAGAGAGAGATAGAGCATGCCGAAGCCGACGATGAACGGTACCGTCTCGGCGATGAAAAGCAACGACGGCGTGGACGAAAGCTGGGAGTTGATCGTCGTCAGCCCGACTCCCATGCTGAGGAAGGCGAAGCCGATGAACGCCGACTCGAGGCGTTTGGATCCCGTTTGGTTGTACGACTGGAAGCTAATGAGCGTCAGTCCGAGCGACAACGCGAAGACGACCATCTGGAGGATCATCAACACCGCGTTGAGGAGTTCGTTCATCGACGCTCACCAACGCATTGACGCCGCCTCGATCGGGTTTTCCGACTGTATGTAGTGCACATCGTTCGACGTTAGTTCGTTCCGAGTTCGTCCCACAGTTTCGTGAACCGATCGGGGAGATTCTCCTCGCGGAAGATACGAACGTCGTACTCGTCGTCTTCCAAGGAGATGACCGTGCTATTGAAGTTGCACGTGTACTCCTTGTAGTGATTACCGTCGTCGGCGACGAGCGTCCGGTCTTCGATCAGGTCGTTTTCCTCGAGTAACTCCAGGCGGCGGTAGATCGTCGGTTGGGAGAGCTCGAGTCGCGCTGCCAGTTCCTTTGCCGAGCCCGGCTCACGGCTGATCGAGGCGAGGACGGTGCGGGCGTGTTCGTCCCCGATTGTATTGAGGACTTCCTCGATAGAAGACTCGTCATCCATGTGTCTCTAATTAGAATACTCACCGCAAAAGGTTTTCCGAGTATTGATGAAAATCAGAAATACAGATAAAAACTCGGATTACAACGTCTTGGGATCACTCTCTCGCACCCACACGCGGATCCCTCCCGTCGCGAGCGTTTGCAAGCATTCGTTTAAAAAAGCTGCCAGATACTGATCAGTACGCGAGGGTATTATCTCGAATTGAGAACGCCTATTTATACCACTTCTCTTGGCACGAAGTCACTGTGGATGATATATCGTGATGTAGTACGATGGGGACAGTATGGCAACGACTAGTGGCGTATCAAACGGGATGAGAGAACCGTGCGAAGAGTGTGAAACGGACACATTGCACGAGGTTTCTATCCAACTCGTTACGGAGAGTAGAAGTGAAGATAACGCACAATATTCCCGAGAGCCATACCGCGTCCGGGAGTGTACGCGCTGTGGCAACCTCGATAGCCAGCGAATGAACAACGCGTAACGATCTCTCGATAGCCTGTCCGTTTCAACCACACCAATTCTTCTCGCCGACGAATTCGACCGTTCGATCAGGCGTCCCTTTATACCGATCAGGTCGGCCCGTCACGTCGGAGTGCCACCTCGTTCGCAGGGCCGCCGAACCGCCAGTAATCGCTACCGAACCGTCTTCAGTAGCTACTTGAGTCGACCGCGTAACAACGACGTATGAGCGGTCGTGGGCCCAAACGAGAACTCGCGGAGAAGATCGCCGGAGAGATCACGCTGAGTGACGATCCGGGCGCCACGCTACGCAAGTGGCGGACCGATTTCAACATCTCCCAGACGGATCTGGCGTCCGAACTCGAGATTTCGTCGTCGGTCATCTCCGACTACGAGAGCGGTCGACGTGAGAGTCCCGGCATCGGCGTCGTTCGCCGACTCGTAAACGGACTGCTCGGTATCGACGAACGCCGAGGCGGGGACCGAATCCGACAGTACGGGCGCGTGCTCTCGGCCGGATTCGACAGCGACGTCGTCCACGACCTGCGAGAATACGCCACCTCGATTCCCCTCTCGACGCTCCACGATGACCTCGAGGCGACCGAAATCGTCACGAACAATACGACGCACATTAGCGGCCACACGGTCATCGACAGCATCGAAGCGATCACGCGACTCTCGAGCGAGGAGTTCTTCAGACTCTACGGCCAGAGCACGAATCGCGTCCTGGTGTTCACCAACGTCACTCGCGGCGAGGGCGTCGGTATCGCCCTTCGCGTACTCAATCCGACGCCCAACGCCGTGATCCTCCACGGGCTCGAGGAAGACGAGTTGTGGGACCACGCCCGGGAACTCGCGCGTATCGACGGCTACGATCTGGCCGTGACGAACGTCGACCTCGAGGAGATGCTCGAGCGACTCGCCGCACTCGAGTGACCGAGGTGGACGCGATGGCTATGAGAGACCGATTCGATTGGACCGAACGACTGACGATCGTCTTGACGCTCGTTTTCGTCCTCTCGCTGGGACTCGTCCGCCTGAGTGGGAGCGCCGTTGCCTGGGTCGTCTGGGGTGTCGCGATGGTTCTCGTGAGCGGTATCGCGCTCGTTCTCGTCAACCGATCCGAGCGGCCGGCGGAGTAAGAGACGCGCGGAAATTCAGGCGATCTGTTCTTCGTACTCGTCGGCCGAGAGCAGGTCGTCGAGTTCGCTCGTATCGTCCGCATCGATCTCGAGCATCCAGCCGTCGCCGAAGGGGTCGTCGTTGACGAGTTCGGGGGCGTTGAAGAGGTCCTCGTTGACGGCCGTGACTTCGCCGCCGACCGGTGCGTAGAGATCGGAGACGGCTTTGATCGACTCGATGACGCCGAACTCCTCGCCCTGTGCGAGCTCGTCGCCCTCGTCGGGAAGTTCCACGAAGACGACGTCACCGAGTTCGTCCTGTGCGAAATCCGAGATGCCGATTCGGACGGTGCCGTCTTCTTCGTGTGCCCATTCGTGCGATTCGAGGTACTGTCTGTCGTCTGGAATATCGAAACTCATGTTATACGGTGTCGATGAAGGGGATGGTTTCAACTCTTGCCTTTTTGGACTGTCCGCGAACGACGACGTGAAGCGTCGTTCCCGGCTCCGCGTACTCACTCGGAACGTATCCGAGTCCGATCGCTTTCTCGAGCGACGGACTCATCGTTCCACTCGAGACGGCACCGACGACGCGGCCGTCGGTGTTCGTGATGTCGTACCCGTGTCGCGGGATACCTCGGTCGATCAATTGAAAGCCGACGAGGCGCTCGTCGACGCCCTCGCGTTGTATTTCGGCCAGCGCGTCTCGACCGACGAACTCGGTGTCGAGGTCGACCGTGAAGCCGATTCCCGCCTCGTAGGGCGTTCGCGGGTTCGACTCGAGGTCGAAGTCCTGGCCGGCGAGTAGGAGGCCCGCTTCGATTCGGAGCGTGTCTCGAGCACCGAGGCCACAGGGCTGGCACTCGAACAACTCCCAGATCCGTTCGGCGTCGGACCACGGGACGAGTAGCTCGAAGCCGTCTTCGCCGGTGTAGCCCGTCCGGGCGACCCAGCATCGACTGTCGTCTACCGTCGCGTAGCGGGCCTGAAATCGCGAGAGGTCTGACACGGGGTCGTCGCTCACGCGCTCGAGGAGGTCGGGTGCGTCGGGTCCCTGCACGGCGAACATTGCGAACTCGTCGGTCTGGTTGTCGACGGTGGCCTCGAGGTCCCACTCGTTGCGGTAGCTGATCCAGCGTTCGTGGGTCGCCTCGTCGGTGCCGGCGTTTGGGACGAAGAGGTAGGATTTTTCGCCCGCGACGTCGGGTTCGTCGCTGCCCGCATCTGGGAGTCGGTAGACGACGGTATCGTCGATGATGGCACCGTTCTCGTTGGTGATCGCAGCGTACTGGGAGTCGCCGACGGCGAGTTGGGTCACGTCGTTCGTCGTGAGTCGTTGCATCAACTCGGTCGCGTCGGGACCGGTGACGGAGAGTTGGCCCATATGCGAGACGTCGAAGATGCCGACATCTTCGCGTACGGCCGCGTGTTCCGTCTGGATCGAGTCGAACTCGACCGGCATATCCCAGCCGCCAAACTCCGTGAACTTCGCGCCCCGATCGGCGTGCACGTCACGTAACGGCGGCGTTTGAAGCGGCATACTCGCTAAATCACCCGGGGAGTAGTAATGTCTTTTCGTCGCGTGGGCTGTGGTGTCGACTCTCAGATGTGTTTTCGTCGACGCATCGTCGTTCGCCGCCGCAGTCTGACACCACTGGGTCCGTCGATCGACTCGCACGCAGTCACGCTCTCGTCCGTCTCCCCACTCGTTCTCCCGATTCATTCACGTAACTACTATGAGTTACAACTGATTACCGCATCGTCTCCGGTTGCCGAACACATTTATCTGAAAATAACGGTAGTAACGAACGGATGAGTACCCACGAACTCGAGCCGACAGCTGATTGGAGCCAATTGTACATCGATGGTGAGTGGTGCGACGCCTCGAGCGACGAGACGATCGCGGTCGAAAACCCCTCGAAACGAGAAGCGTTTACGTCGGTTCCGGCCGCGAGCGAGGCCGACGTCGACGCGGCCTACGAGGCAGCCGAGGCCGCCCAACCGGCCTGGGCGGAGACGCCTCGAGACGAACGAACCGAGATCGTCCAGAACCTGCGCTCGCAGCTGAACGATCACTACGACGAGATTACGACGCTCTTAGCGACCGAAGCCGGCACCCCGTCGTATCGCGCGACGGCCGAGTTCGCAACCGCGACCGGCGACGTGGAGATGGCGCTCAATCTAGAAGCACCCGACGAAGAAGTGCGCCAGTCGCCGTCGATTCCGGACAAGGACAACCACGTCATCTACGAACCGGTCGGCGTCGTCGGCATCATTTCGCCGTGGAACTTCCCGTTACACCTCTCCTTACGCGCGCTCGCGCCGGCGATCGCACTCGGTAACACCGTCGTCCTCAAGCCCGCGACGGATACGCCGATCACCGGCGGACTGTTGATCGCGAAACTCTGTGAACTGGCCGGCGTCCCGGACGGCGTCGTCAACGTCGTCACCGGTCGCGGCTCTGCGATCGGCGACCGATTCGTCGAGCACCCGGCCGCACGCGTGATCTCCTTTACCGGATCGACAGCCGTCGGAAAGGACGTCGCCGGGCAGGCCGGTCGAACCCTCGCACAACCCGCACTCGAGTTGGGCGGTAACGCTCCCTTCATCGTCACCGACGAGGCCGACCTCGAGAAGGCTGCGCGCGCCGGCGCGTTCGGCTCGTTCTTCCACCAAGGACAGGTTTGTATCTCTATCAATCGCCACCTCGTTCACGAGTCGCTTTACGACGAATACGTCGACTTGCTCGTCGAACACGCCCGGTCGCTTACCGTCGGCGATCCCTCCGAGGACGACCGCGTCACCTTCGGCCCGGTCCAGAACGAAGCCCAGCGCGACGACCTCATCGAGTACGTCGAGGCGACGCTCGAGGCGGGTGCGACGCTCGAAACCGGCGGCGACGCGGAGGGCTTGTTCGTCGAACCGACGGTGCTCTCGGGGTGTACGAACGAGATGGCGGCTGCGTGCAACGAACACTTCGGCCCGATCGCGCCGGTGATTCCCTTCTCCGACGACCAGGAGGCCCTCGAGTTGGCTAACGACACCGAGTACGGTCTCTCCGCCGCGATCCAGTGCGAGGACGAAACGCGCGCTCGCGAACTCGCCGACGGAATCGACGCGGGGATGGTCCACATCAACGATCAACCGATCAACGAGGACCACAACGCACCCTTCGGCGGCGTCAAGCAGTCCGGACTCGGCCGGTATCACGGCGAGTGGATCGTCGACGAACTCACCGAACCGAAGTGGATCTCCGTCCAACACGACGAACGCGATTACTTGATCTTCGAGTGAGCGACTGAGCGACCGAGCGCGAGCGGGTCACTTTCGTCACATCTATCTCGCGGCCCCAGAAACGCTCGAGCATGTTCGACCGCGTTCGCGCCCGTTTCGGCCAGAGCGAGGAGTCTGCTCCCGACCGCGAGCCGTCGGTGGGCCTGTTCGTCGACGGGCCGAACGTCTTTCGGGACGAGTTCGACGTCGATCTGAACGACCTGCGCGACGCCGCGCGCGACCTCGGACGCGTGGGCATCATCCGAATCTATCTCGACGAACACGCGACGCCGGGGCTCATTCAGGCCGCCGAAGCGCGAGGCTTCGAGGTCATCATCACGAGCGGTGACGTCGACGTGAAACTCGCCGTCGACGCGACCGCGCTGTGCAGCGAGGGGACGATCGACCGACTGGCCATCGCCTCTCGAGACACGGATTTCAAGCCCGCCCTCGAGTACGCCGGCTCGGTCGGCGTCGAGACGATCGCGATCGCGCCGGGCGAACACGGTCGCTCGGACGCGCTGAAAAACGCCGCGGACGACGCGATCACGCTCGAGCGCTGAGGTTCCCGCGCCACGACGCCGGCAGTCGGCGTCGGAAGTCGGAGCGTTTTCCCCTGAGGGCCCCTCACTGTCCGCTATGATCGACGAGGAGACGCCCGTACTCGACAATCACCTCCACCTCGATCCGGACAACCACCGCGGCATCGACGCGGTTCGAGACTTCGCTCGAGTCGGTGGGACACACTTGCTCGTCGTCAACAAACCCTCCTGGCACCTCGGCGTCGAGGCTGAGACTGGCGAGGACTTCAGGGAGGTCTTCGAGCGGACGATCGAGGTCGTCGACGAAGCCGACGAGGAACTCGAGGGGCGAGCCTGGCCCGTGCTTGGCGTCCATCCCGGACTCGTGTCGCGACTCGTCGACGAACGCGGGTTCACACCCGAGGACGCGCGCGACCTGATGCGAGCCGGAATCGACGCGGCGGCCGAGTACGTCGAGTCGGGCGACGCACTGGCGCTGAAATCGGGCCGACCGCATTACGAGGTCGACGACGCCGTTTGGGAGGCCTCGAACGCCGTCATGCGTCACGCGTTCGAACGCGGGGCCGACCTCGAGTGTGCCGTCCAACTCCACGCGGAAGCGAGCGAGGAGATGACCGAGGTCGCGGAGTGGGCCGAGGACGCGGGCCTCTCGCGACACAAGGTCGTCAAACACTACGCGGGCGGCCGACTCGAGGGGCCGATTCCGAGCGTGATGTGCGACAAAGGTCGACTCGAAACGGCCGTCGAACGCGGCGAACCGTTTTTGATGGAGACCGACTACATCGACGACCCGGACCGGCCAGGGGCCGTACTGGGGCCAAAGACCGTCCCCCGACGGGTTGCGTGGTTGCTCGAGAACGGTCACGCCGAAGCGGTCCGGAATGCCCACGTCGAAACTCCGGATCTCGTCTACGGAATTGACACGGAAGGAACCCTCTAACGACACAGAACGGGCGATAACGGTTCGTTCGGATTACCGTACAGTAGAGAAAGGCATTTCAAGCGGCCGGTGTAGGTGTCTGTATGAGCAATCCCCCGACCGAGTTCTACTCGGAGGAACGTTGGCAAAACTGGATCAGCCGCATCAAAGACGAAGAGATCGATCCGGAAGACGAGTCGTCGGCGCGGCTCCTGTTAAATCTACAGGACGACACGGCGATCGCGATCGCGAAGATCGTCGCCGCCTACGACGACGGGGACCTCGAGGAAGAGGCCGCACTCGAGGAGATCGCCGATGTCCGCGAGATCGTTCTCGGCGAGGTCGACATCGAGGACGAGGAGAAACTGATCCTCGTCGACGGCGTCCAGACGAGTCTCGTCTGCGTGTTCTTCGCCGCGGAGGAGTACATCGCTGGCGGCCCACCGGAAGACGGTAGCGTCGGCGACTACCTCGGCGCTGCGGCGGACGCGGAAGCGGAGGAGGAACTCGACGCCGCCCTCGGCTACGCCGCACAGGCCGGCACCCTCATCATCGACGGCGAGGAACTCGACATGGGCGTCGCAGAGGACCTCGAGTACGGCCTCGTTACCGAGTGGGTCAACGGACTCGACAGCCTCCAGAGCGCGATGAGCGATCCAGAAGTCGTCGAAGAAGAAGACGAGTAATCCCGACTAGTCCTCCCGCGATAGGTCGTCGTTCGTGGCGTTTTCGTCACTGGTACCGACCCGATACTCTCAGGCCGAGCAGCGTAGAGTGATTTTCAGCAGTTCGGCGGTCACCCGTTCCGCGTCGGGAGGTTTACCTCGACGACTCGAGTGTAACGCGTCCAAACAGTCACGAGCTTGTGATAGTGGCAATACGGTCCTCGTCTTCCGGCGAACGTGATGTCGCCGCGTTCACCACCGAGTTGTCGCGATCCGTCCTCGAGTCGCGGAATGCGTCGTCTCGTTGCGATTCGGGCCGATCGCGCGTCGTCGCGAGCCGTCGCAGTTTCCGTCAGACGTTTCCGCTCCCCCAAAGCGTTTAAATGAGGTAATTATATCTCATTACACAGCATGACGGAGAACTTCCCCGACTACGTCGACGTGGATTACGACGACGGCGATGGCGAAGATCCGGAGGACTACCCGCACATCCAGGATCGAATCGAGAAGGCGATCGAAGTCACTCGCACCGGTCTCGAGGAGTACGAGAACCCGGCGGTCATGTGGACCGGTGGGAAAGACTCGACGCTCACGCTGTACTTCATCAAGGAAGTCGCCGAGCGTTTCGACCTCGAGGTGCCGCCGGCGGTGTTCATCGACCACTACCAGCACTTCGACGAGATTCACGACTTCGTCGACCACTGGGCGACGGAGTGGGATCTCGAGGTCATCTACGCCCGAAACGAGAACGTCGGCGAGTACGTCGACGAACGCGGCCTCGAACCTGGCGACGAAATCGATATCTCGGAACTCTCCGAGCACAATCGACACCACGTTCGAGAGATCCTCGAGTACGAAGAAGAGACCTTCCCGTTCCTCCTCGACACCTACGTCGGCAACCACCTGTTGAAGACGGTCGCCCTCAACGACGCACTCGAGGAATACGACATCGACGGCGTCATCAGCGGTGTCCGCTGGGACGAACAGGAAGCCCGCGCCGACGAGACGTTCTTCTCGCCGCGTCACGATCCGGAGATTTACCCGCCACACGACCGCATTCAGCCCATCCTGCAGTTCGACGAGGCTGCGGTCTGGGAGGCCTTCTGGAACTTCGTCGTGCCGGACACGGTCGAGAACTTCCCCGAGGACGGCTACGTCCCCGAAAGCGACGAGGACCTACCGGAGGGCGTCGATCAGGACGATATCCCGATCTCGCCGAAGTACTTCGCCGGCTTCCGCTCGCTCGGCAGCGAGGTTTCGACGGAGAAGTCGGAAGAAGAGCCCGCCTGGTTGCAGGACCTCGAAGGAACCACCGAGCGTGCCGGGCGCGCTCAGGACAAAGAGGACCTGATGGAGCGCCTGCGCGACCTCGGCTACATGTGAGTGGACTCGAGTGATCGCACCCGAGTGAACCGGAACGAGGTGTCGGATTTCTCCGTCCACCTCACGTCGTCTACAGTCGTTACTGGCGAGTAGTGCCGTTCGAACCGCACTGACAGCAGTGTCAGATTCTCGAACGCGCTCAGTTCGTCGCGCGATACTCGCCGAATTTCACGCCGATCCCCAGCATGATCGCGCCGAATGCGATCATCGACGGGGCGACCATCATCAACACGTCGTCGGTCTGCATCATGTCGGTCGCGATCATTCCGCCGACGCCGAGTGCGATGATGGCGACGAACGCAATTCCTGTCGTGAGTTCGTTGAACTCCATACGAAACTGTTGGAAATCGGTCGCCAAAGGATGTCGGAAATCGGTCGTCCGTTTGCGACCGTTCACAATGCGAGTACGTCCTTACCGGGACGGGCGAACCAGATTCGCCAGTGCGATGACGATACCGAGAAACCACCCCAGCGGGAACGAGATGCCGACCCACATCGCGGCGTAGGCGGCCCCCTCGAGTTGGTAGTTCGCGCGCAGGTACTCGTTCAGGTCGCCAATGTAGAGGACGTTATCGAGCGCCCAGACCGCGAAGTCGTAACTGGGTTCGAGGATGACGCCCTCGAGCGACGGCGTGACGAGTGCGGCGACGACCGGTGGCAAGAACAGCGCGGTCATCGCGAACGGGTAGGCGAGCAACACCGAGGTAAGTCGCCCGCCGAACTTCGAGGTGATCGCGGCGAGCGCCGTCGAGACGGTCGCGACGCTGCTCGCGGCCGCGATGGCGATGACGGCTTCGGTCGGGAGCCGAAGGTGGGCGATAACTGTCAGGGTTCCCCAGACGACGACGGCCATGGCCGTGACGCCGACGATGCCCAGACGGGTCCGGGTCGAGTCGAGTTTCGCCGCGTAGAAGCGGGTTGCGAGTCCGATGACGGTGAGGGGATACAAGAGGAGTAAGCCGAGGAATCCGAGCGAACTCCAGGTGTGGTAACCGATTCGCTGCGGGAGGGTGTCGGGCTTCCACTTCCCCATGACGGAGTGACCGCGGCCACGCTGGCGTGGAAAGACGAGTTCCATCCACGCACCGTGTAACCGCTGAACGTCGGTCCTGATCGCACCGACGACCCCACCACCGCCACGTTGTCGTGAGCGGGCGGACATACGCGAGCCAAAAAGCCGTGATACCGTAAACTTTCCTGCTTTTCACGAACTCGAGTATGTTACTCGTACTGATACATAAGGGCGGACGAAGAGCGGGGAGGCACAGAACGCGAATCGGTCAGTTCCAGGGTCCAAAGTCCGGATCGACCTGCCGAGCGGTCTCCTCGATCGAATCGATTCGATCGATATCCTCTCGATCTAACTCGAGTGACAACGACGCCCAATTGTCACGAATGTGGTCTTCGCTCGTCGCTTTCGGAATCGATGTCACGCCCTTCTCGCGCAACCAGGCGAGGCTGACCTGTGCTTCGCTGACGCCGTGTTTTTCGGCGACTGCCTGTAGTTCTGGCTGGGAGAACACCTCACCGCGGGCGATAGGCGAGTACGCGACGACGTCGACGTCGTAATCCGCACAGGTCTCGCGGAGTTCCGGCTGTTGAAGCAACGGGTGTAGTTCGACCTGATTCGCCAGAATCGGTGCGTCACAGACGTCGACGGCGACCTCGAGTTGCTCGGGCAAGAAGTTGCTGACGCCGACGTTCTCGATCAGCCCTTCGTCGTAGAGTTCGGAGAACGCGGCGAGCGTTTCTTCGGCGTCGTACGTCCGGGCCGGCCAGTGGACGTACAGGAGGTCGAGTGCGTCGACGCCGAGTCGGTCGATGCTCGCTCGAGCGGTCTCGAGGACGTCGTCGTAGGCGAGATTCGAGATCCACACTTTGGTGGCGAGGAAGACGTCGTCGCGGTCGACGTCGGCCGCTTCGATGCCGTCGCCGACGGACTCCTCGTTGTCGTAGGCCTGTGCGGTATCGATGTGGCGATACCCGGTCTCGAGTGCGGTTGTGACGCTTTCGACGCATTGCGTCGGGTCGTCGTGTTGCCAGGTGCCAAAGCCGAGCATCGGCATGCCGCCGCTCGTAGTCGGACAACATTCTGGTGTAACAGCATCGGCATCGTTCGTTCCCATGAGCGAAGACATGGCCGTCGGGTGAAAATGGGTTGGGGTTGCGGCGAGGGTGTTGTTCGGGTGAGAACGGTCACTCGGAGGGATCCATCGAATCTACTCGTAGAGATGGTCCCACGGTCGTTCGCGCTCGAGTGCTCGGCTCGCGGCCAGGACGGTCTCGTCTTCGAATCGCCCGCCCGCAAGTTGGAGGCCGACGGGGTGTGAATCTGCGCTCAGGCCGGCGGGTGCCGCGGCGACGGGGTGACCGGTCCAGTTGAACGGCCACGTGAGCGGCCACTCCCAGGCGCTCGAGGCGAGGTCCTCGCGCAGGCCCACGTCGGCGCGCGAGAGCGTCGGCGTGAGGAGCACGTCGTACTCCGCGAGCACGTCCTGAACCGCGTCGTAGAACTCCGTTCGGACGATTCCGGAGCGAGCGAGTTCCGTGGGACCGTACTTCTCGCCGATGTGGACCATCGCGAGGAAGCTGTCCGAAACCTCGTCGGGGTGCTCTCGCACGTCGATGCCGTGGGCTTCCTCGAGCACCGTCGCGGTCTCGAGAATCGAGGTCATGTACGTCGCCATCGTCGCCTCCTGAAGCTCCTCGAGCGTGGAGCCGTGATCGACGGTGATCTCTTCGACCGTCGCGCCCGCGGCTTCGAACGCGCCGAGTGCGTCCTCGACGACCGCCCGGACCTCCTCCGTGACCGGAAACACGTCGAGGTCCGGGCTGTAGGCGATCCGGCAGTCGTCGATCGAGTCCTCGAGCGCTCCCAGTGGGTCGATGTCGACGGGGACGCTCGAGGGGTCCGCGGGGTGGGAGCCGGCCATCGCCTCGAGCATGAGCGCGGCGTCCTCGACCGTCCGGGCCATCGGCCCTTTCGTGACGTGTTGAGTTTTCCGGCCGAACGCGGTCGGTCGCCCGTCGTCCGGGACGAGTCCGAACGTCGGCTTGATCGCGTAGACGCCACAGGCCGCGGCGGGAATTCGAAGCGACCCGCCGGCGTCGCTCCCGGTCGCGAGCGAGGTCATGCCAGCGGCGAGCGCCGCCGCCGAGCCGCCGGAGGAGCCGCCGGCGTTGAGGTCGGTGTCGATCGGCGACGCCGTCGGGCCGATCAGCCCGTTGTCGGTCGTCCCCTTGTGCCCGAACTCGGGCGTGTTCGTCGTGCCGATGACGATCGCCCCCGCGTTCTCGAGTCGCTCGACGATCGCCGACGTTTCGCTCGCGACGTTTTCGGAAAAGAGCGGCGAACCGGACGTGTGGCGAACGCCTTCCTTGAGCGCGCCGAGGTCCTTCAACGCGAGGGGCACGCCGTGGAGCGGACCGACGTGGTCGCCTCGCTCGAGCGCCCGGTCGGCTTCGGCGGCAGCCTCGCGAGCGTCGTCCGCACAGACGGTCACGAAGGCGTTGAGCTCGTCGTCCAGACGCTCGATCTGCTCGAGGTGGGCCTCGACGGCGTCGCTCGCGGTTACGTCGCCCGTTCTGATTCGGTTCGCGAGTTCGCTCGCGGAGAGCCGTGTGAGTGCAGTCTCGAGTGACATACCACGAAGGTTGCACGGAACGTGTGTTATAGGTTAGCAAGTACGTAGCGAACTGCCACTTCTCCGGAAGCGTCCGAAACCCAGGAGAGACGGCGACAACTGGTGTGTTCGCAGACACGTCAATCGTGGTCCGGCCCCTCTGTTCGAGTCCGCCCGTCGAGCCACGGGAGCCCCTCGAGTTCGTTGCCGACGTAGGAGCCGTCGAACTCCTCGTCCTCGAGGACGCGATAGGCGTCGTGCTGGACGACGCTCTTCATCACTTCGGAGGCGCCGCCGAGGAATCGGCCGGCGCGGACGTCCCGCTGGATGCGCTCGATGGGATACGACGTGGTCGTGCCGATTCCACCGACGAGTTGGATGCAGGTATCCGCAATCTCGTGAGCGAGGTCGTTCCCGTACCACTTCGCCATCGCGCCTTCCATTCGACCGGCGGAAATCCCTCGCTCGTCCAGTATTCTGGCCGCTCGAGTGTTGAGGAGGTACGCCGCGTCGAGTTTCGTCGCCATCTCCGCGACCGAGTGGTTGACGGCCTGATAGCGCGACGTGGGGCGCTCGTTGACCACCCGATTCTCGGTGTAGTTCGCGGCGATTTCGAGCGCGCGTTGGCTCGCCCCGAGGCAGTACCGGGCGACGGTCAGGTGCTCGAGGTTCAACTCGTCGGTGATATACGACCACGCGGCTCCCTCTTCGCCCACGAGGTTTTCCTCGGGAACGCGGACGTCGTCGAACTCCATCCACGCCGCCGCGGTCCCTCTGAAGCCGTGCCAGTCCGACTGCGACTCGAGGAACTCGATCCCGTGGGCGTCGCCGTCGACGACGAGCAGCGAGACGCCCTCACGGTCCCCGTCGGCCCCGCTCGTTCGACACGGCAGGAAGTAGAAGTCGCCGTAGCGAGCGAAGTCGATGAATCGCTTTTGACCGTTTACCACCCACTCGTCGCCGTCTTTGTCGGCGGTCGTCTCGAGATGTGCGAGGTCGGTTCCGCTCGAGGGTTCCGTATAGGCTTGCGAGACGATCAACTCGCCCTCGAGCATCGGTGCGAGGTACGTCTCCGTGAGGTGGTCGTTGCCGTGTTCGTACAGCGTCCGGCCCACGTGCTGGGTGAGCGACGTCTGGCAGGCGTGGACGATCGTCCCGCAGTAGCCGATCGCCTGCTCGGCGAGTACGGTCTCCACGACGGTGCCGCCCGCTCCGTTGTACTCCTCGGGAACGGTGATTCCAGCGAAGTCGTGAGAGCCCATCCGACTGACGTATTCCTCCCAGTCCGCCCGCGATTCCTCGTTTCGATCGAGTTCCTGGAAGTGTTCCGCGTCGAGTTGGTCGACGAAGACCTCTTGCTCGAGGGTTTCGATGCACGCAGAGAGGAACTCCTGTTCTGCCGAGGTCAAACTGGTATCTTCTCCGATCATGCGTATGGCTATCAGTCACAAGGTCAACTCGTATAAAGCTACGAACCGATCTGTCGCTTTCACGGTTCGATCCGACCGCCACACCAGTGATACCAGTCGGTTAGTACTTCGGCTCCGCACCCGTGATGTCGTAGACCTGATCCATGACGGCGTCGCGCTCGGCCTGCCAGGCGTCGAAGTGTTCGGGGCCGTCCGGGTAGCTATCGTAGACGTCTTTGAGCGTGCCGGCCGATTTCTGGACCTTGTAGAGATCGTAGAGCGTGTCCCAGTGGCCGACGGTCTTGACGAGCGTCTTGAGCTTCAGGCCGATGCTCATCTCGGCAGTTCCCTTCTTGCCGATAGTATCGACGAGTTGCTGGCCGGGGAGGACGGTGATGACCGAGATCAGGTCGTCGAGGTCTCGCGCGGTACCGAAGATGTTGTAGAGGTCCATCGCCGCGAAGCGCTTCCCGAAGTCGGTCTGGACGCGGTGGTTGTACTCCCAGAGTGCGCCTTCGCTCACGTCACCGTTCGAAATCGCTTCCGTTGCAACCTTCGCGGCCCAGTGGCCCGCCTTCGCAGCGCCGGGAATGCCGCCGCCGGTACAGGGATTGACGTGTCCAGCAGCGTCACCGACGGCGACGTAGCCGGGGTGGACGGCGGAATCTAACGGCCGTCGGGTCGGCAACGCCGCGCCGAGTTTGTTCTTGACCGTCGCGCCCTGGAACTCGTCGCGGTTGGCGATGTCGTCTTTGAGCACGTCGACGAGTTCCATGGGCTCCTGACTCATTTGGAAGCCGAGTCCGGCGTTGATTTCCGTCGAAGAGCGCGGGAAGTACCAGAGGTAGCCGAGTTCGGCCGTCGGCTTGAAGACGAGCGCGTCGTCCCACTCGACCGGTTCGGGCACCTCGAGGACCTCGCGGTAGGCCGAACAGAACTGTGAGTAGTTGACGTTCGTGTCGAACGACGAGCGAGCGAGGTCAGCTTTGTCCTGCAACACGGAGAGGGCACCGGCGGCGTCGACGACGACGTCGGCTTCGTACTCGATGACCTCGTCGTCTCGGATAGCCGTGACACCCTCTACCTGTCCGTTCGGCTGGATAACGTCGTTGACGACGGTATTGTAGTGGATGTCGACGCCCGCGCGGTCGGTCTCCTCGAGCAACACCTGTCCGTACCGATATCGGTCGACGACGGCACCCGACCGGTCGAAGGGAATATCGAGGTGTTCGTCGGTCTGTGGGTTCTCGAAGACGGCGCGCGTGATGCCTTCGTTAGTGAACGACTCGGCTCTGAGTCGGTCGCGGTCGACGACGTCGGGGAACGTACTCTTGCCCTTGATGCCGTCGCCACAGGCGATGTGGCCGCCGTCGTCCTCGCTTTTTCGCTCGAGTAAGACGACGTCGAGGCCCTCGCGGGCGGCGGTCGATGCTGCGAAGCACCCACCCGTGCCGCCGCCGACGACGACCATGTCGGACGTCCTGGTCTTCGATGCCATTGCTATCCGTTCGAACGGTTTCAGTTATAAAAAATACGGGGAAACTGTCTTGACGCTATTGTGACATCAAAACACGTTGAATCGAGTTTAATTCCGAGAATCTCGAGGGTGGGGACGAAGCGGGGTGACGCCTCGAGGCGTTCACGAGTTGGCCAGCGTTCAGGATGGAACTCGGACACGACTCCCCGAGCCTTGAGGGACTCTGCGAGCCTTGGGAACGTGACGGGCGGCGTTACTGATACATCCGCAACGGCTGGGCCTGCGTGCTCTCCTCTTGGCCGATCTGTTGCATCTGCTGGGCGAACTGTTCGCGTTTTTCCCGAATCTCCTCGGCTCGGTCGACCAGGTCCTGGACGTCAATATCGAGTTCGGCGAGGGGCATGACTCCGTCCTCGAGGAGCGCGCCCGCCGCTTCGGGATCCGGAAACTGCGGGTCCGATTCGACGACGAGGCCGATACTCTCGTAGTTGCGGTGTATGGCGCGGTTGACGAGTGCACCGGTCGGCCCCGTGACGACGCCGTCCTCAGGAGGAGTGTCGATTTCCTCCGCCGCGAGCAACTCGTCTGCAGACCCCGTTCCGACGCCGTAGACGGCGGGACGTCCCTCTCGCTCGGCGGGAAGCCCGCTGAGGTAGATCGGGGTCGCCTCCTGTGAGACGATCCACTCGGTCAGGCAGTCGGCGACGGTGTGAACGGCACCGGAGGCGATCGGCGTGTCGCTCTGGAGGGCGAACAGGTCGTGTTCTTCGCTGACGTAGAGTCGAACTGGCGGCTGTGCGGTTCGCTCGCCGCTTCGGTAGACGCCGATACCGGGCAGCCCCGAACAGTCGACGCTCGCGTAGTAGCGCATCTCGAGTTCGCGCACGAGGTGGTCGGTCGCGATTTTACCGACGAGTCCGAGTCCGGGAAATCCCTCGACGAACACCGGGTCCTCGAGGTCAGCTTCCTCACCCTGCAAGTGAATCTGTGCCATGGGTGAACTGTGTGCTGGCGCGCTCATAAAATCGAGGGGGAATCGGTGGAGAGACGACCGATACGACGCGGGTGAAGCGGGGACAGACGCCAGTATCGCGCTTCGAAACCCACAAACGCCGGCTCTCCCAAACGAGAGTACATGGAGCCACTCGAGCGGTATCGGCCGATCGTCGACGATTTCGAGGCGTTTCTCGAGGCCTGTGCGCGGCCACTCGGTAGTGCCGTGCGCATCAACACGATCAAGGCCTCGGTCGACCGGACGCTCGAGGCGCTCGACGAGCACGGTGTCGCGTACGAACAGGCGGCCTGGAACCCTCGCGTCTTGCGTCTCGAGACGGATTCCCCGGGGTCGACGTGGACCTCGTTCCACGGCTTTACGCACGGGCAGGAGGAGGTTTCGGCGGTTCCACCCGTCGTTCTCGACCCCCAACCCGGCGAGCGCGTCTGGGACTGCTGCGCTGCCCCCGGCGGGAAGGCGACCCAACTCGCGGCGCGCATGGACGACCGCGGTACCGTCGTCGCGAACGACAGCAACCTCGGGCGCATCTCCGCGCTCCGGTTCAACGCGGAGCGACTCGGCGCGACGAGCCTCGCGGTGACGAACGACGACGCTCGGAACTACTCGCTCGAGCGGTTCACATTCGACGAGTTCGATCGGACGCTCGTCGACGCACCCTGTTCGTGCGAAGGGACGATTCGGAAGAACCCCGACGCGCTGGACAACTGGTCGGAGGGCCAAATCAGCTCCGTCGCGGGCATTCAGAAGGGAATTCTCCGCCGAGCGATTCAGGCCACCCGCGAGGGCGGCACGGTCGTCTACTCGACGTGTACGTTCGCCCCCGAGGAGAACGAAGCCGTCGTCCAGCACGCTCTCGAGACCGAATCCTGTCGCGTCGTCGACTTCGACATCGGCCTCGAGTACGCGCCGGGACTCACCGAGTGGGACGACGAGGAGTACGACGAGAGCCTCGAGCGCGCCGCCAGAATCTACCCGCACCACAACGACACCGGCGGTTTTTTCGTCGCGAAACTGGAGGTGAGCGCCTGATGGGAGAGGACTCGTCCCCCACGGAGACCGAGCAAAACGACGGCCAGCGGTTCGATCGACTCCCCGAAACGCCCGACGAGCGAACCGTCGAAGGCCGCGCCAGTCGCGAGGAGGTCGTCGAGTATTTCGACGACCGGTTCGAGATACCACCCGAGACGTTCGACGACTACACCTTCTGGGAGAAGGGGGCCGGCAAGATCTGGATCTACGCCGGGGAGTCACCGTCGCCCCTCGAGATCGAAGCGATCGGAATGACCTGCCTGCGAACCCGACAGGAACACTGGAAGCCGACGACGGACTTCGCTCAGCGCTTCGGTCGCCACGCGAGTTCGTGCGTAGTCGAACTCGAGGACGACCGGGCAAAACGGTTCGCGGCGGGCGAAGACCAGGACCTCGAGCGATGGGACGGCGACTGGGGCTACCTGATCGGCGCCCACGAACTAGCCGGTGAACTCGAACCGATCGGAATCGGCCTCTACGTTCACGGCGAACTCCGGTCGATGGTGCCGAAAGGCCGACAGCGGGAGCTGTAGCGGACCAGCCGGCGATATGCCGGCAGCGTCGTTTTGGCGCTGGGTCCGTACTGTCGAGCACACGTGCACCGTACCGCGAGTGATCACGATGGCCGGTGAGGACGTCGACCCCGGTGAGAACGTCGTTGGCGACAACGAGGTGGAACCGCCGTCCACATCGCTGGACGACACGTCCGTCTTCGAACGGCTCAACGCCGAGGAGTTCGTCCGCTGGACGTTCCTCTACGGTGACCGGCGCGTTATCTCCGGCCTACTACTGCTCGCGGTCTTCGCTGCCTCGCTGTTGCTCATCCGGGGCGGACTGATCACGCCCGCCGAGGCTGGCGACATCACGGCCATCAGCGCGGCCCTCGTCGGCGGGATGCTCCCCTTTATCACCGTCGTCCTCGCGATCAACCAGCTCATCCTCTCCGAGGAGTTCGGCTCGACCGGCGCCTTCTTCGAGCGACTCGAGGAGACCCGAGAGTACCGCAAGCGGATCGAAGACCACACCGGCTATCGGCCGACGCCAGCCGAACCGTCGTCGTTCCTCCGCGTCCTGATCGAGTCGAAGCGCCGGACTGCGCGGGGATTGCAGACCATCTGTCGCGACGGACCGGACGACCTACAGTCGCGGGTCGACGCGTTCGTCTCGCAAACCGACCCGCGGGATCGGGACGCGATCGAGACGCTCGAGGGCGCCACGTTCGGCTCGTTCACCGTCATCTCCGTCATCCTGCACTACAACGATCCCTGGCAGCTACAGATCGTTCGCCAGCTTCGGGAGGGTCATCGAAACGACCTCTCGGAGGCCGCGGACGGACAACTCGAGCGACTCGAGGAACTCCTCGGCGACATCCACATCGCTCGCCAGTACTTCAAGACGGTGTACATGCAACAGGAGCTCGCCGATCTGTCGAAAATTCTCCTGTACGTCGGCTTTCCGACGCTGTTGGGCGGCGCGTTCGTCATCGTCTCCTACGGAAACCTGCTGGCGATGGGGCTGCACCCGTCGGTCTACGTGCTGGTCGTCAGTACGACCGTGACGGCGCTGTTCAGTCCCTTCGCCGTCCTGCTCGTCTACGTCCTCCGGATTGCGACCATCGCCCGCCGGACTGCCGCGGACTTCGGTCCGTTCGTGCTCCAACAGGAGCTTCCACGGGAGGAGACCGAGATCATGGAGTCGTCGTGAGCCGGCGCTAACGAGCACTCGATCGGTCGGACGATCAGCCGCTGGCGATCAAGAGTCGGACGATCAGCCGCCGGCGATCAAGAGTCGGACGATCGGCTGTCGACCAATCGAGGGGTGTCCGATCAGGGGGAGAGCTCCGGCAATCCGGCTTCGATCTCCTCGCGTCTGTCCTCGAGCCACTCGGTGAGGACGAGCCGTTCGCCTAACTCGTCGAGTTCTTCGTCGACCGTGTAGCCCGGTTCGGCGGTCGCGTACTCGAAGAGCACGCCGCCGTGTTCGCGGGCGTAAACCGACTCGAACCACTTGCGGTCGATGACCTCGGTCGGGCGGAGCCCCCGGTCCATCAGGAGCTGGCGCCAGTCGGGGTGGTCGTCCCTCGAAACTCGGAAGGCGACGTGGTGGACGGTTCCCGCGCCGGGGATTCCGCGTGGCGCCTGCGGGTCCTCGAGCACGTCGACGACGTATCCCAGGTCGCCGTCGGCCTCGTACCGGTTTCGGCGCCCCTCGCGGTCTGTCTGGCGGTACCCCATCGCTTTCAGCAGGTCGCCGGTGGCGTCGCCGCTCGTTAGCGAGAGCGTGACACCGAAGAAGCCGCGAATCGCGTGCGCGTGGGGAACCGGGCTCTCGGGAAGGTTCGCCGGCGGGGCGTCCTCGCGGGCGACCAGTTCCAGCGGGAGCCCGTCGGGATCGGTAAACGCCAGAACAGTGTCGCCGAACCGCTCGCGGGGCTCCTCGAGGTCGACGCCGACGTCTTCGAGGCGGTCGCGCCAGTAGTTAATCGAGCCTGCGGGGACGAGAAACGAGACGGCGGTGGCTTGCCCCGAACCGACTTGTCCGGGTCGGGCGTCGGTGTAGGGAAAGAAAGTCATACTCGTCCCCGGCGTTCCCTCGTGATCCGCGTAGAACAGGTGATAGACCGAGACGTCGTCCTGGTTGACGCTTCGCTTGACGAGTCGCAAGCCGAGCGTCTCCGTGTAGAACTCGTAGTTTGCTCGCGGGTCGCTCGCAACCGCGGTGACGTGGTGGATACCGGGAATATCGTCGGGCATACGCCTCTTTACGTCGTCAGCGGGGATAATGCTGAGGGCGTGCGAACTGGGATACTGAACGGCCAGGACAGCGTGCGGACCGAATCGACGGAGCGGGGCGGTGCCGTCGCCATTCGAGATCGAAGCGATCGGAATCGGCCTCTACGTTCAGGAGTAACTGCGTTCGATGGTGCCGAAGGAACGCTAGCGAACGGTGTAATTACGTTGAGAGCGGCGGCAACTCAGCCTGTTCGAACCAGAAGGCTTCGATCGCGTGACCCAACTCGGCGAACTCGTCCGGACTGCTCGGTTTCGTCAGATACGCGTTCGCACTGAGATCGTAACTTTTGGAAATATCGTCGATGGTCTCCGAACTCGTCAGGACGAGGACGGGCGGAGCGGAGAGGTCCGGATCGTCCTCGAGTCGCTCGAGGACGTCGAATCCGCCCAACCGGGGCAGGTTGAGATCGAGGAGGACGAGGTCGATCGTCGGAAGTGACGGATCCTGTTGGTGGTCGCGCAGGCGCTCGAGTGCCGGATACCCGTCGGTGACGGTGTGGAATCTCGTCTCGGTGACAGTCTCCTTGAAGGCCTCTTCGATTAACCGTACGTCGCCCGGATTGTCTTCGACGAGCAAGATGTGTATCGACTCGGTGGAAGGCGAGTGGCTCACGAATGGTGCACGTTCTTCCACTGACAGTTCAACACCTTAAGACTGCACACTACACATGTTGGAACTCGAACGACTGCGGGTGATTTCGGGAGGTTCGACGGTCGAAATGAATCAGTCGCTTCGGCCGGTCAGAACACTCCGCTCGAAACGCGTCGTCCGCGACCATCGGTGTCCGGGAGCCTCAGCGGTGTCCGAGTGACTCGCGAATCGACTCGGCCGCGCGCTCGAGTCGCTCGCGCTCGTCGGTCGAGAGGTCCCACTCGACGATTTCGGCGACGCCGTCGCCGTCGAGGACGACCGGCACGCTCAGAGTGACGCCCTTGAGTCCGTACTCGCCGTCGAGTGGCGTCGCCAGACAGACGGGGTCCGCGTCGGGGTCGGTCCCACCCTCGAGCAGCCTCGAGACGATCAGCGAGATGCCGCGGCCGGTGACCCACCGCGAGGAGTCTCCGTTGTCCCGCATCTCGATGACGTCGTAGGGAACCGACCGAACGTAATCGAGGATCTCTACGCGTTCCGATTCCGCGAACTCGACCGGACGGCCGTCGACGGTCGTCCTCGAAAACACCGGCACAATGTGTTCCCCATGTTCACCCAGGATCGGACAGTAGACGTCGGCTGGCGACACGTCCCCGTTCGAGGGTTCACGCGCCGAAACCCGTCGAGCGATCTCGTCCGCGATTCGAGCCGTTTCTGACAGCGAGTAGCCGAGGAACGAACCCCGCGGCCAGCCACTCGCTTCCCAGAGGCGGTGGGTCACCCGATCGGAGGGGTTCGCGACGACGACGGTCGGCGTCGGATCGGCCGACGCGAACCACTCGCCGAGATCGCTCGCGATCTCGAGGTTTCGCTCGAGGACGGACAGTCGGCCGCCGCGTTCGAGACTGTCCGAACTCCGAGGCTCGCTCGCGGTGACGACGATGGCGTCTGCAGCCTCGACGGGGTCGGGCTCGGGACTCGAGGTGGGATCGACGACGGAGACGTCGCCGAGTGTTGAGGCCTCGAACTCCGGCCGGCCGATCGCGTGCGCTGCGTGAGAGCGAGAGTGGAACAGATCGATCGCGTGCCCTTCCGCGCGTTCTGCTTTCGGGTCGGCGAGCGTCACCTCGAGTGACGGATGTTGCGTCGCGAGCGTGTACGCGACGGTCGAACCGATCGTTCCCCCGCCGCCGACGACGAGTACGTGCATACTCGCCAATTTACGTCGGCTTCCTTGAATGGTTCCCATGGCACACGGACACGGTGGGTAGCGTTTTCGGAGGCGTCCGATTTTCCGCCACTCGGTTCGACACCGAAGACACGACCGATTGGCTGGCAGCTATTGTTCGACGGTGTATCCAGCCACCGCCAGGACCACGTACAGGTGGAGACGACCGCTGCGGTCGCGACGCAAGCACACCGTCCGCGAGCGGCTGGCGGGAGCGAGCGGCCTTGTAACGTATACTTTTGCACCGAGAGGTACGTGATCGAAGTCGTTCGAAAGACGCAAAGCGACGTTCGTGATGACGAGAAACCGCTGGTTTCTCGGCCCACGAGCGAACCCGAGGCGTACAAAGGGACATCCAGAGTGTACAGAGAGCGTCGGCTCAGGCGTGCAATCTTCTGAAAAATTGAAATTGTTGTCTGTCGCTGTGAACGACAGTTGTGTCTCGGTATTACTGCCGAACGACGTTCGTCGCGCGAGGCCCCTTGGGCGAGGACTCGATGTCGAACTCGACCTCAGTCCCTTCCGTGAGGTCTTCGCCGCCGACATCCTCCATGTGGAAGAAAACGTCTTCGTCGTCGTCGAGGTCGCCGTCATCTGTCGAAATGAAACCGTAGCCGCCAGTGTCGTTGAAGAAATCAACCTTACCGTTTGCCATTACAAACAAATAGTGAGTTGGACGAGGGATAACCCTTCCGATGGTCGTGGTACCACGACTCTTCACCCACATTCGCACGCAACGTTTGCGACCACGGTATCGTGATACGTGGCTGAAATGGACCCTGAAACAGGTCTTCACAGCTAGTCATCTCACATCGCCGAACGACTCGAGTCTCGTGTCTACCTTCAATCCTCGCGACGTACCGGGTCGCCGGTAACTGAAATTACAAGGGAGACCTGGCACATCCTCACATTCGTGGAGCCATCGGCAGGGTCGGGACGTGATCGGCTCATCGACATCTGGAGACGCGTGTTCGGCCTCTCCTGGCCGGTAATGGCAGAGCAGGTCCTCCGGACGCTGATGCGGACCACCGACCTCCTCGTCGCGGGGATGTTCTCTCCCGCCGCGGTCGCAGCCGTCGGCCTCGCGGATATCTACGGCCGCCTCCCCCTCTGGTTCGGTCTCGGTGTCGGCGACGGCGCGATCGCCCTCTCGAGTCAGGATACGGGAAGCGGACAGACGGCCAATCGAGACGAAGCCGTCACGCAGGCGCTCTTGCTCGGTATTCTCGCGGGGATTCCCTTCGCCCTGTTTGGACTCGTCGGGAGCTACTGGGCGATCGACGTCCTCGGCGCGGAGTCCGAGACCGTCCGGCTGGGCGGGCAGTATCTGGCGATCATCTTCCTGACGGCACCCGCGTTTCACGTGACGATGATCGCCGCGCGAGCGATTCAGGGGACCGGCGACACGCGAACGCCGATGTACATCAACGCCGTGGCGAACGCGCTCAACATCGGCCTCACCGTGGGACTGGCGTTCGGCCTCGGGCCGTTTCCGGAGCTATCGATCGTCGGCATCGCCGTCGCGACGGCCATCGGTGACGTGCTCGCCGCACTGACGTTTCTCGCCGTCATTTACAGCTCCTGGAGCGATTTGGGATTCGTCCGGCCGTCCCAGCCCGTCATCATGAAACAATTGCTCGTGATCAGTTCGCCGCGCATCGCCGAGGGGATCACCGAACTGATCGCCGAGTTCCCGTTCAACGCGATCTTGCTCGGGTTCGGTACCGGCGACGAGGTGAACGCGGCCTATCACGTCGGCAGACGGGTCTACCAGCAGATCTCCTCGCCACTCGCGCGGGGATACGGCGTCGCCGCGAACGTTCTCTCCGGACAGGCCTTGGGCCGCGGCGAGTCCGAGAAGGCGTACTTCAACGGCCTCGCGACCGCCGCGCTCGCGGTTCTGACCGTCGGTGGGCTCGGTGTCGTGATCTTCGTCTTCGCCGAGACCGTCGTCCAACTGTTCTCGAACGATCCGGAAACGATCGGCTACGCCGTCGGCTTCGCGCAGGCCTACGCCATCTCGACGTTTCTCATCGCCTGCTACGTCGTCCTCGCCGGTTCGCTTCGGGGCGGCAGCGAGACTCGGCCACCGTTCGTCGCGAAGGTCACCGGTGCCGTCTTCTTCTTGCTCGGCATCACCTACGTCTTCGGCGTCCAACTCGAGTACGGCGTCACCGCCGCCTACGTCGCTATCGTCGCCGACTTCGTCTGGCGAAACCTCGTGGTCGGTGCCGTCTACCTCCGAGGACACTGGCTCGAGCGGGGCCTCTCGATGATGCACGAACGCGGAAGCCTCTCTAACGACGATTAAGCGCTCCAACGACGTTGCGGACCCTCACTCGCGCCGCTCGAGCGTGCCGCCGGCCAAGCCCTCCCACTCGACGCGGTAGCCGAGTTCCGCGAGGATCGCACTCGAGTCGGAGATGCCCACCTCCTCGAGCACATCCTCTGCGTCCGCGAGATCCATCCCGACCTCGACGTCTTCGGCCAGCGACTCGAGCACTGACGGGCGAACGAGCGTTCTCCCGACTCGCTCGTGTTCCGGAAAGGCGACGTCCGCCAGTGCGTCCTCGCTCACGCCGTGAGCTGCGGCGAGGTCCTCGAGCGAGCGGACGTCCGCGTCGAGTCGCAACTCTGCGGGCAAGTCGGCGGCGCTCTCGGCGACGAGTTGGCGTTCGTACTCCCGAAGCACGGCCGCGACGTCTTTCATCCGAACGGTGCCCGTGTAGGGAATCGCCCGGAAATCCCGCGCCTCGATTTCCTCGCCGACGCCGAGTGACTCGTCGACGGCGACGACGAGTTCGACGTCCTCGAGTCCCTCGAGTTGGGCGAGTTTCTTCTCGACGTACTCGGGCGTCCAAAAGCCCATAATTTCGACGTAAACGCGAAAGTCGCGGTGTGCGTAGTCGAACGCGAAATCGGGAATCATCACCCGCGTTCCCGTCGCGAGGGGTTCTGGCTCGCGCTGGAGGTCCCACTCAAGGTCGAGCGTCGAAAACCGGCCGGCGAAGTCGGCTTCCACGCCGCTGTCGAACGAGACGTCCGTCACGGGCTCCGCGTCGGGAACGCGAACCGGATCCTCGTCGGACAGGGAGAGGGTCCGTTCGGTTCCGCGGTCGTCGATCGTGGCCTCGAGCGACCACTCCTCGGCCTTCGCGACGGTTCGCAGGAGCCGTGCGAAGCGCGTTCCGTACCGACGCGTCGCCCGAAAGAGGCGGGTCGGGCCAGTGACGACGATTTCGCGTTCGGCGATTCCGACATCGTCGTCGTCCGTCGCCGTGGAATCTGGAGTCAGCCGCTCGATTTCGTACATCAATCGCAGGCGCTTGATCGCCGAGACCAGCACCTTCGGATCGCTCGAGCGAACCCGAATCTCGGTCGCGTCGAACAGCGCCGTCTGAGCGAGCGAGAGGTTGTACTGCGCGATGAGGTCGTCGGGTTCCCATCGGGGGTCGACGCCCGTGAGAACCTGTCGCTCCTCGAGGTCGGCGTACAGCGCTCGTTCGAGGTCATCCGCGGAGCACTCGAGCGATTCGCTCGCACGAATGAGCGCCATCGCCCGTTCGTCTTCGGTGACGACCCCGAGCGCTTCGGCGGCCTCGAAGGCCCTCCGACGGGCACGTTCGGGATCGATCGCCGCCTCGGTCTCGACGGTCGCCTCGCGCTCGAGCAAGGCGGCCAACCCGCGGACGAGTTTGAAGTCGTCCGTCTCGCGCTCGAGCGCCTCGAGGGCGTTCTCGAGCGATGCGCGCGGTTCGCCGACGTGACCTTGGTACGTCCCGAGGACGCGCGCGGCAAGTGGCCGGTGCTCCCGGCCGGCAAATCGGGGCCGATAGCCGCCGCCGGCCCGAGAGACGCGAAGCAGGTCCTTCGTCAGCATTCCTCTCGGTCTGCGTGTGGTATCGTCAAAAGCGACTCGTTCTCGACGACCCGGTGGTTCTCGACGGCCTTCGGTTACGTTTTCGGCTCAGCGTTGTCCCTGTGCCTGCTGTCTGGCTTAGAAGATCCCAGCGATGAACGCCAGCCCCATTCCCACTAGCACCGTCGCCGTCAGCACCGGCAGGTACGGCGTGTACCGCTCGACCGTTTCCCGGTGGCGCTCGTAGCCCGCGATCAAGATCAGCGTCGGAACGAGGATTGCGACGATGACGACGAGCGAGTAGAGCAACATCAGTTCCAGACAGTAGTCCGTTCCGGCACAGATCGCCAGAATCTGAATCGGTTCCTCGTGGGCGAATCCCAAAACGAGGGCAGTCGTCCCGAGACCCATCAGCCCCCGCTCGGCGTCTGCTTCGCTCAGGTGGCGATGCCCGCCGCCGAAAAGTCGCTCTCGAATCCGAGTCAGCACCCCCTGCTGGGAGGACTCACTCGAGTGGCCGTGGCCGTGGTCGTGGTCGTGCTCACAGTGTGTCTCGTCGTCAGTATGCGTGTGTTTGTGATCACGGTGGCCCGCTTCGTCGGTGTGGTCGTGTCCCGTGCCGTGCCCGCCGTTCCGGTATTCGTGAATTCCAAGTAGAATAAGCACGGTTCCGGCGAGATACCGCATCAGTGGGCCTTCGGCGAACGCAGCAAAGCGACTGAACCAGAAATATGCCAGTACCAGGACGACGCTGCTAATCAGATGTCCAATCCCGAGAATGAGACCTGCAACCGTCCCGTAGAGCCACGTCCGAGAGCGATTCAACGCGTAGGTCGCCGCGATCGGCCACCCGTGATCTGGGAGTACCCCGTGAATAAAGCCGATTGCGGCGACGCCTGCGACGAGACCGATATCCATACCGGTTCTCGGCAGACACGGCACAAAAGTGCTGTTAGCACCGAATTGCGGGGACCGTAATACTCACTCTCCGTGAGCAAACCACAGCACCCATTCGTTCTCCCCGCTAGTACCGGCGTAGACAGATGCGTACCAGTTTCAATATCCCTGACGATTTACTCGCAGAGTTCGATCGGACGTGGCAATCCGAGGGATTCGACTCTCGCTCCCGAGCGGTTCGGGAAGCGATGCAGGAGTACATCGAGGCCCACACCGAACTCGAGACGGTCTCGGGTGACGTGACCGCTGCGCTCGCGTTCGATTACCAACACGAGCGCGTCATCCGCGACCTTCACGACGTGCAACACGATTTTCAGGACATCATCAAGACGACGAGTCACACGCACGAGGGAACCTGGTGTCTGGAAACGATTTTCTGTCGCGGCGAGGCGTCTCGAGTGCGCGAACTCGTGTATCGTCTCCGCGATTTCGACGCTGTAGGGCAGGTGAACGTCCTGTTACTTCGGTCGTGAGTCCTCGAGGAGTTCTCTTCACCGGTCGATCGATGTCCGCCCGATCGATTCAACGCCGTTCGAGAGCGCTATCAGGTAAATATCGTCAGAGGGTTGGCGACGGTCTCGAGGGACGACTCGAGGTCGTCCGACGCCTGAGCGTACAAGCCCGTTCGTTATCCGCGCATCCGTCGTTTGCTGAACTATCCGACGATGACCGGCAAACACACGTGGGCGATCCCGGAGGGGTACATTCCCAAGGAGAGCACCGGCCCGGAACCCGAGATGACCAGCCACGAGAGCGTCTGCGTGCTCAACGCGACCGACGAGGACGCGACCGTCGAGATCACGGTGTACTTCACCAATCGCGGTCCCATTGGACCCTACGAGAAGACGGTCCCCGCGGAGCGAACCAGACACTTCCGGCTCAACGAGTTCGAAGACCCCGAGGAGATCCCCCGGGGCGAGGACTTCGCGAGCGTCCTCGAGTCAGACGTACCGGTCGTCTGCCAGCACACCCGCCTCGACTCGAGACAGGCCGAGAACGCCCTGCTCACGACGATCGCTCATCCGGGTGAGTAATCGTGGGGCAGGAATCGGCCGACGAATCGTCCGCGGAGACGTGGTCGAACTGGTCGGGAAGCGTCTCTTTCGAACCCGACGAGATACTCGAGCCGGCGGACGAGGAGGAGTTGCGGGAGATCGTCAGCGCGTGCGCCGAGGCGGGCCGGACGGTCCGCGTCGCGGGTGCCGGCCACTCTTGGACCCCCGTAGTCGAAACCGAGGACGTGGTCGTCTCACTCGCGAACATGACCGGCGTCGTCGACCACGACGAGGACGCCAAGACGGCGACGCTGTACGCCGGTACGACGCTCGAGGAGGCCGGGACGAAGCTCCACGATCGGGACCTCGCGTTTCCGAACCTCGGCGACGTCTCGATGCAGACCGTCGCGGGCGCGTTCGGAACGGGGACGCACGGAACGGGGCCGACGTTCGAGAACCTCTCGGGCTCACTCGTCGGCGGACGGATGGTCACCGGAACCGGCGACGTGCGCGAGTTCGACGCCGAGAACGACCCGGACCTCCTGCGCGCAGCACAGCTATCGCTCGGCACGCTCGGCATCTTCACCGAGGTTGAACTCGATCTGCAGACGACCTACAAGATCCAGCGCCGCGAGTACTGCACGAACTGGCGGGAGTGTCGGGGCCACATCCCGACCCTGATCGAGGAGAACCGCAACTTCGACTTCTACTGGTACCCCCGCTCGGACGAGGTCAAACTGCGACTGTTGAACGCCCCGGGCGGCGGCACGGACCACAACGACCTCGCGTACGCGACGCTCGTCGAAGACCAGACGGGCTGGTGGCAAGAGACCATCCCCGAGCACGACGACATCGGCCGCGAATTCGACGAGATGGAGTACGCGCTGCCGTTCGAGGACGGCCTCGAGTGCTTCGAACGCGTGCGCGAGCGCGTTCGCGAACACTGGCGCGCCGACGTCGGCTGGCGACTCCTCGTGCGGACCGTCGCGGCCGACGACGCCTTCCTCTCGACGGAGTACGACCGACAGACGATGACCATCTCGTGCATCCAGAACGCCGAACTCGAGCACTGGCCGTACTTCGAGGACATCGAGCCGATCTTTCGCGAGTACGAGGGCCGCCCCCACTGGGGGAAGAAACACACTCTTCGCGCGCCGGAGCTTCAGGAACTGTACCCCGAGTGGGATCGCTTTCAGGAGATCCGACGCGAACTCGATCCCGACGGCGTCTTCCTCTCTGAGTATCTCGAGGACCTGCTCGAGGCCGAGTCGGACGACCCGGCCTCGGAGCGCCAACTGGCCACGGAACGGACCGAACCTGGGAGGAGCCGAGACGAGTCCGGAGGTGACGAACCGTGACCGACTCGAGTTCGTCCCAGCCGATCGGGAAGACCCGCTGGGAACTGGCTGGCGGGAGGGTCCCCGTCGACAGCACCGGACCGGAGCCGGAGCTGGTGAGCAACGACAAGGTGTGTCTTCTGAACGCCGGCGAGGAGATGGCGACGGTAACCTTGACGCTGTACTACGCCGACGGACGCGTCGCGGGTCCGTACCCGCTCTCTGTCGCGTCCGAACGCGTGCGTCACACGCGAATCAACGACCTCATCGACCCCTACGCGCCACCGCTGGGCGAGGCCTACGGAATCGTCCTCGAGTCGAACGTGCCGATCGTCGTCCAGTTCACCCGCCAGGATACCCGGCAGGCCGAGAACGCGACGCTCTCGACGGTCGCGTACGGGGAAGACTGAGGAATTCGGTGTAAAGTCGGGCGGACGTCTCTCTTCGAACCGTTCAACGTGTGGTGGCGCGCGCAGACCCGCAATAACTCGTGAAATCGCTATTTGAACGTGGAGAAAACATATACGTGCACAATAGCGTTTGAACGACATGAATAGGCGCGCGTTCTTCGTCGGGTGTACCCTTTCGGTGGGCGTTGCGGGCTGTCTCGACGATCTTTCGGACGACGAGGGTGGCTCGGACGAGTTACCCGGCGACATCCGGCCAGACGACGACCCGGAGAACGTCCCTGCCGAATTACACTGTGAGGGGGAGGAATTTGACCGTATTCAGTATCAGGACGACGACGATGAGTTGGTGTACGGGGACGCAGACGCGTTTGCGTTACGAGTGATGGATCTCTCGTACGACTACGGAGAAAGCGCGACTTTCGAACTCGTGAACACCTCGTCGGAAGAGCAATTAACGAGCACGAGCACGCGGTGGAATCTGCAACTGTATACGGAAAATGGATGGGAAGAGGTTCGAGGAACGACTGAAGACCGTAGACTCGAGCACACTGACGAAGAAGTCAGTCACGAACCCGGAGACGGGTTTTCTTGGACGATCGAACTGACTGAAGACGGAATCAGTGAAGCGGGACCTGTCTCCGACAGCGTTGCGGTCTGTCCGGAATTACGGGCCGGCCGATTTCGGTTTATCTATACGGGGTACGCACCCGAGGACGTTGCCGTCCAATTCGACTTCGAACGGTAACGGGTCCGCCGAGGGTACTCGCTCGTCTGACAACTGCCAACTGGATAGTCGGTCCGTTCCGACCTCTGCAACCCGTTGAACTCGAGCGTAACGATAGCCCGTCCCTACGTCAACATCGTAATCAGGACGAACAGGGTGACGATCGAAACGAGGGTCGTCGCGAAGACGTTCACCGACGCGAACTCCTCGTCGCCCTGCAACTCGGCGGCGAAGACGTACGTCGAGACCGCCGTCGGCGTCCCCAGCATGACGACTGACGCGACGAACGTCGCCGTATCGACGGCGAGCGTCGAGAAGACCAGCCACGCGAAGATCGGCATCGCGACGATCTTTATCGCCACGACCGACCCCGTCGCGCCGAAATCGATCGCCGGCAGGTCGACCTCGAGCGACGCGCCGACGCACAGCAAGGCGAGGGGTAACGCGAGCGAGCCGACGCCGTCGAGGCCGGTCGCGACGGTTCCCGGCACGAAGACGCCGCTCGAGCCGATGGCGAGTCCGGCGAATAGCGAGAGTAACACCGGATTCAACGCGAGCCCGCGCAGTTCGTCGATGAGTTCGACGTCGGCCCCGTTGAACGTCGAGAGCACCAGAATCGTCAACGGCACCTGCACCAGCGTTACGACCCCGAGGACGACGCTCGCGATCGCCGTGACCTGCGCGCCGAAGGTCGCCGCGACCAGCGGGAGCCCGAGGTAGCCCAAATTCGAGTGATACGATTGGACGATCGCGACGCTCTGTCGGTCGCTTTCCGAGCCCTGTATCTGGTGGACGATCCACGCGAGGCCGGCCGTCGAGAACAGGACGAGCAACAGTCCCGCGACCAGCGTCAGCGACAGCAGTTCGCCGATGTTCTGATCGTACACCGAGATGAAGATGAGTGCGGGCAACGCGACGTAGTACGCGACGGCGTTCAGCCAGTCGGTCCGCGTGGCGTCGAGGACTCCCGAGAGCCGAAGTCCCGTCCCGACGAGGAGGACCACGAGCAACGCCAACAACCTGAGGAGAACGTCGAGCTCACCACCGAGTTCCATACCGACCTCGAGTCGCCTCGGACGGTTTTCGGGAGTGGCTGCCTATGACGGCGTCAACCATTCACACGGGCCGTAGGACGCCCGTGTCGGTCGATCCGTCAGGATTCGTCCCGTCGACGCTTCGAGACCCGTTCCTCGCCCGTGTCCTCGGCGACGACTTCGTAGAGGACGGCTCGAGTGCCGTCCGATTTCGGGCGGAGAATCCGCCCGAGTCGCTGGGTGAACTCCCGTTCGCTCCCGCTGCCCGAGAGCACGACCGCGACGGAGGCGTCCGGCACGTCGACGCCTTCGTCGAGGACGTTCGAGGTGGCGATCCGCGTGTACGTCCCCTCGCGAAATCGCTCGAGGATTTCGCGCCGTTCCGCGGCCCCGCTCTGGTGGGTGATCGTCGGGATCAGGAAGCGTTCGCTGACGTCGTACGCGAGGTCGTTGTGGGCGGTGAAGACGATCGTTCGCTCGTCTCGGTGCTCGTCGAGGATCCCCTCGAGGGCCTCGAGTTTGGCGTCGCTACCGTACATGATCTCTCGAGCGCGCTGGCGCGCGAGCAGGGCCTCGCGGGCTTCGGGATCGCTCCCAGAGCGTTTGACGAGTTCTTGGTAGTCAGAACCTCGTTGCATCCGAATGTCGGAACGGGCGAGGTAGTTCGTGAAGACTTCTTGCTTACGCTCGTACTCCTCGCGTTCTTCGGGCAGCAAGTCGACCTCGAGGCGTTTCACGTCGTAGTTGGCCAGGTGGTCGCCGGCCAACTCGTCGATATCGACGCGGTGGACGAGGGGACCGACGATGTCCGCGACGACCTCGTGGGCGTTATCGGGTCGCTCGAACGTCGCCGTCAATCCGAGGCGTGCGGGTGCGGCGAGCAGCTGAGCGATTTCACGGTAGCCCTCTCCGCCGAGGTGGTGGACCTCGTCGAAGACGACGAATCCGAATCGATCACCCACAGAATCCGCCTTCAGGTACGCCGAGTCGTACGTCGAGACCGTGATCGCTTCGAGGCGTTGCTCGCCGCCCCCGAAGCGCCCGATGGGTTGATCGAACTCCGACTCGAGTTCTCGTTGCCACTGCTCGAGTAAGTCGATGGTCGGCACGACGACGAGTGTCGGAACCGAGAGCCGTTCGATCGCTTTCAACCCGATGACGGTCTTTCCGCTTCCCGTGGGTAACTCGAGGACTCCCGCGGGAGCCTCCGCGGGTGTTGGCTCGGTGGCCGTCTCGCCAGCACTACTGTCGTCCCATCGGTCGGTCTCGAGCCACGCCTCGAGCGCCGTCCGTTGGTACGCTCGAAGCTCGTAGGCCGATTCCAGTGGTCGAAGTGATTCGAACGCGAGCACCTCGTCGTCGACTCGTTCGGGGGTGTCCACGGCCTCGAGAACCGCAGTTCGGAGAACGGCGTATCGTCCCGCGGGAACGCGCCAGCCGTCGGTTCGCGGATCCGCCTCGAGAGCGGGAACGGCCTCGGCAATCGTCCCGGGCGAGACGGACGCGTCGTCGAGGCCGTCGATCCGGACCGTTCCGTCCTCGTAGCGAAGGCGAATCTGGGTTGCCTCGTCGGTCGATGGCCGCGTCACACCGTGGTGGTAGCCATTGGGTCAGCAAAAAACAGGTGGTCCCCGAACGCTCACTCGAGGAGGCTCGAGTGGGTGGCCGTCAACGGCTGTCGACCTCGCGTACTCCGTTCGACGGCGACCGACCGATCGGGACCAGACGGCGACCTCAATCCTTTTATTACCAGTGTTCCTTGACTGGCACATGAGCGAAGACGAGGGTACGAACACGACCGCCCAGGGAGTCTCGTCCGAGGACCATCCCGAGGACGGCGACGCCGCGACGAGGGGTGCGGAGGAATCGGACGCCGAACCTGCCCCGCCCGCCGACACCGAATCGGAGCGGACCGAGGGTGCGACCGACGCGACGGCACACACGTCTGCGAACGATGTGGAGCCCCGGACGACGCCGGAAACGAGCGAGGACATCCAACAACTCCTCGAGCAACTCTCCGAGTACGACGAGGACGTCGCCCAGCAGGTCAATTCGATCGTCGAGGAGGCGCGAGACCTCAACGCAACGGTCACGAACCAGCGCGAAGAACTCGAGGATCTCTCCGAGCGCGTCACCGAGCAGGCCGACACTATCGAGGAACTCAGAGCGGAACTCGAGGCCCGCGGCGAGAAACTCGAGGAGTACGAAGCGACCGAAGAGGATCTAAAGAGCCGACTCAAGCGCAAACAGGCCGACTTTCAAAACTACAAGAAGCGGGCCAAAAAGCGCCAACAACAGATCAAGGACCGAGCGACGGAGGACCTCGTCGAACGGCTCATCGGCGTTCGAGACAACATGAAACGCGCGCTCGAGGAGGAAAGCGACGATACTGACAGCCTGCGCGAGGGTATCGAGATGACGATGCGCGAGTTCGACCGCATCCTCGAGGACGAGAACGTTTCAGAGATCGATCCCGACCCCGGAACCGAAAGCGACCCACAGCGCCACGAAGTCATGATGCGCGTCGACAGCGACCAGCCCGAGGGCACTATCGCCGACGTCTACACGCCCGGCTACGAGATGGGCGATAAAGTCATCCAGAACGCACAGGTTACCGTCTCGAACGGCGAACTCGAGGATCTCGATGACGACTCGAGTGAGGACGGCGCGGGCGAGCAATCAGACTCCGATGGCGACGATACGGCCGACTCGACTTCAGAGACGGACGGCGACACCGGCGAGGACGCTGGTGCAACGGCGGTCGACGACGCAGGCGACGGTAATAGCGGTGACGGAGACGACGCGGGCGACGGTGGAGAAGCCATCGAACTCGGTGGTGAGGTCGAAACCGACGCGGATAGTCGGTCGGCAGCGAGCGAGGAGTAGTTCGATCCTTCTTCCCTCGGACGTCGGGGATCATTGACAGGTCCGCCGACGATCGTTCGGATAGTGTACTCGCATAGTGTCATCGAGATCCGCGAGAGTACGCTCGGTAGAGGGCGTGTGGCGGGGATATTCGCCATTTAATTCGACTCGAGAAAGTGCCTAGTAACCTTTAAAACAAAGTGCGCACAATAGCCGTCCACGATGGCGAGCAACAAAATTCTCGGTATTGACCTCGGAACGACGAACAGCGCGTTCGCGGTGATGGAAGGCGGCGATCCGGAGATCATCGTCAACGCGGAAGGTGAACGAACGACGCCGTCCGTCGTCGCGTTCACGGACGACGACGAGCGCCTCGTCGGCAAACCCGCGAAGAATCAGGCGATTCAAAACCCAGAAAAGACGATCGCCTCGATCAAGCGCCACATCGGCGAGGACGACTACACCGTCGAGATCGACGACGAGGAGTACACCCCCGAACAGATTTCGGCGATGATCCTCCAGAAGATCAAACGCGACGCAGAAGAGTACCTCGGCGACGAGGTCGAGAAGGCCGTCATCACGGTCCCTGCGTACTTCTCGGACCGACAGCGACAGGCGACCAAAGACGCCGGCGAAATCGCCGGGTTCGAAGTCGAACGGATCATCAACGAGCCGACGGCCGCGTCGATGGCCTACGGCCTCGACGACGACTCCGACCAGACCGTTCTGGTTTACGACCTCGGCGGCGGAACGTTCGACGTTTCGATTCTCGACCTCGGCGGCGGGGTCTACGAGGTCGTCGCGACCAACGGGGACAACGACCTCGGCGGCGACGACTGGGACGAGGCCATCATCGACTGGCTCGCGGAGGAGTTCGAAGCCGAAAACGGCGTCGACCTCCGGGAGGACCGTCAGGCCCTCCAGCGACTCAAAGACGCCGCGGAGGAAGCGAAGATCGAACTCTCGAGTCGAAAGGAGACCGAGATCAACCTGCCGTTCATCACGGCAACCGACGACGGCCCGATCCACCTCGAGGAATCGCTTACGCGCGCAAAGTTCGAGTCGCTCACCAGCGACCTCATCGAGCGCACCGTCGAGCCGACCGAGCAGGCGCTCGAGGACGCGGGCTACGAGAAAGACGACATCGACGAGGTGCTCCTCGTCGGTGGCTCGACGCGGATGCCACAGGTCGGCGAGAAGGTCGAGGAGCTAACCGGCAAGGAGCCCCAGAAGAACGTCAACCCCGACGAGGCCGTTTCGCTGGGCGCGGCGATTCAGGGCGGCGTCCTCGGCGGCGAAGTCGACGACATCGTTCTGCTCGACGTGACGCCGCTCAGCCTCGGTATCGAGGTCAAGGGTGGCCTCTTCGAGCGACTCATCGAGAAGAACACGACGATTCCAACCGAAGAGTCGAAGATCTTCACCACGGCGGCGGACAACCAGACCTCCGTCCAGGTCCGGGTCTTCCAGGGTGAGCGCGAACTCGCACAGAAAAACGAGATGCTCGGCGAGTTCCACCTGAGTGGCATCCCGCCAGCCCCCGCCGGAACGCCACAGATCGAAGTCATGTTCTCCATCGACGAGAACGGCATCGTCAACGTGAGCGCGGAGGACAAGGGCAGCGGCGAGAGCGAGGAGATCACTATCGAAGGCGGTGCCGGCCTCTCCGACGCCGAAATCGACAAGATGCAAGAAGAAGCCGAGCAACACGCCGAAGAGGACAAGAAGAAACGCGAACGGATCGAGGCCCGAAACACGGCCGAAGCCACGATCCAGCGAGCCGAGACGCTCCTCGAGGAGAACGACGAGGAAGTCGACGACGACCTTCGAAGCGACATCGAAGCCGCAATCGACGACCTCGAGGAAACTATCGACGACACGGATGCGGACGCCGAGGACATCGAGGCGGCGACCGAGACCCTGAGCACGGAACTACAGGAGATCGGCAAGCAGATGTACCAAGATGCCGGTGCTGCGGGCGCTGGCGCTGGAGCTGGCGGTGCTGCCGGAGCTGGAGCCGCAGGCGGCGCAGCAGGCGCAGGTCCCGGTGGTATGGGCGGTGGCCCGAACCCGGGTCCTGGCGGCGCTGCAGCGGATGGCGAGGATGAGGAGTTCGTCGACGCCGACTTCGAAGACGTTGACGAAGACGAGGACTGAAAGGACGAGTCTTCGTCTGCCAGCGAATCTTCGATTCGCACTGTTGACGAAAACGACGAAGACTGAGTCGTCTTCTTGGGCTTGGAAGACGAGCAGAGTGAGTCTTCCGTAGTTTCGAACACGAACGCGGTGAGTGTTCGAATCCGACGAGAACGAGGGTATCGAGTTACTCGTCGCTTCGAAAAGTGAGTGATGCGAACGTTTCGAAGAGGACGAAGTGATGTCTCTGCGGTCGAAGTGCAAGCGCTGCACCCGCGAGCGGTGCGCGGTTCGGAGCAGCGCGAGAACCGCGAGAATCCGAACGGGCGCAACGCGCCCGTGAAGGAGCGAGCGGCCTTTTAGCGTAGATTTTTGCGCCGAGTGGTTCCTCGCTTCGCGAGGAATCCTGAGGCGCAAAAAGGTACTGCCGGAACGTTCGTTTCAAGTGTCTCAACCGACTATCGGTCGAACAACGCATGAGCGAGGACTTCTACGATGTACTCGGTGTGAGTTCTGACGCCTCCGCCGAGGAGATCAAGCAGGCGTACCGGACGAAGGCCACGGAGTATCATCCGGACGTCAGCGACGACCCCGACGCCGAGGAGAAGTTCAAGAAGATTCAGAAGGCAAAGCAAGTCCTCACGGACGAAGACAAACGATCGGCCTACGACAGAATGGGCCACGACCGCTTCGAACAAGCCGAAAAGCACGGCTTCGACGCGGGTGATGCCGGCGCTGGCGGCATGGGTGGCGGGCCGTTCGGCGGCATGGGCGGCGGTGGCGGCATGGGCGGTGGCGGACTCGGCGACATCTTCGAGCAAGTCTTCGGCGGCGGTGGCGGTGGTGGCCGCGGGCGTCGCCGGCCGCGGAAGGGGCGCGACCTTCGAACCGAACTCGAGATCGACCTCGAGGAAGCGTACGAGGGGGCCCAGAAGCAGTTTTCCGTTCACCGACCGGAGGAGTGTGAGACCTGTTCGGGTGCGGGCCACCCGCCCGACGCGGACTCGCGAACGTGTCCGGAGTGTCAGGGTCAAGGGCAGGTAACGCAGGTCCAACAGACGCCGCTGGGTCGCGTCCAACAGACGACGACGTGCCAGCGCTGTGAGGGCGACGGAACGATCTATTCGGAGGAATGTGGCGACTGTCGAGGCGAGGGCTACGTGCGCAACGAAGCCACGTTGACCATCGACATCCCTGCGGGCATTCAGGAAGGCCAGACGCTTCGAATGGAAGGCGAAGGTGCGCCGAGCCCAGAAGGGGGTCGCCACGGCGACTTGCTCATCGACGTCCGCGTTCGCGAGCACGAGGAGTTCGAGCGCGACGGTAACGACCTACAGTATCGCCTCGCGATTTCGTTCCCGCAGGCGACGTTCGGCGACACCGTCGAAGTGCCGACACTCGACGGGGCGGCGGAGTTCGAGATTCCGAGCGGAACGCAAAGCGGCGAAACCTTCCGACTCGAGGGCAAGGGCATGCCGCGACTCCGTCGGCGCGGGCAGGGCGACCTCTTCGTGCAGGTGCAAATCGTCACCCCCGAGAGTCTCAACGGCGAGCAACGCGAGGCGCTCGAGGCGTTCGCCGAGGCCGGCGGCGACGAGATCGAGGTCGCGGACGGCTTCTTCGAGAAGATCAAACGGGCGTTCTAACTGTTTATTTCCTCGCTCGAGTGGAGCCAGCGGGCACAGTATCGACGTCGCGCGCCGCGAGTCGGCGCGCTTTTTTCGACCGGGTGCACAGACACGGGTATGAATGCGGCGACAGTCGACGAACTCTTGACGCGCGACCGTCGGGACGACCGGACGGCGCTCGAGGACGCGACGGGGCGGCCGTTCGACTACCACTGGGTGTGTACGACGGCCTGGCAATCCGGAAACTTCCTTCGCCACGCGGGGGTTCGAAACGGCGTCACCGTCGGCGTCGTCGGCGACGGCCCGCTGGCCCTGCTCGCCTTCTTCGGAACGACGCTGCTCGAGGGGGCGACACGGTTCGAGCCGCCGGCCGACCTGACTGACGAGGAGGACTTTCGCGCGCTCGTCGCGCCCGTCGACGACCTCGAGTCGGGCGAGTACGCCCTCCCCCGTGGGGCCCAGCGCGTCGGCTACGGCGCGAAACCCGAGGAGCCTGACATCCACCACTTCGACGCCGGCGTCTGGACGGAGAATCCGTCGTTCCCGCCGCTGGACGTCGATCCGGAGACGGAGATTCTGACGGACGGCGAGCGAACCGTGAGCCACGGCGAGGTGCTCGAGGCCGCCGAAGACGTCGTTTCGGCGTCCGGGCTCGAGGCGGGTGAGCGCGTCGTCGTCCGAAATCCACTTTCGGACCTCGAGACCGTCGTTGCCGGCGTCGTTGCGCCGCTGCTAGTCGGCGGGACCGTCGTTCTCACCGACGCTGAAGGGACCGAGGGGGATTCCAACGAGGCCCGTGGAGAGTACGCCGTCTCGAGTAGTCCGGTCCCCGAATCGACCCGAATCGATCCTGCCGAGGTACGGATTTCGTAATCCCTCGAGTGCGTCAGTGCAGACGTGACCGGCATTCGAGTCGAAGAGCGATCCGTTTTTGGAGGGTATCCACCAATCGGCAGTATGGAAAAGCTCGTCGCGTCGCTCGACGACGCACCGATTATCGACAAGGACGGCTACGAGTACTTGGTGCATCCGATCAGTAACGGCGTGCCGATGCTCGAGCCGGCTCTCTTGCGCGAGGTCGTTATCGAAGTCATGCAGACGGCCGATCTGGACGTCGACAAGATCGTCGCTCCCGAGGCGATGGGAATTCACCTCGCAACGGCGCTCTCGCTCCAGACCGATATCCCCCTCGTCGTAATCCGCAAACGACCGTACGGTCTCGAGGGCGAGGTGTCCTTGCACCAGCAGACGGGCTACTCGGAGTCGGAGATGTACATCAACGACGTCGAGTCGGGTGATCGCGTCGTGGTCGTCGACGACATGCTCTCGACGGGCGGCACGCTGGCGTCGATCTGCACCGCACTGGACGACATCGGGGCCGACATATCCGACATCGTCGTCGTCATGCGGAAAGTCGGTCCGTCGGCGCTCGATGAGACGCAATTCGAGGCGACGAGCCTACTCGATATCACCGTCGAAGACGGCGACGTGACCGTCCACTGAGTTGTTTCTCTCGGTACTCAAATCGACGCTCCATCTAACCGTTCCAGCGTTGCGAACCAGGTTGTTGTACACATACTTGCATACTATGGTGTGGTTAGTGGGGTAGTATGGGCGCATATACGAGATTTTTTGTACAACGACTCGCAACCGAGCGAGTATACTATGTCGGACAGCACGGACGGGGGCATGCAACTCGAATACGAACTCGACGACAGGCCGCCGTGGCCGAAGTCGATTCTCCTCGGCTTACAACACGTCGCGGTCATGATCGTCCCGGCGACGGCGGTCGCGTACATCGTCGCCGGCGACGTCGGCCTCGGCGGGGCGGATACGGCGTACATCGTCCAGATGGTCCTCTTGTTCTCGGGACTCGCGACGATCATCCAGGCGTACACGGTCGGTCCGATCGGCGCGAAACTGCCGCTCGTGATGGGCTCGAGTTTCACGTTCGTGGGCGCGGCGGCGACGATCGGCATCGACTACGGGATGGCAGCCGTGTTCGGCGCGATTCTCGTCAGCGGCTTCGCCGTCGAAGGCGTCATCGGTTGGCAGTTCAAACGCGTCAAACCCTTCTTCCCGCCGCTCGTCACCGGCCTCGTCGTCGTCATCATCGGCTTGTACCTCATTCCGACGGGGATGGATTACGTCGCCGGCGGTGACGCCGCCCAGGAAGCCGGAGAGTACGGCAGTTTGCACAACCTCGGATTAGCTGCGCTCGTCTTCGCCATCTCAGTCGGCCTCAACATGTTCACGCGCGGGATCGCACGGCTGTTGAGCATTCTCGCCGGCATCTCGATTGGCTACCTCGTCGCCGTCGTCCTCGACGTACAGTTTGGCTACGACCTCATCGACTTCGGCGAGTTCAGCGAGGCCGCCGTGGTCGCCATCCCCGAACCGGCGAGATTCGGCCTCGAGTTCGAACCCGTCGCCATCCTGATGTTCGCGTTCTTGTTCCTCGTTTCGGCGATGGAAACCGTCGGCGACATGTCCGGTGTGACGGCCGCCGAGGGGCGGAATCCGACCGACCGGGAGTTCCGCGGCGCGCTGTTCAACGACGGCTTCTTGAGTTCGCTCGGCTCGCTGTTCGCCGCGTTCCCGATCACGTCGTTCTCCCAGAACGTCGGGATCGTGACCTTCACCGGCGTAATGAGCCGACACGTCGTCGGCGTCTGCGGGGCTATCCTCGCTATTCTCGGTCTGAGTCCGCTCGTCGCCACCGTCGTCACCACCATTCCGAGCGCCGTCTTCGGCGGTGCCGTCTTGCTCATGGTCGGGATGGTCGCCGCGAGCGGCGTCAGGCTGATCGTCCTCCACACCGAACTCAACCGACGGAATATGGTTATCGTGGCCGTCTCGATCGGTCTTGGACTCGGCGTCGCGACGACGCCCGAAGCGCTGCAGGGGTTGCCCACCTCGGCTGAAATGTTCTTCAGCGAACCCGTCATCATGGCTGCCTTCTCCGCACTGCTGCTCAACACCTTCGTCCCCGGCGAACAAAGCCCACTCTTCGACGCCCGCTCACCGGATCACTCTACCGAGTCCGAACCCGCACCTGTCGGTCCGGGCGACGACTGACACGGTCGTTCCCGCCGCCTGCGTGTTCGGGGCTCACGACTATGGACTTTTCCAGCGGTGAGATACCTATGCGAACCAGTGTCGACCAGATATCAGACCTCGAGGAACTGTTTCATCACAAACTCGCCCAGCAGTACACCATCGAGCAAGAACTCGTCGGAATTCTCGACGAGATGGCGACGAACGCGACCAACGACCGCCTGAGAAAGGGGCTCGCCGATCACCGAGACGAAACTCGAACGCAGGTGTCGCGTCTCGAGGACGTGTTCGCCGCGCTCGACCGGCCGGCCGAACAGCGCGAGGCACCGATCCTCGAGGGTCTCGAGCAGGATCGACGCATGCTCGAGGACGCCATCGAAGACGACGATCTGCGCAACACGAGCTATCTGAACGCGGCGATGATGACGGAACGAATCGAGATGAGCGCCTACGAGGGGCTCTCGACGATGGCGACACAGATTGGCTACGACGACGAGATTCGAAAGCCACTCGAATCGAACTTCGACGAGGAGCAATCCGCGTACCGCGAACTGTCGGCAATGGAATCCGCGTCGGAGCTGAAGTCGATGTGGGATCGGCTGACACCCTCCTAACGACGCACGAGGACCGGAGCAAACGCAGGTTGTGGTCTCTCGACCGAGGGTGTGTTCCTCGTGTGGGGCGTCATGAGACTGCCGTGGGCTTATTCCGGTCGATTACTTGATCGTAGTATGGCAGTTATTGCAGAATTTTCAGTCCACTCGGACGACTTTGCGCTTCACCACGCGCTGACCGCGGCTCCCGAGATGATCGTCGAAATCGAGCGAGTCGTCGCGACGATGAAAGATCGGATCATGCCGTACTTCTGGGTCACTGGTGAGACGTTGTCGGAATTCGAGCGGGCGCTCGACGAAGATAATTCGGTGAAGAACATTACCGAGGTCGACGTCGTCGAGGATGCGAAACTCTATCGAGCGGAGTGGACTGAAAACATCGAGACAGTCATTTTTGCGTACGTCGAGATTGGAGCGACGATTTTGCAGGCGTCCGGACGAAACGACCGCTGGGAGCTTCAAATGCGTTTCGACGACCAAGAGAAGGTCGCCGATTTCCGCGAGTACTGTGACGAAAACGACGTTTCGTTCGAACTCCTGCAACTCCAAGAGCAAGAACAGCCCATGGCGAGTACACAGTACGACCTAACGCCAAAGCAACGAGAAACGCTGATCAGCGCCCTCGAGGAGGGATACTACGAGGTTCCACAGCAAGTGACGATGAGCGAGTTAGCAGCCGAAATGGGAATCTCACAACAGGCCCTATCGAAGCGATTTCACAATGCCCACAAGAATCTTATCACGAACGTGTTGACCGTTAGCGAACCCGACGAGCCGTGATTTTCCGCGGGCAGTCTCCCGGTATATGAACCGTTGGTCAATACAACCGTTCGTTCCATTGGGGCGTACCCGCTACTGTGTATGTGATAAGTGAGTTCCGACAGAAACACGACGATTCGCCACCACTCGCGCTCCCTGTCACGAGGACGACTCGATCATCGAAGACAATCATCGAAGAGGAACGAAGCAAACCGAGACTGCATTGCAGAACGTAACTTAGATACAACATGTCAGGAGACGACAACCGATCGAAGATTGCCGCAAAGTGTCGCGCGTGTGAAGCAGTTTACTCGGCGTGGCTATTGAGCGACGACTCGATTCACATCATCGGACGAAAAGACGGCTGTCGGTGCGGATCGAACGCGTTCGAAGCGCTCTCGAAACCGACACTCTAACTCGGTTGTGTTCCCCAGCTACTCACCGTGGTAGTCGACGTTCCATCGAGAACCGTCGGGTACAAGGCCGTACGCGTTGAGTCAGATCGCATGCAACTCGAGTGTATCTTTTTCGGTCCGTTTCGAGAAGCGATCGACGAGAAGACCGTTCACTACGAGACGGAAGCACAGACTGCCGGCGACTTGCTTCGCGAACTCGAGTCGACGTATCCCGAACTCGAGGGACGACTCGTTGCTGACGACGAAAGTGGGCTCGCCGGTGAGACCGTGGTCACGAAAAATAAGCGAAACGTGACTCACATCGACGGCCTCGAGACGGAACTCGAGGAGACCGACGTGATTCGACTCGTTCCGTCGGTGTACGGCGGGTGAACCGTTCGGTTTGGCTCGAGAGAGACTGAACAATTAGTCGTCGGACGGGAGGGCGTCGGTCGCCGACTCCATTCTCGCGTCGGGAACGGTGCCGTCGTCCGACCACGCTCGCGCCTCGTAGTACTCGTCGATCGCCGCCTCGAGATCCGGCAGGTCGTAGGGGACCCCGTCGTCGTCGTTGTCGAATCCGCGCTGGTTGTTGAAGTGTCGTTCGCGCTCGATCGTCCGGGAACCCACGGACATGAGGTCCTCGTAGTCGGCGTCGAAGAGTTCCTCGAGTCGTTCTTCGGTCACGTAGTCGTCGCCGAAGGCACAGACGATTCCCGTATCGCGGAAGGCGTTGTGGTTCTCGCGGTCGACGAGCGTCTCCGCTTTGCCGAGCGTTCCTTCGGGATCAAGTTTGCCGGCGTACTCGGGACTGAGCATGCTCGCGTACATGTGGTCTGCGCCCCGATTCGCGACGGCATAGGAGAGTCCCTGCCCGTGGAGGACGCGACCGTCGTGGGCGGCGAACTCCATGCCTTTGACCGTGTAGTTCTCGACGCCCAGTTCTTCGTGAGCGCGGGCGACACCCTCCGCGAGCGTGTCGCCGATCCCGTCTCTGTGGGCGATTTTCTCGGTGATTTCCTGGGCGAGGTCGGCGTTACCGAACTCGTCAACGCTGTCGAGGTAAGCCGCGACCGTCACGCCCGCGGAGATGGTGTCCATGCCGAGGGTGTCACAGAGTTCGTTGCCCTTCATGACCTCGACGATGTCGCCGACGCCCTGCTGGGAGCCGAAGGCGTAGACGGTCTCGAACTCCGGCCCTTCGGTCTCGACGCCGCGTTCTTCGTCTCGAGTCGGGAGTTTACAGGCGTACGCGCAGGCCGAACAGGCTCCTTTCTTGTACTTCTTCTCCTCGACGGCGCTGCCGCCGATGTCCGCTGCATCCTCGAACTCGTACTCCCGGAAGTATCTCGTGGGCAGCGAGAAGTTCTCGTTGATGAACTCCGTGTTCCCGGTCGTCCCCTGTCTGCGCATCAGGTCGTCGGATTGGGCGGCCTCGCGATGGACGTCCATCTCCGGCGGGTTCGGAATTTCGAGTGGGTTCTCGACGTCGCCGTCGAAGGTGACGCACTTGACGTTCTTCGAACCGAGGACGGCACCCAAGCCGCCGCGGCCGAACGCCCGCGAGTCGAAGGTCATCACCGACGCGAAGCGGACGAGGTTCTCGCCCGCTGGACCGATGGCGATGCAGTGCTCGGGACCCAGGTCGCGTCCTTGCTCGACGTGCTCCGACGTTTCGGGGACGGTCGCTCCCTCGAGTTCGGGCACTTCTTCGAACTCGACGCCCTCGTCCGTGACGTGAATCGCGAGTAACTCGTCGCTCTCGCCGACGACCTCGAGGACGCTGTAGCCAGTTGCGACGAAGTTTCTCGAGAGGTAGCCGCCGGCGTTCGTCGAGACCAGTCCATCGGTCAGCGGCGAGAGGCCGGTCATGTTCATCCGCCCGGTAAAGGACATCTGTGACTGCTGGAGCGGCCCCGTCGAGAGGTACGCCCGATTCTCGGGTCCGAAGGGATCCGCGTCGAACGGAATTCGGTCGTGTGCGAGCGCCGTCGCCGTGGCTCTCCCGCCGACAGTGTCCGCGAGGAGGTCGTCAATCGCCGTCTCAGTTGCGCGTCGCTCACCGACGTCGACGGTGAGCAGTGGCCCTGTCGCGTGAAGCATGTTCACACGGTTAGTGGGACAACACCTTAGTATTGTAGTGTAACTCTCCCGTGGTCCTGAGACGGTCGATCGACTGACGCGTCGCGTTTTACCGCGGTCATTGGCCGAACACGCACGAATCGGTATGACTGATAGCGAACATGACTAAAATTCTATAGGTCGAGGGCCAACACCCGACTATCGTTGGGGTCTCCCTCGCTCACGCATCGTCTCGTCCGCCCGTCGCCAGCCGGTGTGCGGTCGTCTTGACACGCTCGTATCGTTCGTGTGCCCACTCCCAGAGCGCCGATCCCGCCCGATCTTGCAACACCGAGTGAGTTCTCATGTGATCGTCAAAGGCCCCGAGTAACACCGTCTCGTCGACGAATCCGACCGCGTACTCCGGGACGGCACTCGACTCGTAGAGTTGAACCGACGGAGACGCCTCCAATCGTTCGAGCGTCTCGGTGTGGGTGCTCGCCAATCGCTCGTAGGCAGTTGGCGGGGCGAGAATCTCGATACGAACGTCCTTCTCGAGACCCTGCCGAAGTCCGTCTACGTACGTCGGATTGATGACGGGCAAAAATCCGCGAACGGTTTCGCCCGCTACGACCGCGGATTTGACAGTCGAAACCGGATCGAACGGGGCGTCGACGGCCGCGGATACGACTTCAGCTGTCAGTATGGTCTCGGTCGTGAGCGAAACCGAATCCGGGAAATATTCGAGGAACGGCTCGAGTGAATGGGCTCGTTCGACCGTCGAAACCGCTTTCGAAAACGTGCCGTGAATGACTTCGCCCGTGGCTGTCAGCGAGTACTCGTTCGCCGCGGGCGACCGTGACAGTATCCCGCGCTCAACGAGTGCCGAAAGGTTTCGATGAAGCGTCGACCGGGGCGCCTCGAGACGAGATTTGAGCGCTTGGATCTCCTGAGGGCCATCGGCCAGCACCGAACAGATCCGCAATCGAACGGGACTCGAAGCGAGGAATTCGACGGTCTCGAGGGCTTCTTGTGTCGATGTATCCATGCATTGGATGACAGCAGGTTGAACTTTGGATTTTCGGTTCGTACAGCAGGAGTGTCTCATACCGTGAGACTCCCTCAGGGGGGAGTCTTTTTACCTCCGTCAGTATACACGTTGGTACAGATGAATTACGACGCGGTTCTGTTCGATTTCGATGGGGTCGTCGTCGAGACCCCCTCCTCACAACGCATGTACGCTGCGCTCGGACGAACCTACGAAAAACTCGGTCGGTCGGGGCCGGCCGCCGAGACGTTCCAGGAACTCATGCAGGGCGATTTCGAGGCGATCGCGAACCGGTGTCGGACCCTCGAGATCGACACCGACGTCTTCTGCACGCAGGCTGCTCGCGAGTTGATCCAGACGCAGTTAGCCGACGTCGAACGCGGCGTGCGCTCCGTCTTCGACGACGTCCGCGTCGTTCGCTCGCTCCCGATCCCCCTCGGCGTCGTCAGCGACAATCATCCGACCGTCGTGACGAAACTACTCGACCGATTCGGCCTCCGATCGGTCTTCGAAACCGTCTACGGCTGTCCGCTGACGCCGGATGGACTCGCTCGACGAAAACCCAACCCGACGAACATCGAGACCGCGATGGAGACGCTCGAGGCCGACTCGGCGGTGTACGTCGGCGACCGCGGAGTCGACGTGGAGGCGGCCGCTAACGCGGGCATCGACTCGGTGTTGCTCTCTCGAGAGAGCGACTGTCCCCACCCGGAGGACACCTTCACTGTCGACCCGACCTATCACTGCTCGTCGCTCACCGAATTGCCGGCGCTACTCGAGTCCTAACCACGTTCTCGAAGCGAGTGCTCGACAGACTGCTGTGTCAAACGTGTACGATTTCGTCCTCTCACCACCTCCGATTCTCGCGCGATATCAGCTCCCACCTAACCGAAAGAAATACTGGTTGTTGATTTGAACCATCGACTGATGTGGTTTGATCCCGCTGTGGTCGAAGCTGTCCGTGACGGTATTCCTCACTGGTTGGGGGTCGTCATGGTCGTCCTCTCGTATTTCGGTAGCATCTACCTGATCGCCCCCTCGATCATCGGTGCCTACTGGGCCAATCGCGACCTCGTCGCGCCGTGGCTCGGCGGCGTGATCGGCTGTTACGGCCTGATGTCGATCACCAAATCGTACTACGGTTCGAGTCGGCCGATTATCGGACCGCCAGTTAATGCGGACGCGCTTCCCGGCTGGTTCTACCCGCTGTACGAACACGCCGCACACATCTCGACGACGAGTTTTCCCAGCGGACACGCGCTGGCAGTCACGATCGTCGTCGGCATGCTCGTCGTCGAACTCCCGGTGAGCACGATCTGGAAACGCGCCGTCGCCGGTCTCCTCGCAATCGGTTGGGTCGGATTCACTCGAGTCGGACTGGCGGTTCATTATCCGGGCGACGTCGTCGGTGGCATCGCCTACGCGCTCGCCTTCCTCGTCGTGTTTTATGCGGCCCGACGACTCGTGAGCCAGCGGCTGTCGATCGACGAGACGACGGTCGCCCTCGCGGTCGGTTTCGTCGTCGCCCTGATCGCCGTCGTCTACGTGGGGAGTCGAAACTCACACATCGCCTTCGGCGGCGGGTTCGGGGCGCTCCTCGCCTGGCAGTTTGCACCCCAGATCGCGACGCGAATGCGCGGGACCATCTGGGAGACGGTGGCCCCCGTCGTCGGCCTCGCCATCGTCCTGTGTACGTGGTACGTCGCCGAGATGGAACTGGGAAACGAGGCACTCCTCGCCGCACTCTCCGCACTGTTCATGGCCGCCATCGTTCTCGTCCCGTGGATCACACCAACACAGAAGCTGTGGTCGACGGCGAAGCGTCGCGGCCGAGCACTCGCCGAGTAACCTCCGAACCTGATTGGGACTTTCCTTTTGAGTTCCGCCACTCGAGTGACTTCGTCTCGAGTTCGAAGCCCGACCGACGAACTTGGGAGTCCGATTCCGTCCGTTCCGCCGCAAACGCTTTTGGAGTCAGCACCCCTCTTTCCAATCATGTACGTTCGGGACGCGAAAAACAGAGAGGAGGCCTGGCTACTCGAGCACATCGAGACGATGGGGCTCGACGATACGGCGTTTCGCTCACGCGATTACGTCGTCGCCGTCGACGAGACCTCCGGTGAAACGGCCGGATTCGGTCGCATTCGCGTTCACAAGCCCGAGGGCGACGAGAACAGCTGTGAGCTGACCAGCATCGGCGTCCCAGCTGGCTGGCGCGGACAGGGAATCGGTGCACACGTCGTCGAACGACTGGTCGAGTACGCCGGAGATCAGGGATTCGATACCGTCTACTCGCTCACGAGTGAGGGCGGCTACCTCGCGCAGTTTGGCTTCCGGCGGATCGAGGAAGACGCGCTGCCGGGTCCGCTCCAGGATCGACTCGAGGCCAAACGCGAGACGATCGATCCCGGCGCTTCGTCCTACGCGATCGACGTGGATCGCTTCCGGATGCCAGATCGACTTCGCGAGGCGTTCAAACGCGCGCCGGCGGAACGCGAGACGATCGCGAACGAGGAGTCGGCCGAGGATTTCGGGATCGATCCCGATTCGGCGACCTACAAGTACGACACCGGTGACTAAGGCAGGGCGAGCCGGTTGCGTCGATTCGGTTTCGGTGGCGCTGAATCGGTTGGATCTCACGCGATCGGTGACTGTGGTGATTCTGTCGTGCCAGCACTCACCCGTCGCGATCGGTGGAACTCGAGACGAGAGTGGCCGCGTTCATGAAGCTTCAAGCCCCACCCCGTCCTCGAGTAACGATAATGTTCGATCCTGACGATCTCGAGGAAATCCGCGCTGGGAAAGCGGAGTGGCACGAGGAGGAAGTCGAGCCGACGGTGGATCGGTTCGGCGAACGAAAAGAGACGTTTACGACGGATACGGGGGGTCAAACGGTCGATCGACTGTACACGCCAGCGGATATTTCGGACGTGGATTACCAGGAGGATCTGGGCTACCCCGGAGAGCCACCCTACACGCGCGGCGTGTATTCGACGGGGTATCGTGGTCGCCTCTGGACGATGCGTCAGTACGCCGGATTCTCGACGCCTGAGGATACCAACGAGCGCTATCACTACCTGCTCGATCAGGGCCAGACGGGGCTTTCGATGGCGTTCGACTTGCCGACGCAGATGGGCCACGACTCCGACGCGAGCATGTCGGCCGGTGAGATCGGAAAGGCCGGCGTGGCGATCGACTCACTCGCTGACATGGAGACCGTCTTCGACGGCATCCCACTCGACGAAGTGTCGACCTCGATGACGATCAACGCGCCTGCGTCGGTCTTACTCGCGATGTACATCGCCGTGGGTGACCAGCAGGGCGTCGACCGCGAGCAACTGCGCGGAACGATTCAAAACGACATTCTCAAGGAGTACATCGCTCGAAACACCTACATCTACCCGCCGGAGTCGTCGATGCGGATCATCACCGATATCTTCGAATTCTGTGCCTCGGAGACGCCAAAGTTCAACACGATTTCGATTTCGGGCTACCACATCCGAGAGGCGGGATCGACGGCTGCACAGGAACTCGCGTTCACGCTCGGTGACGGTATCGAGTACGTCGAGACGGCGATCGAAGCCGGCCTCGATGTCGACGACTTCGCGCCCCAGCTCTCCTTTTTCTTCAACGGGCACAACAACATCTTCGAGGAGGTTGCGAAGTTCCGCGCCGCTCGCCGAATGTGGCACGACATCATCGACGAGCGCTTCGACGCGAACGACCCCAAATCGAAACAGCTCAAGTTCCACACCCAGACGGCGGGGTCGATGCTCACTGCCCAACAAATCGAGAACAACGTCGTCCGCGTCGCCTATCAGGCACTCGCCGCCGTCCTCGGGGGCACGCAGAGTCTCCACACCAACGGCAAGGACGAGGCCCTCGCGCTGCCGACCGAGGAATCCGTCCGAACGGCCCTGCGAACCCAACAAATCCTCGCCCACGAGTCCGGGGCTGCGGACACGATCGACCCGCTCGCCGGCAGCTACTACGTCGAATCGCTCACCGACGACGTCGAGGAAGAAGCCTACGAGATCCTCGAGGAAGTCGACGAACGCGGCGGCATGCGCGAAGCGATCGAACAACAGTGGGTCCAGCGCCAGATCCAGGACACGTCCTTCGATCGCCAGAAGGAAATCGACTCGAACGACCGCATCATCGTCGGCGTCAACGAGTTCGAAGTCGACGAAGACCCCGAGATGGACGTCCAGGAGATCACCGAAGAAGACCAGCAACGACAGATCGACAGCCTCGAGTCGACCCGCGCGGACCGAGACGACGACGCTGTCGAGGCCAAACTCGACGCACTCCGAGAGGCGGCCCAAGGTGAGGACAACCTGATGCCGTACATCATCGACGCCGTGAAAGTGTACGCGACAGTCGGGGAGATCTGTAACGTGCTCCGAGACGAGTTCGGTGAGTATCAACCGGGAAGCGCGGTCTGAGACTGTTCGCCATTCGTCTTTCGACTTTCGCCGTTCGACTTTCGTTTTTTCGAGTCCGGCCTGGTGAAACCACATCAATATTTGTGTTCGACATCGAACCCTCGAGCGATGCACTTCGAGCACGCCGGAATCGCGACCGAGGACGCACAGGAACTCGCGGAACTGTACTCGGACCTCTTCGGACTGGCGGTCGCACACGAAGAGGAGTTCGACGGCATGCGCGTCGTCTTCCTCGAGTGTGGCGACGGCTACTTCGAACTCCTCGAGCCGTTCGAAGACGGCACCATCGCGCAGTATCTCGAGGCGAATGGGTCTGGTATTCACCATCTCGCGCTCGCAACGGAGGACATCGAAGCCGCCCTCGAGACGGCGCGCGAACACGACGTTTCGCTGATCGACGAGGAACCGCGCCCCGGTGCGTGGGGCCACTCGGTCGCGTTCCTTCACCCGAAGGATACTGGCGGCATCCTCCTCGAGTTAGTCGAACACTGACGCTCGCACCAGTGGAGAGGAAAACGAGTGCTACTTTCTGCCGACAGGACGTAGCCAAGCCGAGATTCGGCGTCCGAGTTACCGACTCGAGTCGCCGTCTCCGTCTCGATCGATACTGATTCGATGTGGCTCGGGTCGCTCTTGCTCACCACTATTGCCGCCGCCGACGGGAATCTTCGTTCGCAAGTCTGCGGCGAACGATTGAACCTGATCGACGACAGTCTGAACTTCCTCTTCGAACTGCTCGACGGATCGTTCGACGTAGTGGACTCGTTGAGCGGGTATCCGACGGACGATGTCGTGCCCTTCCTCGTCCTCGTCGGTCTTGATGATCCAGTGATCTTGGAAGTATGCGATGTGTTCGTTCGGAACCGTCTTGTTGACGGTGCCCTCGTCGGGTTCGTCGTAGACGATCGTTGCCTCACCGAGGTCTCGCTCGAGTTCGAGGTCATCGTCGACCATATCGGGTGCTAGAGTATCCTATCCGCGTAGCTACTGTGCTTGCGAATCAGTGTGGTTCAGTTCACCATGATACGCACACGAGGACGATTCGACGACGGTCGAACTCACCCGAAATTCTCGATCAGCGCGTCGTCAGCGTCGCCGCCGGCGTCTTCGATCGTCTCCGAGACGAACGTCACGAACGATTCGAAGCCAAAGGCGTAGAGTTGCCCGTCCTCGAGGTGAGTCTCGATTGCGTCGGCGAGTCCGTCGCTCTCGCCGTCCTCGAGAACGGTAACGGCCGCGCCCGCGTCCTCGAGGGCGTCCAGTCGGTCGGTGTGGGCCGGCGCGTCGTCCTGGTAGATCACGGTCGCGTCGTGACCCGACTCGTGGGCTGCTTCGGCGATGGAAACGGCAGGGCCGACGCCGGGGCCGCCCGCGACGGCGACGACGTCCTGGTCTCCGTCGTAGGTGATCGTGCCGAAGGGACCCTCGATGTGGACGATTTCGCCGCCCTCGAAGTCGGCGAGCCAGGGCGACAGTTCGCCGTCGGGGTCGATTCCGACCGTGATTTCGAACGTCTCCGTTACCGACGGCGAGGAGAGCGTGTAGTGGCGCATGACGACGTCGTCTTCCTCGAGGTCGGCTGCCGTCTGATCGTCTTCGCCGGGGACGGCCCGGAGCAAGACGAACTGGCCGGGGAGCGCCTCGAACTCCTCGGGTGCCTCGAGTTCGAGTGCAATGGTTCCGTTCCCAACGTCGCGAATCGCTTCGACCGTCACCGGTGTCCCGTCGATTGCCATGTCCGATCGTTTGGTGCCCCGTCGAAAAGGCGTTCCGTTACCCGTCGTCCTCGAGGGTGTAAATAGACAGTCGTCGGGTCTCTCGATTCGTTCAATTCGAGGCAAATATTGACGAACGTATGAGGTGGGTCTCCAAGATACGGAGTAGCAGGCCTGGATTGGCGATCTTTGCCAGAATTCGATATGTGTGGTTTCTCCCAGGAAGACTGTAACGATTAATAGAAACTGACCTCGGTAGCCGAACATATCATCGACTGTTGTCGAAGTGTGGTTGGGTTTTCAGAAGCCTTTTCATTTACTGGGGGCAAGGTTCGGCATAACATGGCTGAGGATCTCAACTGGGCGGTTGGAGGCGAGGCCGGGGACGGTATCGACTCCACGGGAAAAATCTTCGCTCAGGCACTTTCCCGAGCCGGACGGCACGTATTCACGTCGAAAGATTTCGCGTCGCGAATCCGCGGCGGCTACACAGCGTACAAGATTCGAACGTCGGTCGAAGACGTCCAAAGCGTCGTGGATCGACTGGACATTCTCGTCGCGTTGACACAGCGAACTATCGACGAAAATCTCGACGAACTACACGACGGTAGTGCCGTCATCTACGACGGCGAACGCTCGTGGGAAGCCGAGATCCCAGATGAAGTTGAAGCAGTCGACGTTCCACTTAAATCGATCGCAGAGGATGCTGGCGGTGCGATCATGCGCAATATCGTCGCCCTCGGTGCTGCGTGTGAAATCACCGGCTTCGACGTCGAATACCTCGACGAGGCCCTCGAGAAACGCTTCGGTGGCAAGGGCTCGAAGATCGTCGAGAACAACAAGGAAGCCGCACGCCTCGGTCAGGAGTACGTCCAGGAGCACTACGATTTGGACCACCTCGGCTACAACGTCGAGACGACGGACAACGACTACGTCCTGCTCAACGGTGACGAGGCGATCGGGATGGGTGCCATCGCTGCCGGCTGTCGCTTCTATGCAGGCTACCCGATCACGCCCGCGACGAACGTCATGGAGTACCTGACGGGACGGATCGAAGACTACGGCGGTCACGTCGTCCAGGCCGAAGACGAACTGTCGGCGATCAACATGGCGCTCGGTGGTGCCCGTGCCGGTGCCCGCTCGATGACTGCGACCTCCGGCCCCGGGATCGACCTGATGACCGAGACGTTCGGACTCATCGCGACGAGCGAGACGCCACTCGTCATCGTCGACGTCATGCGCTCTGGCCCCTCGACCGGGATGCCGACGAAACAAGAACAGGGCGACCTCAACATGACACTCTACGGTGGTCACGGCGAAATTCCGCGCTTCGTCGTCGCCCCGACGACGATTGCCGAGTGTTTCTGGAAGACCGTCGAGGCGTTCAACTACGCCGAGAAGTACCAGACGCCAGTGTACGTGGTCTCCGACCTCGCACTCGCCGTCACCGAACAAACCTTCGAGCCGGACGTGTTCGACATGGACGACGTCGAAATCGACCGCGGAAAACTCGTCGATGACGACGAAGTCGACGAGTGGCTCGACGCACAGGGACGCTTCCGCGCCCACGCCGTCACCGACGACGGCATCAGTCCGCGCGCGAAACCCGGCACGGTCGACGGCGCACACATGTCGACCGGCCTCGAGCACGACGAACTCGGTCGCCGGACGGAAGAGGAAGACGAGCGCGTCCAGCAAGTCGACAAACGCTACCGCAAAGTCGAAACTGCACAGAACGAAGAGGACTGGGATTACCGCGAATTCGGCGACGAGGACGCCGACAACCTCGTCATCTCGTGGGGGTCGAACGAAGGTGCACTTATCGAAGCGCTCGACTATCTCGAGGACGACGGCGTCGACGTGCGCGTCATTTCGGTTCCCTACATCTTCCCGCGGCCTGATCTCAGCGACGAGATCGAGGCTGCCGAGGAGACGATCGTCGTCGAGTGTAACGCGACCGGACAGTTCGCCGACGTGATCGAACACGACGCCCTTACCCGCGTCAAGCGCATCAACAAGTACACCGGCGTCCGCTTCAAGGCGGACGAACTCGCCGAACAGATTGTCGACCAACTCTCCGAGGAGGTACCAGCACAATGAGCTCCGACGTACGATTCACCGACTTCAAATCCGACAAACAGCCCACGTGGTGTCCCGGTTGCGGCGACTTCGGGACGATGAACGGTATGATGAAAGGCCTCGCCGAGACCGGCAACGATCCGGACAACACGTTCGTGGTCGCCGGCATCGGCTGTTCCGGAAAGATCGGGACCTACATGCACAGCTACGCGCTGCACGGGGTTCACGGTCGCGCGCTGCCGGTCGGCACGGGCGTCAAGATGGCTCGACCCGACATCGAAGTGATGGTCGCCGGCGGTGACGGTGACGGCTACTCGATCGGTGCCGGCCACTTCGTCCACGCCGTCCGCCGGAACGTCGACATGTCCTACGTCGTCATGGACAACCGAATCTACGGTCTCACCAAGGGCCAAGCCTCGCCGACCTCGCGCTCGGACTTCGAGACCTCGACGACGCCAGAAGGACCGAAACAGCCGCCAGTCAACCCGCTCGCACTTGCACTGGCCTCGGGCGCGTCCTTTATCGCCCAGTCGTTCGCCTCCGACGCGCTTCGACACCAGGAGATCATCGAGGAAGCCATTGAACACGACGGTTTCGGCTTCGTCAACGTCTTCAGCCCGTGTGTCACGTTCAACGACGTCGACACCTACGACTACTTCCGCGACAGCTTAGTCGACCTGCAAGAAGAGGGTCACGATCCAAACGACTACGAGGCTGCCAAAGAGGTCATCCTCGACAGCGACAAGGAGTACCAAGGCGTGATGTACCAGGACGACGAGTCCGTTCCGTATCACGAACAACACGGCGTCACCGAGGACATGTCCGAAATCCCTGACGGCGCGCCGGAAGACGCGATGGACCTCGTCCGCGAGTTCTACTGACGACCGCCCGCAGTTTTTGACCGCCGCGTTTTGAACACCACAGCCACCAGCGAAGCGCCTGTGTCCGGTACCGCTTTTTCGAAACCGATGCTCGAGAGCTGCATGCGCCTTCGTCTCTATCCATCCGACGGCGTTTCGCACGCCGCCTCGAGGACGCCGTGATGTCGGTCTCGAAATTTCAGCAACGGCCCGGTCCGACGCCTCGCGAGGAGCATGAGCGAGCCACCAGCGTCGACTCGCGTCACCGTCTCGATGCTGGCCGCGAAGTTAGACACCGTCCACGCGACCGGTCGACGACGACCGACGTCAGGCCGCTCACCGCAAAACAGCGGGAAGCCCTCGAGTTGGCGTACGAACTGGGGTACTATCGACGCCCCCGGGCGGTCCGACTCGGGACGGTAGCAACGTAAGTGACGATTTCGGAGTCGGGCACGTCACAGCGCTTGCAAGGCGCAGAATCGAGACTGATAAACGCCGTCTTCGGGACGTCCGCCCGCGAGTCCTGAGTCGGTAACGGACGCTGGATTTCCCCGTTCACCGTCCGGTCACCGTTCTCCGTTCACTCGCCGCGTCACGGTCGTTCGTCGCTCGAGTACACACTGGTCGTCCCGTTCGATCGCCGCATTTGGGACAGATACCGACCGTAACGGGGTGCGTCGGATCCCTATTCGCTACTGTACGAGGCGTCGTACCATCGGTACAGTGGTGTAAATACGGCGAAGACGAGAATTGCACCGATAGCGACACCAATCCACTCTGCGTATGGCATCTCGAGACCGGCGAAGGACTCTCCGAGCGTCCCTCCGGCGATCATCATCGCGTAAATCACCGCAAGACCGAGGATGATTCGTGTGATAAAATTGTCCTCGACAGGATTTTGACCCATGTTGCAACGTAGTCGGCGAGGTTCTATAGTTTCTCTGGTGACATAACTCGTGTTCAGTTCGTCCGGCCACTTTTCGTCGCTCGAGGAAGCCGTCGAATACCAGCGCGTAACCGCCAACCCGGGGCGAGTGCTGGTCGCATGTTCGTCGCTGTTATCCGCCAGTTGGTTTTCGTTTTCTGTTTTGGGTTCTCGCTCACGCTACTCGGGGCGCGCTCGTATCGAATCGTGCTAGCTCCGTTCGACCGACTCTTCAGCGACTGATGGCGCACACCATCTAGTGAACTCGCACCTCCGACGATTGAGGAGAGGACAAGTCCCCTCTCACAACAGTTGTGAAGGAAACAAGTCCGAATATCGACTGGATAGTAACGGACGCACTCGCGAACCGTCTCCGTATGGCAGAATGGCAGCGACGATCGGTGCTAGCAGGGGGCGTGGTGCTTTCGATTGGCGGACTCGCGTCGGTCGGTGCCGGGTCCGACGGAGACGATACGCAGGACCTCCCGGATCCGGACGTTGACCCCAACCCGGAACTAGACGAAGACTGGCCCTCCTCCGATGGCGGCCCCGATCAATCTAGGTCTATCCAGGCGACCCGCGAGTTCGACGGCGACGCCCTCGAGGCAGCCTGGAGCGTCGACCACGACGGCAGCGTCGCCGTCGCCGACGACACGGTCTATACGACGTCGGAGGAGTCTGTCCTCGCGCTCGAGGCGGCGGACGGGTCGGTCGTCTGGGAGACCGACGACCTCGACGTAAGCGGTCCGTCGGTCGCCGATGACACCGTCTATCTCAGCGACAGCGAAGTCGTCGCGCTCGACAGGGCTGACGGACGCGTGCGCTGGACCACCGACTTCGAAAACGGTGACGCGGGCAGTCAAACGGTCGCGTACGACGCTGTCTTCGTCGTTGCTGACGGAACGCTGTACGCCCTCGAGACGGAGGACGGATCGATCCGCTGGGGCCTCGAGTCGATCCAAGACGAGGATGGAGACGAACAGGCGTTCATCCGAGACGTCGCTGCGGCGAACGGCGTCGTCTACGCCGTCGCCGAGGGATACCGGGGCGTCGCGCTCGATCCGGAAACGGGCGAGGAAGTCTGGCAAACCGGAATCTACGGCGGTCAGGAGATTTATCCAAACCCGACTCGTGCGACGTCGACGGGTGCCCTCCTCGGGGGCGCGTACTACAATCGCGAAATCATCGATGCTGAGACGGGGGAGTCGTTCGAATACGGTCACATCGACTCGGAGTACGTCGATCCCGTTTTAGACGAGGAGATGTCCGTACACGGAGGCCAACACGCCCTCGTCGGTCGATCCTACGGTATCGACGACGAGTATAGCTGGGGAATTAGCATCCACTCAACTCAGCGAGTCTCGACCGTGATCACCGAGGAAACCGTCTACGTCTACGTGATGGAGGGCGATGGGTACCCGGACGCGGAGTACAGCACGGAACTTGTCGCTCTAGATCGGTACGACGGGACCGAACAGTGGGTGCTCTCTGCCGACGACTCGCCCGTTGGCCCGATTCGAGCCCTCAGCGACGACACGATTTACGTTGATCACGACGGCGAACTCGTGGCACTCCGCGAGGAGCTCAACGAGGACGACCAGTCCGACGGTGAGGATGGAGACGGTAGTGAAGGCGATCAGCCCGACGAAGATGAAAGCAGTGACGAGGACGATCGATCCGACGAGGAATCGGAGGACGGCGACTCCGACGGCAGCGACGACGAAACTGAGACCGAGGATGGCGACGATGAAACCGAGGAGGAAGGCGGCGACGGCGAAGGAACCGACAGCGACGATGACGATGCTGATACCGACACCGACGACAGCGACGACACCGACGCTGACGACGCGGATACCGACGAGGCCGACGACGCGGACGGAGAAGACGAGGTAGATGACGAAAACGAAACCGGTGACGAAGCCGACGGCGGGAATGGTGGGGACGAGAACGGCGACGCTGACGACGGTACGCCCGGATTCACGACAGGAACCGGTATCGCGGGCGGCGCGCTTGGCCTCGAGTGGCTGCGCCGGCAGGCTGGTACGGACGACCCGGAGGAATAACGAGGTCCTGGCCGCGGCGAATCCGAGCGAAGGCGTTGCTTCGTAGCTCGCGGCCTCGTCGACGCATCGTTAGCAGGTGCGTGTAATTCGTGATACTCATCGTCAGCATGTACCGAACTGTCAGCGTGTTCGCTGAACTCGAGTCCAAATGAGGGAGTTACCGAGGGCACGTTATATCGTGTCAACTGCTGACCTGATTTCTCCGTTCTCTGTCACCTCAACTTGATAGAAGTCCGGTCCACCGACGCTCCCTTCGTACGCCGTCTCTCCATCGATACATATCTCGAACGAACAAGACTCCGCATCTTCCTCGCGCTGAACGCCGAATTCTTCTTCCGAGTCGATTTTGAACCGTTCCGTTCGACAGTCAGTCTCGAGAGCAACCGTCTCGTCAAAATCACTATCGACGTCCACTTCGACCATGGTCGTACCCTCCGCGCGCGAATAATCCTCGTCGAAGTCGTCTGAGTCACCTTCTGACCCAGTATCGCTCGTTCCTTCGCTCAAATTGTCGACGCAACCTGGGACTCCGACCAACGAGACACTCCCGAGCAACACTCCTCGCCGATTCATACCCCACTCAACACGACGAACCTGTAAATGCTTTGTCGACATGAGGTCTCAAGCAGTAACTTGTCAACTTAGATAGTGGTAGCAAAACACGAAATCCAATCTGAGCCCGCCGTTCGTTCAGTTCCTCTGCACGACGGCTACTGTCAGCTTTCGATCGGGCTCTCGTCGGCGGGCACCGCTTCGCCGACCGAGGAGGCGAGGGCGCTATCTCGGCGTCTCAGCGCACCGACGGCGTCTGCCGTGTTGCCGGCGAGGGTTTCGAACGCTCGAGCGCTCGCGCCGTCGCCCAACGCGACGGGTGATCCTTCGTCGCCGTCGACCCGGATGTCCTGATCGATGGGGAGCGCGCCGAGGAACGGCACGTCGTACTCCCGGGCGAGTTCGTCGCCGCCGCCGTTGCCGAAGAGGTCGTGATGGTCGCCACAACTCGTACACTCGAAGGTTCGCATGTTTTCGACGATCCCGAGGACGGGGATGCCGTGGGAGCCGAACATCGAGAGGTTGCGCCGCGCGTCGTCGATCGCGACGCGTTGTGGCGTCGTCACGACCACCGCGCCGGTGACGTCGACGGTTTGACAGAGCGTGAGTTGGGCGTCGCCGGTCCCCGGCGGCAAGTCGACGACGAGGTAGTCCAGTGGTGCCCACTCGGTTTCGGTCAACAGCCGCTGGAGCAGGCTGTCGACCATCGGCCCCCGAAGGACCGCAGCCTCGTCTTCCGGGACGAGCTGTCCGATGCTGAGGACCTTCACGCCCTCGTGTTCGGGCGGGACGATACGCTCGTCGTCGGTTAGGGTGGGAGCGCCCTCGACGCCGAGGACGCGGGGCACGTTCGGCCCGTAGACGTCGCCGTCTAAGATTCCGACGCGGGCGCCTCTGTCGGCGAGTGCCGTCGCGAGGTTGACGGCGACGGTCGTCTTTCCGACGCCGCCTTTCCCCGAACTGACCGCGATGACGTTTTTCACGTCGGGGGTCGGCCCCTCGTGTCGTGTCGATTCCGGCGCGAGCGACAGTTCGAGGTCGCGCTCGAGGCCTGCGTCCTCGAGTTCGTCGCGGATCGCGGTGGCGATCCAGCGCTCGTCGGGGGCGTGTGGTGCGTGGAGTGCGACCTCGACGTTGGTCGTCTCGCCGTCGAGGTGGATGTCGGTCACGACGCCGAGACTGACGATGTCTTCGCCGAGTTTCGGGTCGTCGATGCGTGCGAGCGTTTCGTAGAGTGCTGATTCGTTCATCGTTAGAAGTTCATGAGGACGCCGATGGCGGCGCCAGCGATCGCCGTCCCGATGATCAGGACGATGATCGAGCCGAGTATTGCGCCGAGTCCGATGAACGCCGTTCGGAAGTCCCTCGGTTTTCCGAGGAACCAGCCGGCGAGCATCACGTACACGGGAACCAGGACGACGCCGAAGACGACGAACAGGCCGATGTGGACGAGCGAGTGCGTCATGGGTTAGATCTCCTCCGGGTCGAGTTCGACCATCGGGATGATCTTGGTCGCCAGTGCGATCAACAGCGCTGCGATAACGACGGTGCTCACAACGACCACCCATTCGATCGCGGTGGGGCTGTAGGATCCTGTCGGATACAGGTTCGCCAGCGGCGGCGTTGTCGGGTACAACAGCCCCTCGACGACGAAGATCAGCTTCTTGATCCAGATCGCGATCGACACCGAGATGGCACCGGCGACGACCGCCGGCAGGCTGTACGCGCTCGGTCGGACGATGGTCGCCAGCATGTAGAGTGCGGGAATCGTGATTCCGGCGACCGCCACCCAGAACAGCGGCATAGTGAGCAGCGTCTCGGTCAACGCTTCGTCTTGCACCGGTGCCGCGTAGACGCCTGAGAGGGTGTCGTGCAACAAGAACCAAAGGACGGCCATCGAGAGCACCGTGAGCGCCTTCGTGAGCCCGCGGAACACCGCGTCGTCGATGAACTCCCAGTCGTAGGCGTATCGGAACGCGGCCCCGACGACGATGACGAACGCGATCGCAGACGCGAGCGACTCGAACAACATCGCAGGGCCGGTCGCCGCACCGAACCAGCCGGGCTGTGCGCCGACTAAGCTGAACAGCCACGGAACGACTCCGCCGCTCAAAAGCGGCACCAGCGCGAGAATCGCGATCGCGAGCCAGTAGGCCATCTGCTCCGCCTTTTCGTCTTCTTCCGGACGGTATCCGAGCAACAACAGGCCGTAGACGGGTCGAAGGTATCGCGGAACGCGGTCCATCAGCGCGTAGAGTTCCGCCCGCATCGTCAGCGTGAGGTACGTCATCGAGAGTACCAGGTACAGCGAGACGACGGCGACGTCCCACGCCAGCGGCGAGTGGTGGACCGTCTGTGGCCACATGATCATCGTGTTGATCAACCGATCCGGGCCACCCAGATCGAAGACGATGTTGGCAGCCGCCATCGGCAGCGCGACCAGCGTGACGATCTCACCGATGCGAGCGATCGGCTCGAACTGGTCCATCTTGAACACGCGGACGGCCGCGGAGACCGCGATTCCGCCGTGAGCGATCCCGACCCACCAGATGAAGCTCCCGATGTACATTCCCCACGGGACGCCGCCGCCGGTACCCCAGTCGCCGAGACCCGTCATGATGAGTCCGTTTCGAAGCTGCGTGATCCAGGCCTCGAGGAACAAGAGCATTCCCAGGCCGAGGAGCACGAGCAGGGCCAGGAACTTCCACGTCGTCGTGTGGAGGGGCCTGAGAACCCGTTCTACCGGCACGTCGTCAGTCATCCGCCTCACCTCCTGCCCACCGCGCGTCGATCTCTTCTCGTCTGTGTTCGGTCATGTCCATCTCCTCGTAGGAAACCGGCCCCTCCACGGGCGTCGCGGAACTCGAGGGTTCGGGGCCGACGTACGTGATGTTCGGTTCGTTTCCGGCCTCGTCGAGGAGTTCGAACGTGTTGGAGTCCGACTTCTCCTCGAGGTGTCGTTGTGGCGCGTCATCCGGGTCGGTGATGTCGCCGAAGTGGATCGCGTCGGCCGGACAGGCGTCTTCGCAGGCGGTCGTTCCGACGAGGTCGGGGTCGTCGGAGTCCTGCCGGTGGACGCAGAACGTACACTTCCCCATGACGCCTTCCGGCGGGTTGCCGGCGACGGTGTCGCCGTGTTGGTCCGTTCGCGACTCGTCGAAGCCTCCCGCTTCGTCGGTTGGCTCCGCCCACTGGAAGTAGTTCACGCCGTAGGGACAGGCGACCTCACAGTAACGACAGCCGATACACGTGTCGTAATCCGTGAGGACGAGTCCGTCGTCTTCTCGCTTGTACCGCGCCTGCGTCGGGCAGACGTACGTACAGGTCGGCCGCGTGCAGTGTTGACACGGTCGCGTCATCGAGTCGTCGTGGTCGTCGTCCCACTCGGCGTCCTCGTCCTCGGCCCAGCGGAAGACGTACGTCCAGTGGACCGCGGCGGAGGTGTTGTTCTCCTCTTTACAGGCTTCGGAGCACTGGAGGCAGGCGATACAGTTCTCGACGTCGATGGTCATCCCCAGTTGCCCGTTCGACTCCTCCGTCGTCGCCATCGTCTGCTCGTCCTCCCCGAGACAGCCGGCGAGTCCTGCCGTCGCCGTGGCCGCTGCGCCTGCACCGAGGGCCTTGAGCATCGACCGACGACTCTGTTCGTGATCGTCGGGAACTCGCGGAATCGAGGCGGCGGACTCGAGTGTCGTCTTCGTCGGTCGCTCGTCGACGCCGAACTCGGCTTCGACGCGGTCTCCGTGTCGTCGCTGGAACGCTTCCTTCGAGAGGTCGCCGTCGGCGATTCGATAGGCGTCTCGAGCGAGTCGCTTCCCGAGTTCGGTGTCGAAGTCGGTCTCGGCGAGGACCTCTTCGGCCCACTCCTCCCACTCCGGCCCGGACAACGCTGGCGGTGGGCCGAACTGGGCGGGTTGCTCTTCGCCGTCCGGAACGGGAGTGTTCGTGGGGACATCTCCGCCGCCACAGCCACAGCCCTCACCGTCGGTACTCCCGCCGCAGCCGTTCACCATCGACACCACCTTGCAGATCGAATCGGTCGCCGTGCGATACCTCGACGCGAACGCGAGTGTGTACGTCTCATCTGTCGAATGATTTTGGAGACGAGACGGCTCGTCGCGGTGATCGGTCGCGGTGGGCTGTGCCCCAACCGAGTACGATCAGCGGTTGCCTCCATTCGGATAGTCACCTACCTAGTCGTCGACCCCCTACCTCGGTGAGTCCACTTCTCAATATTACAGACCTTTTTATACCCTGTCTATCGCGACGACCGTCTCCGGACTCACTGCCGTTTCAGTCGTTCTAGGGCCCGTCTTTCTCATCGTCGGTCGCCTCCTCCCGAGTCAAATTGGTAACATAACTGAAACCTCAACATAAATACTCGGTGGCCGTCGGTCCGACTACGCGTCGGGTTGGTCGCCAACGGACAGTTCGAACTCGTCTCGCGGTTTGCCCGTACAGGTCAGGATGTAGCCGTCTTCGACCGTCTCGTCGTCCAGTTCGTCGACGTTGTTTTCGGTCATTTCGACGAGTTCAGACCCGTCGCCGTCGACGCGGGACGTACACTGTCCACAGTTACCGGACCGACACTGGTAGGGCAACTCGAGTCCCTCATCCTCACCCGCTTCGAGCAAGTTCTCGTCTTCGGGCACCTCGACGGTTTGACTCTCGCCGTCCTCGAGCAGGTACTCGATTTCGTAGGACGCACCCTCGTCTTCGTCGTCGACGTGTGCGCCGACCTCGAGTTCGAACGCTCCGCGTGGTTCGCCGGTGCACGTCAAGACGTATCCGTCTTCGATCGCGTCGTCGTCTAGTTCGTCCACGTCGTTGTTCGTCATCTCGACGAGTTCCGAGCCGTCACCGTCGATACGGGACATACACTGTCCGCAGAAGCCTTCCCGACACTGATATGGAAGTTCCCAGTCCTCCGCTTCGCCAGCTTCGAGGAGATTCTCGTCTTCGGGGACCTCGATCGTCCCGCCGTCGTCGTCCTCGAGGAGGTAGGCAATTTCGAAGGGGCCCTCGTCTTCATCTTCGTCCTCGGTGTCGCCGTTGTCCTCGTCTTCGTCGCCGTTTTCTTCTTCATCGTCGTCCTGTCGTTGTGCCGGTTGGTCACCGAATTCGAACAGACCGACACAGCCGGCTAACGCGACCGAACTGCCACTCCCCACTGCTGCGAGGAGCCGTCGGCGCTGGACGACAGAGAGATTCTTCGGAAGCTCGATACGGTTCTCACACGGTCCATCCTCACCGGAACAGCCATCGTCGCTCATACTTCAACCGAGGACACACGCCGCGCTGAGCGTTCGTCTCAAGTATGAAGGGCTTTTTATCGCCGGCCGTTCCTCGCCGCTGATCGCCAGTTCCACCGGGTACAAAAGATTCCGTGAGAGGACCCACGCTGGGCAGTCGTGTCGACCTGAGTGAACTCCAGCTGACGCCACCGACCCAGCACGTGTCAGTACGCTCGAGACTCCGATCAACGCGAGCCTGGATACTACAGCGGTTTTTCCACCGACTCGCCGCCCACACTCGCGAGACACGATCCATCCCCGACGCGGGAAAGGATCGCGTCGCTCTTCGCTCGAGCGCCGAGCCTCGATAGAGTCTTGGAGTCAGTCAGATCGACGGGGAGAGACGAGTCCCCAGCCGGAGTGACTGGGAAAATGGCAGGAGTCGGACGTACCGTTACGTGGCAGTTACAACGACTGCTGTTCGAACAGCGACGTGACGAGCTTCGATTGTACGGCGCTCAGTCGCTGGGAGACCGCCGACGGCGAGACGCCTAGGCGGTCTGCAAGCTCGTCGAGATTGGCCTCCCGAGGCGTTTCGAAGTAACCGGCTTCGACGGCGACGCAAACCGCTTCGCGTTGCTTGTCGGTGACGCCGTCCACGTCGATCTCGAGGGACGATTCCGCGTTCCCCCCGCCTGCGTGACTGATTCGTCGAAGTTGAACCGTCGCGCCGGTTTCGCGCAGTTCCTCGACGAGCGATGTGAGCACATCGTTCGAGGGAGTCATGACGACGATGTCCATCGCGCCAGCTTCGTAGCGTTCGATCGAGGTCGTACACTCGTGTGCGTGAAAGATCGGACAGATACACCGACCTGACACGTCGTTGACTAGGTACTGTTGACCTCCGGTCTCGGGATCAGTGACGGCGGACCGACATTCGACGTCGGTCTCTCGAGTCTCGTCCGTGGGGACGAGGTTTCGCGTTACGTCATCGCTGCGCGGTCCCGACTCGAGGATCGAACAGTTCGCGGCCGGATGCGGTTCGATCGTGAATTCAGCACGGAGCGACGACGATTCGTCGAGCGCTCCGTTCGTTCCAGATACTGCCATCTCGAGTTAGTATTGGAATCTGATCAGTATATACTGACGGCAGAATAGCCAGACCGTGGGAATGTACTGTTGGATATGATACAATACGGATTCGTGACGAGTCGCGTGAGGTGATTTCTCGATGCCTACGCGGGGTGTTCGACCGACTCCATCAGCGTCTCCGCGTGCTCCGATTCCTCCTCTAAGTCGGCCGGATAGCTGCTGAGCAAGACGAGCACGTCGTCGTCGTGACTGAAGGACGTCACGCCGATGTCCACGTCGACCTGCTGGCCGGCGATTTCGGTCTCTCCCTCGAATCGATCGACGTCGCGGCTGTCGTCGAGGATATCGAGCGAGAACGAGTCCGCGTGGGAGACGTTGTCGAAATCCGCGTGCTCGCTGTCGACCTCGCCCATGAACTCCTCGAGCAACTCGTCGTTGTCCATGTCATCGATCGGATTGAGCGAGTAACCCAGTACCGAGACGTCCGGAATCGAGACGGCGGCGAAGAAACACGCTTCCTCCTCGATTCCCTGGTAATCGATCTCTTTCGAGTAGACCGAACTCCAAATCGTCGCCTCGATATCGCGCTCGACGCCGACGTCGACCGTTTCCTCCATCGATTGCTCGTCGATCTCGTACTCGTCGTACTCCGTTTCCTCGAGTGCGTCGTCGGTCGGTCTGACTTGCTCTGCGGAGAGTTCCAGCGGTCCGTCGCCGCGCACGAAATCGAGACAGCCCGCAGTGAGTGCTAACCCACCAGTCGCCCCGGCCGCGAGAAGTGCTCGTCGAGAGTAGTTCATAGACATCACATTCGGCAGAAACGGTATATGAGTTGTGGAACGTTCAGCGGGGAAGACAAGACAGTCACGGCGATAGTCGTCGTCGCGTTCGCAGGCGGGTTCAGACACATCAAGAGTTATCGGGGTCCACACCACCCTCTAGGTATGACCGAGTTCGCACGACGAGTCGAGCAGGTGTCGATCAGCGGTATCCGAGAGGTCTTCGAGGCGGCAGGCGACGACGCGATCAACCTCGGTATCGGCCAACCGGACTTTCCGACGCCGGCACACGCCCGTCGCGGAGCGATCGAGGCGATCGAATCCGGCCAGAGCGACGCCTACACCTCGAACAAGGGGACGCGTTCGCTCCGAGAAGCTATCGCCGCGAAGTACGACCGAGCCTACGGTCTCGAGGTCGATCCGGAAGACATCATCGCAACATCGGGCGGCAGCGAAGCGCTCCACCTCGTACTGCAGGCCCACGTCGATCCGGGTGAGGAAGTCATCTTCCCCGACCCAGGATTCGTCTCTTACGACGCGTTGACCCACATCGCCAACGGAACGCCGAAACCAGTCGGTCTCCGCGAGGATCTCACGCTCGATCCGGCAGCGGTCGAAGACGCGATCACCGACGACACCGCGGCGTTCGTCGTCAACAGTCCGGCCAACCCGACGGGTGCCGTCCAGAGCGAGGAAGACATGCGCGAGTTCGCCCGCATCGCGGACGAACACGACGTGCTCTGTGTCTCCGACGAGGTGTACGAACACATCGTCTTCGACGGCGAGCACCACCCGCCACTCGAGTTCGCCAAGTCGGACAACGTGGTCACCGTCAGCGCCTGCTCGAAGACGTACTCGATGACGGGCTGGCGACTCGGCTGGGTCGTTGGCGCAAACCCGCGTATCGAACGCATGCTGCGCGTCCACCAGTACGGCCAAGCGTGTGCCTCCGCGCCCGCACAGTACGCCGCCGAAGCCGCACTGACCGGGCCACAGGAGCCGGTCGACGAGATGGTCGCGGCCTTCGAAGACCGACGGGACGTCGTCCTCGACGGTCTCGAGGACGCCGGCCTCGAGGTTCCCAAACCCGAGGGGGCGTTTTACGCGATGCCGAACGTCCCCGAGGGATGGTGCGAGGAAGTGCTCGAGCGCGACGTCATCGTCGTCCCCGGTGACGCCTTCGGCGCGAACGGCGAGGGCTACGCTCGCCTCTCCTACGCGACGGGAATGGAGGAGTTGAAAGACGCCCTCGAGATCATCGACGCGGCGACGCAGGCGGTTCGATAGCGTCGCACCTGGGCGTCCCGTCGGTTCGACGCTTCGAATCGAGTTACGATCTCAGGTCGCTTCGAACTGCTCGAGAATCGTCTCGCAAAAGGCGTCGAGATCGTCCGGGTTTCGGCTGGTGATCAGCCCGTCGTCGGTGACGACCTCCTCGTCGACCCACTCGCCGCCGGCGTTGCGAACGTCGGTCTGGAGGCTGTGATAGGAGGTGAGCGTCCGACCGTCGACGACGCCCGCTTCGACCAGCGTCCAGGGGCCGTGACAGATCACGGCGGTGGGCTTTCCGTCCTCGACGTGTGCCCGGAGGAGGTCGACCCCGGCCTCGCGCGTCCGGAGCGTGTCGGCTCCGACGGTGCCGCCGGGAACGATTACCCCGTCGTAGTCTTCGGCCGAAACGTCCTCGAACGTCGTCTCGATTTCGTACGCGTCACTCTCCTCGAGGTCGTTAGTGACCGTCTGGCCCTCGCCGGTTTCGTGGCCGACGACGTCGACCGTCGCGCCGGCGTCTTCGACGGCTTGCTTCGGTTCGGTGAACTCGACTTCTTCCGTCCCTTCTTGTGCGAGGAAGATCGCGACGTCGACGCCCTCGAGGTCGTGATTAGTTGAGTTGCTCATCACCGACTCCTGCACCCAGCGGACGGACAAACGTTGGACTTGCTGGTGCAGTCAGCGAGTCCAGCGAATCTTCTTCGACTCGCCGAGCGACGCAGACACTGTACGCTTATGGCGTTCTAGCGGATGGTTTCACACGATATGCGCGCTGTCCGTCTTCACGAGCACGGCGATACCGACGTACTGCAGGTCGAAGACATCGAGCGACCGACGCCCGACGAGGACGAACTCCTCCTCGAGGTGGCCGCGGCCGGGGTCAACCCCGTCGACACCTACTTTCGAGACGGCTCGTACGAGCCGGTCTCGCTGCCGTTCACGCCCGGCGTCGACGTTTCGGGCGTCGTGGCCGAGGTCGGCGAGGGAGTCGAGGGGTTCGAGGAGGGCGAGCGCGTCTTCGGCACCGGAATCGGAAACAGCGGCTCACAGGGAGCGTATGCCGAATACGCGACGATTCCCACCGATAGGGTCGTTCAACTCCCGGACGACGCCGACCTCACCGAAGCGGGAGCCGCGGGCGTCGCAACCGTCACCGCCTGGCGGGCCCTGATCGACCACGCCGACCTCGATCCGGCCGAGCGCTGTCTGATCCACGGCGGTTCCGGGGGCGTCGGACACGCCGCCGTCCAGATCGCCGACGCGGTCAGCGCTCGAGTGATCACGACCGCTTCCGAGGCCTACCACGACGACCTCGCCTCCCTCGGCGCTGAGACCGTCCTCGACTACGGCCGAGACGACTTAGCGGACGCCGTGCTCGAGGAAAGCGACGGCGGCGTCGACGCAATCTTGGACCACCGGCTGGACGACTATCTCCAGTTCGACGCGGACGTCGCTGCGACCGGCTGTCGCGTCGTCGGGATCGGCGAGAACAGCCCCGACCCCGGCTTCACGAACGACGGCGCGGCCCGTTCGAAGGACGTCAGCTACCAGTTCATGAGCATGTTCAACACACCTGACCTTCGGGTCCCGCTGGGCGGCATCGCCCACCTCATGGCGAGCGACGCGCTCTCGATCGAACTCGCGCGAACGTACGACCTCGAGGAGGCAGGGCAGGCACAGAAGGATGTTATGACCGAGAGCGTCCTCGGAAAGGTCGTCATCGAGCCCTAACACCAGATACATACACGATTTCGATAGTTCGTTCGAGTAGTCGCGCTCGGAACTGTTTGTAGGGACGTGTCTCTCGATTGTGAAACAATTAGTACATCTTTCAGTGGGACTCCAGCAGAACTGCTGTGCTTGTAGAACTCGTCTTCAATTGCTTACAGTAGGTTCCCTGCCCTGTATCTGCTTTCTACCGCCTGTAGCGCTGTAGCGCTGAATCCAGCAACACAGCCGTTGAAATGGGATCGATCTCAACACTTGGCTGGCCGCCTCGACTCCGTTACCTTCTCACCCTTTGCCTCCCGGCGTTAGGATTCGTTTTCCGATTCCTGTATTCCCCGAGAGGGGAACAACTAAGTTTGTGTATTGTCTCCTACCCATTATGGAAAGCAAGCTATACACTATGTCAATGGTGGCCGACATAGTGAATCGGTTACGAAAGCACCCAGACGATTCTCGAAGAGAAGCGAAACGGGGGATACTATGAGTGAACTCCCCACAAATATCGAACAGCAAAAACGGAACGGGTATCTCATGCTCGCGGGTGCTGGGCTACTCATCGTTGGTGGTGCCGTCGTTGTCGGGCTTTCGTCACTTCCGCCAGTAAGCTATCTGGGCGTGTTCGTTCCAGTTAGCATACTCGTGTTCTTTGGATACAGAGCGGTATCTGCGGGTCGAAGCCAGAAGGCCCTCGGCGACGAACGAACCGCAAAGCTGCACGGAAAAGTCGGCGTTAATTCGTTCTGGATGCTCTTGTTCGTAATACTAGCTGATGGGCAACTTACTGTCGTCCCACCCGAAGGTGCGAGTACGGCATATATCTTTGCCGGACTTTTCTTCTACGGGGCGTATTTTGTATACTACAGATATATCGAGAGAGCATGAAAAATGAACTGAAGGTCTACCGAGCAACGCAAGACATTACGCAGGAAGAACTTGCCAAAGAGGTGGGTGTTACCCGTCAAACGATCAACGCCATCGAAACGGAGCGGTACGACCCCTCGCTCGAGCTTGCGTTCGAGCTTGCGGCATATTTCGACTGTACGGTAGAAGATTTGTTCACACCAGAATAGAAAGACCGCCAGACAGGCACTGTTACTCGGGAATCCTAGTTCAGAATCGATCGATAAGGAGGCGTCTGTAGAACTTTTTCGAATGTGCGGGTGATCAACGCTATTACTGTCCATCGTTGACGAAGCCCCTGCCAGCGTTTCAAGTGCCACTCCCCGAGATTGACCGGGCTCCCACACTGTCGCGAAGGGCCGACGCATCCACACCGCTATGCCGATTGCGAGCCTCAGATCTCCCATGGGAGAGTCTGTCAAACTTAATCGCGTCGAGACGGTCCTCGAGGACCTCGAGTATCCGATCTCACGGGAGGAGGCTATCGACGGGTGCGAAGACGTGACGCTGGTACTTTCCGAAGGTGAGGAGAACCTCGGCGAGATTGTCGCCGAGTCCAGCGGCGACCACTTCGAGTCGATGGACGACCTCGAGAACGAGGTGTTCAACCTCCTGCCGCGCCACGCCGTGGGCGAGCCCTATCAGTCCGAAGGCGAGGGCTGAGCCGCGGTCGCTGTGGACCGTCGGGATCGGACAAACGGATTCGAGTCAAATCGCGGTCGCGCCGGCCTACACGAGGTCTGCAACCGCTTCCATCGTCGTCTCCTTTTCCTCGTCGCTCAACTCGTTGACGAACCCGAGACGGACGGCGTCGACGCCGTCGATCTCCGCGTAGGATTCGACCCACTCGCGAACCTCCTCGGGCGTTCCCGCGGGGGCCAGTTCGTCGAGCAGATCATCGGGCAACGCCGCGGCCATGGCGTCCGTGTCGCGATCCTGCCAGGCCGCTCGGATCTCCTCGACGATGTCCGAGTAGCCCTGCTTTGCGACCGAGTTGCCGTAGTAGGGACCGTACGCGCCGAGCATGAACGCGATCGTTCCCCGCGCCTTCTCGCGGGCGACCTCGCGGTCTTCGCTCGCGACGCCGCGAACGATCGGGGCGACGCGCAGGTCCTCGAGCGTCTTGTCGCCGAGTTCGGCCCCCCGTTCGAGGTCCTCGAGTCTCGTCTCGAGGCCGTCTTCGGTGAACAGTTGTGGTGCCCAGCCGTCGCCGAAGCGGCCGGCCATCTCGGTCGCCTTCGGGCCGAGGGTTCCGAGGTCGATTTCAGGCGGGTTCTCGGGAATCTCGCGCTCGTAGTTGAGTCCGGCGATGTCGAAAATTTCGCCCTCGTACGCCGGCGAGCCGTTCTCGTAGACGGCGCGGATGACCTCGATGGTCTCGCGTGTCCGTCGCAGCGGTCGATCGAACTCGAGACCGTGCCACCGTTCGGTGATCGCGGGCGAACTCGGACCGAGGCCGAGCCGGAATCTGCCGTCGGAGGCCTCGTGCAAGGCGAGTGCAGTCTGTGCGAGCATCGCCGGCGACCGTCCATACGGTGAGATGACGTCGTTCGTGATCCCCAACTCGTCGGTGCGGTCGGCCGCGAGCGTCAGTACCGGGACGATGTTCCAGCCCGTCGTCTCGCCAACGGTGATCCGATCGAAGCCGAGTTCCTCTGCCTGAACGGCGCGTTCGGCCACCCCTTGCGGGCGTTCGTAGTCGTTCAGTCGCACCAGCAGGTCTAGTTCGGCGTTCACCGGTCTGCCCTCCGCGTCTCTCGAATCGCTCGAGTGTGTGCCATCATCACCTACCGCGTCAGCCACTCCCATAAACTTCAGCGTTCACGATAGCTGAACCGAGCGCCGCGACTGAACGATCACCTCACGAACGGACGGTTATCTCAGGCGTCGAAATCGCTGTTCTGAACTGTCACACAGATTTGGCGTGCCGCCTCGAGGTGTTCGTCTGCCTCCTCGTGGCCGGTCTCGTCGACTTCCGCGAGCAGTGTCTCGATCTTCCCAACGCGTTCGTCGACGACGGAGCGTTCGAGATCGGTCGTTGCGACGTCTCGAGCGATTGCGTCGGCTTCCCCGAGCCAGCGGGAGGCGTCCCGATCGACCGGCAACTCGGCGGTAGCTGCGAGGTGTCGGTGGAGGTACTCGAGGTTCGCCTCGAGTGGTTCGTCGGGGTCGGGTACCCGTTGCGGTGTCGTGTCGTCGGTCACGTTCGACGAGACGGTCTCGAGATCCGTAGCGTTTGAGATCTATTGCTGCTCGGCGGTAACTGTTCGCGACTCGGTTGCATCGGCCGCGTTCCGAAGTCGCTCGATTCGCGAGTCCGTCGACGGGTGGGTTCCGAGGACGCCGCGGACGACGAACCGGGCCGCCCCGTCGAAATAGCGCTTTTCCTGCCACGGCGGCGGGACGATGCCGAATGCGGCCGTCGAGCGTTCCGCGCGCATGTCCGTGTCTGGCCGCCTCGAGCGATCGCCGTCGAGTTTCTCAAGGGCGCTCGCCAGCGCGGCCGGATTCCCGGTGACGCTCGCCGCCGCGGCGTCGGCGACGTACTCGCGGTAGCGGGCGACGATGGCGACCGAGACGCGACTCGAGACGTAGACCGGGGCGACGACGACGAGGATGATGGGGTGATTGAACCGCGTGAGGACCATGGACGCCTTCGTCGCTGGAAATAGGAGACCCGTCAGAACCGCCGCATCGCGATTGCTGAGGTGTGCGAGTTCGTGGGCTAGTACGGCGTCCAATTCGTGGTCATCGAGGGTCTCGAGCAAGCCACGGGACACGACGATCACGGATTGCTCCGCTCGATAGCCGACGGTTGCAGCCTGTGGCGTTCGGGTAGTCCCGACGCGAACCTCCGGCGTGGGAACGTCGGCCTGTCGCGCCAACCGTCGAACGCGAGCCCGCAGTTCGGGTTCGCGCTCGTCGTCCTCGATGACGCCGTAGGCTTCCTCGAGATCGGATCGAACGGCACCGTCTTGGCGGAGTTCCGTTTCGACGAGTCGGTAGGTCTGCCAGCCGACGAACCCGAGGCCAACGACGACGCCGATGTAGGCGGCCGAAATCTCGAGAACGTCGACGATCAGGGTGTAGAGCAAGATGAACGAGAGGGCACCGCCGCCGGCGAGTCCGAGGTACTTCGGCGGAACAACCTGCGTCGGATTCCAGAAGAGGCCACCGAGTCCGGCGGCGGCGTCCGAGACGCCGTCGTGAGCGAGTCGCTCGGAGAGCGCGCCGGGGGAAACGAGTCTGGCGAGAACGGTCGCGGTGAGCCACCACCCGAGGAGGAAGCCGGAAGCGACGAGGACGAGCACGAGCACCATTCCAGCCATTTCCGGGACGCCTTCCACGAAGGCGAACGAGATGAGCGACGCGAGAACGATCTCGACGACGAAAAGGACGAGCACGCCGACGAGACCGAGGAGACTGGCGACACCCATTCGAATCCAGAGGCCAGTTCGGAGGTTGACGAGACTCATCGCTGATCCACCGCCGAACGCGACGTCGATTGCACCGACTCGAGTGAGCGGGCACCCAGCAGTATCGATTGCACAGGTGAGAATCCGTTGGTCGTGTCAGATCAAAATACCTCGGGTTCGTGATGGGTTGGCTGGGTCGCCGTTCGATACTGCGGCGAATCTGCCACTCCCTTTTTCACGGTCCTCCGAGCAATAACGGGTATGACCCACGGATTAGACCCGACGGAGGAGTACGACGGGTCGATCACCGTCCGGCTGTTAGACGACGAACGGGGGACGGAGACTCACCGATGTTCGTCGTACGAAGGGGCCATCGAACTCGTAAAGACCCACGAGCGACGCGTCACTGTCGCGAAAATCGTCGACCGTGAGGGAGCGGTCGTCTTCACCTCCGCCGACGCCGACATCGACGAGTGGGAACGCGTCTGGAATCGAGAGAAACGCCGACTTTCCGTCCACGTCGAGGAACGCGAGTGTCCCTACGACAGCATCTCCTGCTTTGCCGACGATCTCTGCGTGCAGTGTAAAATCGACACGGTTCAGGAACAGTACTGAACTGAGACGCTCGAGTCAGTCGTGGACTAACACGTCGAGGACGTCGACGCCCTCGTTCGCCAGCGCGTTCTCGAGCGCCCCCGCAATTTCGTCGGGCGTTTCGACGAGTTCAGCCCGTGCGCCGTGGCTCTCGGCGTTCTTCACGAGGTCGACCGGCGGGTCGAAGTCCATTCCGACGAACTCGTAGTCCCCTTCCTCGCCCCCGAGCAAGTCGAGCGTGTTGTTCTTGAGGATACGGTAGTTGCGATTGTCGGAGATGACGACCGTGAGGTCGACGTCGTGGCGGGCCGCGCTGTAGATCGAGTGAGGATAGTACTGGTAGGAACCGTCCCCGATGAAGCCGACCACGTCCCGCGGTTCGTCTCGCTGGCCTTCCGCGATGGCCGCACCGACGGCGGCTGGAAGCCCGTAGCCGAGTCCGCCACCCTTGTTGGAGATGTACTGCTCCGGCGCGAGGTCCCAGCGCGTCAACATGGCGTACTTCGAGGTGATTCCCTCGTCGACGATGGCGCAGTCGCCCGCCACCTGCTCCATCGTATCGACGAGTTCGGCCTTCGAGGCCCGCGGATCGTCTTCGGCGTCTCCCTCGCCCATACCAGCCATCTTCGCGTCGACCATCTCTTTGATCGCGGCGACGTCCTCGAGCCGGCCCTCGACGGTCTCCGGCGAAATCCGTCCCTGAACGCGCTCGATGAGTTCCTGCAGGACGAGGCCGGGGTCGCCGATGACGGCCGCGTCGGCGGGTTGGTTCTTCCCGACCTGCCAGTCGTCGTCGCTGATGTGGATGCACGTCGTCTCGCTGTCGACGAGGGCTCCCTCGTGGCGGGTCAGCGTCGTGTTGGTCGAACAGCCGACGAAGACGAGCGTGTCGGTGTCCATCAGCATCGACGCGAGCCCTTCACTCGGCGGGATGTAGGAGACCCACTGGTCGTGATCCGTCGGAAAGTCGACCTCCGCGGAGAGGATTTCTCCGTGGACGCGCGCCCCGGTCGCCTCCGCGAGTTCGACGGCCGCGGCGACGGCGTCGCCACCGGAGCGAGCGACGTGGTCTCCGACGACCATCACCGGCTCGTCGGCCTCGGCCAGGTGATCGGCCGTTCGCTCGAGTTGGGCCGGATCGCCGCTTCCGGCGTTCGGAATCGCGCCGAGGCGTTCGGGCTCGTCGTCCGTTTCGGCCAGCATGACGTCGAGGGGAAGCCCGAGGAAGACGGGACCCGTCGGGGGCGTCATCGCGACGCGAAAGGCCCGTCGGAGCATCGTCGGCAGCGCGTCGACGTCGAGGACCTCGTCGGACCACTTACAGAACTGCTCTGCCATCTCGGCTAACTGACCCGAAAGGATGGGCTCTTCGTGGCGGAAATCGGTGCTGTGGTTGCCCGCCGTGACGACAAGCGGCGCGCCGGCGACTTTGGCCGCGTACACGTTCCCGAGTCCGTGTGCGAGCCCGGGAGCGATGTGAAGGTTCGCGACGCCGACCGGTCGCACCGAGTCGTCGTGGTGTGAGTGATAGCGCCGCGTCTGTGCGTAGCCCGAAGCCATCCCCACGGCGATGTCCTCGTGGAGCCCGAGGATGTACTCGAGATCGCTTTTGCCGATCGATTCGACGATCGGTAGCTCCGTCGTCCCCGGGTTTCCGAAGACGTAGTCGACGTCGTACGCCTCGAGTGCGTCAGCGAAGAGATCAGCGCCGGTGTAGTCGTCTGTCATGGCTGTGCGTGGCACGGGACGGTACATCAACCTGTGTGTTTCGGCGTCCGACGCTGGTTGTTCGGCTGTCCCCTCCCAGCCGGGGCTGGGTATTATACGCCAGTTCGGTGTCACTCGAGGCATGGCCGTCGTGAGAGACGGGACCGGCACCGTTGCGATCGTTCGGGCCTACTGGTCGCAGGTCCATCCCGTGTTTATGCTCCCACCGCTCGCAGCGTCGCTCTTCGGCGTTATTCTCGCGGGCACGCTCGAGGTCGGACTCGCCGCGACTCACCTCGGTGCCATCTTCGCCGCGGTGTACACCGCCCACGTCAAGGACGGCTACGTGGACTTTCACGTTCGCGGCGAAGACGACGATCACCCGCTGACCGAACGCGGTTGTCGGATCGGCCTCGTTCTCTCGACGAGCACGTTCGCAGCGTGTTGTCTGGCGCTCTTCGCGTTCGTCGATTGGATCGCCGTGGCGCTCACGGTACCGACGTGGATCATCGCGTACTTCCACGCGCCACAACTCGACACGAACCCGCTGTCGGCGACGACCGGCTACCCGCTCGGGATCGCGCTCTCGTTGCTGGGGGGTTTCTACGTGCAAGCCGGGACGCTCGCCCTCGTCCCCGTTGGCTTCGCGCTCGTCTTCCTCGTCTTGCTCTCGGGGATCAAGGTGATCGACGACGCACAGGACTACGAGTACGATCGGTCGATCCGGAAACGAACCGTCGCCGTCGCTCTCGGTCGACAGCGCGCGGACGGCGTCGCCTACAGCCTGCTGATTTCGGCGTTGCTCCTCGTCGTCGGATTCGCCGCCGCTCGAGTGTTCCCGCCGTCGGCGATGCTCGCCGCGCTCGCCTTCGCAGCGGTCGCCGTCTTCGCCCGACGAGCGTCGCCCGACATCGCGACGATGTTGCTCATTCGGGGCTCGTACGTCTTCCTGGCCGTACTCGTCTTCGCCGTCTGGTTCGAGCCGCTGGCTGGACTCCTCTGACTCGAGTCGGAACCCTCACTGGGACAATGACGTGATCAACGAAACTGCGAACGCAGAAACGCGTGTGTATGCCGGGAATTGCGGACTCTCAGACCGTGAAGTAGCCGAGTTGCCAGAGGACCAATCCGACCACCCAGAGCGTCACGCTGGCGAGCCCTAATCCGGCGAAGAGGTATCCGAACCACGATCGATCCATTGCATTCGAGAGTTTGACGCCGCTGTAGGCGGCGACGATTCCAACGATTGGGAGCAAGAACAGCGAGACGACTGCCGAAATGATCGCACCCCACAGGTGGGCTCTGTGCGTTTCGCGTGCCCGATCGATGTCTTCCATCAACGTCGGTGCCTGGTTTTCCATCGGTCACTAGAGGCTTGGGAACCACGGCTATTAAACTGACTGGTTAGTCAGTTTTTGCTCGAACTGCTCTGCTGAAATGTTCATATGGAGACAACTTATTCGTAGTTTTGATGAATGCAGAGCGAAGTTGCATACGAGTTTTCGCTTGATGTGGGAAGGGAGTTGGGTGGCCAGTACAGGTCAACTATTGCTCAGGTTCCATATTCAGATAGGTATGTACTCCCCGAACAACTGCCCCAATTCCGACGAGAGCAAGAATCACCACGGTGAGGAGACTCCACTCCCACACAAGTAGCAACCCGGAAAGGGCCACCGAAAGGATACCAATCCCTGTAATTACGATTGGGTACGCTCTTGGGTTGATAACAATACTGAGGAAGCCAACACCAACGACAAAAGCGAAGATGGTCGCTATGGGGTATCCAAGGTACCCTCCGATACCAGACAGTCCCAAAACGACAACTCCCATAATAATCCACGGGTATTGCCACCGATCTAATCCGACCATGTTTTATCTTTTACCAATCAGCTCCCATATATTTTCTCTCTCATGTTTAGTTCGTACGTGTAGTGAGCAGGTGGTTCATCGGCTTTAGCATGAAACAAAATAGGGTCGCTGGATTGTGCTCATCTTCTGTATCCAACAAACCGTTTATATCAATCATTGAGCGCTCAATTGAGTTGCTCGAGCCCGCGTTCTCGAAGGTATCAATCAACTCGCGTTACGGTCACGAACGGCCGTAACGAACCTCTTTACCGCGGGTTGTGGAATCGTTTGCTGAACCATGGGTACAGTTGACGTTGCAATCGGCGTCGACGCGGACTGCGTCGCCGGCTGGCTCGGATCCTACGGCGGAGAAGACTCCCCCGCGGACCTCTCTCGAGGCCTCGCGGCCGGAAACGAAGGCATCCCGCGGATGCTCGCCCTGTTCGACGAGCAAGATATCGAGACGTCGTGGTACGTCCCTGGGCACACCATCGATACCTTTCGGGACGAAATCGAAGCCGTCGCGGCGGACGGTCACGAACTCGGGGTCCACGGCTACTCCCACGAGAACCCGACCGACCTCGAGCGAGAACAAGAAGACGAGATTCTCGAGGTCTCGATCGACCTCATCGAGGACGTGACGGGCTCGGAGCCGGTCGGCCACCGCGCGAGCTGGTGGGAGTTCAGCGAGAACACGCCGGATCTCGTCGAGAAACACGGCTTTCTCTACGACAGCAGCCTGATGGAACGGATGTTCGAACCCGGCTGGATGCGAAAGGGCGACAGCTGGGAGAAAATCGACTACGACAAGGACCCACAGACGTGGATGGAGCCCTACCAGTACGGCGAGGAGACCGACATCGTCGAGATTCCGATCAGCTGGTACCGTGACGACATCCCGCCGATGTTATTCATCAAACAGCCCATCTACCACGCGGGGTACAAGGACCCGGAGATGATGTACGAGCAGTACTACAAACGCCAGTTCGACTACCTCTACAACCGACGCGGCGCGGGTGTCTACACGTTCACGATCCACCCCGATATCCACGGTCTCCCACACATGATCCCGCTGTTCGAGGAGTTCATCCAGTACGTCAAGAGCCACGAGAACGCGCGCTTCGTCACTCTCGAGACCGTCGCCGAGACGTTCAAAGACGATCCGTCGGTCTACGAAAGCGAGAGCCAGTATATCTGAGCGTCCGCCGCCCAGTCACGCGTCCGCCTCGAACGCCGCCCGAATCGACTCGAGGTCGTCGACGGCCTCGAGCGCGAGTGCGAGTCGAAGCCTCGCCTGCCGCGGCGACCGATCCTCGCCGAAAATAGCCCCGTACTCGCGGAGGCGCTCACCACCGCCGTCGCCCCCGTATGCTGGCGTGACTCGTCCCTCGAGACACCGCGACGTAACGACGACGGGAACCCCCGACTCGACCGCGTCGCGGACGCCTTCGGCGAGTCCCGGCGTTGCGTTCCCGAGTCCGGTTCCTTCGACGACGAGACCCTCGGCCCCGCGCTCGAGGGCGGCCTCGAGTAGCTCACCCGTGACGCCGGTTCCGCTCTTGATCGTGTAGACTGATCGCTCGAGCGACGTTGCATCGATCGGGTCCGTCTCGGATCGGGGCGGTCGATGGATCGCCACGCCGTCTCGGTCGACGTGCGCAACCGGCCCCGAATCCGTCGATTGGAACGCGTCGAGTGCGGAGGTGTGCGTCTTCGTCACGTATCGCGCGCTGTGGATCTCCTCGTCGAACGCGACGAACGTCCCGCCGGCGTCGCGCTCGAGGAACGCACGACCGGCCCGAACCGCCGTCAGGAGGTTACTCGGTCCGTCGGGGCTCACCTCGTCGGGTCGTCGCTGCGCCCCCGTCAGAAACACCGGCGTCTCTGGCTGTGCCGTGACGTCGACGTAGTACGCCGTCTCCTCCATCGTGTCCGTCCCGTGGGTGATGACGACGATATCGACCGCCGAATCGTCGTCGAGTTCTCGGACGCGCTCGCCGATTGCCTCGAGCGTCTCGCCGTCCATCTCGAAACTCGGCACCTGTGCGACGTCTTCGATCGTCACCTCCGTGTGGGACTCGAGTTCAGGGACGGCCTCGAGCAGTTCCTCGCCCGTTTGCGTCGGCTTCGGGCCGCCGTCCGATTCGGTGCTCGCGATGGTACCGCCCGTGGTGAGTACGGTCGTGTTCATACCGACGCCTCCGACGCTGGCGGCCGAAAAGGTACGCCCTGTCCGCACTCTCACGACGGTGTCCGATGACGAAACTGAGGAGATCCTCACACAGTTAGGTACTGATCGAAATACAGCGGATATATCTATACCTCAAGCAGTTCGGAACCGACCAGACGACTGCCGACGAAGCTGAAACCATCGAATACCTTCATTCTCACACTGAAGAAATCGACCTCGTGGGAGAGATCGAACAGTGGCGCGACGATCTCATCCAGTACAGACTGGACGAACTAACCGACGATTCGTCTAACCCGAATGATTAACCGCAGTCGTGACGATACAACAACCATGGCGACCACGGAAAGTTCAGAGTCCCAGACCCCACTCGATGAAGTGATGGGGGATATCCGGGGTGAACTCGTCCGGCGGGTACCAGCGGCTGACCGGGACGCAAATCGAGATATCTACGACGCGCTCGAAAACGAGTAACGCGCTTCGACTCTACTGTTATCAGTTCGTGCTGACGATCTTGATTACCGATACTGAGTACACACAGTGTACACAACGGATAAACACCATTTGACCAACTTCGACCTTCGCGATCACTGCAGATGCGGAGTGAGTATCGCGTTCACCATCTACCTATTGGGAAAAATATATTACAGGATAACCTAAATCGTCATTTAATGGAGCCTATTGCTTTCCTTGGTCTGACAATCTTATACGTATCAATACACGTGATACTGTCGGTTCTTGTGCTAAAAGACGCAGAACAACGAGGAATCGAAAACTCGGTAATGTGGGCTACAATTATTATTATTCTCTCTGGGGTCGGACTCGTTATCTACCTCATCAGACGAACTATGCCTGAAAGTGAAGCTGAGGCCCCCGGAGATGCAGAATTCCCACTCCCCGGAACAGAGCCTTCTGATGACTCATCCCCCACAGACGAGTGACCGGGTTATTGACTATTCGTCATGTGAGTTCCCTGTACTGACCGACAGAACCACCGAAGACGTAGAGTTAGTTTGTTAAAATATTGTCAGTTCGTGCTGACGATCTTGATCACATCTCCCTCCTCGAGTTCGTACTCGTCGCTCACTTCCCGACTCGACTTTGCGTCGACGGCGTGGAGGTAACCGTCGCCGATATCGGAGTGGACGGCGTAGGCAAGGTCGACGGGCGTCGAGCCGTCGGGGAGGAGGAAGGCGTCGGGGAGGACGTTCCCGCTGCCGTCGGACCACTTCGCGGCGTCTTCGACGGGGTACGCAGTGAGATACTCGAGTAACTCGTAGACCGCGTAGTTCAGCGCCGACTGGACGCCCGTGCCGTCCCACTCGGCCATCGTCTCTGCGAGTCCCTCGAGGGCCTCGCGCTGGGCGTCGCTGACGCCGTCGCCGATTTCGAGGCGTTCGTCGCCGGGATCGTAGTCGACGAGGTCGTTGTCGGCGGCTCGCCGGAGGGCGAGTTCACCTTCTGCGGTGGTCGGAATCACGGGTTTATCGAGCTCGAGCAATTTCTCGACGTTCTCATGTGGGGCGACGTCGATCTTGTTCGCGGCGACGACGATCGGTTTGGTGCGTTCGCGGACCAGTCGAGCGAGTTCCTCGCGGTGGTCGTCCTCCCACTGGATCGGATCGTCGGGATACTCGAGTTCGCGCAGGACTTTCGCGATCTGCGTCGGCGAGGCGCCGAACCCCGAGAGCATGTCCGCGAGAACCTCGTCGATGTCGAAATCTGGCGAGCGGGACTTTCGTTCGACGGATTCCCAGTTGTCCTCGACGATGCCCGCCAGCCAGAGGTCCATCTCCTCCTCGACGAAGTCGATGTCCTCGAGCGGGTCGTGCTCCCCGATGTCGACGGGTTCGCCCTTCTCGTTCGTCCCGCCGGAGGCGTCGATGACGTTGACGATGACGTCTGCGTTGGTCAGTTCGTCGAGGAACTGGTTGCCGAGTCCCTTCCCCTCGTGGGCTCCCGGGACGAGCCCGGCCACGTCGAGGAGTTCGATCGGAACGTAACGCTTGCCGCCCTCGCAGTTGTCGGCGTTACAGCGTTCCTCGCGCTCGAGGCAGGGGCACTCGGTTCGAACGTAGCTGACGCCCCGGTTGGCGTCGATGGTCGTAAACGGGTAGTTCGCGACGTCCACCTCGGCCATCGTCGCCGCAGTGTAAACCGTTGACTTGCCGGCGTTTGGCTTTCCGGCAAGCGCAATCGAAAGCATGCCTCCCCGTAGCATCGTCGCTTCAAATTGTCTTTCGATTCCTGTACCCCACAGTGACGATTCGCCGGACGTGTTCTGATTGCCTGTATCGAGTCGAGCGCGAGCCTTTCACCTGAAGGCTTCAGTCTCTCGTGGCGGGCCCGTGAAGGTCCGCCCATGCAGTACGACAACTTCATCGGCGAGGTTCAACACCGCGCCCAACTCGACTCTCGAGAGGCCGCACTGAGCGTCAGCCGCGCGACGTTGACCACGCTCTCCGAACGAATCCAGCCCGGCGAAGCCGAGAATCTTGGTGCACAACTTCCCGAAGAACTCGGCCGATTCCTCGAAGAAGTTGACGACGTCGAGCAGTTCGCCTTCGACGAGTTCGTCGACCGCGTTGCCGACCGCGAAGAAATCGGTAACGACGACCCGGCCGACGCCGCGTTTCACGCCCAGGTCGTCCTCGACGTCGTCGAGGAAGCGGTCAGCGTGGGCGCGCTCGAGGATGTCAAAACGCAACTCCCCATGGACGAGGGGTACGACGAGCTATTCGAGATTGCAGAGAGCGAAGGGAGTCCGGCGTAACACAGCAATTCGAGCAGCGTCCGTTTTCGATAGTCCGTTTCGTCCGTTCTCGCGACCATGCTGGTCGCGCCCCGAGAGAACTCGAGGGAGCCTCGAGAATTGCCCCGAAGTCTTCGACTGGATCGGTTCTGCGTCGTCCTTGCTCACAACTCGAGTGCCATCATCACCTCGTCGGCGTAGTGGCCGTTGAGTTTGTAGTGGTCCTCGCGGACGGCTTCGGTTTCCCAGTCGTGGGCTTCGAGGAACGCGATGGCCTCCTCGTTGCTCGAGGGAACGCTCTGGTAGACGCGTTCGTAGCCGTTCGCGCCGGCCCACTCGAGTCCGCGCGCGAGCAGATGCGAGCCGATTCCGTACCCTTGGTACTCGTCTAAGACGCCGACGGTGAGTTCGGCCGTGTGTGAGAGCTTTTCGAGTTCCGGCGCGTAGAGGTGGACCCAGCCGACGACCTCGTCCTCGACGGTCGCGACGAAGAACATCCGGGACTCGAGTTCGTTGTGCCGAAGCAGCGTCTCCTGGTGGTCGATTTCGTCGGCGACGCTCTCGGCTTCGATGTAGGTTTTCTCCTCTGCGACCTGCCGAATCGCGCCGACGATTCCCGCGAGGTCTTCCTGTCTCGCCGGCCGGATGTGGAATTCGAGGTCGTCGGAGACGTACTCTTCTTCGGCACCGGCGGCCATCGTTACCCGAAGCGTTCCGTCCTCGCGCTCGAGTCGCCCGTCGCGTTTGAGGATGGCGACGTGATGTCTGAATCCGCTCGGATCGATGGAGAGGTCCTCCTGGACGGTATCGGGTTCGACGGCACCGTGGCGTTCGACGTACTCGTAGATGCGCTTACGGTCGTCGTGGCCAAACTCGAGGGGTTCACTGGATGACATGGTATTAGGTACCACCCAACAATACTTAATTCTTGGCTGGCTGCAGTTCGTTCACCGGTCATTTGAGAGTAATCTGGGACTTGGATCGACGAGACCGTCGCCGTCGCGTCTCGGTCGTCGCTTAATGAATCAACAGTTGAAGCAGGAGTGGCTTCCGTCCACAGTCATCAGATCAGCGTGCGTGAGACGGCGGGATGTATTCGGCCACCAGTGATCCCACCTCGAGTGCGTCCCGTCGTTTCGCGTCGCTACAATGGTCGGAACGGAACTGCTGGTTGCTGGCTGTTCGCTCGCCTTCGCAGTAGTGAGCGGACTCGTTCTCCACGAGTGGCTCCACGCACTCGTGCTTCGCCTCGCCCGAATCGACTACACGATCACGTACGGCCCGGATCGAAAGCGGGGTGCCATCAAGATGTTCACCAGTTGCCCGTGGGCATCGGTCACTCCCTATCCGAGCGGTCGGGAACCTGCCTGGAAGCTTCGGATTGCTGCACTCTCTCCGCTCTTGCTCGTCGTTCCCGTTCTCGGGATTGCTAGACTCGAGTCTCTCTCGTTTGATTCTCCGATTGTGACGGCGATAACGATCGGCTGGCTCGCGTGTTCGATCCCCAGTCCACAGGATTTCTCGGTCGCATTCTATGCACACGAAATCCTCGAGTCGACAGTTACTCGCGAACCGGATTCACCTCACCACTCCCACGCTGACTGATCGGTGTCGTGGCGACCCACCCGTCGTTCGCGTCGTTCGCATTGTTCGCATTGTGTCGTCGTTCGCGTCGTTCGCATTGTGTGTGCGTTTAGTCGGTCTCCCCAGTGTGCCACATCGTGTACGTGTGTACGCCTGTGAGGAGCGCAAACGCCGCGAGAATGACCGCCGTAACGCTACTCCACGGAACTGACACCGTGCCGCTGGCGACGACGACGGTCGCAACTCCACAACAGCCGACGGTGCCCGCGTAGCGAAACGGCCACGGATTATCCGAACTCGAGTCCTCGAGTCCCGTGAGATACGGATCGAACTGCTCGAGTGGCGGGTTCGTCCTGATCGTCCCTCGGTCCTTGTCGTAGTCGATGATTCCACGCGCATCCAGCTTCGGTAAGTGCGATTGATACAGCGAGATGTAGACGCGCTGGCGCTGATCCGAGTGGAGATTCGCCACGGTCGTCTCGTGTTCCCAGGCGGCGACCTGTTCGGCGAGATCGCTCAACACGACCGGTTCGTCGCTTCGCCGAAGATATCGAAGCACGTCACGACGCCGTTGTGTCTGGAGAATGTGATAGATATCGTCGGGCTCGAGAGAAGTCTCGTCCTCACCCCCAGAATCGTCTCCTTCGGCGTGTGTGACACTCCCGTGTCCTTCGGCTGCTGTGGGGGTCATTATCAATGTACACTCACTGACGAGTATGAATAACTATCCCATTTGATCACCGACGCCAGCGGTGAGACTCGAGTTAATTTACCAGTGTGGGCCAATGGACGGGGTAGGACGTGGCCCACGAACGGTTACGTGACGGTCACACAGCCACGAGTGACCGTCGTGAATTGAGCACGAGTGATCCACCGGCGCGTTCAAACACTCGGTAGGTAATCACAACGTCGGCGTCTGCCGACACTCGACTTTCGCTTCGCCAAATAATAAAGCTATCTACTGCGGCATACATGCTACAAATAGAGATATATGTGGGCAAATGTCCACGCCCATTTGAGATAGCGAACAAGTGGTCGATAATCTACCCCGCCGGGAGTGAAAAGTACCCAGCCGTCCGACTCGAGGTGTAGACGCTTGACGTCGCTGCTCGCTTTCGGTTCGTTCGAACCGGCGGAACTCGGAGTGACGGTACCGAAAACTGCGCTCGTTGCACCTCGTGGTCAGGGGTCGATCGGTGTCGGTTGCATTCCGTCGGTCAACTCGGCGCTCACTAACGCCGCGTGACAGCGCCGGAGCCGTTCGGAAAGTGCCTGATGAGAGACGTCGAGTTCGCTCGCCAGTTCTTTGAGCGTAATCTCTCGTGGAATGTCGAAATAGCCGAGATCGTACGCCGTACAGATCGTTTCGTACTGCGTTTGGGTCAACGGCGTTCGTGCACTTTCGAAATCGTCGATACCGGTCAGTCGAGTCACCTCGACGGCGTACTCGTACTGTTCGAACAGTGCATAACACTCCGACAGCGCACCGCGGTCGTGAAAGAGGAGTTTCACGGACCACGTCCCGTTTTGACCACAGGCCGTCAAAATCGCACCCGCGTTCTCTGCGACGATTTGCTCGAATACCTTCAGTTCATCACCGAACTCGAGTCTGAACAGCCACTGCTCGCGCTCCTCGAGTCCGTCGCTCGTCTCGGTGTGTTGGTTACTCCCCGTCAAACTCGCGATGACCGTGAGCGACGGATCCGCCTCCAGTGCGTCCCGAACGCGGCGACGGTTCGGCCCCGACACCCAGACGAGGGGCGGTGAATCGCCGATCATCCCGCCGATCTGACACTCGAACGTCGGCACTCGATCGAACGTTTGGGCCGCTCCGAGTCGATCCGCAGGTATCTCGAGTTCGACGACTGTCGTCATGATCGAAACCCACCACGATAACCTATAGACGCGTTGGGTTTCCGGTAGCCTTTCCCGCCACCCAATTACCGTGACTCTCAACTCGCTGTGAGTGTATATTCCCACAACAGCAGACTCGAATTAGGTGGGTCTCAGCGTTGTATCGACGTCTTCTGGCTGAATTCACCGAAAGGCTATAATATCAATGCCCGCATACGTTTATCTGGCCGAGCTTGGGACTTGGCTCACAGGGAATACAGGGAAGCGGTGTTGGTTTTCTCCACGACGATACGCTGACACGCGAGGTGAGCGCTCGGTGGGGCCAAACTCGCTGCTCGAGCGCGCTGTCCAGTCCAACCGAATGGGAGGGTACCGAGACGAAACAGAACGCGGTGAGTATTCGCGCGCCGAGCTTACGCCGGGACCTCCTCCGGACTCCGCCCCCAGTGGCGATGCTGGGCAATCGCATCGACGAAGGCCTCGGCGAAGGCGTCGAGATCGTTGCCGTCGCGACTCGTCACGACGCCCTCGGACGTGACGGTGCCATCACCGTCGCCCGCAATGTCGATATCCGGCAACTCGACTTCCTCGAGTAACTCGGTGCCCGCACCGAGCGCGGCGATCGGTTTGTAGTGCTTGAACGCCTCGGCGACGAAGTGTTTCGGGTCGCCCTGCTGGGTTAGCGTGTCGACGCTCTCGCTGCCGCCAGGGATGACAACCGCGTCGAAGGAAACCGAAGCCGCCGCGACGTGATGTTGATCGGCCTCGACCGTCTCGCCGTTCGCCCCGGACTTCTCGCCGAGGTACTTCGAGATGATCTTGACTCGTGCACCCTCGTCTTCGAGGGCGGACTCGAGTTCGCTCACGTGATCGTCTTCGAATCCGTCGTCGAGGAGGATGGCGATCTTGCGCGTCTCGATCGTGTCCGGCGTCCGGTTTTCCATACTCAGCGACGGATCCTCTCTGTCGTGGTCGGGCATTTCGTCGCCCGGCGAGTCCGGTGGCTCGACGCCGATTCCCTCGGCGACGCGCGTCGCGAACTCGTGGTCGACGTTGTTGAACAGGTCGTAAACCATCCGCTCGCGGATCTCCATGCGGTCAACCTTCCCGAGTTCGAAGTGAGCGGCGTCGACGATGTTCTGTTTCTCGGGCTCGCTCATGCTGTTCCAGAACAGTCGGGCCTGATCGAAGTGCTCCTGGAAGCTCTCGCTGCGGTTGCGGATCTTCTTCCCGTCGATTTTTTCGTTGTAGTGTTCGTAGCCGCCTTCTTCTTCGGGGACCTCCTGTGGATCGTCGTCGCCGATCGAGTTCGGCTTGTAGGACGCTTTCCCCTCGTTGATCTCCTGGCGCATGAAGCCGGCGCGCTGGTTGTTGTGGCGCTCGGCGAGTGGCCGATTGATCGGAATTTCGTCCCAATTTGCGCTGCCGAAGCGGTTGAGCTGGGTGTCCTGATAGGAGAACAGCCGCCCCTGGAGGAGCGGATCGTTCGAGAAGTCGATCCCGGGGACGACGTTGCCGGGGTGGAACGCGACCTGTTCGGTCTCGGCGAAGAAGTTATCGGGCGTTTCGTTGAGCACTAATTTCCCGATCGGTCGGACCGGAACTTCCGTCTCGGGAACGATCTTGGTCGGATCGAGGACGTCGAAGTCGAACTCCTCGGCTTGCTCTTCGTCGAAGAGCTGGACGCCGAGTTCCCACTCGGGGTCGTACCCCTCCTCGATGACGTCGTAGAGTCCCTTCCGATTGAAATCCGAGTCCTTGCCCCAGAGCTTCGTCGTCTCGTCCCAGACGAGCTGGTGAGTGCCGAGTTTCGGCGTCCAGTGGAACTTGACGAACACCGACTCGCCGTCGTCGTTGATCAGCCGGAAGGTGTGGACGCCAAAGCCCTGCATCATCCGATACGCTCGCGGCAGCGCCCGCCCCGAGAGCACCCACATGACCATATGTGTGATCTCGGGTTTCAAGGAGGCGAAATCCCAGAACGTGTCGTGGGCCGCCGACGCCTGCGGAATCGCGTTGTCGGGCTCGGGTTTGATGGCGTGAACCAGGTCGGGGAACTCCATCGCATCCTGGATGAAAAAGGGCGGCATGTTGTTCCCCACGAGGTCCCAGTTACCGTCCTCGGTGTAGAACTTCGTCGCGAACCCCCGAACGTCCCGGACGGTATCGGACGAGCCTCTCGAGCCGACGACGGTCGAAAACCGGACGAAGACCGGCGTCTTCTGGTCGGGGTTGGTCAGCACCTTCGCCTTCGTCACATCCGCGATATCGTCGTACTCGCCGAGGTCTGGATCCTCGTAGGGCTGGAAGTACCCGTGAGCACCCGTCCCGCGAGCGTGAACCACCCGCTCCGGGATCGATTCGTGGTCGAACTGGGTCATCTTCTCCCGGAAGTGGAAGTCCTCCATCAGCGTCGGGCCCCGCTCGCTCGCCTTCAGCGAGTTGTCCGTGTCACTGACCTTGACGCCGTGGTCCGTCGTCAACTCCTCTCCCGACGGATTCTCTCTCACCTCCTCGAGTTGCTCGTCTTTGCTCGCCTCGTCGAGTTCTCCCTCGTGAGCGTCGCTCGTCCCGGGTTGTCCCCCACCTCCGTCTTCGCCTGCACCGTCTGCTCGAGGCTGTGGCGTCTCTTGGGTGTCGCTCGAGTCGAGTTCGGGTTCGTCGTCGACGCGTTCTGCGTTGGTCGATTGCTCGGATGGCGTCTCACCAGAATGCTCCTCCGTTCGGTCGTGGGTATGGTCGTCGGAAGTCATCGGTCGATCGACGGTCGGGCGTTCGCTGTCCGTTTGGCGTCCGAAGGAAGCCCGATTTCCGCCGTATCAGCCCTTCGACGAACGGGTCCCTAATGGTCGACCTGACATGTGCATGCACCCCGACAGGAGGGTGCTCGGCCGGCGTCGATTCGAGCGAGGTTCTTCGTGCCCGGACACTTACGTCTCACTGGCGCTCGAGTGGGACAATTGCCAGCTACCGTAGACGCTGCCGACGGCCAAAAGCGCCACGAGCAACCCGGAGATTACGTTGCTCCAGAGGAGTCGGTCGGTGGTTCCCTCGAAGAGAAACGGTGCGGCGAGGACGACGAGCCCCAGCAGTGCGACGAAAATTGGGGCAACAACTGGGGGCAGCGATCCACCGTCCGGCCACGCTGCGGTGTACGCAGCGAACGCCGCGATTGCCGCTCCGGCGAGAAAGTTGAGGACGATAATCGTGCCCATGCCAGTTAGAACCACGCCGGACCAGAGAATCCAGGCACCGAGGCCAGCAGCGACTCCAGCCGTGCGAACCGGAATCGCCGACTGACTCGTCGTTTCACGCGTGTCGCTCATACCCACAATACGCGAGCGAGCGGTCTAAATTCACACCCAGCATTGTGCCGCCCAACCACGATTCCACTAGGATACTAGTCAGGTACGACCCTGGCGTGTCTGACCGTCTCGCGAACACCTGTCGCAGACGAATCCCACGACAGTAACTGTCGCCACGAATGACTATCCACGTTGAATACCTACGTAGTTTTATCGCCGTCGGGCAAACCCATCATATGGATTCCCGGGAACCGAACATGGATGGGGTGGTCGACATCTTACTCGTCGAACCAAACCCCGGCGACACGCGACTGTTTAGCGAGAATTTCAAAGACGCAAAGCTTCTCAACACTGTTCACTCCGTCTCGAACGGTGAACTAGCACTCGAGTTCGTCCACCAGCGAAACGAGTACGAAGACGCCCCGCGACCTGATATCATCCTCCTCGAGCCACAACTTCCCGGAACGAGCGGAATGGACGTTCTCGCCGAATTGAAAGCCGACCACTCCCTCGCCGACATTCCCGTCGTCATCCTCACGAGTTCGGATATGGGCGAGGCGATCGTCAAACGCCACGACCTCGAGGCCGACTGCTACATTCGTAAACCGGTCGCCCCCGAAGAGTTCGTCGAGTTCATCCGGTCGCTCGAGGAATTCTGGTTCGCGATCGTCAAGAACCCGGCCGAGGAGTGAGCAGGTCGACCGTTCGACGGTATCGCCATGCGCTGGCGCGTCAGCACTCAGCTACCGTTTCAATTTGGCGAGACGCTTTTTCCTCGTTCTCGCGTCTCTCTACTATGGCAACGAAGTCCCCCGTTTACTGTCGACTGTGTGATCAAGCAATGGGTCCTGAAAACACGCTCGAACAGCATTTAGTGCACACGCACGAACAACGAGAACTCGCCAAGCGACTCGTCTCCGAGTGGGAAGCGGAGGAACTCGGCGACATCGGTTGAGTAGGCTGTCACGACTTTCAGTGTCTCTGGGCGTCTGTTCCGATCACATATCGAAACGTACTCTCTCGATCGAGAGAAGGGGACGATCGGTGTGACAGTGGCGCGCTGGTATCTGGTAGACGCCGTTCGGTTCACTGTTGTCAAGTCTCGCTCACGAACCCCGGCGCGGCGACGAACGCGGAGTGTTCGGTAGTTCGTGAAGTCTCTGCGAGAGACATCCGCTGAATCGGTTCCGTTGACTTTGACGACAGCACGATGGCTCTTACAGGTCTTGGTGCATACAGCGCGTCTCTCTCGCAGGACGCTACATCCTGACCGGAACGGCTCAACCGGTCGGTAGCGTGAATTTACGTCTCGTCATCGCCTGTCGCAGGGAGCGTAAACGAGACGGTCGTGCCCTCACCCAATTCAGACTCGATCCAGATGTCGCCGCCGGCAGACTCGCTTCGCGAGCCTGCCGAGCTCGAGTTCGCTTCGCTCGCTCGAACGCCGTGGCGCTCGACGATGCGCTTACAGAGCGCGAGGCCGATCCCCGTTCCCGAGTGCTCGTCCTGCGCATGCAGGCTCTGGAATACGTCGAAGACACGCTCTCTGTCGTCCGGGTCAATACCGATCCCCTCGTCGGTGACCGAGACGATTACCTCGGAACCGTTCCGCACGGCCGAAACATCTACCTGTGGCGGGTCGTCGCCGCTGTACTTGATTGCGTTCGAAAGCAAGTTCTGGAACACCTGGCGTAACTGCCCTGGGTCACCCTCGACACGAGGTAGCGACTCGGCCGTGATTTCGGCATCGCTTTCTTCGATTTTCATCTCGAGGTCCCGGCGAACATCCGCGAGAACGGCGTCCAGATCGATCGGCTCGAAGGGATCGCCGCGCCGTTCGACCCGCGAATACTCGAGCAATCCTTCGATCATGTCGTGCATCCGGTCGGCACCGTCGACGGCGAAGTCGATGAACTCCGCACCGTCCTCGTCGAGCTCGTCCGCGTAGCGGTGCTCGATCAACTGGAGATAGCTCGTGACCATCCGAAGGGGCTCTTGTAAGTCGTGTGAGGCTGCGTAGGCGAACTGTTCGAGACGCTCGTTGGATGCCTCGAGTCGCCGCTCGAAGCGCTTGCGTTCGGTGATATCGGCCAGTGCGCCGGGGAACGACACCGGCGTACCGTCATCGTCGTATTCGATCTGACCGCGCGCAACGACCCAGCGGAGTTCGTCGTCGTCGTCCCACACGCGGTACTCTTCTTCGTACTCCTCCCCCGATTCGATGGCGTCCTCGATACTCCGTTTGACCCGCTTGCGATCGTCGTCGTGGATGGCCGAGATGAACTGGTCGAGCGAGACGCCCTCGGTACCCGCGTCGGGATCGATCCCGTACTTCTTGGCGAAGGAAGCGCTGGTGACCATCTGATCGTCGGGAATATGCCACTCCCACGTCCCGACAGCGCCGGCTTCGGCCGCCGCCTCCAGTCGCTCTTTTGTATCCTCGAGATAGCGCTCGCGTTCGACCCGTTCGGTGACGTCGTTCGCCGCCCCCAACCATCGAGTGAGTTCGCCATCCTCGTCCAGGAGTGGTGTGGCACGCGAGACGATCCAGGCTACTGTGCCGTCTTCACGAACGACTCGGTGTTCCAGCTCGAAACTGCTTTTCGTTCGAATGGCTTCGTCGATGGTGTCCTGAACCCGCGACTGATCTTCAGACGGAACGTATTTTTCGATCCACGATGGTCCTTGCTCGTCTGTGTCAGCGAGGAAATCCGCCCCCTCTAAATTGTGCATCTCACTCCAGTCCGCGTTCGTACTGAACACCACGTCCGACGTGGTGGTGACCAACGCGCGAAATCGTTCTTCGCTCTCGCGTAGCTGTTCGTACGCTTCTCGTTTCGCCTCTTGTAGCAACTCCTGTCCGCGCAGTACGATGTCCGATGCGAGCTGTGAATCCGCTGCCTCTGGATCCTGTAGCAGCTCCTGCTCGCGGTCTGTCTGGAGTTCCTGAACGATCGGAGTGATATCCTCGACGCTGTGGACGATGTAGTCGAGTTCGCCAGTCGTGTCGAACACCGGCGAATTGATCGGATTCCACCAGCGCTCCTCGAACTCGTTGCTGTCGGACGCGCGATCAGGAATCGGATAGTGTGTCACCGGCATGGTGTCCGCTTCCCCGGTCTCCGCTACTCTCTCGAGGGACTCGCGCAGGTTTCCGGCACCCTCGGCCGGATCGTCGGGATTGTTCGGAAAGATTTCGAACAACGTCTTCCCCATAATCTCCGCCCGCTCGGTCATCGTCGCGTTCAGATACGCATCACTCACGGCCACGATTTCGTAGTCCTCGGGCTGGACGATGAGATAGTTGCCGGGCACGTTCTCGAACAGTCGACGAAAGGTCGCTTCGGTGGCTTCCGTTTCCGTCTGTTCACGTTCGCCAATTTCGCGAACGATTCCGAGTGCTCCGTCCTCGGTATCGCCCGAATCGAGTACGCTCACCCGAACTTCGCAGCGAATTTGTTCCCCCTCGACGGTCTCCATGGTGAGCTCGAGTACATCGCTTTGGCCGGCGGCGTTCGCTCGGAGATGGTCGATCTCGCGTTCAATCGCCACACTGTCGTCACCGAAGAGCACGGACACATGCTCGTCGAGCAGTTCCTCACGCGTGTACCCGATGATATCGACGATGGCGTCGTTGACCGAGACGAGGTGGCCGTCGTCGTCGAGTCGATAGACCCCCGAATCGATCGTATCGATGAGGGTACGATAGCGCTCGAGGGCCTCAGTGTCGTCCATCCCTTCCCAGAACTCCTTTTCAGAACCCTCGGCCCGTTCGCTCATATACCGATTGTGGCCCTCAGATCGGATAAGTATCTTGCTTAGACCGCTCCTTGTATTATTCGGCAATTTGAGAACAGCACTACGATACCGATGACCTCGTCGTCACGTCGACGAAGTTCGTCACACCACCTGAGTTACTGAAGCCTCTCCAGCGTTTGCCCCGGTGTATAAGTGATCGCCCGCACGTTGTGGGTTACGAATTGGTTGGCAGGTAAGTGAAGGTCGGAGAGAGTGAACCACGAGGATTTCGCTTCACCCGTCTTTTGGGCTTAAATCCTTCACGTTCGTTACTCACCGCTCACGACGTTGTTCACGGTGAGGAAATGGGGTCGGAGGGATTTGAACCCCCGATCGACTGATATCTCCGGTGCGCCTCGGAACTCCAGAGGGTCATCACACGGACACTGATCAGGTGTCCGATCAGTATATCAGTTCTGGAGTGTCGTCCCGGGCGCCGTAGCCTCTGGAGTCAGTCGCCATCCCTGGCTTGGCCACGACCCCTCGAGTCTCAGTTGGGCTATCCTGCCTAAAGTGGTTTCGATTCGATTAGAGCCACGGGGCGCGACCGTCGGTGTCGGTCGAGTCGTCTCCGGGGTAGGGGCCGGGGTCCGAGTCACCGTCGTCCTCGTTCGCTTCCGTCTCGAGATCGAACTCCGCATCCGAGTCGCCGCCGTCGGTGAGCGCACCCAGACTCGAGGTCGGTGAATCACCGTCGTCGGCATCGTTCGCGTCGTCGCTCGAGTCGAGTGGGAGGTCGATGGCGAATACGCCCGCGACGATGAGGGCGGCCAGTGGGGCCTGTCCGAAGGCCATGCCGAGCATCGAGAGGGGGAGCAAGCCGAGTGCGACGGCGCTACCGAAGCGGAAGCGATCGATGTCCATACACTCGCGCAGGTACGGGCCGCTGAGGGCGATGGCGAGTGCGAACGCGACGCCGACGATCGCAGCGAGGGTGGCGTTCGCGACGAGTGCGGGGTCGTCCATGACGGTGAACGCGGCTCCGTTCGGATCGATACTGGCGACGAGTCCGAGGCCGATGATGACCATCGGATTCGGGAGGTAGTCACCGATCGTCGCGCTCGCCGTCTTGGCCGCGATGGCGACGATGACGAGTGCGGCGAATCGTTCGAAAATGACGATGTCGATGACGCTCCCGATCGCCGGCGCGAGAGCCGCCTGTATCGCCGCGAGCACGATGAGTGGGATGCCCACCAGCATGACGATCATCGCTTGCTCGCGGGGTCCGCCGGTCATCTCGGCGAGAATGACGGCGACCGTTGCGCTCCCGCCGAAGATCAACAGACCGACTTGGACGGCACCTAGGGGATCGTCGAGTGCGCCCGCGAGAATCAACGCCGGAAAGACCCCGTCGATGAGCGGGAGCATCATGACGAGTGCTAATAAGCGGGTGTCACCACCGACGAATCCCTCGAGACGAAGGGCGACCGGATGCCGTGAGGTACTCATTGGTCAGGGTTGGTGGCCATGACCCGAGGCCGGTGGGTAATAGGGGAGACGGTCCCGTACGGACTGGTGTGGAAGGAACCAGCGCACTGGATTAGGGCCTCGTGCTGTGAGTTTTGGTGTCCATTTACCGAACTGGAATGTGGCGGCGTCACAGTCGACGCTCGTCAGGCCAGCGGTTCGGTTTTCACTGAAACTCACAGTGTACATACTGGATTGGACAACCGGATTCTCAATAAACGTTGTGTGAGAACCCGTTTCACAACCCGTCACTATCTCACCACTGGGGTGCAAACCCGGAGCAGAATGCACACATCTGGGATTTGCTTTGTGTACTAAACCGGCGGTATTTTAGACAAATCGGAACTTAGTCATACTCTCCCTCACCCCACGCTCTCCCTCGCCCCACCCTCACAGCGCGAGGCGAGTGCAGACTCGAGGGCGACCGAATCGTTCAGGGCAGCCATCTCGCAACGTTTTTGCGTCACGGCTTCCGACGGTTTACATGGCGAACGACATCCCTGAGCAGGAGCCTTATTCTGAAAAATTACGGGTACCGGAGGCGCTAACGTTCGACGATGTCCTCTTGCGGCCCAAAGAGAGTCGTGTCGAACCAGACGACGCGGACCTCACCGCACACGTCTCGAGGAACGTCGAGGTGTCGGTGCCGATTCTCTCGGCGGCCATGGACACCGTTACGGAAAGTGGCATGGCCATCGCGATGGCTCGACACGGCGGACTCGGCGTCCTCCACCGGAACATGAACGTCGATCAGATGGTCGAAGAGATCGAGCGCGTCAAGAGCGCGGACGAACTCATCATCCCCCTCGATTCGGTCGTCACCGCGGACCCGGAGATGACGGTCCGTGAAGTCGACGAACGGATGGCACGAGAGGGCGTCGGCGGCGCACCGGTCGTGAACACGAACGGCGAAGTGTTGGGAATCATCTCGAGTACGGACATCCGGCCCCACCTCGAGGTTAACGAAGACGACGAGGTCACGGCAGCGATGACCGACGAGGTCATTACGGCGTCTGACGACATCGATCCACGCGACGCGTTCGACCTGATGTACGAACACAAGATCGAGCGCGTCCCGGTCGTCGACGACGAGAACCTTCTCGTCGGCCTCGTGACGATGCAGGGTATCCTCCAGCGCCGGGAGTATCAGGAAGCGGTCCGCGACGACGACGGCCGACTCCGCTGTGGCGTCGCCGTCAGTCCCTTCGAGCACGACCGGGCGACCGCCGCGGACGAGGCGGGTGCGGACGTGTTGTTCATCGACACCGCCCACGCGCACAACCTGAACGTCATCGACGGCGCTCGAGAGATCAAGGAGTCCGTCGACGCGGACGTCGTCGTCGGAAACGTCGGGACGCGCGAAGCGGCGGCGGACCTCGTCGACTTCGCGGACGGAATTAAAGTCGGCATCGGACCGGGGTCGATCTGTACGACGCGAGTCGTCTCCGGTTCGGGGATGCCCCAGATCACGGCGGTCGCGCAGGTCGCAGACGTAGCGAGCGAACACGACATTCCGGTGATCGCCGACGGCGGTATCCGCTACTCCGGCGACGCGATTAAAGCGATTGCCGCCGGTGCGAACGCCGTCATGCTCGGCTCGTACTTCGCGGGGACCGACGAGGCCCCCGGACGCGTCGTGACGATGAACGGCAAGAAGTACAAACAGTACCGCGGCATGGGCAGCGTCGGTGCGATGAAATCCGGCGACAGCGACCGATACCTCAAGGACGAACCGGACGAAGACGACGAGTACGTGCCGGAGGGTGTCGAGGCCGCAACGCCGTACAAGGGCACGCTCAAGTCCGAACTCCACCAACTTGCAGGCGGAATGCAGTCTGGAATGGGATACGTCGGTGCGGCGACGATTCCCGAGTTCAAACAACGCAGCGAGTTCGTCCGCGTCTCCTCGGCCGGACAGGCCGAGGGCCACGCCCACGACGTCGTCATCACCGACGAAGCGCCGAACTACTCGCCCGACAGCGACTGATCGGTTCGGCTCCTACCTCGAGTCGGAGTAGCCCAGTTCGGTCCGCCGAATCTTTCCGGTCGTCGTTGTCGGCAGTTCGTCCCGGAACTCGAGTTCGCGCGGATACTCGTACTCGGCCAACGTCTCTCGAACCAACTTCTGAATGTCGGTCCGCAGGTCGTCGGTTCCCGACACGCCGTCGACGGGTTGAACGACCGCCTTGATGATCTCGCCGCGCGTCTCGTCCGGCACGCCGACGACGCCGACCTGCCCGACGCCCTCGTGCTCGAGGATGGACTCCTCGACCTCCCGCGGCGCAACACGGTAGCCGCTCGTGATGATGAGGTCGTCGTCTCTCGAGGCGAACCAGAGGTAACCGTCCGCGTCGCGCTCGGCGAGGTCGCCCGTGAGGTGCCAGACATTTCCGTCCGGCCCGTCCTCGAGGGTCACTCGCTCGGTTCTCTCGGGTGCGTTCCAGTACTCCCGGAAGACCACGGGGTCGTCGCCGCGTCGGACGGCGATTTCTCCGATCTCGCCCGGTTCGACTCGCTCACCGGTATCGGAGTCGAGCACGGCGACGTCGTGACCCGGCACCGGCTTGCCCATGCTGCCCGGTTTCGCGGCGAACCACTCTCGGCAGTTCGTGACGAGTAGATTCGCCTCCGTCTGGCCGTAGAGTTCGTTGACGACCACGCCCTCGAGTTCCGACTCAGCCCACTCCAGAATTTCCGGGGTCAACGGTTCGCCACCGGAGCAGATCGCCTCGAGCGAGAGGTCGTAGCGCTCGGTCGGTTCGTCGACGCCCATTAGCATCCGGATCGCGGTCGGCGGGAGGAAGGCGTTCGTGACGTCGAACCCGCCCAGGATGTCGAACGCGCGTTCGGGATCGAACGACCCCATCGGGTGGCCTACCACAGGCCGGCCGTAGTGCCAGGCGGGGAAGACGAGATCGCCGAGCGCGCCGATCCAGGCCCAGTCGGCAGGCGTCCAGTAGACGGTGTCTTCGCTGTGAACGTTCCGCTCGAAGTACAGCTGAAACGCCGGACAGTGGCCGAGCCAGACGCCGTGGGTGTGGAGGACGCCCTTTGGCTTGCCGGTGCTCCCGCTCGTGTACATCACGATCGCGGGGGTGTCGACGTCGGTGTCGGCGAGTTCGACCGCCGTGTCGTCCCAGTCGACGGCGTCGACGAACGGTTCGACCGAGGCGCTCCCTGCGTCGTCACGTTCGTTGCGCCCCTCGTCGCCGACGACGAGGACGTGTTCGAGGTCGGAACAGTCCGGCGCAACCTCGAGCATCGTCCCTCGCTGGCTCTCGTCGACGACGGCTACTCGGGCCTCGCTGTCGGTCAATCGGTAGCGGAGCGCGTCGTCGCCGAATAGCACCGACAGCGGGAGCGAAATTGCTCCCAACTTCCAGCATGCGAGGTGCGTGAGTACGTTCGCGGGCTTTTGCGGGACGACGACGGCTACGCGGTCGCCGCGTTCGACGCCGCGGGACTCGAGGGCGCTCGCGACGGCGTTCGATCGCCCGTCGAGGTCGGCGAAGCTGTACGTTTGGTGGCCGCCGTCCGACGCGACCTGATAGAGGGCCACCTGCTTGCCGTCGGCGTGTTTCCCGACCAGGTCCGCGGCTGCGTTGAACCCCTCCGGCACGTCCCACGAGAACGACTCGCGAGCCGCCTCATACGACTCGCCATCGACGGTGACGGTGTACGTCATGACGTGCTATCTGTCGACAAACGCCAAGAAAAGACTGCCGCCGCCAACCGAGCCGTCAGGGATCGACATCCGGCGTCGAAAATGCCCCTTCGTCGGCATCCGGGTCGTACGCTTCGATTGCCGTCCGGACGAGTTCGAAGACGCCGCGTTTGCTCCAGCGCGCCGTGTTGATATTGAGGTCGTAGAGTTCGCGGTCGTCGATATCGATCTCGTAGTACGACTGATACCGACCGGCTTCGCTGACCTCGCGTACCCGCATCTCGGCTTCGGTTTCGACGCGGTCGGCGATTCGCTCGAGTCGAATGTCCTCTGGTGCGTCGAGCCAGATGCGGAGATCGGCGCGTTCGCCGGCGAGCCAGCCTGCGAGGCGGGACTCGAGGATGAAGGGTTTGTTCGCCATGCCCCACTTTTCGGCGATCTGTTGGAGGCGCTGATCGATCGCACGGTCGATGTCCGCGGAGGTGTCGGCTTGGGCCGTCAACTGGTTGAGGTTCAGCTCCCGATCGTCTGCGAGTTCGCGGAAGATATCGCCGCCGGAGACGTACGGACAGCCCATCGCGTCCGCGAGACGCTTACAGAGCGTCGTCGCGCCACACCCCGGCGGCCCGGAGACCGTGATGAAGAGTGTCGTCTCGATCTCGTCCGAGGTGGATGTATCCGTGGCCATACGTGCCCGGTCATCGCTCAGCGTGAAAAACCGTCTGGCCGAGGCGCGTCAGCGAAGCGACCACCGGTGGTCGTCGAGATCGATCGTAACGTCCTCGAGTCGCGGATCGTCCGTGAGGCCGGCGACGATGTCTCGCTGTGGCTCTGCGTCGCTGGTGCTGACGAGCGTCAGATTCCCATCGTAGCCGGTCGGATCGTCGTCGGATTCCGTCCACTCGAGGTCGAGACGGGCGCGGCGAAATCGGGTCCCTTCGACGTGACGGATCGACTCGAGGGCCTCGAGTGACACCGAGAAGTTCTGCTCGGCGAGTGATTCGAGGTCCTCGAGCGGAGTTTCCGCGACGGTGGCGCGGTCACGTTCGCCCATGTCCGCACGCAGGAGCATCGAGCGATACGACTGACCGACGTAACAACAGACGAGTCGTTCGTCGGTTACCACGAGTTCCCAGAACTCGATGGAGTTCGGGCGCTGGCGAAGCCATCTCGTGAATCTGGCGATCGGTTCGTCGGTTGTGGTCATCAGCATCGTCATCGTTCGAAGAGTGCGTGAAGGTCGTCCGGAAGCTGTCGTTCGGGCTCCGTGAACTGCTGTGCGAGGATCGAGACGAAGATGAAGACGGGCATCGCGACGAGCAACGAGATTGCTTCGGCCGGGACCTCCGGCGGGAACGGGTAGGTCGCCATGACTACGTTCTCGTTGAGCCACACGATGAACCCACCGCCGATGATGTCTGCCGCCTCCGGAATCACGTTGTAGACGACGTTAAACAGCATACCGACGACGAGCGCGGCGATCGCACCCCACTTCGAAGCCCCCTTCCAGTTGAGCCCCAACACGACGATCGGGACGAACGCGGCCGCGAAGAAGCCCCAGCTAATCGCGCCGAGAATGCCAACCAGCGCGTCGGAGAAGTAGACGACGACCGTCGAGAGGACCGTCAGCCCAGCCAACGCCACCTGTGTAACTCTGAGTTCGGTCTTGCTGTCGGTGATCGGTCGACCGAGTGACCGTGGAATGTCACGGGAGATAGCCGCCGCGCCGATGTTGAGGAACGAGTCGCTCGTCGACATGATCGCCGCGAGCAATGCGGCGAGGATCAGTCCGGCGACGACGCTCGGCGTGTACTCGAGGACGAAGACGGGGCCGACTTCACTGGCGCTAAAGAACGTATCGACCTCGCCGGCTTCGACCATAGCTCGCATCGAGAGGCCCGCCGAAAAGGCGATCAGACTCGAGATCGCGTAGGAAATCGCGGCGATCGGGGCTCCCCACTTGAGGATCGTCATGTCTCGACTCATGTAGAACTTCGTGATAAGGTGGGGTTGTCCGGCCGCGCCGACAGAGAACAGGACCCACCACGCGATGGCGACGAGAACAGCGGTCTCCGCGCCGCCCATCGCGCCGAACGGCGAGACGAGCGCGGGATCCGTACTCGCGAGGTTCTGCGAGATGTTCTCCATGCCACCGCCGAAGGAGAGTGCGTACGCGAAGACGAATCCGGCACCGACGATCATCGTGATCGCCTGCAGGAAGTCGGTCCAGACGCCGGCGATCATCCCGCCGAGCATGCTGTAGAGTAACAGGATGACGGCTCCGCCGAGGAGCCCCCAGATAACTGGAATGCCGAAAATCGCTCGCATCACGAACTGGAGTGCGGCCAGATTGACGGCGAGGTAGGCGACCACGCCGAGGGCAACGGCGACGCCGCTCAGCCCGCGAACCCACTCGCTCTCGTAGCGAACGTACATCGCGTCTGGGAGCGTCAACACGTTTCGAATGTCCGCGAGCAATCGCATTCGTTTCCCGAGTACGATCCACGTGACCAGGAAGCCAAGCGGCGCGGTGAAGAAGATCCACAGCGCCGTCGTCCCGAACTCGTAGACCAGTTCGGGGCCGCCGACGAAGCCGAACCCGGACTGAATCACCGAAAACGCGGTCAACGCGAGCACCCACGTGCCGATGCTCTTGCCCGTGATCAGGAAGTCTTTCGTCGAGTCCGTCTGCATCCACCCCCAGACGCCAATCGCGAGAACGATGAGCAGGTACGCTGCCCCGAACGCGATGATGACGGGGTCGTCAGCGATGGGGATGCCCTCCTCCTGCAACGGCAATGGTGTGAGCGCGAGTGGTGACTTCATTTGCTCTCACCTCCATCAGCCACGCCGGTGCCATCGACCACTTCACTCTCGCCGTCCGCGTCGCTCGCCTGTCGTGGCTGCTTGGGTGCCAGCGGAAACGACTCCTCGCGCTGTCTCGCTCGAGCGGACTCGAGGATGTCGTCGACGATCTCGTCGCTCGCGATTCGATCGAAGATCAGCGAGTAGTAGATTGCGGCGGTCAGCGGTAACAACCAGATGAACCCGAAGTAGATCAGCGTTGGTACCGGCACGCCGAGGACGTAATTGTACTCCGTGACGGAGGGATCCCACGTCAGCCAGATCCCACCGAGTCCGAGGAAGAAGAAGACCGCGAGGCCCGCGATCAACCCCGTGTAGGGTGCAAACGCCGGATCGCTGTCGCTTCGTTCGATCGTCGCGGAGGCGATCACCGCGAGGATGATCAACGCACCGACGATCGAGAACGCTCGATACCACCCGAAACTCGCCGTTGCGAGCGCGATCAGTGATAATGCACCGATCGCACCCATCGTCGTATTTCGTGCCATAGTGTGTGCTTTCCCGCATCGATCGTGTGTCATCGCCCGCTGAACCGTCCCTGTCGTCCCCATCCTGACGGTCACCTCGAGGCCGGTGACGGCTGTTGAGACGGAGTGGCAGCGGGCGTTGAGTCGCGATCGCTGTGGCCCAATACCACGGTAGTATTTACCACGAACTATACTCCCGAGAATGTACTTGTTAACATGTCAATAGCCTGCGCGTGAGCGTCCCCGTCTCCAGGTCGAACGCACGGGCCATATCAAACCGACTCGAGAAGAGACACGTCGGTGATTCAGTTGGCCGTGAACGCGTTGTCACAGCCCGTACAATGCATCTCGAACGCTCCCGCGTCCGTTAAATTCACGCCGTGAGGGACGGTTTCGTCACACGCTCTGCAGTACACCATGGATTCGATTTCGTCCCAGTCGTGTTTCGCACCCGGTGCACCGAAGGCGAATCCGACGACCGTCTCGTCACCGTCGTTGTAGCCGTGCTGGAACTCGCCCGGTCCAAAACGGATCACTTCGCCGGCCCCGACAGGGACGTCGCCGTCTTCCGTCTCGAACGTCGCCTCACCGTCCTCGACGTAGAACACCTCCTCTTGATCGTAGTGGGTGTGGTACCCACCGGAGAACGATTCGTTTGGCTCGAGTTCGAAGTAGTTCATCGCGAAGTCGCTGAACTCGAGGGCCTGTGAAATCGGTCGTCGAATCGAGTGGACATCCATCGGATTCGGTTGAGTGTCGACCTCGTCAATCGCAACTTTCTCCATACAAGTGTGTGTCAGTTCGACACGACATAAATACACACGGTTGCGAAAGCCACGCTATCGGCGGCTGGCTCCCAAACAGTAACGCCTACGGTCGTCGGTTCCCGACAATAGCGTGTGAACCGCCGTACGTTACTCCAGTCCGCCGGCGTCGCCGCCACCGTCGGGCTCGCAGGTTGTGTCGACGGCGTCCGCGAGCACTTCGGGTTACAGGGAATCGTCCCGATCGAAATTCACAGCGAGGCCGAGGAGAGCCGAAGCATCGTGCTGGAGGCTCGAGAGCGAGAGACCGGCCGTGAGAGCTACGAACAGAGCATCACCGTCGGTCCGAACGAAACCGTCGGCCCGCCGAATCTCAATCGAAACGAACAGAGCCTACGCATCGCCGAAATCCACGACGACGAGGAAGGCGAGGTCCTCGAGGCGTCGATCACGGAAGACTCCCAACTCGTCGTCATCGAAATCACCGACGACGAGATGACGGTCGAAGTCGACGAAGGCGACGATGCCGAAAACCACACTGTCGAAGACGACTCGAGTGGGGTGGACGATTCGGCCGAAGACGACGATGCAGGCGACGACGACGCCGACGACCCTGCAAGCGGGGATTCAGACGACGCCGAGAACACCGACGAAGACGACGCTGACGACTAACCAATCCCGAACGACGTATCCGAAAAATCGGGCCCGTGAGGGAGTTCGTGCGCTTGTATTCTGGCGGTGACGTCCCAAATTACGGATACGGATGATACGCTCGCTCGAGTCGCGACTCGAAGCCCAGATCCGCCGGAACGGTCTCCGCGCGTTCACCGAAGAACGGGTCACCGGTAAACAGCGGCTGTGCACCCGGCACGACGACGCGAACGGCCTCGAAGCCACTCTGAGAGACGTCTCGCGTCGTCACTCGCGTCGCATACGGCGTGAGTCCGACATCGGTCGTTCGCGAGACGAGTTCCTCGAGGGCGTCACGGCCCGACGGCGGCGAGTCAGGACCGACGCTGTCGGCGGGAATCGTCCGATCGACGTCGACGAACGACTGGACTACCTCGGGAAGCGCCGCGTACGCTCCGATCGATCCGGAGGCGTCGTCGGCGTCTTCGGGACCGAGTCCGCGCAGTTCCATCCAGTTTTGCAGCGCCTCCTCGAGCGCCGAGCGTGCAGCAGCGGTTGCGTCGAGTCCTGCGGCAGAACCGACCGCGAACGCGGGCCACAGGTCGCCCTGGGGATCGACCGGTGTCTCGAGGGCGTCCGGATCGCGGTGGACGGCGACGGCGACGACGGGGACGTCGATATCCTGCGTGACGAGCAACGGCGTGACGGACAACCCCTCACTTCGTGCGCGACGCTCGAGGACGTCGTACGTCTCGTCGTCGACGGCCAGTCCTAACGGTTCGAACGTCGAGTACCACCCGAGCATGGTCGCGTCGCGTTCGATGACCTCCGTGAGCCCCGACAGCAGGGCGTCGACGGTCGACGAGCCGAGTCCCAGTCCCGTGGTGATCGGCGGAAAGAGTCGCTCTCCGGGCTGTGGGAAGTGAACGGCGCTCGCGTGTACGTGCGCGTTCGCTCCCGTCTCGAGGTTCTCGCCGGGAACCCACCGCGAGTCCGCACTCGCGTCGAACGCCGGCGCGTCGTCCGGGCGAACGAGGTCGGTCGGCGAGACGACATCCTTGAGGTCGTCTTCGCTCGCGTGGACGAAATCTTCCTCTCGATAGACGCCGGCACAGTACCGCTCGAGGCCCTCGCCGACGGCTTTCATCAGGGCCTCGTTCCAGTCGTCGGCGACCCCGGCCGCCTGCGATGGCGCGCTCGCGTCGCTGAAGTGAGACGTCTCTGCCGCCGTGGCGAGGTAGTACGGCGCGGGAAACGACGACACTTCGCCGATGCTCTTGATGATCCCGACCCGGCCGTCGATAGCCGCTTCCGCGTGTTCGACGGCCACGTCGAGTGCCAACGAGTCGTCGTCGCGCTCGAGCGTCCGATTCCGTTCTGCCCGCTGGCATCCACACCCCGGAACTGGCAGGAATCGACGCCGACTGTAGGGGAGTTCGACGACGTGGCCGATCACCGATTGCTCCTCGCCTGAGAGCACGCGAACGCACTCCCGTCCCGCGTGCGCACCCGCCAGCCGTGCGGCGCTCCGATCGCCGCTCGCTCGTTCGCTGACGGCGTCCTCCTCGAGGTTCGCGGCGACGCGGTGGCGGAGACAGTCGAAACAGCCGGTTGCGGACGTAAAGCCGGACACGGCCGCATCGAGGCCCTCGAGTGGGTGTCCGCCGATGCCGCCGATTTCGACGGCGATCCACGGCGTCCCGCCCGCTTTGGCTGCATCGCTCGCGTGGCCAAACGTCGCTGCGCCGGCGACGTCGCTGACGATACCAAACCGCGCGTCCTCGAGATCATCGGGTTCGGCGTCGACGACGCTGACGTCGACGTCACCGAGTGCAGCGACGACGGCTGACCGAACCGGATCGTCACCGACGATATGTATATCCATACGTACACGCTCACAGGCCGGCATCAAAAGCGCCGCGCTCGCCCACTACTGACTGGGGATCGATCGCCGTCTCTGTTCACTCACAGAGCCGTCGTCATCCGGTGGAACCCGACGGCTGCAAGCATCGAGCGTTTTCCGTTCGTCTCCGTTGACTCGAACCGTCATGGCTTCGACTCAGACGCAATCCGACCGACTGAATCGACTGAAAAATGCGAGCGTCATCACGACGGCGATCGACGCCACCGTCGAGATCGCGAAGGGACGACGGAAAACCGGACTGTTGTTACTCGGTGCGGCCGCACTCTCCTCGAGAGTTCCGGGCGTTGGGACGGCGGCCTCGGTACTCTTGCGGATCTACCGTCGGCTCCGGTAGTCCGCATCCGAGACGGTCGTCTCCGTAATAACCGTAAAAACCTCGCCGAAATCGCTATCGGCCGGTTCGAGACAGCGACTATTCGTCTCGAAGCCGCTCGAGTACTTCTTCAGCGTTCTCGACGGCCTGTGCTTTCTTCGCGGGGTAGGCTTCCACCTTGGCGCGGACGGTGATGCCATCGCCCAGACGGACGTCCCCTTCGAACGCGGCCTGCTTGTCGAGTCGCAAGAACAGTTCCGTGTTATCGGTGACCCGCTCGTCGAGTTCGTCGATCAGCGTCTCGAAGGACTCGAGGTCGGCTAATCTCGAGAGGGCGTGTCGGACCTCGTCCGCTCGCTCGAGACGAGTCGAGAGGACGAGAATGCGGTCGCCGTAGTGGCCCTCGCTCTCTGCACGCTGGATTTCGAACTCTTCGGGGAGGAACGTTCGGAGTGCCTCCTCGACGCGTTTCTCGTCCTCAGTGGCGTAACAGAACGTGCGAATATCGACGTAATGAAGCGGGATCTGTGGCATCTGATCTTCGTAAGTTGTGTGGATTCTGCGTCTCTCGAGACGCCAGTAGTCGGTTATTCGTCGTCGACGTCTTCGGCGTCGTCGACGTCCGCTTCGTCAGCTTCCTCGAGGGCGTCTTCTGGAACGCCGGTTTCCTGACCGTCTTCGAAGCTGATCGTGTACGTGACGTCACCGAACATCGACTCCATCGTCTGGGTGATGGTGCCGGTCTCTCCGTCGAACTCGCTGTGCTCGTCGTGCAGGACGACGCGGTCGTCTTCGTCGAAGCTCATGGCCCTGAATTCCCCGCCATCGCGTAAAAAGGGACTGATTCGACTGTCCCTGATCCGGTGTTCGTCCGATTCGACGTTCACAGGCTGGGTGGGACGAACTGACGCCTGGCTCTCCGGGGGGTGACTCGAGTCTCCTGCAGCGAGTTACTGCATGCTATCGAGGGCGACGGCAGTATCGGACATGAGCCACGCGTCGTCACTGGAGGCGTCTTCGATGCTGAGCGCGTAAAACGACTCGCGTCCATCGTCGACGGTGATACGGTAGCTGTGACTCTCTAACGGTTCGGGCTGGACGGGGACGTTCGATTCGGCGGGGGCCACATACGTCTTCAGGAATCTGCGTGTATAACGCACTCGGTCTCGAGGTGCTCTCCTCGACGATGAAAGTTCCCGGAATCTGTGGACGTTTTAGCCGTTCAGTGGGCGTATTCCGATTCACCGAACGTCATCGATCTCCCTCCGACGACGTCGCTTGGACGGACCGATTCGCGTCTCGAGGGTGACTGAGTCTCTGCCACCTTCTTTCGATACGACTCGAGTCGAGAAACAGAATAAGTTCGTTCGACTATCATGTTTCGCGGAGGTGGTCACGATGGGCAGTCGGGTTCGAATCAACTAGAGGGGACCCAGCGAACGAATGGGCTCTTTCAGTGGGATAATCTCGATCACCTCGATGTTGCGTTCACTCTCTTCCCAGGCTCGTACTGACAAGCGCATATGGTAACGTGCCACCGTCGCCGTTCGCCTGATTGCACCTCGTTTCGACCTGTATCGAAAGCCTACCGATCCGTGTCGGGGGCAGTTGCAAACGCCTACTAATGGGTGATAATACCAAGCATACGAACTCGTGAACGCGACCAGACGATCCGTTCTCACGGTGCTCGGTTCGGTCGGAATGATGGGTTCTCTCACACTCGGATCTAACCAGCACTTGGAGGCGTCGAGGGACGACCGATCCGCTCCAATCGAGCCGATCTTTAGTTATCCAACAGTCGGTGCATCCGACGACGTACACGAGCGGACGGTACGCGACTTGCTCATACGGGCTGTTCCGGGAACTGCGGTCCATCTCACCACGTTCACGTTTACGCGTCCTCCGCTGGCAAGGGCATGTATCGCTGCTGCAGACCGCGGCGTCGACATCCATCTTCTACTCGACGACAACTCCGTCGGCGCTGATGCGACTCAGTTGTTACGCAAGCAACTGGGCGACCGAGTGTCGATCACCGAAGACGGAGCGATCGGGCACAACAATAACCACAACAAGTTCCTCCTGGTAGAGCGACTGACGACGGGGGAGTCGAACGTCGTCTGGCAGTCCACATCGAACTTCACGAGAAAGCAGTTGTACCGTCACAATACGTCGGTGGTGTTTCGAGAGGACGACACGCTGTACGACATCTACCGACATTACTGGAACGAACTGGCCGCTGGAAACACCGACCTCGACTACAATCGAATTGAAGAAACCGATTCGGCGACCGTCTACTTTTCGCCGCGATCAGACATCGACACCCACCTCGAAGCACTCAGAAACGTCGTCCCGGGGCCGGACACGACCATACGGTTCATGAACTCGATCTGGAACACGAATCGTCTCGCAGTTGTCAACCGTCTCGCTGAACTCATCGAACAGGAGTGTCGCGTCGAGGTAATCCTCAACGAATCGGAGAGTACCGTCGGCCCGAACCTGCGAGGCGCAGGCGCAGCGGTACTCGAATATCCGGATATCTCCCTGTCGGACGGAACGGGGTCCGAAATCCCACCCAACGTCCACTCGAAGAACATGCTGATCGACGCGGATTTTGACATCGGGAGGGGAAAGACCGAACGGAGAAAGCTCGTCTTTACGGGGTCCCAGAATCTGAGCGGACCGGGGTTATCCGACAACGACGAGACCTTCCTGCAAATCGAAGACGACGACGTGTACTGTACGTTTCTCGCCGACTGGAAACTCGTTCACGAGCAGGGAACCCGCCTGTCTAACAGAGGGGCCGCGTCACTCACTCGACCCAGACCGGAGCACGTCCTCGAGTCCGTCGAGTGCGCATCGTCGACATCCCGGCGTCTCTAACTGGGTGCTCGAGGACCGTGACCACCTTCACGAGTGTGGGGGAGTTCCCCGCCGAGTATCAACGCCGCCGGGGACACCCGCGAACCGTGAGCCGTTGTGCGAGCGAGGCTACTCGTGTGAAAGAGCGGGTTTCAACAGAGCCAACGCTGCCTCCCCTTTCGAAAATACTCCGTACCAATTGAATCACGAACGGGCGTCGAGTCCTTTTGAGCGCGTCTGGGGAGGGCTCCGAACCGCCGGAAGAGCTTCGCTCTTCCGTGCCCCCGATCGTTCGCTACGCTCACTCTCGAGGACCTACGGGTTCGGCGCCTCGTTCGGGCACTGACTTTCAGACTCGTCACTCCCTTCGTTCGTGACATCGTGTAAAAAGCCAGTGCCGGGGAGGGCTCCGAACCTACGAGAGAGCAAAGCGCTCTCGAGCCTTCGCTCGTTCGTTTCACTCACTCACGAAGGCCACCGGGTTCTCCGCCTCCCCGGGCATTTTTGGACTCGTCACTCCCTTCGTTCGTGACTCGTCGTCGAAAAATGCCCGGGGAGGGCTCCGAACCCTCGATCTCCGCATGTCCCAGGTTCGAGGCTCGGCAGTCCTCTGGTGGGACACGGAGGCTTCCAAGGCGAAACCGCACCGAATCTCTGAACCCTATGAGTGCGGCGCTATGTCCAGCTAAGCCACCCGGGCTCACTAATCGGTAGTGCGGTGTGTTTCTTTAACCTTCTTATTCGGCCTGAGCGTGCAACGTTGACCCACGGATTTATCACACGCCCTTTCTAACTACCCGCGCATGAGCGTTCCCGGCATCGTCCAATCTACTCTCGACGGCGAGGAAATCGCCGCTCGAGTCTCCCTCGGCGGCGAAGACGAACTGTTTGTCACTCCCTCGAAAACCCTCGTCTATAGCTCCGAAGGCCTCTTGAGCGACGAATCGACGACCGAGTACTCCCACGACGCAGACCGACTCACACTCGCTGAAGGTCGCCGAAAGACGAAATTCTCCCTCGAGTATCCCCTCGAGGGGACGAAAGAGTTCACCATCCCGACGGGAAAAACTGGGGCGGTCTTGCACCCAGTGCTGGCCGGTGTGTTGAACGGAAACGGCATCACCGACGCCGGTGAAACGGTCGTACAGACCTATCGGTTCAGCGAACTCACGTTGATCATCACGAGCAATCGACTCGTCAAGCACATCGGCGGCGCAGTGTGGGACGACGACTACGAAGAGTACCACTTTAGTGACGTGACGAACCTGTCGTTCGAAGACGGCAGCGTTGCGACGCAGATCGTCCTCACCGTCGGCGGCCGCCCACAGCGGATCAAAGCACCCAACGAGAAGGCGAACGACCTTCGCGAACGCCTCCAGCGAGCGCTCTTTGCCTATCACGATGTCGGCTCGCTCGAGGAACTCAACGAGCGGTTGGGCGACGACGAGGCCGAGCAGGACCGACAGTCCTCGTCGGTCGACTTCGGCGAGAGCGTCGAACCCCTCGGTGCGAACCCGCCCGAACCGGACGAACACGAGACGGCCAAGAGCACCGCTGCACGGGCCCACGAGCTAGACCAGTCGAACGATCGGTCTCCAAGCGAAGCCGCCGATGCGAGTGCGGGGACAGATCAGGGAGAACACGCACAGCAGACCCAGCAGGTTCGTGAGTCTACACAACAAGGCCAACAGCCATCGACCGAGCCAGATTCGCCAGCAGCGAACGCGGCCGAAACGGAGAGCCAACAGCAAGACCCACCGCGCCACCGCCAGCGACCAGACGCCGACGAAGCGGAGTCGACGGCCGACGTATCGAGTGACTCGCCGCCCGTCGACGAGCGCGCCAGGGCTGTCGACTCCGACACGACGAACACCGACTCAGCGGCGACTGAACAGCGAGCAGCCTCGCTCGAGGAATCGACGTCGCTCCTCGGCTCTGCGGACACGGACGACACCAATTCCTCGAGTGAAACGACCGCTACCGGTACTGACACCGGGACCGAAACCGGGACCGGAACTGGAACCGACGACCCGACGACCGCCGAATTGCTCGAGCGCGTCGAGTCACTCGAGGATGCGGTCGCTCGACAGAACACGCTTCTCGAACGCCAACAGCAGACGATCGAACAGCTCATTTCCGAACTTCGTGCGAGCCGATAACGGTGATATTGCGGTTTTTAGCGCGATGCGAGTGACCCTGCAGTGCTATCCAGTCGACCGTCTCCTCAGGAGCGGATCAATCGTCTCGTCCCGTCACTTTTCGAATGCACGAGGAGCCAAACGGCCCGATCTCCCCCGCGTCGAGTGAGATGAAATAGCCCGTCGTCACGCCGGAGCCACACCGTTTGCACGAGAAGTCTCCCTCCTTCGTAATGACGTCCTGTTCGTATCGGACGTACTGGCGGCTCTTCGGGCGGATGATACCGTCTTCGCGCTCGATGATTCCCCGGAGTTCCGCTTCGTCGAGGATGGTTCGCGTGACGGCAGGGTCGGTCGTCACCGTCTCGATCCGGTCGATCACGGTGGGCAACTCGAGTGACTCGTGCTCGAGTCGCTGGAGCAGCGCCAATCCGAGTGACACGCGGTCGTCCTCGGCGTCGACGGAAGCGACGGGGTCGCGTTCGTCTCGATCCATCGGTGGCAATCGGTCTGTGATGTCGTGTCCGCGCGAATAAACGTTGTGTCGTCGCTCGTGTCCCGCGTTGGTGATCGATTCGTCGAAGATAAGACGAGTCACAAAGGATTCAATACTCGGCTGACAACGTCGATCGATGACCGGGTCGTCGGTAGCCGCTCGCGCGCTCGTCGGTGCGATCAGCATCATCGCGATCGTTACCGCAGGTGTACTCGCTTCACCGACATCGATGCTCGAGTCTGCCGATTCGGTGTCAACCGATCCCGTGGTGTTCGGTCTCCTCGTGATCGGACTCTACCTCGTCCGACCGCTGTTCGTCTTGCCGACGACACCCCTCGCAATCGTCGTTGGCTACGGGTACGGCATCTCGGTCGGGGTTCCAGTCGCACTGGTCGGCGTCGCGATCACCGTGACGCCGGTGTTCTTCGGTGCACGCTGGCTGGCTGGCACTGAAAGCGATCCGTCAGCCGGCGGTTCGACACCCGACCGACCGTCGACCGACCACTCGAGCGACGACGCAGGAACGACCGTTCCGAGCGGTCCGATTGCGACGGTCTTCTCCGAATTCCGCGACCGTGTGCTGGTGCGCTCGAGGTCGGTCGTCTCCCGATATTACGAAACGGCGGGACCAATTCGGGGTGTCGTCGCGTCGCGACTCGTCCCGATACCGTCCGACATCTCGACGTGTGCTGCAGCGGTGAGCGGGGTCAAATACCACCAGTTCGTTCTGGGGACGCTTGTCGGTGAACTCCCGTGGACGGTCGCTGCGGTCGTCGTGGGAGCGTCGGCGGCGACGATCACGACCGCCGGTCTCGGAGAGCTCAGTCTCACGCTCACCGTCGCCTGTGTTCTCGCTGCGGCGGTACTTCTCGCCGGGCCGATCTATCGACTCGTCCAGACACGACTTCGGACTCGACCTGCCGGAAAGCCGACGGATCGGTAGCATAGTGGGTTCAGGCCGTCCTCCACGCGGCCGGTGTTACATCGTCCCGTCGTCAATCAGCAACCCGCAGAGGACCGTGAACGCACATTTAACAAGAATTATGTAGATTAAAATAAATTGTGTAATACTCCCGTCTATGTATGGCGTAGTTATCGTCGCGTTCATCGTGACAGCGATGATTCAGGCACTCCTAGCCATTCTCGTTCACATTGATGCAAAGCGATTGGGAGTCGAACGGCCAATGATGTGGGAATTTGGTGTAGTGACACCCGCTGCTGGATTTCTCGTCGCTGCGTACTATTTCTCTCAGCGACGTGAACTCGCGACGACCTCAAACTAGGTACACCTCTCTAGCGGTCGATTCTCTGTTGATCGCAAGCGGTCAATCTACTCAGCTCAGTTCTGAACGACCAAATCACTCTCTCAATACCAGAACGTATCAGCACAGTCGAACACGACGCCGTGTTGAGGACAGACGTACTTGCAGTGGCGCTTGAACAGTTCGCTCTCACAGCGAGGACATCTCGGCCCACCGCTCGAGTTACTCCCCACCGCTGGCTCGTCCGCTCTCGTTTCGTTTCCATCTTCGCCAGCGACCATGTTACTGCGATTGGATTGTCGCGGCTAAGTTCTGGTGGTTACACGCAGGAGTCAGGTTCTCCGTCGAAATCAAAAATAACTGCGATTACTACTAACCGCTGCTATCGCTCCTCAACACTCGCTCCAGCCACAGGACTCACAGGTCTTGCAGCCTTCGGAGAAGTACAGCGTGAGCGCGCCACAGGAGGGACACTCCGGCGATTCACCGGCGTCGATGAGGTCCTGGGTGGCGTCGTCCGCGTCGGATCCACCCGTCGCGGCGGCAGCGCCGCCGTCGGTTTGTGGGCCGTCGAATTCGGCTTCGACCCCTGCGTCAGCCGCATCCTCGAGCGTCTGCTGGGTCGGGTACGGCTTGTCGATCTCGTTCTCGAGGTAGCGTCGCATCGCGGTGCCGATGGCGTCGGGGATCGACTGAATCTGCTCGCCTTTGTCCCAGGCGACTTTCGGGCTTCGCGTGCCACAGAGTTCGTCGACGATCTCCTCGGGGTCGACGCCCGAGCGCAGCGAGGTCGAGATGACCTTCGCGAGCGCCTCGGTGAAGGAGTTCGTGAACCCACCCGAGTGGCCGATGTTTGCGAACAGTTCGAACGGCTGGCCGGTCTCGGGATCTTCGTTGATCGTCACGTAGACCTTGCCGTAACCGGTGTCGATGCGCTGGCTGACGCCCTGGAGCGCGTCTGGTCGCTCGCGTTTCTCGGTGAAATCGACCTGCACGGACTCCTGGCTGTCGCCGAGGAGTTCGTCGATGTCCTCCTCGAGGACATCCTGGACGTCCTCGCTCTCGAGGAAGGCCTCGAGACCGCCGAAAATTTCGCCGATCTGGTCGACGAGCGCCTCGGCCGCTTCGGTCTCGTCGGCGAAGTCGGCGTTGTCCGCGCGCGTAGTGAGCACCTGTTTGGAACGGGTGCCGTCGCGGTAGTAGGTGACGCCCTTGCCGCCGTTCTCGTAGACCCACTCGAAGACCTCTTTTGCGTCCTCGAGCGTGGAGTCGTTCGGTGCGTTGACCGTCTTCGAGATGGCGGAGTCGACGCCATTCTGTGAGGCACACTGGACGGCGGCGTGTTGTTTCGCCGAGAGGTCACTCGTGATGACGAACAGCTCACCGATGGCGTCGGGAACCGTGGAGAGCCCTTCGACGCCGTCGAACTGGTTCGTCGCCATCTGTTCTTGAGCTTCTTCCTTGACGGCGTCGACGTCGATGTCGTTCGCCTCGAGGGTGCGCAGGAAGTAATCGTCGAACTCGACTAACATCTCGTCGCCTTGCACGTCGTCGGTGACGTTCTTGTAGTAGGCGACGTTGTAAATCGGTTCGCAGCCACCCGTGGTGTTGCCGACCATCGAGGTGGTGCCCGTCGGCGCGATGGTGGTCACGTTGTGGTTGCGAATCGGGAAACCGCCGTCCCAGTCGTCTGCACGCTCGCCGGTCTGGTGTTCGAACCACTCGCGATACGCGGTCGGGTCGGCGTACTTGGAGTCGTTCCAGTCGGCGAAGGAGCCGCGTTCGATCGCGAGTTGGTGACTCGTCGCCTTCGCGCCGTGGTTGATGTGCGTCATCAGCTGGCGGGCGACCTCGTTGCCCTCCTCGCTGCCGTACTTGATGCCAAGCTGAATGTACAGCTGAGCGAGGCCCATGACGCCGAGACCGATCTTTCGCATGTCACGTACCTTCTCCTCGATCTCCTCGACCGGGAAGTCGGACATCGTGACGACGTTCTCGAGGAATCGCGTGCCGTACTTGATGCGCTCGTTGAACTCCGAAACATCGATGGCCTCCTCGAGGAAGGCGTCGACCGCGTCGGCCTGTGAGTCGTACTCGTCTGCGTGCTCTTCGGACCAGACGCGCCAGTCGGGGGCGTCCGTCGCTGCGAGCGTCGAGAGGTTAATGTGGCCGAGGTTGCAGGCTTCGTGTTCCTCGAGTGGCTGCTCGCCACACGGATTCGTCGCGAGAATGCGGTGATCCGGCTCTTCCTCGACGTCGAAGGAGTGTTGCTTGTTCACTCGCTCGAGGTAGATGACGCCGGGTTCGCCGTTTTCGTGCGCGCCTTCGACGATGCGCTCGAAGATGAGTTCGGCGGGAATCGACAGCGGTTCGCCGACCTCGACGTGTTCGGCGAGGTCGTAGCGGCCGTACATCTCCTTCGTCTCCTCGGTCGCGATGTGGGGCTCTTCCGTTCGCGGGTTCGTGAAGGTGAATTCCTCGCCGTTCTGGACGGCTTCCATGAACGCGTCCGTGACGCCGACGGAGATGTTGAAGTTAGAGAGATGACCTTCGACGGCGTTGCGCAGGTGTTTCGGAACGCGACCGTCCTCGTCGATGAGGTCGCGAGCTTCCTCGAGTGCTTCGGAGAACGTGGTGTAGGTGTAGTCGTCGGGGTCGTTGAGTCGCAGCGTGTGTGCCAGCGAGACGTCCTTGTTCTTGGCGTGGATGAACTCGATGACGTCGGGGTGTGAGACGCGCATGATGCCCATCTGGGCGCCGCGGCGGGTGCCTCCCTGAGCGATGGTCTCACAGAGCTGGTCGTACGTGCGCATGAACGTGATCGGACCCGACGCGATACCGCCCGTCGATCCGACCGAATCACCGTACGGTCGCAGTTGCCAGAACCCGTATCCGACGCCGCCGCCGGACTGGAAGACCTCCGCGGCCTTCTTCGCGGTCTCGTGGATGTCCGAGAGATCGTCGTCGGGGCTCATGACGAAACACGCCGAGAGTTGCTGGAGTTCGTCACCAGCGTTCATCAGCGTCGGCGAGTTCGGCATGAACGACAGCGTTTCCATGCCTTCGGTGAACGTCTCGGCGACGTCCTCGACGTGCTCGCGGATATCCGATGGGAGCTCCGGAACGACCGTCTCGTAGGCGAACTTGTTGACGTTGCGCTCGGTCAGTGCGGTTTCGGCGTACTCGTCCGCCGAAATGCCCGCTCCAAAGACCTCCTCGGCGAGTTCGTCGCGACGCGGGTGGTCCGGTTTGAGCTGATCCGGCGTGACGATAATTTCGCTGTCTCGTTTTTCGGCCTCGTAGACGACCTCAGCGAGTGCGATGTTCTTCCCGACACGATCGAAGAGATCCTCCTGCGTCTCGACGAGTTCACCGTCCGCATCCTTTCGCAGGTAGCGTGCGGGAAGGATGTTCTGGTAGGCGTTGTCGGTCATTCGCTCCTCGAGCGTGTCACCTTCAGTTCGCTTGATCGGGAGCGTGAGTTCTGCAGCTGAAAGTTCCGATTCACTCATGCGCGGGTCACCTCGCGGTAATCCCGCCGCAGGGTGGCGATTCTGTCGTGGGTCCGGGTCCTGAATTTCATTGTTCGTGACGAAGGTTCGGTAGTCATCGGTCCATCTTAAAACCGGGTGTTGTTGTCCTACGTTTCTTGTAGTAGGGCAATTTCAGTTGGATAGATTTCTCTGTACGCTATTCGAGTTGTGTCCGACCACGACCGCTGAAACGGGCGTGATCAGGGCTATGCGTAGCTACGGCGTCAACGGTCTTAACGATTTTCAGACCGGACTGAAAGTAGTGCTGAGGCCGACACTCCACACTGGTGGCTGATCAATTCGGCTCTGTCCCGTTCGCTACTGTGGGTTTTCCAACTGTCGCGTGCGGGACAGTGTCACCCTCCCGTCGACAGTCACAGCCGGATTTTTGTCACTATTTCCAGAAAGATTACGTCGGTGTAGCCGAGCAACGTGTATATGGTCGAACCACTAACGTCGTCGACCGTCCTGCTCGTGCTCGCCGGACTGGTCGCGTTGGCCGTTGCGATCGTCGCTATTCGTATCGCGATCAAACTGGCAATTCGAATCGGAATCGTCGCCGCGGTGATCCTCGCGGGCCTCTACACGGTCGGCTACCTCGGATAAGCACGCGCTTTCGATTCCACCCCCCAACACCGGTCGACTCGCCCACTACCACGGCATCGAGCACTCGACGGTCCGCGGATCTGCACTCGGACTACCGAAGCGACTCGAGGAAATTTTCGATGACGTCGTGACCCGCAGCCGTGAGCACGCTCTCCGGATGGAACTGGACGGCTTCGATCGGGTACTCGCGGTGTCGAACGCCCATTACGAGCGTCTCGCTACCGTGGTCGGCGGTCGCTGAAATTTCGAAGCACTCGGGTACCGCCGTCGCGACCAGCGAGTGATAGCGTCCGGCACGAAAGCCCAGTGGCAGGCCGGTAAAGACGCCCTCGCCGTCGTGTTCGACGGCAGAGGCCTTCCCGTGAATCGGTGCGGGTGCTCGCCCGACGGTACCGCCAAACTCGTAGACGGCAGCCTCGAGTCCGAGACAGACGCCGAGTGTCGGAATCTCGGGACTGAGTTCCCGAAGGACGCTCATCGTGACCCCGACGTCGCGGTCGTTCTTCGGGTGACCGGGACCCGGACTGATGATGATCGCGTCCGGATCGATGTTTCGAATGTCCTCGAGCGAGGCCGTGTTTTTCACTACCGCTGTCTCGGTGTCCGCTTGCTGGCTCACGTACTCGACGAGGTTGTAGGTAAAGGAGTCGTAGTTGTCGACGAATAGCACGGTCACCGCTTCGTCAGTAGCGTTCTCGTCAGCCGGCTTCGCCGACTCGCCTCGAGTGTTGGCGTGCTCGCTCATCTGCTCACCTCCGCGGTCTCGTGGCCGTCGCGCCTTCCGGAGGCACCACCATCATCATTCCCGTCATTCCCATCAGTATCATCAGCACCATCGCCGTCAGTACCAACACTATCGCTCGATCGTTCCTCGATGTTCTCGAGTGCGGCGAGCACGCCGCCCATCTTCTTCTCAGTCTCCACGTACTCGGCCTCGGGATCACTGTCGGCAACCAATCCTGCACCCGCACGGACGGTAATCCGGTCGCGATTCCCTTCGTCTTCGACGGTCGCCGTTCGGATCACGATCGCAAAGTCGGCGTCGCCACACCAGGAGTAGTAGCCGACGCCGCCGCCGTAGAGGCCTCGAGGTTCGGCCTCGAGGTCGTCGATAATCTCCATCGCACGGATCTTCGGCGCGCCGGAGAGCGTCCCCGCAGGGAACGACGCGCGGGTCGCGTCGAAGGCGTCAGCATTCCCAGCCAACTCGCCCGTGACGGTCGATTCGATGTGCTGGACGTGGCTGTACTTGAGGACGTTCATGAACTCGTCGACGCGAACCGAGCCGGCCTCGGCGACCCGTCGAACGTCGTTGCGAGCCAGGTCGACCAGCATGGTGTGCTCGGCGCGTTCTTTCTCGTCGGCCAGCATCTCGCCTGCGAGTCGGCGATCCTCGACGGGGCCGGTTCCCCGGTCGCAGGTCCCGGCGATGGGATTCGACATAATTTCGCGCCCGCGGACGGAGACCAACGTCTCCGGACTCGCGCCGACGACGGTCAGGTCGTCGTGCTCGAGTACGTACATGTACGGCGAGGGGTTTACGTCTCGCATCGCCTCGTAAAACCCGAGCGGATCGACGTCGCCGTAGAGCTCTCGCGTTCGGGAGACGACGCCCTGATAGATATCGCCGTCGAGGACGTGTTCTTTGGCTCGGTCGACGCTCTCCTCGTAGGCGTCTTTCGGACCAGCCACCTCGTCCGTCCGGGTGAAGCCACTCGTCTCCAACGTATCGGCGTCGCGTATCGTCTCTGCAACTCCCTTGGCTTCGGCGAGCACGTCGTCGTAGACGGCGTCCGGATCGTCGTCGGCCTCGAGAATCGGCGTACAGACCAACGAGACGGTCCCGTTTCGTTCGTCGAACGCGAGCGTCTTCGTCGTCAACACGAACTGGGCGTCCGGGAACCGCGAGTCGGGGCGCTCGAGGCCGACGTCCTCGAGCCAGAGATCGTAGACTGCGTCGTAGGCGAGAAAGCCGACGAGCCCGCCGGTGAGGTGCTGTCGGTCGTGCTCGGGTGCGTTCGCGAACCGAGCGTCCGGCAGTGCGGCGCGAAGGGCATCGACGGTGTCACCGTCGTCGGTCGTTTCGATGAGGTCCATCGGGGCGTCCGGAGACAACGCTTCGACAGCGGTTCCGTCCGATTCGACCGTGATGACGGCGTCCGGATCGTAGCCGACGTAGGAGTAGCGTGCGTGGCGATCAGCCTGTGCCGAACTCGGCCGAAACGCGCCGTCGGGATCGCTCGAGGCGGTCTTCTCCGCACTCTCGAGTAAGAACGCGTAGGGCGAGCGCTCGCGGTCGTTCGATGCCGTTCGACCGGTGAGGGCACCGTAGGCTGCGAGTGGCGTCGTGTCGACGTCGAGCGTCACGACGGTTCGGACGACGACCGGCCGTTCGGTGCCATCGCTCGCGTGTTCGCGAAACGTTTCGCGATCGATATCGGGTGTCGGTGAGGTGGGTGTATCTCTCATACTGGGAAATCACGGCTGTACTGGTCGACTCGCGTCTTTCGCTCGCTCGACGAACGATCTGACCGCGGTTGGGTCCTTGACGCCGCCAGTTTCTTCGACACCGCTCGCGACATCTACGGCAAACGGCTCGACCGTCGAAATCGCGTCCGGGACGTTCTCGGGCGTCAATCCGCCGGCGAGGATCACCGGTGACTCGAGGCCGTCGGTGGCTCTGCGGGTTCGGGCCCAATCGTGCGTGGTCCCGGTGCCGCCACCGCCGTCTTCGCCGGGCGTATCGACGAGCAAGCCGTCGACGACATCGTCGTACGTATGAGCCGTCTGGGCGTCGTCTGCGTCGACGGCGAGGAGAAGCTGAGAGTCGACTTTCGCGCGCACGTACGAAAGGTCACCCACGCCGATCGAGCCGTGGAATTGGAGCGCGTCCGGTTCGATGGCGTCGACCAGTTCGATCGCGTGGTTCGGACCCTTCGGCATCGTCACGAGGACAGTCGTGACGAACGGCGGCGCGGCATCGATGAGTTCGCTGGCCCGTACGCGGGAGACTTCTCGTGGCGTGTCGACGGGAACGTCACAGATGATGCCCACGGCGTCGGCTCCAGCCGCGATGGCCATCTCGAGGTCGTCCGTCGTCGTCAGTCCACAGATTTTGACGCGCGTCATTGCTGTACCCGCGTCGTCGCCCCCTCACAGAGTTGGGTGAGCTTCCGGGTTGCGCCCCCGGAGTCGATCGCGTCCCGGGCGACATCGACACCGGCCTCGAGCGAGTCGGCTTCGCCGGCGATGTAAATCGCCGCCCCCGCGTTCGCGAGGATGACGTCTCGCTTTGCGCCCGTCACATCCCCCTCGACGATTCCGCGCATGGCCGCCGCGTTTTCCTCGGGAGAGCCGCCCGAAATGGCTTCGATGTCGTAGGACTCGAGACCGAGGTCGGCTGGCTCGAGGGAGTACTGTTCGACGTCGGATCCATCGACCTCCGCGGCGATGGTTTCACCGTGAATCGCGATTTCATCGGTACCCGCGCCGTGGACGACAAGCGCCCGCTCGACGGCCATCCGAGAGAGGGCGTCAGCGAGAATCGGGACGAGGTCGGGATCGTAGACGCCGACGACCTGGGCGTCTGCTCCGGCGGGGTTGGTCAGCGGCCCGAGAACGTTGAAGATTGTTCGCATACCGAGTTCCCTTCGCGGGCCGATGACGGCTTTCATCGCGGGGTGGAACACCGGCGCGAGCATGAAGCCGATGCCGTCGCGTTCGATGGCGTCCTCGACAGCGGGCGGTTCGGCTTCGACCGAGACGCCGACCTCCTCGAGGACGTCCGCGCTTCCAGAGGAAGAAGAGACCGAGTAGTTACCGTGTTTGGCGACGGGGACGCCAGCGCCGGCGGTGACGATCGCGCTCGTCGTGGAGACGTTGATCGTATCGTAGTCGTCCCCACCCGTCCCGCACGTGTCGACCAGTGGCTCACGGTCAGGGGTAATCGTCCGGGCGGCCTCGCGCATCCCTTCTGCGAAGCCGGCGATTTCGGCTTCCGTTTCGCCTTTCGCCCGTAGTGCGGCCAGTAGCGCGCCGATCTGTGCCTCCGTTGCGTCTTCGAAGACGGACGTAGAGGCCGCTCGAGCGTCTGCTTGCGTCAGATTCTCGCCCTCCGTAACCCGCTCGACGTATTCCTGCATAGTGAACACCAATGTACGTAGTTGTCTTACAATGTCCAAATGAGTACATCAACTTAAGCATGTCGGAGGAATCGTGGGGGCGACTCGCGTACGGCTCCCGATTCGAAACCTTCAATTACGGTGGCGGGCAACGAACGAGTGCAGACAACGTGGCGATAGACGCCACGGAGGAAGCCAGGCGGGTTGGTGGTCTAGTCTGGTTATGACACCTCCTTGACATGGAGGAGGCCGGCAGTTCAAATCTGCCCCAACCCATTTCTGACGGAACAAAACTGACGAGCGAAGCGAGTCATCCGTTCCGTCAGAAATTGTTACGGGAGATTTGAACTAGACAAGTCGCAGCCCGGGAAGCGAACGAAGTGAGCGACCCGGAACGTCTTGGCGTCGTTCAAATCTGCCCCAACCCAGTTGTTTTTCACTGCCAACCGCTGGACTCGAGTCTCCCTGCTTTTGTTCTATAACCTCCACTTCGAGCGAGCCATCTCTACCGTTTAGTCGTCCGCGACGGCGGCGTCCGGGCGGTAGGTCTCGCTGATGGCTTTCCACTTGTCGGTGCGGAATCGCCAGTAGTTGATCGCGGCGGGGACGCTCGTTTCGGCGACGAACGCGAGGTAGAGTCCCCAGTAGCCGAGGCTCGTCGTTGCGCCGAGGTACGCGAGCGGGATCGAGACGAGGAACATTCCGACGAACTGGCTCGCGAAGGGCACTACCGTATCGCCACTAGCGTCGAGCGGGCCAGCGGCTGCACCGGCGACGCCCTGGAAGACCACCGCGACGCAAGCGGCGTAGACGAGTGTGACCGCGATCGGAATCTCGCCGCTCGTCGGATCGTCAGCGAAGAGGACGACGATCTGCTCGGCGAAGAGTGCGATGAGGATCGCGCTCACGATGTACGTCGCCACGGCGAAGCGGATGATGTCTCGGCCGTACGCTTTCGCCGTTCGCTCGTCGTTTTGTCCGAGGGCCTGGCCGACCAGACTCGAGGAGGCGAGACCGAAGCCCCAGCCGGGCGTGTTCATCAGCCCCCAGATGCGCCGAGCGATGACGAACGCGGCGACGGTATTCTCGCCGAATATACCGAGGACCCAGAGCATGGGGAACTCGGCGACCGTCCAGACGAGGTTTCGGCCGCCGACGGGGAGCCCGATTGTGACGATGTCGTGAATCGTGCCCGGATCGAAGTACGATCCCAGCGGGTCGACCTGGACGGGGAGTTCGCCGATGACTGGGAGCCACCCTGCGGTGATACCGACCGCGAACGTCGCCGTGACGACGACGTTCGCGAACACCGTCCCGAGCGCCGCCCCGACCACGCCCAAGTCGAGTCCGAAGATGAACACGGCGTTGAGTCCGATATTGATGACCGCGCCGGCAGCGCGGATCTGCATCGCGATGAAGGAGTCGTCCGCACCGACGAGGGTTCGGCTGCCGACTAGATTCAGGCCGGCGAAGGGAATTCCCAGGGCGACGACCTGCAGGTACGTCGCACCGTAGTCGATCGCCGCCTGATTGTCGGTGAGCACCGAGATGAACTGCTCCGGAAAGAGCCAGAACGTCGCCGAGACCGGAACGGAGAGTGCGATGACCAATACCGTACTCGAGCGAACCGCGAGTCCCAACTCGTCGTAGGCATCGGCACCGAATCGCTGGGAGACGAGGGCGATCGTTCCGCCGGCGACGCCGCCGCCGATCGCGAAGGCGAGCCCCCAGAACGGACTCGCGTAGCCGACGCCCGCAACGGCCGAGGTCCCGACGGCGACGCCAACCATCGCGACGTCCACGGCGCTCTTCGACATGCGCGCGATACCGGTGACGATTCGCGGCCACGCGAGAACGGTCGTCTCGACAGCGCGCTCACGGTCGATCAAGCCGAGACGGGCGAGTGCGAGTCCGATAGAGAGGATCGTAAGACGTAGTGGATTTGGAATCCGACTCACGGAGGTAGCTGTCTATTATCGAAGACGTTCAAAGGAGTTCGTTAGCCGGCAAGCCACGTGGCCGTTCTGGACCCTCTCTCCACGAATTTGAGCAGTGTCACCCCATCACACTACGACGAGTAACCGTGTACTAGAAGGAGCCGAGTCGACTCGAGACCGCTATGGAAGTGCTCGGCCGGTTGCTTGCGTTGCTCGTCGTCTTGGTGCTCGGCGCGGGACTGCGAGCGTCGGGATTCCTCGGTGCGAGCCGGACGAACCGATTGAACGCGGTTGCGTACTATCTCGCGTTGCCGGCGCTCATCTTCGTCTCGACGTACGATCAGGCGATCGGTCGGCTGCTCTCGATCGAACTGGTCGTGGGCTTACTCTCCGTACTGCTCGTCACGGTGGGTCTCGCGTGGATCGTCCATCGAAATCGCGACTCGAGGGGACGCCAGAGCGTCGCGATCGTGCAGTCGTATCACTCGAATCTGGGCTATCTCGGGCTCCCGCTGGTGGCGGCGACGTTCGACGCGGAGGTCACCGCAATTGCGAGCGTCGTCCTCGGCGTGATTACGCTGGTGCAACTCCCGCTGTCGCTGATCCTGTTGTCGACGCTCAACGGTGCGAGTGCGGCGATCGCCGACGAGTTGCGGGGGCTCGCGACGAATCCGGTGTTGCTCTCGTTGCTCGCCGGACTCTCCGTCGGGTCCCTCGGTGTGACGGTGCCTACGAACGCCGCGACCGGGCTGGACGTGCTCGGTTCGATTGCCCTCCCGCTGGCGTTGCTCTGTGTCGGGGCGTCGTTACAGATCGACCTCCCGGCCGTGGATTTCGGTGCAACGGGAGCCGTCGTCGGCCTCAAAATCGTCTGCATGCCCGCGCTCGCGTGGCTCGTCTTCTCGACGCTGTCCGTCGACGCGCCAACGCTGACGGCGACGGTCGTGATGTTCGCGACGCCCACTGCCGTCTCGACGTACGTCTTCGCCGCCGAACTCGGCGGGGACTCCGAGTTCGCGTCGCTGAACGTCTTCGCGACGACGCTCGTTTCGATGGTCACGCTGTTCGTAGTAATTTCGCTCGTACCCTGAGACATCTCGATCGCAAAAGCAGTCGGTTAGCTGCCGAAGAAGCGTTTGATCCGTCCGAGAAATCCGCCGGATTCGGACTTCTCGTCGTCGCTCGAGTCCGCGGTTTCGGGGTCGATCGAGCCCGCGAGTGGCCCGTCGTCGGCTGCCGTATCCGTACTCGCCGTCGGCGACGCACCGGACGTCGCTCGCGTCGCCTCGAGGTCGTCCATGGAGAGGTCGATCTCACCGACGTCGCGCGTCGACTCGCGCCCGTCACCGGCTTCTGCGGCGCGAACGTCGGAGCCGGTGACGTCACCGCGTTCGATTCGCGCCGCGAGGTCGTCGATCGAGGTGTCTTCGTTCACGCTCTCGACCGATCCCGTTTGGGACAGCGCGTCGGTTTCGTCGCTCGAATCGAAACTATCGTCTGCGTCAGTATTGTCGGCGTCGGTATCGTCGGCGTCGGCGTTGCTGGCACTGTCGCTTGCACCCTCGCTGGTACTGGTATCTCCGTCGCTGCCGGCTTCGTCGCTCACGTCGCTCGAGACGCCGGAATCGTCGACAGATGGTGGCTCGTCCGCCAGTTCATTTCCATCTGACGGCGTTTCGTCGGCTTCCCGTGTGCTGTCATCGACCGACGCTGTGGTGTCGTCTTCGCCAAGTGTGTCGTCGATATCGCTCGAGTCGGCCGGTTCGTCGGCTGGCTCGCCGAGAGAATCGAGAATATCGTCGACGCTTTGTTCGGAAACGACGCGCTGTGGGCCGCCGCCGGGGTCGTCCGCGCTACTCGAGGAGTTAGTGGGCGATTCCTGAGACTGGTCGTCGCTCATTATGGTGGTCTGTCTGTGCCGAGACCATAACCTTTCCCCAGCGCGGCTATCAGCTGAATGAACGCGAAGACCCAGTTGGAAGAGAGAATTACTCGGCGAGTGAGGGGTTCGCGAGCACGACGTTGACGACGGCTCCAAGGAGGATGAGGATGCCGGCGAAGTAGAGCCAGGTGACGAAGAGGAGGACCACGCCGACAGCACCGTATGCTTCGTACTGGCCGGCGTTCGCTGCGTAGAGTTGAAACCCACCTTGCAGAATCGTCCAACCGACGGCAGCGACGACAGCACCAGGGAGGATTTCGGTAACATCGACGGAGACCGGCGGTAGCACGTAGTACATCGGTAAGAAGACGAGTATCAGTCCGATCAGCAAGGAGAGCCAGCTAAGCCAACCGCCGAACGGAAGTGCGTCCGCTGCGAGGCCGAGGACCGTTCCGATCAGAATCATTAGCGCGAGTGCACCAGCCCCGGCGAAGATCACGACGAGACCGTCTTTGATCTGATCGACGACCGTCACCTCGACGGCTTCGTCGTAGATTCGCTCGAACGCGAGACTGAGTCCGCGAAAGACCTTGAGCGCACCCCACGTCGAGACGACGAGTGCGACGGCAGTCGCCTGAGACCGGCCGGACTCCGTCGTCAGCGCCTCGACGACGAGTGCTTCGCCTGCTTCCGGCAGGAAGTCTCCGGCAACCAGGATCAGCCGTTCGGCGGTCGCTTCGCCCCCGAGCAGTGAGCCGACGACGAGCGCGAGGAGGACGAGCGGGATCACCGAGACGAACGCGTAATAAGCGAACCCGGCCGCGAGAAAGGAGAGATCACGATCACTCGCAGTCTCGTAGACTGACACGAGCGTATCAGCGACGTTCATACCTGCAGAACGGACGCCACGATTAAAGAAGCGCGAGTCCACTGCAAAATATGGAGACGGCATCGGCTGCCGGTCGTTACCACTGCCGACAGAAGTTGTGCGACGCGTAGACTTCCCCGTCGTCAGTCACGTAAACGCCGACGCCACCGCGATCCCACTCCGGAACGCCCTCTTCCTCGAGAATCGCTTCTCGGTGAGACGTCGAGTTCATCCACTGATCGACGAGTCCGGTGGCGAGTTGCTCTGCGGTCTGGTGCTCGCTGGTTTCGCCGGTGTCCGTATTTTCGACGGGTCGATCGATGTACGTCAGGGCGATGTTCTCGCCGTAGCCCCGACAGTAGTCGTCGACGTCGGTAAAGCGGTCCATCGGCTCCTGTCCGTCGGGATTCGTGTGGTCGAAGTACTCCTGGTCGGCCATATCGTAACTGTGGGCGCGCGCGACGGAGGCGACCGTTCCGTCCCACTCGAGGTCGTCGACGTCGTGGTCGTCCCGACGGTCGTTGACCTCCGCGTGGACGAAGTCTTCGACGGTCTCGGTGTCGATGGTCTCGACGTTGGATTCGTACGTCGACTCACCGGGGTCGTCGGGGTCGGTCGTGTCAGGATCACGCTCACCAGCGGGGGGTGGCTCGGAACTCGGAGACGGCTGTGGGCCCATATCGACGCCGTCCGGTCCGTCGAAGCCGTCGATTCCGTCGATGTCATCGATAACGGCGGGTGCGATAGTGGCCGCGCCGACGACGAGTGCGCCGATGAGCACGACGGTTCCGAAGAGCCGCAAGATCCCTCGGATCACGGCTCGATCGCTGGCGTTTTCGGGACCCGAAGTGGACGGCTGATGGCGATCTCCCATCGGACCAACGGTCGTGAAACCACCATATGATTGTCGTGGTCGGTTGCACGCATTGATAGTCAATTCCTTCGTGTACGTGATGGTTACTCGGTCCCAAAGATCGTCTCGTGAAACCCAACGACGAGTCCAGGAACGACTACCATGAACAGGTGTTCCTCGAGTGGGATGCCGGCGATATCGATCCCGGTTCGGAGTTTGATGTCGAAAACGCCGACGGCGAGGGTGTATCGGTCCCAGAGATACGCGATTGGATACAGTGCAAGGATCGTACCCCCTGCCTTTCTGAGTGCGTTTGCGCGGTACAGTAAGACGGCGGCGACCGCACCCCAGAAGAGTTCAGTCGCGAGATAGGTGTACCGTCCGAGGACACTGATATCGAGTGTCATACTGCCCGTTCTACACGCAGGCGCAAAATGGTGCGTCTTCGTCCCACCCGGCTAAAACGGGCGGTATGTTCAAAAGCCCTGAGACAGTATATCATTGCGTAACGATGAATATCGCTGATATCGCCACCCGAGATTTCATCGAAGTCGACGTTGGCACACGTATGGGGAAAGTCCGTTCGACCTTCGAGGATGGCAACCCCAAAGGAATTATCGTCACCGACGATGGGGAGTACGAAGGCGTCATCAGCGAACGGGAGATACTCCAATCCCACGTCGAGGACGACGCGAAGGTAGCCGCACTCACCAAACCGAGTCGCAACTCGCCGGCACCGAAGGTCGCTCGAGACGAAGACGTTCGAGAGACCGCCCGCGTGCTCGTCGAGAGCAACTCCAAGGTCGCGCCGGTCTTCGAACACGACGACCTCTGGGGCGTCATCACGGACGACGCGATTCTCGAGGCCGTCCTCGAGAACCTCGACGCGCTTACCGTCGACGATATCTTCACCGACGATCCGGTCACGCTGTCCGAGGACGACGGCGTCGGGAAGGCGATCAACCACCTGCGAGAACACGGCATCTCGCGTCTGCCCGTCCTCAACGAGAACGGGTACCTCTCCGGTGTCGTCACGACCCACGACATCGCCGACTTCGTCATCAGAGAGAATCACACCACGACGACGGGTGATCGCGTCGGTGACTCCCAGCGACTGCTCGACGTTCCCATCTACGACATCATGAACAGCCCCGTCGAGACGACGACGCTCGACGCCACCGCGAAAGCGGCTGTCGAGCAGATGCTCGAACTCGATTACGCGGGGCTTATGGTTACGCCCGAGGACGACGACCGAACCGTCATCGGCGTCATCACCAAGACGGACGTCCTCCGTGCACTCACCTTCACCGAAGAGGAGTACATGGACGTCCAGATCACCAACATTTCGATGCTCGACACCATCACTCGAGAGTCGATCGTCCAGAGCATCGAGGGAGTCTCCGATAAGTACGCGGACATGCAGGTGATGCACGCGCACGTGCGTTTCCACGAACACAACGAGAAGCTCCGTGGCACGCCACTCGTCCAGTGTCAGGTTCGACTCCGGACCAACAAAGGACAGGTCGCCGGCACCGGCGAAGGATACGGGGCCGAGAACGCCTTCCGCGTCGCTGTCGACAAACTCGAGCGAAACGTTCTCGAGATCAAAGGAATCACGAGCGACGAGGAGTACCGCGGCCAACTCCTGCGAAAGCTCAACGAAATCTAGTAATTCGGCTCCACATCTACCGGCTCGGCTACCCGATTCGAGCCGTCACTGACGAACCGACCATTTTCGTGCTGTCACAGCCGCCGACCGTTTTCGTGCTGTCACAGCCGGGACGACTCGTCGCCACCCTCGAGGCCGTTGTCCGTAATTCGAAACTGCGTCGACTCGCCGACGGCTTTCGAGCGGTGTTTCTCGAGCGTCGCCCGTCGATTGCCGCCGCGAAAGCGCTCGAGGCGGAGGACAACGCCGGTCCAGTGCTCGAGCGTGTTCCCGCCGAGTCCGCGCGTTCGGTCGGCCTCGGGGTCGCTGAAGACCTGATTCGTCAGGACGACCGCGAGGTCGTGCTTTCGGGCGAGCGAGAGGAGGTGTGTCACCTGCCGAGTGACCTTCCGCAGCGCCTGCCCGCCGTCGTTATCGCCAGTTCGCTCGAGACGATAGAATCCGGTCGCGCTGTCGAGGACGATCAGATCGGCGCGTTCGGCGAACTCTTCTGCGTCGCGGACGGCTTCTGCCTGTTCGTCGAAGTCGAGGGCGTCTTCGATGACGATTCGCGAGGCGACGTCCTCGACGTCTTCGTCGGGAACGGACGCCGTGAGAAGCTGCTGGAATCGATCCACCGAGACGCCCTCGGTGTCGATGTAGACCGCCGTCCCACCGGCGGCGGCCGTGTCGACGGCAGCTGACAGCGCGAGGTTCGTCTTACCCGCTGCCGGCGGGCCGTACAACTGCGTGACGGTCCCACGTTCGAATCCCCCACCGAGTAGCTCGTCGACCGGGTCACAGCCGGTCGGGATCGCCTCGTCGTTCACGAGTCGAGTTTGGTGGTTGCGGGCAAAAAGGCCCCGGAACCGGCCTGAAGACAGGGTCATCGAGACGAAACGCCAGCCGTGAATAGGCCGACTAATTCACACGAGATGGAGAGCCAATGCGCGTACGTTTATTCCGCTCGGTCGCCAACGTGCGCTCGTGATCGTCGTCGCCACCGCAGACTTCGAACTCTATCACGGCGTCGTCAACGAGCTTCGTGAACGGGGCTCAGAGTTCACGACTGTCGAACCCAACGACGAACTCCCCGAGCGCGTCGCAGTCGTCGTCACCGGCCCCGAGCACGCCGATTCGTTTCCCGACGTGACGACGATCGTCGCCGATCCGGACGACCCTCGGCGAGCGGTCGATCAGGCGCTCACTGCCGTTCGGGGCGACGGTGGCCGGGTGATAATCGGCGTCGACCCGGGGCGGAAACCCGGCATCGCCGTGCTCGCGGGCGACGTCGTTGTCGCAGCGTTCCAGGTCCCTCTCTCGGATGCCGTCGACGTGATCCAGCGCGAAGCGAACGAAGCGGCGGCTCCGATCGTCCGCATCGGTGACGGCTCTCGACTCCAGAGCGCATCGCTCGTCAACGACCTCGAGGACGTAACGGTCGAACTGGTCGACGAAACCGGAACGACGCCGTATCTGGGCACCGGCTCGAGGGGGATGGGAGACGTCCTCGCGGCCGCGAATATCGCCAGGCTCGAGGGAGAGGTCGTCGAGACGCGACAGATCGATCCGACCGCGGGCGAGTTGCAGGTGATCAAGGACCGATCACGCGAACAGAGCGACGGGAATCGTGCGATCGACGACCTTCTCGCACGTCGCGTTGCCGCCGGCGAGTTGTCGATCGAAGAAGCGCTCTCAGAACACCGGACGGCGGGATCGGGTGGCGACTCGAGTGGATCGAACGAGGAGTTGGACCAACCCGATGAAGCCGAAGACGACCACGGCAGCGATCGGAGGCAGTAGTCGTTCTCCTCCAGTGAACGAGTGAAACGCGACGTCGCCCTCGCGGAGACGTCCTCGCGGGTATCGAACATCCGTCGGCCGGAGACGTTCGTCGAGTGGTCGCAGTGGCGCTGGTTGTCGGATTCGTCAGGTATCGTCGGTTGCGTTCTTTCGAGTGTGGCTCCACTCGAGCCAACGGCTCACGAGGTGAACGCGCCAAGAAAAAGCTGTGAGTCGAAATCGGTTCTACGAGGCGACGCCGACGTTCGACGCGGAGATGCCACCGGTCTGGACGTTCTCGTTCTCCTGCATAGTGATCTGCACGGAGTCTGCATCACCTTCGTCGTCGGCAATCGCGATCGATGCGTGTTGTTCGTCGTAGTTGCCCTGCTCCACTAGTTGGGACTGCTCGAGTGCGGCAGTTGCATCCTGAGTCACGTCGCTGGTCTGTTCGGCGCTCGTGTCGAAGTCGTAGGACATGCCCGGTGCGTCCTCGACGTCTTCGCCGCCGACGGTGACGGTCGAACTCGAGGTGTGACCGTCGGTGTCGAAGACGAGACCTGGGCCAGCGTAGACGTTGAGCGCTTCGGCGAAGCCGACCTGCGCGTTGTAGTTTTGCTGGTGGGCCAGTTGGACCGCCGAAGCCTCACTGTTGTCGGTCGCGATCGCGACCGCAGTGTTCTGCAGATTGACGTTCAGTTGTTCGACCGACTGCTCCTGATCGACGCTCGAGGTGGCAGTCTGTGAGTCGTCCTTGTCGTCTTTCTTGTCGTCTTCAGGCATTTCCGTGTCGACGACGCTACTTTCGGCCTCTGCGCCAGCCGTTGCAACGTTCATCCCGCCCATCGAGGCGAAGATGTTCTCAGCATCGGCGGAGGCGATCTGGTCGTTGAGGTTGGTCTGGTCGGATATCTGGATCGACGTTGCAGTGGAGTTTTCACCGACGGCGATGGCGACTGCACCGCTTTGCTCGTTGATGTTCGCCTGTTCGACGCCTTGTTCTTGATCAACCAGTTCTGCTTCGCTCTGGTCGACGTACTCGCCGCCGCCAGCGTAGATGTTTGCTGCGTTCGCAGCTCCCTCTTGGAGGTTCTCGTTGTGCTGGTCGGTCTGTTGGAGTGCAGTTGCGTCACTCTCGTCCGCAGCGAACGCGAACGCCGTACTCTGTTCGTTGACGTTCGCCTGTGCAACGTCCTGGCTCTGGGTTACGCTGGCTTCGGCTGACTGCGTGACCGTCTCTTTGTCGTCTTTCTCGCCAGCGACTCCCCAGCCATCGTACTGCTGGTTGTCGCCGTTACCCATCAGGAGGTAGACGTCACCGACGTCTTCGAACTGCGTTTCTTCGGTGTCGGCAGCCTCGTTCTCGGTGGATGCCTCACCCGTCTGGGCGTTCGCGTTCATCTGGTTCGCCTCCTGGACGGCCGTTGCTTCGCCGCCGTCGATCGAGATGGAAGCCGCTTCACCCTGTTCGTGGACGTTCACCTGATCGACGTCCTGATGTTGAATGACTTCTGTCGTGTCGTCTGCGTTTTCAGGATCGTCGACCGCGTGTTCTTCGACGTACTCCTCGAGCGACTGATCTTCGAGATCAGCGCCAAAGACCAAGTAGAGGTCTTCACCGTTCTCGAGTGCGTGTACGTTGTCTGCACCGCCACTGTCACCAGCCATTGCCGCGGGTGCGCCTCCGGCGAGCATCGCTATGGAAACGATACAGGCCAGGAAAGCTGCTGTATATCGTGATCGTCTCGTGTCTGTGTCTGTCATGATGTTTTCCGTTGCGTCTGTGAGTGTCGTTCGTTGCTGAAATTCTGCGACGCGAACCATCCTATCCCGATGAGTACCTTTGTTATCTACAAATTGCCAAAGAGATGAAGTGGGCTACCGAATAGAATAATCTCCTTTCTCGAGAGAAATCAGTTGCTTCGGTCGTTGCCACACATCATCGAATCCGACTTGTGTCCGACTAATTGACAGCGATCGAGAGTGATGGATGGCGCTCCTAACAGGCTATTACTGGTCCGAATACCGACCGTTTTCCGACAGGAGGATTCAATTTTGATACAAAATATTAAATTGTGGACTGTTCCTCGAGTGCAATCCGTTAATTCGGTGCAGACGGGAACCGGTGAACTGCTTTAATGAGGCAAATTTTGACCGTAACAACTGAACTGTTGTGCAATGAACTAACGTTCAGCCTCAAAATATGAGTGCTAGAGCTAGAACAGTTTAGAATCGATGAGTAGTTAATAATCTCTCATAACCGATAAGCGCACCCATAGGGGCTGCTAGACCACTCGTTCGAATTGAAACGGTTGCCCGGGTTCAAATGGCTCCCCAGTAACAGCATCGACCGGGCAACGCACCACGAGGATGGACAACATGACGGGGGTCACGAGAACGACCACGTCACTCGAAGAGCGATCTCGAATCGTGTGTCCTGTGGTGGCGTTTGCACGCCCGATCCCAACACACTACTAACAATGAAACGCGCACTCACAGCACTACTGACGCTCGCGATGATCGGCAGCCTCATGTTTATGGGGTTCGCTGGAACGGCAGCTGCACAGGAAGAAACTGACGCGGTAAACAACGTGGAGATTTCACAGGAGAACAACAACGCACAGGTTGGAATCTCCGGTGCATTCGCCGCGAGTGATACCACGAGCGCTGACGACCCTGAGCCGAACTGCAACGGCCAGTGTGACAGCGCCAACGATGGGCCAACTGATGGCGTCTCTGCAACGTCGTCCGTTGACCAGACCCAAAACCTCGCACAGGGTAACTCCGCAACCGTCGGCGACCAGACTGCGGTTGACATCGGCGACATTGACGTTGGCCTCGGCGCTGAGGACCCAGAGGAGGATGAGAACGACAACGACGAGAACGATAACGGCGAGAACGATAACGGCGAGAACGACAACGACGAGAACGATAACGGCGAGAACGATAACGGCGAGAACGATAACGGCGAGAACGACAACGGCGAGAACGATAACGGCGAGAACGATAACGGCGAGAACGACAACGGCGACGAATAACGCCGCGTAGCCTACTTAGTTCGTTTATTTTTTTGCGTATCGTCCCGAGGAGTAGATCGGCTAATCAATCTGGTACCCTCTCCTTCGAGCGACAGATTTTACGGAAAGGTTAGTGCTCGGTGTGTACCTCGTGTTCGGCGAGTCGTCGTATCTCTCGAATCGGTTCACCAGTTTCTGCCGCGATCGTGGCCGCGTCGTCGTACTCTGCACTCACGTCGTACACCGTGCCCTCCTCGTCGCTGGCAACCTTGACGGTCACGTCGTAGGTCTCTCCCTCGAGCGAGAGTTCGACCGTCTCGAACTCCCGATTCGCGATCCAACGGTGGGTAGCCCCGGCATCCCGAACGCCGAGCGTCCCTGTCTCTTCGGCCAGCGCTCGAGCGACACGCTCCCGATCAGCGGGCTTACAGATGACCTTCACGAGGTGGCCGGGGCGGGACTTCTTCATCGTCGCGGGGAGAATCGAAACGTCCCGCGCGCCCGCGTCCGCGAGTGTTTCCTGTAACCCGCCGAGGACCTCCGGCGTCGCGTCGTCTAGATTCGTCTCGAGGACGGCGATATCGTCCTTCTCGAGGCCGCCGCGTGCTCCGCTGTCCCCGACGAGCACGCGAAGGACGTTCGGGTGCGGATCGAGGTCGTAGCCACCCGCCCCGTAACCGGAGCCCTCGAGGTCGAGCGTCGGCAGCGACTCGATGCCGTCCGCGAGGTGAGCCAAAATCGCCGCGCCGGTGGGCGTCAGGAGTTCGGTTTCGACGGGACCGCCGCGAAGCGACCACTCAGCCCGCTGAGCGAGTTCGACGACCGCCGGGGTCGGGACTGGATACTCGCCGTGGCTCATCGACACGGTGCCACCGCCCGTCGCGAGCGGCGTGGTCACGATTCGTTCGATCTCGAGGTCGTGCACCAAGAGGGTCGCACCGACGATGTCCGCGATGGCGTCGTCGGCCCCGACTTCGTGGAAGTGGATCTCCTCGAGCGACTCCCCGTGGACGCTCGCCTCGGCTTCGCCGAGGAGTTCGAAAATCGCGAGCGCGTCGGCCTCGACTGCCGACTCGAGGCCCATCGCTTCGACGATCTCGCGGACCTCGAGATAGCTTCGGTGGGGACCGTGTCCCTCGGCGTGTGCGTGGGAGTGGCCGTGGGAATGGCTGTGGTCGTGGGAATGGTTGTGGTCGTGGGAATGGTCGTGATCGTCAGCGTCACCGTGTTCGTGATCGTGACCGTTGTCGCGCTCGTGAGAGTGGTCGTGACTATCCCCGTCACCGTGTTCGTGGGAGTGGCCGTCTTCACTACCGTCGTCGGCCGTTTCGTCTCGATCTGTCAGGTAGACATCGACCGTCGTCGCGGAAATCCCGGATTTGACGGTCTCGCCGATTCGGTATTCGACCTCGAGTGCGTCGGTGACGGGTTCTAAGGCGTCGGGGTCCGCGCCGGCATCGAGCAAGGCGGCGAGGATCATGTCGCCGCTTGCGCCCATGCGCCCGTCGAACGCGAGCGTTTTCATAAATAGACGGCTGTGAGGCACGGCTAAAAAGCCATCTTCTCAGTGCCACCGTCTCCCTCGAGATCGAGGGGACGGAGATGTGTCGGTACCCCCAAAACCGACCGATGCCGGTACAGCTATGTGTGTACCTGTGGGAGTTATCCATGGTAGCATTTAGCACAGGAAATGACTTGGGCTAGCAAAAAAACTATCCGCGCACGAGGCGGAGACACAGACAAGGCCGTCCATCCCGAATCATGAACGAAGTTCAACTGGAGGTTGCGAAGGCATACCCGAACGACTCGGGTCGTGGTATCGCCCGACTCGACCCGGACACGCTGTTACATCTGAAGCTCAGTCCGGGCGACATCATCGAAATTGAAGGTGCAGATACGACCGCCGCGAAGGTGTGGCGGGCCGACCGGCAGGACTGGAATACGGATACCGTCCGTATCGACGGGTTCACGCGCCAGAACGCCGACGTAGGGATCGGCGAGCGTGTGACGATCCGGAAAGCCGAGGCCACGAAGGCCGACAAACTCACCCTCGCCCCACCCGAGGAGGCGTCGGTGCAGTTCGGCTCCGACGCGGCCGGCATGGTCAAACGTCAGATCCTCAAACGGCCGGTCGTCGGCCGTGACATCGTCCCGGTTATGTCCTCGACGAACCACCCATTCATGCGGTCGCCCGGACAGGCGATTCCGCTCATCGCCGTCGAGACGGAGCCGGAAGGCGTCGTCCTGATCACCGAGGACACCGACGTAGAACTCCGCGAAGAGCCGATCAGCGGCTTCGAGAAGACCGGAGGCGGGATCACCTACGAGGACATCGGCGGGCTCCAAAACGAGATCCAACGGGTCCGCGAGATGGTCGAACTGCCGATGAAACACCCCCAGATCTTCAAGAAACTGGGGATCGAACCGCCACAGGGCGTCTTGCTTCACGGGCCGCCCGGAACCGGGAAGACCCTGCTCGCGAAAGCCGTCGCCAACGAAACCTCCGCGAGTTTCTTCTCCATCGCCGGGCCAGAGATTATCTCGAAGTACTACGGCGAATCCGAACAGCAACTCCGGGAAATCTTCGAGGACGCGAGCGAGGAGTCGCCGTCGATCATCTTCATCGACGAACTCGACTCGATCGCACCGAAACGCGAGGACGTCACCGGCGAAGTCGAACGCCGCGTCGTCGCCCAACTGCTGACGATGATGGACGGCCTCGAGGCTCGAGGGCAGGTCATCGTCATCGCGGCCACGAACCGCGTCGATTCGGTCGACCCCGCACTGCGTCGACCCGGTCGATTCGACCGCGAGATCGAAATCGGCGTCCCGGACGAGGTGGGTCGCGAGGAGATCCTGCAGATCCACACCCGCGGTATGCCCCTCTCCGACGACGTCAGCCTCGGTCACCTGGCCGACGAGACCCACGGCTTCGTCGGCGCTGACATCGAGAGTCTGACGAAAGAGGCTGCGATGAAGGCCCTGCGCCGGTACTTACCGGAGATCGACTTGGACGAGGAGGACATCCCGCCGAGCCTGATCGACCGGATGATCGTCAAGCGCGAGGACTTCCGGGGCGCGCTCAACGAGGTCGAACCCTCGGCGATGCGGGAGGTGCTCGTCGAACTACCGAAAATCTCCTGGGACGACGTCGGCGGTCTTCACTCCGCGAAAGAGCAGGTTCAGGAGTCCGTCGAGTGGCCGCTGAACAACCCCGGTCGATTCGATCGGCTCGGAATCGATCCGCCGGCCGGCGTCTTGCTCTACGGGCCACCCGGAACCGGGAAGACGCTCATGGCGAAAGCCGTGGCCAACGAGACGAACGCGAACTTCATCTCGGTCCGTGGGCCACAGTTGCTCTCGAAGTGGGTCGGCGAATCGGAGAAGGCCATCCGGCAGACCTTCCGCAAGGCGCGCCAGGTCTCCCCGACGGTGATCTTCTTCGACGAACTCGACGCCCTCGCACCCGGCCGAGGCGGCGAGGTCGGCTCGAACGTCTCCGAGCGAGTCGTCAATCAACTCCTCACCGAACTCGACGGCCTCGAGGAAATGGAGAACGTGATGGTCATCGGCGCGACCAACCGACCTGACATGATCGATCCCGCACTCCTGCGCTCGGGTCGGTTCGACCGCCTCGTCATGATCGGCGAACCCGACATCGACGGCCGCGAGCGAATCCTCGAGATTCACACCGAGGACACGCCTCTCGCGGCGGACGTGACGCTGCGTGAAATCGCGGAGATCACGGACGGCTACGTCGGCAGCGACCTCGAGTCGATCGCTCGAGAGTCGGCAATTGAGGCACTCCGTGAGGATCACGAAGCCGATATCGTCGAGATGCGCCACTTCAGGCAGGCGATGGAGAACGTTCGGCCGACGATCACCGACGACATCCTCGAGTACTACGAGCAGATCGAAGAGGAGTTCCAGGGCGGCGGTTCGGGCGGTCCCGGGCCGACGGGTCGACGCGGCAGCCGAATCGGCTTCCAGTAACCGGCTTTGGTCGGTTTCGAAATTGGTCGCCTTTTTCAGCTGATTCGGTTCCTCCACTGAGGTCGTCTGGACGTCACTGTGAAGTTCTCCGTTCGCCGCTGATTCCCTTCGACCGTCACCACATCTCTCCGTTCATCGTCGATTCACGTCTTCCGTTCGTTTCCAGTCCAAGTCGCTCGTCGCACAGCTTCTTTGTTCAAACTCACACCTGAAACTGAATTCGGCGATTCGACAACTACGCGTGCGTATTGACCGCTGGGGTTCCTTCCAATCAGCGTATTTCTTCGGAAGGTCCTGATGGATACACAGCGCATATGTGTCAATTGCTCCAGTTGGAACCCCATCGCTGGAACCATGAGTGAGTTGGTTAATTCATCGAAGATAATTATCACATATGCTACTGTTGCTTATTTGTCCGTCTTTGTGGCTTGTGAGCTTGTCGATGAGATCTGTCGTACAAGACGCCCATCACGCAGGTCACTACCAGTAGTCGAAGAGGCACCACTAAATGTCGGAAGTCTTATGGGTTACAATGGGGGCCTGCTGAATGGAGACCACCTACAAAATATAAATATCAATGAACATACTACCTTGTGTGCTGGTGTCTGACGAGAATTTATATGGGTAGGGAAGCCCTCAAGAGATATGAGTAGCGATTCGAAGGAATCCACGCAAGGCGTCAAACAGAATCAATCCCCTGAGACAGACGACACTTCATCTGCGACTGACACGCCCGAAACGCAACCTCTGTCGATAACGCTGCCAGACGGGAGTGAGAACGTTGCTGACGCGATTGTCACACATAGAGAGATGCTGGCTGATCCCCATGAACATGGGTTGGCGACTGATGAAGACATCTCGCATCTCTCAAAAGCGATGGAAACATTCTCGGATAGACTTGACAAAACCACCCAACAGTACGACGAGACTCAATCGCAGACCGATGAACTCCAAAATCTCGTGGAACAACAACAGCAACAAATCAACGAACTGCAATCGGTAGTCATCTCACTCGCAGATATTCTCGGGACCGAAGCAGAGTGGACAACGTTCAACGACACAGAAGAAGCCTAGAGGACCTCTTCCGAACGTATGACAAGCCCGAAGTTTAGTACCAGCAGTTGGTAATCTCCTACTGAAGGACCCGAAAGAAAATCACTGCCGCTCGGTCACTCTCACAGCGTTACGGACCTGTAATCTCGATTGGTTGAATCTGATTGAATAGAGGGGTCAAACGATGTACGTCTGCGCTCTATTCAGCAGGTCGATATTTCACGTTCCTCTCTGAATAGAGAAATCGTATTTTCCACTCTTGATACGATTCGGTGCCCGCTCGAGCGAACGCACGTCGGTTCGTGAGCCGTGACGACAGACTAGTGATGTGTGTGTCCGAATTCGGCTCACATTCACGCAGATTCAGCGTTCCAATGGTCGATTACGACGTGCATACTCGCGGCTTCTCCCTCGGAATGGCTGTTTGTCGGTGGACATCGGATTCGGGGACGGAATCCAGCCTCGCCGAAGATGTTCGGGTAATGGGCAACTACGTGGGATGAATTGAGCGTGTCTGTGGCAAACGTTCGCACTGGTATATGTGCTGGCGTCGATTCTGTGAGGTGTATCACCCAAAGCAATGGCGAGCCCACCCACAGAACGTGAGAGTCGCGCCGATCCGACCCGCAGCACACTCGAGGACGACGAGCGGACGCACCGAGCGCTCGAAGAACGCGTGCCGTCGCTCGCGAAGCCGATTCGGGTGACCGGCTTCTGGGGCGGCATTATTCTCCCCGTATTCTACGTTCCGTTGCTCGTGACCGGATTGTCGACGTCGTTCGAATTTTTGCTCTTTCTCGGTCTCGTCGCGCTCAATCTCCTCGCGTTGTACGTCGGACGGGTTCACAGACAGCAGTAGTTGACGTGCTATCCCGTTATTCACTCGAGAATCGACGGACGAGGTGATCGAACTCGCTTCGAATGGCCGTTCGTTTGACGAGGACGAAGCCTGCCGCGATGAATCCGAAGCCGACGACCGTGGCGGCGTCGACGACTTCGCCCAGATACAGCCAGCCGAAGAGCGCGGCGAAGACGGGGGCGACGTATGAGACCATGTTGATCTCGACAGCACCCAATCGCTCGAGTAGGTCGAAGTAAAGTAAAAAGCCGATCGCACTCGCAACCAGGGCCAGGTAGCCGAGTGCGCCGAGTGCTTCGGGGTGCGTCCACGCTGTCGGCTCGAGTGGTTCGCCAAGCGCGAGACTGACGGCGTGCATCACGAACGCGCCGCCGAGCATCGACCAGGCCTCGAGCGTTTCGATGGGGAGCGTGGCCTCGAGCGAACGGGTGATCACGCCGCCGAGGGCGAACGCGGTCGCGGCACAGAAGACCAAGAGAATCGCGACGACGTCTGTCGTCAGCAGCTGTTCTGGATCCGGTCGTGCGACGAGGCCGACGCCGACGAGTCCGAAGGCCAGTCCCACGATGCCGACGCTCGAGAGTGCATCCGTCGGGGTGAGTACTCGAGCGAAGCCGGTGGTCAACACGGGCGAGAGGCTCACGACGATGGCCGCCGCGGCTGCCGTCGTGTGCTGTTGTCCGACGAACAAGAAGACGTGGTACGCCGCGATCAAGAGCGTGGCACCGACGGCGACGAGGAGCCACTCACCGCGACGGGTCGGATACCAGTCGTCGACGGCGTAGATGGCGTAGGCGAGCATGAGCACGCCGGCAATATCGTAGCGAAAGGCGGCGAACAAAACGGGTGGAAAGTGCTCGAGGCCCGCGCTGATGGCGACGAACGCGGTGCCCCAGATTCCCGCGAGGGTGACGAAGAGGAGGGCGTTCCGGTATCTGCGCACACGGGACATCGACGGAGTATCGTTCTACGTGTTTCGATTCGTCCGTCTTCGGCCGCTCAGACGACGGTTATCGTTCGCCCCTGCAGACCACCCACAGGTACCCTATCCGGGCGAGGCTCACAGGAAGTGGCGACGTTCTCCAGACGCCATCCCCGCCAATCGAGTCGAAAAGTGGCCGCTTACAGCGACGGCAGTTCGCGAATCTTCGGATCTTCTTCGGTCTGTTTGAACTGGGTCAACAGCGGTTTGATGTCCTCGAACCCTTCAGTGAGAACGATGTCGCCGCTGCGGAGGTCGTAGTCGACGATGTCGTAGTCAGCCAGCCGCGGCAGGTGATTGTGAACGAGCGAGATGTAGATTTGCTGGCGGCGCGCCTCGTCGACCGTCGTCGGGTCCGCGTCGAACTTCCAGGCGGCGATGCCGTCGGTAATTTCGTCGATATTTGCACCGTGACGGTCTGTCAACTGATACAATACGTATCGTCGCTCGGGTTCCGACAGAAGCGAACAGGCGGCTTCCATCCGAGTTGTAGACGTCTCGTTCATACCCGAGGCCAGGAACTGGTGGGTATTACACCTACGGCCAACACAGATTGGTCGACCTGTCCAATCCGACAACCACCCAGATGCACTATTTCGTCGGACTCGAGCACTATAGTGGGGGATATCGACTCACGAGGCCGCAAAATATTTCTACTAATCACACAGGAAATAAATTCTATCCAACACACCGCTCTGTCCAACACACCGAAACTCGAGGGTGGGCAAATCCATGCAGACTCGAGAGTGGGCATAGTGATACTCGGCGTCGTTCCAATCCACGCAGACTGGACCGTTCACACAGCGACGACTCACATCAATTGCTCGGACCGAGACGACTCACAACTGCGGGTTCGTCTCCGCGAACGGATCTGAACCGTCGGTATAGAGGTGACACGCGACGGGGTGGTCTCCGTTCTCGAGTGTCGGTTGCTTCCGTTCGCAGACGCTTTCGTAGGCCTCGCGCAATCGAGTTGCCGCCTCGTCCCAGTTTTCGTCGGCCAGTTCGGCGAGCGCCTCGTCGACGATTCGGTCGTGTCGAGGCGGCAAATCGGTGTCGAGCAGTCGCGTTCTGAGCGTCTCGACGAATTCGGGGATGTCTTCCTCCGGAATCCCCCCCGAGGTGGGATCGAACTGGCCGTCGTCCCCGACGGACTCGAGGGAGATGTCCCGACGTTCGACTCGCTCGCGAAGGGTCATAATGGCGCGGTAGGCCTGCTGGTCGAGGTCGAGTTCGTCGGGCGGAATGACGTTCGGACACCGCGTTCTGAACCGACAGCCGCTGGGCGGGTCTCGCGGGGAGGGAACGTCTCCGGCGAGCGTCTCTCGGTCGCGTTCTCGTTCGTCGGTCGAGGCTCGAGGCACGCTCTCGAGGAGCGCCTGGGTGTAGGGGTGTTTTGGATCCTCGAAGAGGGCCTCGACGGGGCCGACTTCGACGATTTCGCCGAGGTACATCACGGCGACGCGGTCACAGACGTGGCGAATCACGGAGAGATCGTGACTGATCAGCAAGTAGGTGAGGTCGAACTCGTTCTGGAGATCGTCGAGCAGGTTCAACACCTGTGCCTGTACCGAGACGTCGAGCGCCGATGTCGGTTCGTCCAGCACGATAAAGTCGGGTTCCAGTGCGAGCGCACGCGCGATGCCGATGCGCTGGCGCTGGCCACCGGAGAACTCGTGTGGATACCGATCGAGTTGATCCGCAGCGAGGCCGACGCGTTCGAGTAACTCACGAACTCGCTCGCGTCGCTGCTCGGTCGTCCCCACGCCGTGGATGTCGAGTGGTTGCCTGATGATGCTTCCGACCGTCATTCGCGGGTCGAGACTCGAGAACGGGTCCTGAAAGACGATCTGTGACTCGCTGCGAAACGCCTGGAGATCGCTTCCGGACAGTTCGGCGACTGGTTCGCCGTCGAACTCGACGCGTCCGTCCGTTGGCTCTTGCAGTCTGAGGATGGTCTCGCCCGCGGTCGACTTGCCACAGCCGGACTCGCCGACGAGCCCGAGCGTCTCTCCCCGGTAGATATCGAGGCTCACGCCGTCGACGGCCCGGACCGGGACCGCCTCGTCGCCGAACAGTCGGTCGACGATCGAATCGTTCTCCCAGAAGTACTTCTCGAGGTCCTCGACGCGGACGAGTGGCTCGTCGATGCTCATTTCGTTTCACCTCCGGACTCCTCGAGCGGCGGCTGTTCGACCGGCGGCTGGGCTTCGGTCGATTCCTCCGGCCGTTCGTCCCGGGCTCCGTCCGTCGTCTCCCCGAAGTAGTCCGCCGGAAGCGCTCGTGACTCGTCGTAGGCCATCTCGGTCAAGACACACCGTGCTGCGTGCTCCTCACTCCCCGCTGCGTCGTACTCCGGCGGGTGCTCGAGACACTCGTCCATCGCCTTCGGGCAGCGATCGGCGAAGTGACAGCGATCGGCCATCTCGTGGTCGAGCAGGCTCGGGACGTTTCCGGGTATCGGCTCGAGGCGGCCGCCGACTCCTTCCAGATCGGGAATCGATCCCAGCAGCCCCTCGGTGTAGGGGTGGACGTGGTCGTCGAAGACGTCCGTAAGGTGGCCGCGCTCGACGATTTCGCCGGCGTACATCACGCCGACCCGGTCACACATCCGCGCGACGACGCCGAGGTTGTGCGTGATGAGGAGGATGGTCATCCCCGTTTCCGCCTGCAGGTCGTCGAGCAAGTCCAGAATCTGCGCCTGAATCGTCACGTCGAGTGCCGTCGTCGGTTCGTCGGCGATCAACACGTCCGGCTCCCCGGCGAGCGCTTGCGCGATCATCGCCCGCTGGAGCATCCCGCCGGAGTACTCGTGGGGGTACTCGTCGGCTCGTTCGATCGGGTCGGGAATGCCGACCAACTCGAGCAGTTCGACGGCCCGTTCGCGACTCGACTCGCTGACGTATCGCTGGGAGGGGAGCACCGTCGAGAGGAGGAAGTTGCTCATCGAGTACGCCTCGGAGTTGGTTCTGGCGCGCGTCGAACGCGGATTCGCGCTCGCTCGGCGCTGGACCTCGACGGCCTCGGCGAGTTGCTCGCCGACGGTGAGACTCGGATTGAAACTGCTCTCGGGATCCTGGAAGATCATGCTGAACGCGGAGCCCCGCAACGAATCTCGAACTCGTTCCGGCACGGCTCGCAGATTGACGTAGTCGCCGTCGACCGCGTCGGGGTGGTCGTCGCGGACCGCCTCGGCCAGGTCGGGTTCGTCGAACCAGATTTCGCCGTCGGTGATCCGACCCGGCGACTCGATCAGGTCGACGATCGATCGCGCGGTGACGCTCTTGCCGCTGCCGCTCTCGCCGACGATGCCGACGATTTCGCCGCGTTCGATCCGCAAGTCGAGATCGGAGACGGCGTTTACCTGTCCCTGTTCCGTGAAGAACCGCGTCGAGAGGCCCTCGACGCGGAGGATGTCGTCTGTACTCCAGTCGTCCGATTGCTGCGTATCTGGCGCGTTCTCTATCATGTTAGCCGGCACCTCCGCCCTCGCCCTCGATATTCGGGTCGAGGGAATCCCGGAGCCAGTCGCCCAGGAGGTTGATGCTGATCACGGCGAGTACGATCGCGATACCCGGCACCGTCGCGATCCACCACGCGGTCGCGAGGTAGTCCTGACCCTGTTGGATCTCGTAGCCCCACGAGAGCGTCGTCCCCGAGAATCCCAGGTACGAAAGCGAACTCTCGAGGAGGATGATCGCGGCGACCTGAATCGTCGCGAGTACGATCACCGGCGTGAGGCTGTTGGGCAGGACGTGCCTGAGCAGGATCGTCCGATTGGGCGCACCGAGGCTCTTCGCCGCTTTGACGTACTCCTCGTTGCGGATCGACATGGCCTCGCCGCGAGCGACGCGGGCGAACCAGACCCACGTGACGAGGGCGACGACCAGCGTGACGGTTCCCGGGAGAACGGCGTACTCGGGCATCCCCTCCGCGAAGCCGGCCATCACGATCGGGTCGGGAATGTACTGCGTGCTGGGTCCGAAGACGCCGATGAGCGCGATCGCGAGGACGAGCGACGGGAACGCGAGCATGATGTCCGCGATCCGCATCATGCCGTCGTCGATCCGACCGCCGTAGTAGCCCGAGACGAGGCCGAAGGGGACGCCGAACGCAGTCGCTAACCCCGTTCCGAGTAAGCCCACGAGGAGCGACGTTCGGGCACCGAAGAGGACCCTCGAGAACACGTCCTGCCCGATGTTGTTCGTGCCGAGGTAGTGCTCGTCGCTCGGTTCGACGGTGTAGCTCACCCGTTCTTGCCCGTCCTCACCCTCCTCCCACATGTGGGTGTCGTGTTCGACGCCCATCGGCGGGTAGGGGTTGCCGTGCTCGTCGAAGTTTCCGGTCGTGTTCGGATTGTGCGTCGCGAGGACTGGTGCGAACAGCGCCAGCAGGATGATCGCGATCGCAATCGCGAGACCGACCTTCGCGAGCAGGCTCTCGTTCCACTCCCGGCGCAGGTTCGATTTGAGTCGGTCGGGGATCATTCGTCGACCACCCGCGGGTTGAGGTAGGCGTACAGCGAGTCGACGAAGATGTTGATCACGACGAAGCCGACGCCGATGAAGATGATGATACCCTGGATGAGCGGCCAGTCGAGCGCGTAAATGGCGTTGATCAGCCGCAAGCCCAGTCCGGGCCAGGAGAAGACCGTTTCGGTGATGACCGCGCCGCCGATCAGCGTGCCGAGTTGGAGTCCGAGCACGGTGATGATCGGGATCATCGTGTTTCGCAGGACGTGCTTGTACCGGATCAAAACGCCCGGCAGCCCCTTCGCCTCAGTGGCTGTCACGTACGGCTTCCCCAGTTCGTCGATCATGCCGCTTCGGGTGAGCCGGGTGATCAACGCCGTGAAGTACGTCCCGAGAGCGATCGCGGGAAGCGTGATGTGACGCAGCCACGTCACGAGGTCGTGTGCGTAGCCGGTCGTGATCAGGGAGTGCATCGCGTCGGCGAACCCGACCGGACGTTGCCCCGTCGGGAAGAGTCCGAACTGGACGGCCAACACGAGGATCAGCATGATCCCGAGCCAGAAGTTCGGCGTGCTGATCCCGACCAGCGAGAACAGCGTCGCCCCGTAATCGGAGGGCTGATTTCGTCTCGTCGCGCTGATCACGCCCAACGGAATCGCGATGACGACCGCGACGACGGTTGCCGCGATCGCCAACTCGAGCGTGGCGGGGACTCGTTCGATAACCATCGTCGAAACCTCCCGACTCGACTGGTAGGAGTAGCCGAGGTCGCCGACGACGAGCCCTTGCAGGTACTCGACGTACTGCACGTAAATCGGGTCGTTCAGCCCGAGATCCTCGCGAATCTGCTCGCGTAGCTCCGGCGAGGCCGCGGGGTCGACGATCAGGTTCACCGGATCTCCGGGCGAGACGGCTCGGAGCCCGAACGTGACCGTGACGACTCCCCAGATGACGACGAACCCTTGCAGGATGCGTTTGACCAGGAACTTTCCGTACGACATCGAGTGTGGTGTAGTGTGGTGTGGCTGGGTTAGTGTGGTTGCTGTCGGTCAGTGTGCCTCGAGCCGACCGGGCGAAGTCGACGAACCAGCGTGACCCTCGAGACGGCAGTGTCGGGTGTCCCGAGGGCGATCTGGATCGGGCGATTGCGGCCGGATCAGTCGATTGCGGCCGGACCGGTTCCGATCAGTCCGTCGCTCGCTCGAGTGAGGGAGTCTCCCTCGAGTGGTGTCAGCTCGTCTCTCGTTTGATCTCCTCTCTTCCGTTCAGTTCTCGTCTGTCAGCCCATCTCCTCCGCGTAGAGGCTCTCGTCGGCGCGTGGCTCCCACTCGAGATCGTCGCGGACGCCGTAGATACTCTCCTCTAGGTGGAGGAACACCCACGGTGCCTCCTCTCTGAGTTGTTCGTTGATGTCCTGGAGTTGCTCCTCTCGCTCGTCCTCGTCGTCGATCTGTTGGCTCTCGAGGAGTTGCTCCTCGATGTCCTCGTCGGCGAAGTTGAACTGGCCGCCCCCGCTCGTGAACCACGGTGAGAGCCCGTAGTCGGCGTCGCCGGTCGGATTCCCCCACCCGAGCAGGAAGAAGGGAATTTCCTCGTAATCGGGCCCTTCTCCCGCCGCGTCGGAGACGTCGTCGAACGGAACGGTTTCGAAATCACAGTCGACGTTCTCGAGTTGGTCGATCTGATCGGCCGCGGTCTGGGCGACCTCGGCGTCGTTGAGATATCGTCCCTCCATCGTGTAGAGCGTGATCTCCTCTCCCGCGTAGCCGCTCTCTTCGACCAGTTCTTCGGCCTGACTTTGATCCTGTTCGTAGGGCTCGAGGTCCGGGTTGTAGCCGAAGAGTCCCTCGGGAATGGGCTGAGTCATCGGCTCGCCGAACTGGCCGAGAATCGAGTCGATGATTCCCTGGTTGTCGACCGCGTAATTCATCGCCTGCCGGAACTCCTGACTGTCGAAGGGTTCGATTTCGTTTTTCATCACCAGGAAGATGTTTCGGTTGCTGGTGACGTTTCGAATCTCGATGCCGTCGTCGGTGTCGACGTCGTCGACGTCCGTCGGCGGCACGTTGACGACGAGGTCGCTTTCGCCGGTCTGGACCGCGCCCACGCGGGAACTCGATTCGGCGGCCGCGTTGATCCGCACGCGTTCGTACGCCGGTTCGTCGCCCCAGTAGTCGTCGAAACGCGTGAAGACGGCTTGCACGTCGGGTTCGTACTCCTCGAGTTCGTAGGGACCGGTTCCCATCATGTCGCCGTCGATCGGTTGCTCCTGGTCTTCGACCCACTCTTCGTTGACGGCGCGACAGAAGCTCGCGAGCTGGAACTCGACGAGCGACTCCGAACCCTCGTGTTCGACGATCACCGTGGTGTCGTCCTCGGCTTCCGCGCCGGTGACGGTCGTGAGACCGGCCACCTGGTCGCTCGCGAAGCCGACGTCTTCGTCGACCTGTCGCCGCAACGTGTAGGCGACGTCGCTCGCGGTGAGGTCCTCCCCGTTGTGAAAGACGACGTCGTCTCTGAGCTCGAGTTCGACAACCCCGTCGTCGGGGTGGCTCCACTCCGTGACGACGCGTTCTTCGATTTCACCGTCTTCCGTCACCTCGAACATCGGCTCGTAGACCTGATCGAAGACGTTGTAGTACGGTGTCGCGTTGTGATCGTTCGGGTCGGTGTTTTCGACGAACTCACCCTGTGTGATGACCAGTTCGTCGGTGTCTTCCCCCTCCTCGCCGAGACAACCAGCGACTGCGACTACAGACGTTGCGCCAACGGCTGTCAGAAACGACCGTCGTGTTGAATTCTCGTGTGGCACCCATGCCATAAGGAAACATAGGACACGACAATATATAGGTATGATGACACAAATAGGATTCGGTGAAATACTGGTTCAGATGTTCGTTTGTTCCAGTGACATGATCCGCATGTGTCCATCTCGACAATAGTTTAGTATACGTTCCGTACCATATTCTTCGACCCGTGCACTCGCCGACAATTCGTGTCAACAGATGTCATGGGCAGAATAGTTAAGGGCGCAAATCCCATAGTCGCCTTCATGGCCGCTCACGGCCGGTCCGCACTGCGGGACCTGTTCGACGAGTCGCCCACACCCCACATCGCCCACCCGCCACGGACCCATCATCGTGACTTCTACGTCGCTACCGACGGGTCCTTCCGGAAATCGGGCGGTGGGCTGGGCGCCGTAATCGAAACACGCGACGGCACCCGCGTCGCCCGCGTTGCGACCATGGATTCACCGCCCGACAACAACGTCGCCGAGTATCGTGCACTCCACCTCGGTCTCGACGTGCTGGCAGCCCGTGCGCCTCGAGACGCACGCGTCGGCGTCCTCATCGACCACGACGCCCTCGCCAGCAACGTCAACAGCACGATCCTCGCGAGGAACCATCCGGACGGGAAACCGCCGCGTCCGGTCTCCGTGCCACCCGCCACTCGCTATCACTGGCGGGGCATTCAGGCACGGCTCAACGGCTTCGGCGAAGTCCGTGCCGCACGCATCGATAGCGACCAAAACCCGGCACACCCACTCGCGAACGAACCCGGTCGCTATCGACACGTCAACCACGAACCCGACCGCTGTGTCCTCCCCGAAACGCCCAAACCAGCCGCGAACGAGTTTCCGCCACCGTCTCGAGCGAATCGAAACGGCGGCGGAAGAGCGTCGGACTGAGAAATCGACAGACTATCGGCCCCAATGAATGTCGATCTTCTCTTTAACGGTACCGATACCGTTCCTCGAGGCTGACTGTCGGCAAATATAGGTGGTCTATACTATACGTCCGCTTCATGTCACCGCTACGTTCTCAATATAATCTATTCGAAACTAATGTGTGTTGACTAGTCTGCTCTCATATGGTCGTTCAAACCGCAGTCGTTGGGGCAGGAACCGTATCGCGTTCACACCTCGCAGGCGTTCGCAAACATCCCGATATGGAACTCGTGGCAGTTTGTGATCTCGACGAACAACGGGCCCGGGAACGGGCGCGGGAGTTCGGGACGATGGCCGTCACTGACTACACTGAACTGCTCGACGAACTCGACTGTGTGCACGTTTGTACGCCGGTTCAGACTCACTTCGAAATCGCGAAGCGAGCGATCGAGGCGGGCGTCGCCGTCGTCATCGAGAAGCCCTCGACCGTCACCGCCGAGGAGGTCGAGAAACTCGAGGAACTCGCGACGGAACACGATGTCCCGGCGACAGTAATTCACAACCACCTCTTTTACCCCGCCGTCCGGAAGGTTCGTCGGATGATCGACGACGGTGAACTCGGAGAGATCAGGTCGGTCAACACGCTCTACGCCGGCCTCACGCCGCCGGATATGGTCAACCGAGGTTCCTGGGTATTCGAACTGCCGGGAGGCGAGTTCGAGGAGGGCCTCCCCCACCCGATCTACTCGCTGCTCGGCATCGGTGGTCTCCCTGCCAGTGAGGCAGACCTCTCCGCCCAGACGGTGCTCTCGCGTGAGTACGACGACGACTTCAGCTACGACCAGGCACAGGTCCAGTACGTCTCTCGAGATGGGGCACTCTGCAACGTCACGATGCTCTCGGGAACGCTCTCCCAGCGACTCCACGTCGTCACCGGCTCGGAGCAATCGGTGATCCTCGACGAGATTAATCAGTCGATCTACCAGATCGACGAGGAGTACACCAACTCGGTCGTCACCCGATCGAAGAAAGGATTCGACCTCTCGGCGGCCCAACTGCGCAGCACGCTCGAGAACGCGAAATCCGTCGCCGTCTCGCGCTTCGACGACAGTTGGGAAACCGAGGCGAAGACGGACTCACACAGCGCGATTATCGGCGAGTTCGTCGAGGCTATCGAGGGAGACGGCGAGGTCCCCGTCTCCCTCGAACAGTCGCGGTGGACGATCCGGGTGCTCGAGGAAATCCGCGAGTCGGCACGACGCCGCGTCGGTGATCTCGAGAAGATGGCCAGTGACGGAACTGACGCCGCGGACCCGCAGGCGGACGTCGACGCCGAGGCGACCGTCGACGCTGAGTTGTAATCTGTCAACTCCCTTTGCGCCGCCTCTCAGCCGGCTACCCCCAGTGTAGCCGACCACCTACCGATCAGAGCACGTTTCATCCAACATGTCACTGTCCACCCGTCTCGCGCGTGGCGTGACGGCGAGCGTGGCTCGCCCGGCGGCCGTCGGTCGAAGACCGCCACCGTTATCTCGTCGTTCGAGCGAACACTGTTCATGAGCCTCCGGGTCGCCGTCGCCGCCCCGTTCATTCAGAACGGCACGCAGTGTTTGCAGGAAAACGAGTTCGTCGTGGCGCTCTCGCTCGATCGAGACTGGTTCTCCCCCGACCAATCGAAGCGATTGCTCGACGTCGCGACGCGTGAGGGGCTCCTCGAGCACACGGATGACGGACTCGAGGCGACGTTCGACCCGTCTTCGGTGACGGTGCCGGAGGAGTTTTCGCCGGACGACGACCTGCTCAGAGAGCGCTCGCCGTTCGAACGCGTTCTCGATACTCTCGTTGCGGAGGGCGTCGAGAAACACGAGGCCGTCGGCGCGATCAACACACTCCAGCAAGAACTCGGTGTGACGATCGAGACCGCAGCGGTCGTCTACGCCCGGCGGGAAGGGATCGACGTGAGCGAGCTGGCACCCGTTGCACGGTCGTCGCTCCAGGCCGAGGACGCGGAAGCCGAAGGGCGTTAATCCCCACAGCCCCATCCGTTTCTATGGTCGAAACGCGAATCACCGACGGCCGCCGGATCGCCGAACTGCTCGCGTCCGAACTCGACGGCCGCGAAGACGGCACGCTCGAGTCGACTCGCGTCACCAACGCCGACGGGGACGTCGAGCCGACAGCCGACGGCGCGCGAGCCTACGATGTGACGGTCTCCGACGAGCGAATCGCGCGGGTGTTCGTCCACGAGGACCGCGCACGACTCGAGTTCGAGGTCGGGCAGGATGTCGCCGCCGAAACGGCCACCGACCTCGAGTTACGCGTCCGACCCAAGGCGACGGAGCCGCCGCGAACGCTCGTCTTTCTCGAGAGCGGCGCGGCGACGAAGCGGGGGTCGGACGTCGTCCAGGCCGTTACGCGCTCGCTGTCTGAGTGAGAGCCACTACTCTCTTACTAGCCCACTCTTATGTATAGATTTTGATAGGATGTTGGCTACTGTCTATCCGAAATACTTCGAAAGCGGAACTGTCTTTCACCGATCAAAACAGTTCTGACATTTTCAATTCACATTATCGATCAAATAGTTACCAGAGATAGACATCCAGAGCGTAGATATGTCGAATTGGAACCGCAGATCCGTGCTGGTGACGGGGACAGCGCTCACAACTGGTGGACTTCTCACCTCGGCAGGGGGTGTCGGGGCCGAAACCGACGAAACGACGGACGGACTCGAGATGCCAGATGGCTGGTCGTCTCACCGCGGCGGTCCGGGTAAGGCCGGATACGTGCCCGCCGACGGTGAGTTCGAGAAGCCGGATACCGTCGCCTGGGAGTACGAGGAGGACGGGCCACTCGCCGTCGTCGACGGGACGGTCTACCTGAATACCGGCGAGGAAATCCACGCGCTCGACGACGAGGACGGCTCCGTCGAGTGGACGGCCGCTGTCGACGACACGGATGCGATGACGACGCCCGCGGTCGCCGGCAACGGCGTCTACGTCGGCGGCGACCAGTTAACGGCGCTCAACGCCGACTCCGGCGAGGTCGAGTGGACCGTTGAACGGGGTGCGTCGTCGCCGATCGTCGCCCACGGGGCTGTTCTCGCGATTGACGAGGGAACGCTCTACGCGCTCGAGCCCGACAGCGGCGATCTCGTCTGGGAGCGCGAGACCGTCGAGATGGAGACCGACGACGAGTCCGATCCACAAGAGCACACGGCGGCCGCAGTCGCGGCCTCGGACCACCTCGTCCACGCGAGGACGGCCAACGAAAACGGTGAGGACGAGAACGGCCTCGTCGCTTTCGACCCCGAAACGGGGGAAACGGTGTGGACGTGGCTGCCGACGGTTGATTCGGATTCGCAGTTCCCGACCTTCGGCGGACTGATGGCGAACGACGGATTGATCTACGCCGTTCGCGACGCGAGCGGCGGCGGCACTGGCGGCCCGATCCTCGACGCGGAAACAGGAGAACAAACCGGCGAGGGCCGAACCGAACTCGAGCCCGCCGTCGGCGATGAGGCGTGGATCAGCACGCTCGACTATCGATTCACGGCCTCCGACCATTCGGGGGAGGAACTGTGGCGTGTGAGCGGCGGTACCATGCAGTGGGGCCCGGCGTCGATCGTCGGAGAGACGGTGGTCGCAATCAAGGCGGGTCGGCCCCCATCGGAGGGGACCGAACTCGTCGGGTTCGACATCGAAACCGGCGACGAGCAGTGGACGGTTGAGATGGAGTTCGACAGTCGGGATACGGGGAGTCGTGCACCGACGCTCACCGAGGAGACGGTGTACGTTCGATCCGAGCCGGACGATGGCTCTGACAACGTGCTCGTTGCGCTTCGGCCGTCCGACGACGGCGATTCGGACGACGACGGTGATTCGGATGAGGACGGGTCAGACGATGACGGCGATTCAGGTGAGGATGGATCAGACGACGACGATGGATCAGACGACGGCGATGGTGGTTCGGATGAGGACGATTCGGACGAGGACGACTCTGACGACGATCCGGACGAGGGCGATTCGGAGGAACCAGACTCCGGCGAGGACGACTCCGAGGATGGAGATTCCGACGACGATGATTCCGACGACGATGATTCCGACGACGATGATTCCGACGACGATGATTCCGACGACGATGATTCCGACGCGGACGATGACTCCGACGGGTCCGACGACGAGAGCGACAACGACGGAACCGACGATCACGAACCCGACGACGATTCGGACGATTCGGACGATTCCGACGGCGTCGACGACGAGGCCGACGACGGAAGCGAAGATGCCGAAGACGACTCGGACGAAAACGGGGACGACGACGATAGCGTCCCCGGCTTCACCACCGGCGCGGGTATCGTCGGCAGCGCCCTCGGCCTCGAGTGGCTGCGCCGCCAGGTTGACGCGGAAGAACCGGCCGAGTAACGAAACGCACCTGCTCGAGACGGAGTGAGAGTCTCGGAGCGAACCCGCACCCCATTTGGTCTACACGTACCCCAGCGCGCTGAGTCGGTCCTCGACCACGTCGTCGTCGGCGTTCGTCTCGTCGACCGATTCGACTGGCGGTTCGGCGACGATTTTCCGTCGGTCGGTGTGCTCGGCCTCGAGCCACGGCACGGCGAGTAACTGGTCCATGTGGAGCCCGCGCGGGTGGCCGTAGAGGCGAATCGGAATCGGGAACCCGCGCTCGCCGATCAAGTTGCCGTGATCGGCGGTGACGACGCTCTTGCCGTCGAGTTTTTCGACGAGTGTCTCGACGTGTGGTAAGGTGAGGTCGAGGTTTTCGCGGTAGGCCGCGACCACCGTCTCGATGTCGATATCCTGTTCGTGGACGAGTCCGAACCAGGGGTTCGGCGCGCTCGAGCGTTCCTCGTCGTCGAGGTGGTGCTCGAGGCCCATGTGCGAGAATCGCCGGCCGGTCGGGCCGATGAAGGGGAAGTGTGGTTGCATGAAGTGGACGATCAGTCGCTTGTCCGGATAGCGTTCGTGGGCGGCGATCGCCTCCTCGACGACCGTTTCCGGGCGAACCGTCCGCGTCTCCTCGTCCCAGCCTCGCTCGAGCAAGTCGACGGTCGCGTGGAAGACGTCGTCCTCGAGTTCGTAGACGTGTGGATTCGCCGTGACGTAGACGGTGTCGTGGAGCGACCGGCCCTCGAAGTTCGTCTCCATGAACTCCCAGCTATCGCTGCCCAGCGAGCGCTTTCGGGACAGGGTTCCCTCGAGATCGGACTGGGCAGCGAACATGTCGTAGCGACAGCCATCGAGGATGAGCAGGTTGTCCCAGTCGGCGGCGATCATGTCGATACCGTCCGTTCGTCCGGCGCGGGCCGACTGAAGTCGGCTCGCTCGAGCGTTCACCCCCAAGCCGAGCGTGAACAGTTCCTTTTTGAGGAGTCGCGGATTTCGGGCGACTTTCTCGACGTTCTCGAGCGAGTAGCGATCGGGGAGGAGCGAGCCAACGGCCATAGGTGTCGCGAACCGCCAGATCCGCTTTGTTAGTCAGGGAGAAACGATCGGTACGACATCGCTACTCGAGTGGCGACGACGCTGTTACGCCAGTGACGACGGCCCTCGAATCGGACCGTCGCTCAGACGTAACCGAGTTTCTCGAGTCTGTCCTGAACGCCCTCGTCGACGCCGTCGGTCGTGCTGTCGGCCGCCTCGGCGAGCGCCCGTCGCTTGTATTCGTAGGCGTCGACGGCGAAGCGCTCCGTCGCCCACTCCGGGAGGGTCGCGTCGTCGACGCGCCGCTGCCAGCCCGGCCGGTCCCGGTCGAGTTCGTACTCCTCGCGGCCGCCCTGGGAGTCCCAGACGTATTTCGTCGAGCCGTCGTAGGCCGCCCGCATCAGCCGGTCCCAGTGCTCCGTTCGGTCCGGCGGTTCGGGTCCGGCGCTCATGCCGACGTGTTCGGCGACGACGCGGTCGCTCGTCGGATCGACGACCTCGTCTCGAGCCATCGCCGCGAGCAGCGAGCGAAGCTCGAGGTGTGAGACGTAGCGGTCTTCGGTCTCCGGGTAGCCCTCGGGCGGGTTGCTGACGAGCAGCGGGACGTGTACCAGTCCCTCCGAGAGGCTGCTCTTGTGTCGGACGAGTCCGTCTTCGAAGTCGTAGCCCTGGTTCTCGCCGTGGTCGGCCGTCACGACGACCGTCGTCTCGCGGCTCGTCTCCGCGTGGATCCACTCGAGGAAGGCGTCGATCGTTCGGTCGAGGTACTCGATGGACGCCCCGTAGAGCTCCCGGCGCGTCTCGAGGAACTCGCGGTGCTCGTCGGCCGACTCCATCAGCTCCCAGACGGTGTGCTCGGCGGTCGTGAACGTGTTTGACGCCGGGTGAAGCGACCGATCGAAGCCCCTGACGTGGCGCAGCGGCGTGTGGGCTTCCATGAACGACCCGAAGAGGAAGAAGGGGCCCTCGGTGTCGTCGATCAGCGACCGCGAGGTTCGGGTGACGGCGCTCGCCCCGTCGTCGAACAGCTTCGGAATCGGTGCGGTCTCGGAGAGGGCGTCGAGGAAGCCGACGGCTCCGTTCGCCAGACTGGCTCCCGGGTGATCGTGAGTCAGTGACCGCCGGAGGTACTCGAGGTAGGCACCTACACCCGTCCGCTCGGTGTCGCTGCGGACGGCGACGGGGTCCAGTCCGTCGGGGTATCGATAGGCTTCCGTAATATCGACGAACTCGTCGAAAAACGCGTCGAAGCCGTAGGCCGACCCGGCGAAGACGTTCGTGCTGACGCCCAGCGCGCGATGTGACTCGAGGTCGCCGAGGAGCGTCTCCTCGCGATCGATCCCGGTTACGTGGGTGTCGTGCGTGTGAACGCCGTGTTCGTGCGGGAGTTTCCCCGTCATCATGCTCGCGTAACTGGGGGCGCTCCAGGAACTCGCGGCTCGGCACTGCTCGAACGTCAGATCGGATCGTTCGGAGACGCGGGCGGCGCAGTCGTCGAACGTGTCCTTCCGAACGGAATCGAGACAGAGCAACACGACGTTTCGCATGCCCGGTCTGTTCACGAACGCACTCATTGTTACGGACCTGTTACTCACGAATTCACCGGTGATTCGATGGTACTCTCGCGGCTTGACGGGGCTGTTAGCCTCTCCTCCGCCGAAAATTCGGTACCGAGGAGACGACTGTCACGCTGGGTAACCGTCCGGCGCTCACTCGTCGCGTTCTCGACAGTTCCTCACTCGACACCGAGTAACCGGCCCACTACTATAGGCGTCGTTCGGGAATCGAGCCAACGATGACGGAAGACTCCTCTCGTGGACTCTCGGACCTCCGATCGGTCGCCGACGGTGCCTCGCTATACTACCTCGGTACCATCGTCGTCAACATCGTCGGCTTCCTGTTGAACCTCCTGTTAACTCGCGTGCTCGGGGCGAGCGTCTACGGTATCTACGCGTACGGGACCATGATCCTCGCCGCGGTGTTGCCGTTCGCGAACCTCGGCTCGGACATCTCGATCACCCGCTATCTCTCCGCGAACAAGGACGACACGGCCTACCAGCAGCGAATGCTCGGCCTGGCATACCTGACGACGCTCGCGATCAGCGGCGTCGTCGCCGCCGCGCTCTTCGTCGCCGCCCCGACCATCAACGCCTACACGCTCGAGGAGGCGCTGTTCACCACGGCCATGCAGGCGTTCGCGATCGCCCTGCCGTTTCAGGCGTTGACGCAGGTCGCCGCGAGCACGATGCGCGGCCTCGAGCGCCCACCCGAAAAGACGGTCATCATGGTCGTCGGGCCGGCGCTGCAGTTGATCGCGATCGCCGCCGCGATCGTCGTCGGCTACTCGCTGCTGGGCGTCGCCGCGGCGTTCTCCGTCGCGGCGATCATGGCCGCGCTATTCGCGATTTCGTACTCGCTGGTTCGCGCCGACCTCCGGCCCGCCGCGGGCTACTCGAAGGAGGAGGTCAAGGAGTTCTACAACTTCTCCGCGCCGCTGACGCTCTCGCAGGCCGCTTCGTTTCTGTTCAAACGCGTCGACGTGTTCATGGTCGGGATCTTTCTCGCCTCGGCCGACGTCGGTATCTACAACATCGCCGTGCTCCTGGCTGGCGTCATCGCGATGCCCCTCGCCGGATTCAACCAGTTCTTCCCGCCCGTCGCCTCCCGTCTCTACGCGAACGAGGAGTACGACACCCTCCAGTCGATCTACGCGACCGTGACACGCTGGTCCATCACGGCCTCCGTTATCGTCGCGCTGCCGCTTTTCATCTACCGAACGGAGGTGCTCGCGATTTTCGGCCCCGAGTTCGTCGCCGGAACGGCCGTCATCGCGCTGTTCGTCGCCGCACAGTTGTTCAACGCCGCCGCCGGCCCCGCGAACGACGTGCTCATGATGACTGATCACCAGTACGTCGTGATGGGCAATCACTTCGTCTTCGGTCTCGCCAACGTCGGACTCAACTACGTCTTCATCCTCGAGTTCGGACTCATCGGCGCGGCGATGGCGACGGCCGGCACGCTGGCCTCGTTGAACGCCCTCCGGGTGCTCCAGGTCTGGTACCTCGAGGGACTGTTCGCGTACTCCCTCGAGATCTGGAAACCGATCGCCGCCGCCGCCGTCGCCAGCGTCGTCATGTACAGTCTCCACCTCTCGTTCGATGGGCTCATCCTCGCGATCGGCGGCGGCGCGCTCGGCGTCGGTGCGTTCCTCGCCACGCTGTACCTGCTGGGAATCGACGAGGAAGACCGCCGAATCGCCGACGAGTACCTCGGCATGGTTCCGGATCGATAACGAGCGCAGCACCTGATGCCGGTAGTGTTAACCGGGCAGCGAGGGCAGGCGATGTATGCAGACGGACCTCTCGCTGGACGGACGAACACTCGCGGGCGTCGCAAACGACGACGCCGGAGAAGTTGGGGCAGACACGGTCTTTCACTTCGAGCAGACTGGAGACCGACTGTACGCCAATTATTCCGGCGGGAATATCGTGGACGGACACTTGGTCGGAACGTTCGACGGGGAGCAGTGGGACGTTCGATACACGCAACTACACGCGGACGGCGAAACCGCAACTGGTCACTCCGTCGGCGATGTCGAACTGCTCGAGGACGGCCGGGTGAGAGTCGAGGATGAGTGGGAGTGGGAATCGAAAACCGGCGAAGGCGAGTCGGTTCACGAAGAAATCGACCAGTAACTTCCGCCAGTAGACTCCGTTCGGATCGGTGAGTACGCAGACAAAACCCGTGGATTTCTACCGTAACGACAATTCGATCGCGGACGGCGAGCGTTGGAGACGGGCAGGTCGGTCGTTCGAGCGACGAACTCACCGATTCGACGCGTCGCTCGATACCCCGACGCGGCGCTCGAGCGAGGCAACGACCTCGGGAAGCGAGTCGGCGATTGCGGATTGCTCGACGGCCGCGTCGGCGCGGGGGTCCTTGCCCGGGCCGTCCTCGAGGAGGACTTGCACGACCGACAATCCGGCGTTCGTCCCGCCGGCGACGTCGGCTTCGACGTCGTCGCCGACGTAGAGCGCTTCTGCCGGGTCGACGTCGAGTTCGGTCGTGATCGCCTCGAACGCGCGCGGGTCGGGCTTGCCGGCCTCGAGTTCGCCCGTCACGAGGGCCGCGTCGAAGGCGTCCTCCCAACCGAGCGTCTCGAGTTTGTCGCGTTGGGCGCGGACCGGCCCGTTCGTGAGCAAGCCGACGCGGTACTCCTCAGTGAGGTCCTCGAGCATGGCCTCGACGCCCGGCAAGGCCTCGAGCGATTCGGCGATCGTTTCTCGGTACGTCTTCGCGAGGGTCGCAGGGTCGGCGTCCGTCTCTCGATCCTCGAGCAAGTCGGCAAAAATTGGCTCGCGCGTCTCGCGGGTGAGGTTCTCGCCGTGGGCCTCGAGGTAGGCCTCGCGGCTCAATTCCGGTGCGCCGGCTTCTGCCGTCGCGTCCTGGAGAATCATCTCGCGAGTCCGTGATGGAACGGCGAGCGTGTAGTCGAGGTCGAAGACGACGGCCCGGAGCATGGTAGTCACGGGGAACTCCAGCAGGTTGAACGTATCCCTTCCGGGCCGAGCAGCACGCACGCCATCACTTACGCGAGCAGTGAATCTCCTCGTCCGAGCCGTGTTAGAAATCCGTTCGCCGTCCGGTGAGAATTCGCGATCAGTGTCGACTGTCTCACCAGACGGTTTCGGTGCACGTAATCTCGAGATCCCGCTAGACTCGAGGTTCTGACAGACGGTATCGACATCGTTAATTCCGTCTATCCGAATCGTCAGAACGAAATGGTACTCGAGAGTGCACTCTCCGTCGATTTCGCCGTTATTCTCTTGAGTGCAACGTTTGCCGGTTTTTTAGCCAAGCAGACGGGACAGCCGACGATCATCGCCTACATTCTCGCCGGCGTCGTCATCGGCCCGGCGGCGCTCGGGATCGTCGAGGTCAGCGAACTGACAGAGTTGCTGTCTGAACTCGGCCTCGCGTTCTTGTTGTTCTTACTCGGGATCAAGATGCGAATCGAGGAGATTCGACACGTTCTCGCACCGATCGTTAAAATTTCGATCCCGCAGATGGTCGCCGTCTTTCTGGCCGGTGCGGGCGTCTCGATAGCGCTCGGATTCGCCCCCCTCGAGGCGTTCCTCATCGGGCTCGCCGTGATGTACAGTTCGACCGCGGTCGTCATCAAAATGCTCACGGACAAGGACGAGGCGACTTCGCTTCACGGCAAGTTAGACGTCGGCGTGTTGCTCGTCCAGGACGTCGTCGTCGTCATTATTCTGGCCGTGCTGGCGGCCGGACAACCAGAGAGTGTCACCGAGGTCGCAACGACGCTGGCGGTCGTGCTCGTTCTCGTCGCGCTGGTCACGATCGCGGCGCTCGTTTCCTCCTGGACCGTCCTGCCGGCCGTTTTCCGACGAATCTCCGACAACAAAGAGGTGTTCTTTCTGATCGCCATTTCGTGGGTGTTCCTGTTCGTCTTCGTCTCCGACAACATCAACCTCTTTCTCGAGCCCTTGGGTATCGAGGCGTACCTCTCGATCGAGATGGGCGCGTTCATGGCCGGGGTCGCCATTGCCCAACTTCCCTACAGCAAGCAGTTACAGGACCGCGTCAACCCGCTAACCGACCTGTTCGTCATGGTGTTTTTCGTCTCGGTTGCACTCGACCTCGAGGCCAGTCAACTCTTCGCGTACACGCAGGAGGCGATCATCGCGGCGCTGATCTTGATGCCGGTGAAGTTCCTCATTTTCTTCGCCCTGATCGATTGGCAGGGATTCGGCTCCGAAACGACGTTTCTCGGGAGTCTCACCATGATTCAGGTCAGCGAGTTCGGCATCATCGTGACCGCCGTCGCATTCGAGGGCGGGTTCGTCGACGCCGATATTCTCGGGTTCATGACGCTCCTCGCCATCTTCACGATGGCCGTCTCGGTGTACTTTATCGAGTACAGCCACGCCCTGTTCGAGCGGTTCGAACCGACCATCTCTCGGGTGACGAGCGACGGCGACTTCGGGGGCGGGAAGCAAGACTATCACGATCATGCGGTCGTCATCGGCTACGACGACGTGACACGAAACGTCCTCCCCCTGCTCGCAGACCGCTACGAGGACGTGGTCGTCGTCGACCGGACTGTCGAGCACATCGGGACCCTCGAAGAGGAGGGGTACGACACAGTGTACGGCGACTTCCGTAACGCGACGATCCGGAAGGACGTGGCCGTGAAGAAGGCTGATTTCGCCCTCTCCTCCTCGGTCGAACCCGCGCTAAACAAGGCGTTGCTCCGAGAAACCGGCGACGACACGACCGTCTTCGCCGGTGCGGACCGGATCGAGCACGCACGCGATCTCTACGACAGAGGTGCACACTGTGTCATCATGACCCCCTATCTCGCAGGCGATCGACTCGCCGACTACCTCCGGGCGTATCTCGAGGAAGACGAGCGATTAGACGAAGAGATCGACGACGACGTCGAACTGCTCGAGAGTTCCGAGCCGTTCCCGAACACGTACGAACGACTCGGAGGTGGTCTCGATGAGTGACTTGCTCACCGCGGTCTCGATCATGTTCATCGTGGCGGGGCCGTTCTTGCTGGTCGCCGATCGGTACGACCTGCCGACCGTCCCGCTGTTGGTGCTCGCGGGGATCGTCACCGGCTTCGGATTCGACGCCTTCGGGATCGACGAAGCGCTCACGCTCGAGCTCGCGCAGTACGGGATCGCGCTGCTCGTGTTCTCCTTCGGCGTCGAAATCGATATCTCCGCAGTGCGGACGGTTCTCGTCGACAGCGAACTCGCCGCGCTCGCGCAGATTCTCGTCGTCGGCTCGCTGGGGGTCGGGTTCGGGGTGATCCTCGGCGTCCCGCCCGAAGAGGCGCTCTTCCTCGGCGTGGCCGCGGCGCTCTCGTCGACGCTCGTCGGAACCGCGCTGTTACAGACCGAGATCGAAATGAACCTGGTTCGCGGTCGACTGGCCAGATCGATCCACTTCTCTCAGGACTTGCTGGCGATTCTTCTCGTCCTCGGGTTGAGCGCCGGGACGCTTGCCGTCGGTCCGATCGCGACGCTCGTGGGGTACGGTTTCGCGTTGCTCGTCGGTGCCGTCCTCGTTAACCGATACCTGTTCGACGTGATCGGCCGATTGGCCGGCGACTCGGACGAACTCATGATCCTCGGCGTCGTCTCGCTGCTCGCGGTGTTCGTCGGCGCGGCGGAGTTCGCTGGCATCTCGCTCGCCGTCGGCGCGTTCGCCGCCGGACTCGCGGTCCGACACGACCCCGTCGAGCACCTCGGGCTGTTCAACGGCCTCGCGTCGATCAAGGACTTCTTCGTCGCGATTTTCTTCCTGACGATCGGCGCGCTCGTCGTCCTTCCCTTCGTCGAACTCGGCTGGAGCGAGTCCGTCGAGAAGTTGGTCCTCGTGGCTGGACTCGTCTTCTTGACGACAGTAGTCAAGCCAGCGGTCACAACGATCATCCTGATCTATCGCGGGTACGAAGCTCGTTCGGCGACGCTGGCCAGCTTCAGCAGCGACCAGGTCAGCGAGTTCGCGCTCATCATCGCGATCGAAGCGCTCTTGCTCGGACTCCTGACCCAGTCGGTGTTCGACGCGATCATCCTCGCGGCCGCGGTGACGATGGTGACCTCGAGTCTCACGCAGCGCTACGACGAGCGGATCTATCGGAGCCTCGCCGACCGGGGCGTGATAACCGGACGACACGGAAAAATAGACGAGTGGAGCGACGTCTCCGCTCACCTCTTCGATCACGTCGTCATCGTCGGCTACGGCCGACACGGCCGAAAGCTGGTCGAAACCTGTGAAGCCCTCGAGCAACCGTACGTGGTCGTCGAGAACGATCCGCTCCGCAGGGAACTCGTCACCGAGGAGTGCGACGCGTTCGTCTTCGGCGACGCGATGGAACGCTACACGTGGGAGAAAGCGAACGTGAAGGACGCAAAACTCGTCGTCTCGACGGTCGACTCCGAGCCAGTTTCCAGGCGCGTTCTGTCGTTCGGATCCCAGAGTGACGTCATCTTGCAAGCGAGTGATCAGCCGACGGCGTTCGACTTACTCGACGACGGCGCGTTGTACGTCAGCGTTCCGAATCTACTCGCCGGGAAGCAACTGACCCACCAGATACGCGCCCTGTTAGACGACGACGTGTCACCCGCAGAACTCCGCTCGGAACAGCTCCAAGAGATAGAGAACCAGCCCGACGTTCCTCACCACCACTTGTGACGCTGGGCTCGGGTGGCATCTCGGACCGCCTCGAGACTCGAGGAACCGACAACACCGGCGCGTTCACAATCGCCGGGTAAGGCTCTCCTCGCGACGATCCGTTGAATCGGTCCTCACAGCCGCTCGTTTCTCGTGGCGAATCCGTATCGCTCGAGCGTGTCGAGTGTCTCGAGGTGATCCTCTCGGAACGTCACCTCGTCACCACCCTCGCTGATCGCCGTTTCGACGGTCTCGATCAGTCGATCCGAAGCCATCACGTTCGGCACGCTGACGTACGTCGCTCCCTGCTCGAGGAACTCCGCTGCGGCTGCAGACGTTTCGGTGCGAACGATGACGTCGGCGTCGGTTTCGACCTCGAGGACGGCCTCGGTGACGGGACGGTGATCGACCGTCGAGACGATAAGGGAAGCGTCCGTTACCGCTGCCTTCGTCCACGGATACGTCGAGATCACGTCACCGAAGACGTAATTTTGACACTCCGTCCGGATGTCGTCCCAGACCGCGGGATCGTTGTCGACGACGACGTACTCGCGCTCGAGCCGTTCACAGGTTTCGACGAGACGACGGCCCTGTCGGCCGTAGCCGACGATAATCACGTGATCGTCGAGGTCATCCGAAACGTGACTCCGCTCGTCGATTTTGTTCGTCTGTCGGCTGGCGACGACTCGTTCGACGATCTCGTGATAAACCGGCTCTTCGTACCGTCTGGCGACTGACGTCAGAATCATCGTGAGGGCTGCCGCCAGGATGATCGCCTCGAACAACGTCTGCGAGATGGTCTCGAACAAGTACGCCTGAATCGCGATGACGAGCGACAGTTCGCTGACCTGATTGAGACTCGCACTCGAGAGGAACGCGGTTCTGGCGTCGTAGCCCTCGTAGACGAACGAGAGCATGAGCACGAGCGGATTGACGAAGAGGACGAGCGTGACGAGAGCGAGGGCGACGGGGAAGACGGTGAGACTCGAGATCGAGACCAACGCGCCGAGTGTGACGAAGAAAATGGCGACGAAGAAGTCTCGGATCGACGCGATGCCGTTTTGGACGCCGAGTGACGAGACTTCGTCGCTTCGAATCGCGATTCCGGCGGCGAACGCGCCGACGACGATCGAAACGCCGGCGTACTCGGCTCCCGCGAGAAACGCGATGAGTATCGAAATGCTCGCCATCATCAGCAGTTCGTCCGAGTCGCCGGCGAGTCGAGCGACCAGCGGGAAGCCGTGTCGGTAGACGAGCAACGCGCCGAGGAGGAGGATCACGCCGTAGCCGATCTGGGAGGTGACCTGCGTCGAGGTGTACTGATCCGCGGTCAGGACGAGGATCAGTCCAATCGCGAGGAGATCGTCGAAGAAGTGCACTGACGAGGCGAGTCGGCCGTGGACGAGATTACTTCGAATCTCTCGCTCGAGTTCGCGCGCGCCGACGATGGTCGAACTCAGCGTCGCCGCGATGGCGAAGTAGACGGCGTTCTCGATGCTAAAGCCAAAGAGAAGGTACGCGACGCCGATTGCGATCGGACCGACGACCAGCAGTTGGGTAAACGCGGCCGTTTCGGCGTCTCTGAGAACCGATTTGATGCTCGAGAAATCGGTTCGGAAGCCGAAGGTGAACACGAGGAAGGCGATCCCCCACTGCGCGAGTTCGAGCAACTGCGTCTCCTCGATCGCGAGGCCGGCGACCACCCCCGCGAGGAGGTAGAACGGGATCGGCGAGAGCGATAGCTGATTGGCGATCAGCAAGAAGATCCCTGCGGTCACGAAGACGATCGCGAGCGTCGTGATCAGTTCAGTCATCGTCGTCACCTCTGGCTCCGGTCGGTCGCTCCTCGGATCTGCGTCCTCGGTCGTCCCCGCGGTCGCGGATCTGCTCGATATCCCGTTCGATCGATTCGTGGAACGCGTCGCGGTCGGTGACGTAGCGCTCGAGGTACTCGCCGAGTTTCTCGGCAGTCAGGTGTGTACTCATGATGACGTAATCCGCACCGCGGTCGTAGAGGTCGCGGGCGTCGTCGATTCGCTCGGCCTCGACGAAGGCGATTGCGTCCTCGTCGATCTCCTCGAGCAGCGCGCGATTGACGTCCGGTTGGACGGTCGAACTCAGGACGAACGACGCGTTCTTCAGGTTCGCCGCCTTGCGGATCTCGCCGTGGCGGAAGTCGCCGTAGATGTACTCGTAGCGACCCTCGTCCTCGAGTGCTTCGATGTGGTCCGTCTGTCGGTCGATGATAACCACCTCGCCGTACTCGTCCTCGAGGATGGGCAAGACGCGCTCCGTAATCTCGTCGTACCCGATCGCGATCGCGTGGTCGTCGTACTCCTCGAGGTCGACGTCGCCTTTGCCTTCGGATTCGAAGCGGCTGAACCACGGCTGGACGCGACCGTAGATGGTGTGATTGTAGTTGATGATGTACGTCGAGACGCTCATCGTCAGTAGCGCCATCAGGCTGAGATAGCCGAGCACGTCCGTGCCGATGTACTCCTGTTGGACCGCGAGCGCGCCGACCACCAGCGAGAACTCGCTGACTTGCACCATGTTGATTGCGCCGAGGAACGACGTTTCGACGCTGAAGTCCTCTCGATCGATCAGGTAGAACATGATCCAGAAGTTGCCGACCATCAACACGACCGACGCGACGATCGCCTCGAGCCAGTAGGCGAGCAAGTCGTCGGCGGCCAGTTGTAAACCGATGCTGACGAAGAAGATCAGGATGAAGAAGTCCGTAATCGGCGTGATTCGATCCTCGAGTTCCTTGCTGTAGGGCAACTGCGCGACGCTGATGCCCGCGAGGAAGGCGCCGACCTCGAGCGAGAGGTCGAAGTACTCCGAAATGGCGATGAAGAAGAACGCCCAGGCGATGGCGACGACGAGGAAGACGTCCTTGTTGTCCGCGATTCGCCTGAAGAGACCGGGGAGTAAGTACCTCGAGGAGGCAATGGAGAAGAGCCCGATGAACGTCATCATGACGGCGATGACGCCGAGCGTCGTCGCGATCTCGCTTGCGCTGCCGAGTTCGTCCGCGCCGAGCAAGGCGAGGACGACGACCAGGTAGATGTCCTGGACGATGAGCACGCCGACGTCGATCTTGCCGGGCAGGGAGGTAATCTCGTTCTTGTCGGTGAGGATCTTGACGATGATCGGCGTCGCCCCGAAGACGGTCGCGAGCGCGATGATGACGATTTCGGTCGGATCGAAGCCGAGCGCCCACGCGACGGCGAGCGCGAGCGCCGTCTGAAGGACCGTCTGCCAGATGGCGATGTTGACGATCGGGCGGAGGATCTCCCGGATGTCGTCGAAGCGCATCTTCATCCCGAGTAAGAAGAGCAAGAATCCGAGGCCGAGTTCGGCCATGCTCTCGACGAGTTCGCCCTCGGAGACGATGTCGAACATCACCGGCCCGAGAATCAGCCCCGTCAGAATGTAGGCGATGATCGTCGGCTGGCCCGTCTGGCGGGCGAGCAGACCGACCGCCGTGGCTGCAACGATGATGATGGCAAAGTCGGCAGCGAGAGCGATTTCGCTCATCAGGAAGTCAGTTCGATTGATTCTTTGCGCATCCCGTTTTTATACGTTGTCTTCTGCGCTCGCCGACGCTCGTCGCGGAATCTCTCGAGCGTTCGCCTGGGTGTTTTTACTGCAAGGCTGACGCCTTTTCCGACCGAGTGCGTATCCAGGTGCCAGAATGGTAACTGTCGGTCCTGCTTCGGTGGTGCGATCAATTGGGTGGGTCTCTCGTGAGCGGTGAGGACGGCGAACTCGCTCGGAATCTCGGCTTCGTGGAGGCGATGACGATGGGTGGGGGGACGATGATCGGTGCCGGAATTTTCATCCTCCCCGGAATCGCGGCCGAGGGCGCCGGGCCGGCGAGTTCACTCTCGTTCGCGATCGCGGGAGTCGCCGCACTGCTCGCGGCCATTTCGCTCTCGGAGTTGGCGACCGGGATGCCGATCGCCGGGGGGAGCTACCACTACGTCAACCGCGCGCTCGGGAGCTTTTTCGGGAGCATCGTCGGTTGGGGGATGTGGACCGGGTTGATGTTCGCAAGCGCGTTCTACATGATCGGTTTCGGCCAGTACCTCGTCGAACCCGTCCCGTTGTTCGATGGTCGCGTGTTCGTGATCTTGCTCGGATTACTCGGCCTCGGGTTTCTCGTCGGCGTCAACTACTACGGAACCGAGGAATCTAGCACGTTTCAGAACGTCATGATCGGCGCCGAGGCCGCCGTCATCGTCGTCTACCTCGGCGTCGGCTTCTTCTACATCGACACCGCGAACCTCGAGCCCTTCGCCCCGACGGGACCGAGCGGAATCATCGCCACGACGGGGCTCGTCTTCGTCACGTTCCTCGGATTCGAAATCATCGCCACCGTGGCAGAAGAAGTGGAGAACCCTGGTCGGAACATTCCGCTGACGATGATCCTCTCGGTCGTGCTCGTGACGATTCTCTACATGATCGTCATGATCGTCAGCACCGGGATCGTTCCGTTCGACGAGTTGGGTGGCTCGCTCGTTCCGGTCTCGGACGTCGCAGCAGTGTCGATGGGGACGACGGGCGTCGTCGGGATCGTCGCCGCGGCCGTCCTCGCGGCCATCTCGAGTTCGAATTCGTCGATCCTCGCGGCCGCACGCGTCGTCTTCGCGATGGGGAGAGACAACCTGATGAACGACTGGCTAAACACGACGCACAGCCAGTTTCGGACGCCTCATCGAGCGGTCGTCGCGACCGGGGCCGTCACGGCGTTGCTCATCGCTGCCGGGCTCCAGGTCGGCGCGATTATCGAACTCCTCGCGGAAGTTGCGAGTTTCAGCTTCCTGATCGCGTACGCGCTCGTCCACGTCTCTCTCGTCGTGATCCGACGAGCCGATCCCGACGAATACGAGCCGAAGTTCGAGGTACCGGGCCCGCTCTATCCGGCGGTCCCGTTCGTCGGCGTCGTGCTCTCGGTGACCATCATCACGCAGATGGACACCGTCGTCATCGTCATCGGCTGTGGGATCATCGCAGTAGGTGCCATGTGGTATCTCGGCTACGTTCGCCGTCGCGACGTCGACGAGAGCCTCATGGGCGACGCGATCGTCGGTGAACCGGTGGTATCGGACGAGTCAGACGACGGCTACACCGTGGTCGTTCCGATCGCGAACCCCGAGACACAGAAGGACTTGCTCCGTCTCGCCGCCGTCAACGCCCGCACACACGCTGGTGGCGACGATCCGAAAATCGTGGCCGTCAACGTCATCAAAGTACCCAATCAGACGTCCCTCGAGCAGAACGTTCAGTTCGAACAGGAACGGATCGAGATCCAGCGGGAGTTACTCGAGAGCGCCCGCGAAGCCGCCGCCGACCTCGAAGTCGACGTGCGAACGCGTGCGATCGTCGGACGCGACATCGGAAAGACGATCCTCACGGTACTGGACGAGGAGAACGCGGATCACGTCGTCCTCGGCTGGCGCGGTGAGCACCGAAACCGAGAGAAGGTATTCGGCTCGACCGTCGATCCCGTGTTGGAACGTGCACCCTGTGAAGTCTCCGTCGTGAATCTCGAGCGCGAAGAGATCGGTTCACCCGTTGCACTGGCCGGCCCCGGACCGCACGCGCCGGTCGCCGCCCGTCGCGCGGCCGAGTTCGCGACGCTCTCGGACGCGAAGCCGACGCTACTGAACGTTCAACAGCCGACCGACGACGCCGATATCGACCCGATCGAAGCGGGCGAATCGATGATCGAGAGCGTCGCCGATGAAGCTGGACTCGAGCCCGGAACCTACGAGCCCAGCGTGATCGTCGCGGACGACGTCCAGTCCGCGATCCTCGAGAATATCGAGGAGTACGACACGGTTTCCGCTGGCGTGTCGGAGCAGAGCGCGGTTTCGAAGATCCTCTTCGGTTCGATCGCCGAGCAGATCGAACGACGCGCCGAAGACAACGTCGTCATGATCCGCGGTCCGTACGAGACCAGCAGATCAGTTCGGGAAGCGGTCGCCGAACGGCTCGCGGACTGAGCACCCTGTCAGTGCTGACCGATAGCAGCCGAACTCTTCTCGGTCTTTCGTCGACTGGCTGCGTACGCCCCCAATCGTTGGAGGCGTCACAGCACTGTCGATGACTGGACGCCGCCTAAGCTGATCGTGGAACTGCCCCGCACGGACGTGCTCGATGTCGACTTCGGCGATCCTTCGCGTGTCGTCGAAGCGGGCCCACCAGCGGGAAAACCATCAATCTGCAAACCCCTCGATCAGAAATTCGGCGGACGAGCGGTTCGTCGCCAGCGGGATGTTGTGAACGTCACAGATTCGCAACAACGCCGAGATATCGGGCTCGTGTGGCTGGGCGCGCAACGGATCGCGAAGAAAAATGATTCCGTCGAGTCGCCCTTCTGCAACCTCCGCGCCGATCATCATGTCGCCCCCGAGGGGTCCCGACTCTTTGCGTTCGACCTCGAGGCCGGTCTCCTCCATGAGTCGTTTGCCGGTCGTCCCGGTCGCGACCAGTTCGTAGTCGGACAACTGCTCCTCGTGGCTTCGGGCGAACGCGACGAGTTCCGGCTTCGGCTCGTCGTGGGCGATGAGTGCGACGCGAGTCATACCGGTCGGTCGACCCCCGCGGAAATAATGCTACGGTGTGGGACACGCGCGACGAACGGAATCCGAATCGCACTAGTCGTCCGCGAGCACCGTTTCCCCGGCCCTCGCCGGCGGCGTGTTGCTCGAGGCGGGTTTCGTGACGAGACAGTCCTCGAGAACGAGCACGTCGAGTCCCATGCCGTAGAAGTCCTTGAGCGCCTCGGTGGGCGTGTTGACGATGGGTTCGCCGTTGTCGTTGAACGACGTGTTGAGGAGGACGGGCACTCCCGTCACGTTCTCGAACTCCTCGAGTAGCCGGTAGTAGCGCGGGTTTTGCTCCTCGCGAACGGTCTGCGGACGAGTCGTGTCGTCTGCGGGGTGGACGATCGCTTCGAGGTCGTCTCGGTGTTCCTGGCTCACGTCGAACGTGTCGATCATGAACGGGCTCTCCGTCGCGTTCTCGAGGTAGGTTTCGGCCGCCGATTCGTGCATCGAGGGTGCGAACGGCCGCCACTCCTCTCGGTGTTTCACGAATCGGTTCACTCGATCGCGCGAGGCCTCCGTTCTGGGGTCCGCGAGAATACTCCGATTGCCGAGTGCGCGCGGCCCCAACTCCGCGCGCCCCTGGAACCAGCCGACGAGCGCACCGTCGGCGATCAGCTCCGCCACCTGTCGCTCCAGATCGTTCGGTTCGGAGTACGCGACTTTGTTCGTCTCGAGGAGCGTGCGGATTTCGTCGCTGTCGTACTCGGGGCCCCAGTAGGCGGTCGTCATCGGCTCGACGTCGGCCGGCCGCTGGTCGATCCAGCCGCCGCCCAAAGCGAGTCCCGCGTCGTGTGCGACCGGCTGGACGAACACGTCGTCGACCGCGGGGAGTTCCCTGACGGCTTTGTTCAATTTGCAGTTGAGGACGACGCCACCCGCGAGCCCCACGTTCGACGTGCCGAGGCGTCGGGCGTACGTCTCGACTAACTCCGCGACGGACTCCTCGAGGAGTTTCTGGGCGGTGTGTGCGAGGTCCTTCTCGAACTGGTCGAACTCGCCCGTCGGCTCCGAGGGTGGCCGACCCAGGAGTTCCTCGAGCGTGTCGACGCCGTGTTCGGTCCCCCACCGACCGGTGAGCGACGTGACGTCGTAGTCGACGCCGGTCTCGATCGCCTCTCGAAGCCGTCGTTCGATCGCGGGATTGTCCTCGCCGTAGGGGGCGAGGCCCATCACTTTTCCCTCGCCGTTGTACATCCGATAGCCGAGGTAGTTCGTGACGGCGGCGTAGAACAGCCCCCAGCTATTGGGGTGTTCGTACGTCCGGACGCGCTCGAGTCCGCCGGGCGTCGCGTGCCAGACGACGGTCGACTCGTACTCCCCTTTCGCGTCGATGGTGACGACCAGCGCCTCCTCGAACGTCGAGGGATGAAACGCGGTCACGGCGTGACACTCGTGGTGGGATCGACACTCGATGGGTGGCACGGGTGTGTCGATCCGCTCGAGGCGGGATTCGACGATCCGTGTCGGCATGAACCGCGCCATGAACTGATCTCTGGCGACGTTCTGAAGGTGTGAAACCTTCCGGAGCGTGCTGTCGAGCTGTCTGGTGTTCTTCAGATAGTGGCCGAGGATGTTCGACCGAAGGGACGGATCGTATGGCAAGACGATTTTTTCGACGTCAGTGAGGCCGATTCCCTCGTACTCGAGGCAGGCGCGAATCGCTCGCTCCGGAAAGGTGTCGACCGCGTGCTTCTCTCGAGTGAGGCGCTCTTCTTCGACGGCGAAGACGAGTTCGCCGTCGTCGAACAACGCCGCACTCGGGTCGTGCTGTCCGTAGAGGTCGATCGCTGGCTTGAACGCGAGGTGGTAGCTCATGGATTCGTCAAATCACTCGGTGTGGGTTGCTGCCGGGTCGTCGAAGCGGACTGGCCGTCGCTGTCTGCACGATTACTGAACATACCCGAGATCCTCGAGTCGCTGTTCGACTCCCGAATCGACGGCGTCTGCCGCCTCCCCGTGGTACGCCGGATAGGACATCGGTTCGGATTCCTCGACGATCGGGAGCACGCGTCCGTCCATCCGATCACTGTAGGGAACGCCGAGGGCGGAGAGAATCGTCGGCGCGACGTCGAAGAGGTGTGCGCCCTCGACCGACTCCGAGGCGTCGATTCCCTCCCCGCTCGCGGCGAAGACGCCCTCGAGTTTGTGGTTCCAGGGCTCCGTCGTCTCGTCGAAGTATCCCTCAGCGGGTTCCGCGGAGAGGAAGTGCTGGAAGTCGTTCGGAACCGTCACGATATCGACCGCGCGGTCGGTGTAGGGCCCCTCGAAGTACGCCTCTCGCGGTGCGACTTCCTGGAACACCGGCTCGCCGTCGGGTGCCTCCGCCGACTCGAGTTCGCGGATGAGTGCCGCGCGGACGTCGTCGTACTCCTCCCGTGGGACTACTCCCTCGGGGTCGCGACCCTCGACGTTCATCCGCACGCCGAGTTCGGTTCGCGCACGGACGTAGGCCTTCGAGTTCGGGAAGTCGACCTGTTCGTTTCCAGTTCGGACGACGCCGTCGGGCGCGTGCTCCTTCGCGAATTCGGCGAGTCCGAGTCGCTCGAGGACCCGACCGATTCGGTGGGTCGTCATGCCGAGGCTCGCCAACCCTGCGGCGAGGCGTTCGACGGTCCCCGGTTCCCACTCGTCGGCTTGCTCGCCCTCGCGAAGGTCGTCTCGCATGACGTTCCACGTCGGCATCCCCTTCCCGCCGAGGGTCGTCTCGACGTAGCCGGCGTTCTCGAGGAAGGTGTTGACGCGAAATTCCGGCTTCTCGTAGCGGCCGATACCGTGATCGCTCGCGATGAACACCTGTCGCGGGTTACAGGACTCGAGGACCTCGCCGATCTGTTTGTCCGTCTCGGCGTAGACCCGTTTGACCTTCTCCCACTCGCCTTCGAACTCGTGGAAGACGGTGTCGGTCTTTTGGAACTGCAAAAAGCCGAAATCCGGCTCGAACCGATCGCTGAGATACTCGAACGCTTGCCCCCGCATCGAAACGAGCGAGCAGTACTCGTCCATCTTTTCAGTGGGCGACAGCGAATCGTCGCCCCTCGCGTATTCGGGGTAAACGCGGTACTCACCGATCTCCTCGCGAACGTCGTCGAGGATTCCCGTTGGGTGACACGGCGGATCTTCCGGGCCGATGAACCCGGGGATGATCGCACCGTCGATTTCGTCCGGCGGGTGCGTCACCGGGACGTTGACGACGACGCTCGAGCGGTCGTGGTGATCGAGCAGCGTCCAGAGTCGATGTGCGCGAACGTCGTCGCCTTTCACGACGTGGAAGTCGTACCCGTCGAAGCCGGTGAATCCGTAGACGCCGTGCTTCCCGGGATTGACGCCGGTGAACATGGAGGGCCAGGCGCTCGGCGTCCACGGCGGAATCTGTGACTCGAGTTCGCCGCTCACGCCCCCCTCGAGAAGCGACTCGAGGTTCGGAATCACGTTTTCGTCCGCCAGCCGGTCGAATACCGAGAGGCAACCGGCGTCGATTCCGATGAGCAAGGCGTCCATCCGGTTTCGACCCGACTCCCCGTCCGTCTGGTCGGCCGCTGCATTCCGTGTCATTCGAATACGCGACTATGGCGCGGGAACGCTGATAAGTAATATTTGGACAAGTGCCGCTTTCACGCTGACAGCGCTAGCACCGCCAGCATCGCCCGAAATTGCCCCCTAGGCGGCCCTCTCCGAGGGTTTAGCAACAGTTTCACTGGTGAAACAGTCACCTAACAGCTAGGTAAAGCGCCTCTCCGTCCGTATTCTCGCCTTGGCTGATTTGGCCGGTCTACAGTGTCACAGGAGGGGGATTTTTCGTCACAATAGCCCGTCCACTCCCGTGTCGAGTGGTATCACCTGTCGACAGACGCTCGAGTCGAGCACGAATGGAGCCGGAAGCGTTTTTTCCGCGGGGTCAGAGGATTCACTCGATGACGTCACTCAGCGCCCACCACGTCGGAGTTACCGTTCGCGATCTCGAGGAGATACTACCGTTTTATCGGGACGTCCTCGACCTCTCCGTCGCCGACCGCTTTCGCGTCGGCGGGGAGGCGTTTTCCGACGCCGTCGGCGTTGGGGACGCACGCGGCGAGTTCGTCCACCTCGAGGCCGACGGGATTCGTCTCGAACTCGTCGAGTACGATCCGGCTGCACGAGCGACACCCGCAGGCGGACTCAACCAGCCCGGTGTGGCCCACGTCGGGCTCGACGTTCCAGACCTCGAAGCGTTCGCGAACGGACTCCCCGACGACGTTGAGACGCTCAGCGAGCCACGGACGACGGAGAGTGGCACGTCGATTCTCTTCCTTCGCGACCCCGAGGGTAATCTGATCGAAATTCTCGAATCCTGAGAAAACGAGGGCGATACCAAGTGAGTGACACACATAGCGAACTGACCGTTCGCCGCTATGGTGTCCCTGAGAAATCTGATCCACGACGGGGAACGGAGACGAGTTACAGCTGTGGCGGTGTCGACTCGAGTTTCGACCGAACTTCTTCGACCGTGGTCTCACACGACGAACAGTGGCTTTTCTCGGAGTCGATGTAGACCGTTTCACACGTCGAGCACTGAAAGAGGTTCCCCGGTGCATTGGGGTCCGGACTCGAGTGGGGGCTTGGCATTTTTCGGTCGACGGCATCGTCTGCTGGCGTCTCTTCGCTCTCGAAGAACGTGGAGCGAATACGGTTCCGAAGTTGACCGAGACGGGAGGTGGAGGTGTCGGGTGTTCGTGTTGCCATACTGTTGTCCACGGGTATACTACCGAAGTACTTGATGTCTAAAATATTTGGAAGTACGACGATCCGAAGGTGATGACTATCAGTGTCCTGTGAGAAACCATACACTTCGGCAGCCGTCTGAAATGGCGCGTCTGCCGACTACCAGCGGATCGACTCTACGGGATAGCAACCTTTTCGATTGCCCCCCACACACTCCCAGCCATGAACTTCTTCGATCGCCTGCACGACCGCATTCGGACGGTCGACAGCGTCGTCAGCGTCGGCCTCGATCCCGATCCATCGCGGATTCCCGACCACTTAGGGGAGTACGACCTCCCGCGGTGGGCGTTCAACCGACGGATCATCGACGCGACGCACGAACACGCCGCCGTCTACAAACCGAACGCCGCCTTCTACGAAGACCCCGACGGCTGGGCAGCCCTCGAGGAAACCATCGCGTACGCCCACGGGAAGGGTGTTCCCGTCCTCTTAGACGCTAAACGGGCCGATATCGGTAACACGACCCGCCAGTACGCCCAGATTCTCGAGCGCGTCGATGCGATTACGGTCAACCCCTACATGGGTCGAGACTCCCTTCAACCGTTTCTTGCCGACGAGGAAGCGGGCGTCTTCGTCCTCTGTCGAACGTCCAATCCCGGCGGGGCCGACTTCCAGGACCTCGAACTCGAGACCGGCGAGCGACTGTACGAGCGCGTCGCCGCGCTCGCAGATCTCTGGAACGAACACGACAACGTCGGACTCGTCGTCGGCGCGACGAACGAAGACGAACTCGAGGACCTCCGCGAGCAGGTTCCGGATCTGCCGTTCCTCGTCCCCGGCGTGGGCGCACAGGGCGGAGACGCCGAAGCGGCGGTCGAGTACGGTCTCGCGAACGGCGTCGGACTGGTCAACTCCTCGCGGGGGATCATCTTCGCCGGAGAGCACGATGGCGAACGCTTCGCCAGTGCGAGCGGCCAGGCCGCCAAGCGGTTGAAATCGCGACTGAATCAGTACCGGGACTGACGCGCATCTACTATCCGTACTGACCAGCATCCACTATCCGTACTGACCAGAATCCACTACCCGAGCGGCGATGCGCCCGTCGACGGTCCGCGGGAGGAGTTCGACCTCGACTGGCTGCGTTGGCGGTTCCTCCTCGAGTACTGCCACCCCCTCGACGACGGCGATATCGAGTGGACTCGAGTCGTTCGGGTGTGCAGCGACGAGCGTGCCGTCGTCTCCTTTCTCGAGGGTGACACGGACGCGCTCGCCGATCGCGAGCGTCTCACCGAGGCGGTCGCGAAACGTGGTCATCGGCGTTCAGAACCGATTTACGTCCACGTCGTCCGACTGACGACTCGGGTTTGCTTGCGTCGCACACTGGACGCACAGCTGGGCGTCTCGCTCGTAGTGATCGGTACACGCGAGCGTCCCACAGTTCGCACACTGGTGTTGGGCCGGTTTGGACTCACAGATCTGACAGAGACCGCTCACGCTCATAGAGATACTCGGCGCTCGAGTGACTTGAAACCGGTGTCGGAACCCTCAACTGCCGTTCGCAGACCCGGTTCCGTATTCCATCGATGCAACTCAGTCGTGTACAGTGTTTTCCACCGACACCCTTTGGCCGTGTACAATGTTAGCAATGTACGGGAAGGCTTTTGCCATGTGGGCAGCTACCGGGCTACATGAGCCGTGACCGGGCTCTCCTCGAGCGAGCCCTGGACCGTGGTGAACAGGACGGTGGCAACGTCGAATTCAAGGAACGACTATCACGTGATGTCCACCTCGAGGGTGGACGCCGGGAGAGCCTGGCCGCACAACTGCGTCATCGACTCCTTTCTGGCGACGGCGAGGCGACGTACGCGGTCGGTGTCACCGACGACGGCGGGCTCGCCGGCATCGACCCCGACACGTTCTCCGAGACGATGGACGTGCTCTCGCTGCTGGCCGAGGAAGCCGACGCCCACATCGACGACGTACAAACGTGGGGAATCAACGGTGGTTCGGACGCGAACGAGTCCGACGGGGACCGGTCGTCGACGGCGTCCGACCGCGGCCTCGTCGGTCTCGCGACGATTCAGGAGGGGAGCGTCCTCGAGACCGACGACGAGCACGTCGTCGTCGGGACGGCGGGCCACGTCGACCACGGCAAGAGTACGCTCGTCGGCTCGCTCGTGACCGGCAACGCCGACGACGGCAACGGTGCGACGCGCTCGTTCCTCGACGTCCAGCCCCACGAGGTCGAACGAGGTCTCTCGGCAGACCTCTCTTACGCCGTCTACGGCTTCGACGACGACGGTCCGGTTCGAGTCCGTAATCCGAACCGGAAGGCAGACCGCGCGGCCGTCGTCGAAGAGGCTGAGCGACTCGTCTCGTTCGTCGACACCGTCGGCCACGAGCCGTGGCTCCGCACGACGATTCGCGGCCTCGTCGGGCAGAAACTCGACTACGGGCTCCTCGTCGTCGCCGCGGACGACGGCCCGACGCGAACCACACGCGAGCACCTGGGCGTCCTGCTCGCGACGGACCTCCCGACCATCGTCGCGATCACGAAAACGGACGCCGTCGACGACGAACGCGTCGAGGAGGTCGAACGCGAGGTCGAGCGACTGCTCCGCGACGTCGACAAATCGCCGCTGCGCGTCTCTCGCCACGGCGTCGACGCGGCCGTCGACGAGATCAGCGAACGCGTCGTCCCCATCGTCGAGACGAGCGCCATCACGATGGACGGCCTCGAGACGCTCGACGAACTGTTCGATCGCCTGCCGAAGACCTCACAGGACACGGGCGAGTTCCGAATGTACGTCGACCGAAGCTACTCCGTGACCGGCGTTGGAGCCGTCGCCTCCGGCACCGTCATGGCCGGCGAGGTCGAGGCCGGTGACGAACTCCTGCTCGGCCCGATGCCCGACGGCCGGTTTCAGGAGGTCGAAGTTCGATCGATCGAGATGCACTACCACCGCGTCGATACGGCTCAGGCCGGCCGTATCGTCGGAATCGCTCTGAAAGGAGTCAAAGAGAGCGCCATCGAGCGCGGGATGGCCCTTCTCCCGCGGAGCGCAGATCCAACCCCCGTGCGGGAGTTCGACGCGGAAGTGATGGTGCTCAACCACCCGACTCGGATCGGCGACGGCTACGAACCCGTCGTCCACCTCGAGACCATCGGCGAAGCCGCCGCGTTCCACCCCGAGGACGGACGGCTCCTCCCGGGCGATACTGGCGAAACCACCGTCCGGTTCAAGTTCCGCCCGTATCTCGTCGAAGAAGGCCAGAAGTTCGTCTTCCGCGAGGGCCGCAGTAAAGGCGTCGGAACGGTGACCGACGTCCATCCAGCTCACTGATTGATCGGTTGCCGTATTGATCGGTTCCGAGACCGACCGTATCGACTACTCGGTTCGCTCGCTCGAGATCGTTCCCACGCCGATCGTCGACTGTCCGGTGATCGTCCCGCCGAGCGTGACCGCATCCGGTTGCATGAATAACACCGTCTCGTCCGGCATCGAAACGTCGGTTCGGATCTGCCGATCGAGGAAATCCATCGACGCCGCGGCCGGTCCGGTCTCGACCAGTCCGCGCTCGAGTTCGCGACGCGTGTGGATGCTCATGTAGAACTCACAGGATTGTCGGTCAGGAGCGTCCTCGAGCGCACTGAAGAGTTCCTTACACGTCTCGACGACTCCCGTCCCGGTGGCTGTGGCGATCGTCGCGGACGGTGCGTTTGTCTCATTGTCGACGCCATCGGCGCTGTCACGGATCGACGCGACGATATTCTGAAAGTTGATCGCGCGGTCGGTCATTGCAATTCACGTCGAACTACCCACTCAAAAATCGGCCGATCGAGTGGCAACGACCCGTTTCTCGAGTGTCAGTCGCACTGCAATCGGCCGTCCGACACTCTCGCTAACACCGATACGCGCTCCCGCCTCGCTACCCCGACGAACGCAGGTATCGTCCGTCCGCCGTCCGCTGGACGAGGTCCAACAGCGCGGCCCACTCGAGGAGCCGCCGCGTTCGCTCGAGCCAGTGTGACTCGAGGTCGCCGTCCGTTTCCGCCCGCTTTAATGCTGGAATCTCGCCGCGAACGTCATCGAAAATCGCTTCGACGCTCCGGGGTTCGTCGGCACCTTCGAGCGCCTCGAGAACGGTTTCCGCGGCGTACACACGCGCCGTGAACGATTCCTGCAACGAATCGGTCCCCGCTCCAAACCGGGCGATTCGGTCGGCCGCGTCTTCCGCCCGGCGATAGCCCGCCGACTCCTCCCGAGCCAATTCGAGCGCCCGCAAGAACGCGAGCCACGCCTCGGCGTCCGCGCGCGTCTCGAGTCGCGTTTCGTCGACGAGGTGGGCACAGCAGTCGTCGACGGCCCCCGCCGTCTCCGGCACGGCCTCGAGAATCGACTCGACGGACGCGAGATCGGACGGCGGTTCGGGGATTGGTTTGAACTGCACGAGTAGAAGTTGATTTACAGGCCGAAGGACTCGACGAGAATGCCTTCGTCAGTTTCGCCGTGGACGTACGTCGGTCCGCCGATGACGTCAATAGTGACCTTCGCGGGCGCGAAGAGATCCGCAGGCACCTCCGAGAACTCCCACTCGAGGTCGTCGAATATCTCGCCGAACGGGCGACCGTGTCCGTCTGCCGCAGTCGACGGAACCGAATCGAAGACGTCCGCATCCTCGCGCACGGTGAGGTGCGCCGTCCCGCCGTAGGCGATGGCATCGTTCGTGCGAGCGATCGCCGTCGGTTCGTCCGCTCCGACTGGTGCAACCGGCGCTCGACCCGTCGCTGAGACGATGTCCAGCGGATCGTACCCGAGTTCCGAGAGCCTGAACGTCGCGAGTTCCGCCGCTCGAGCGGCGTTGGTGACGCTGCCGACTAAACTCGCGGTTGGATAGGCGAGCAAGAAGACGCTGCTCGCCTCGACCTCGGCCAGTTCTGCAACCTGCTCGGCCGCGGCCGCGGTCGGATCCTGATCCGTCTCGACGGCGAGCGCCGTCAGGTCGAACGCGTCGGTGTAGCCGATCTGGCGAAACTCGTCTTCTTCGGCAACGAGCGCACGCGCTGGGCCGCTTCCCAGTCCCTCGAAGTCTTCCGTCGTCAGCTCCCAACCCGCCTTCTGCGAGCCGAGCAACGACAACGCCGGTTGATCCGTCGAGAGTTCGATGTGTGGAATCGGTGCGCCGCCGATCTCCTCGAGGTGGTGACTCGGCGTCGCCATCCCCGCCGTTTGAATCTCCGTGAGCAACAGGCCTGCTTCGATTCCGCCGTCGAACTCGAGGCCGAAGTCGAGGACCGTCGCGTCGTTCGCGAGATCGTAGCCGCCAATATTCAGCTCCTCGGCGTACTCGAGGGCCTCGTCGACCAACTCGATCGCCATCCGGTTGAGACTTTCCATGCCCACAGGTTCATGCTGTAGCCTAAAACAGTTTGCAGTTCGACTATCGCGCCCTAGCGACGACGGGCGTTACTCGACGTCGTACCCAGCGTCGTCGATCGTGTTGGTGATCGACGCTTCGTCCACCGTCGTCCCGTCGTGCTCGACGCGTACCGTCTCCGCTTCGTGGTCTGCCGTCGCCGACGAGACGCCCTCGAGGGACTCGAGTGCGTCGGTGACGGTCGCTTCACAGCCATCACAGGCCATACCAGTGACGTGGAGTGTCGTTTGATCCATATCGGTCGTAGCCTCTCTGGCAGGGTAGACGTTTCGTTCGACGATGTTTGGCGGTGGGATCGATGGTATGGTTTGATATGTGAGTACGTTGTTCTTTCTCGCATGTACACAGTACTCGTTCCGATCGACGGCCACGAGGCGCGCGTGAACGCACAACTCGAGTCCGTTATCGACCTCGCGAACGCGAGCGAGGGGTTCGCCGTCGAACTCCTTCACGTCCGTAAGGAACTCGAATTCGCCGACAGCGACGACGACGTGGAGATCGGCGAGATCCGACGCGATCTCGACGACGACGCACTCGAGGAACTCGTCGAGACGGTTTCGATGGCTGCCGAGGAACTCGCAGCCGCGGACGTCGACGTAAGCGTTCACTCCGCGACGGGAAATCCGGCGGCCGCGATCGTGGACGTCGCGAACCAATTCGACGTCGACGAAATCGTCATCGGTGCACGCCGACAGTCGCCGGTGGGTAAGGTTCTCTTCGGTAGCGTCGCCCAATCGGTCATCCTCGACACCGATCGGCCGGTCAAAGTCGTTCCGGCCTAACTCGCTTTTCGTCAGTTTTTCTCGCCGCTCGTCGCAATTTCTCGTCGCTCATCGTAATCCGTCGTTCGTTGCCGCCGCACGTAGAGAACAACGGGGGTACTTACTCGTCCGCACTCGTCGCCGACCGACCGAGGTGCTCCTCGACCGACTCAACCTTCTCCGCCGCAGTCGTGTCTTGCGTCCGTTTGTCGTCGATCTTCAACACGGTACTCACGCGGTCGTGATCCACCGCATCGTGTGCCGCCTGCGCGGCCGAAAACAGTTCGTCGGTACTCTCGGCTTCGATCACCGTCCCCATCGGGTTCGTCTCGTACTCGACGTCGTACGCCTCGAGCGCGTCGACTGCCTTCGCGATCTCGCCGGACATGCTCTCTTCAGTTACCGGTGCGACGCTCAGTAATCCGATTACCGTCATGCCCGGACCCACGTGATGGTGGCTCCTAAACCCATCTCATGCGACGACTGGCACACTCAAAACGAAACGGGAGTGCGAACGCTCGATAGGACTCGACGTCGGGACAACAGGAGTCGGACCAAAATCAACGAAAACTCACAGTGATCGGGGAGCGTCAGTGGACACCAACGCGATTACTTCGGACGGCCGGGAGTGTCGACTTCGGACGGCGGATAGATGATGACGTCACCGTTCGCGTAGACGTAGACTTCGTGCTCGAGCGCGGTGAACGCGACGTGGCCGCCCGAACGTTCGGTGCCGTCGGCTTTCGTCCGAAAGAGCCGATCGAGTGCGTCGGGATCGACGCTGTCGTAGAGGGAGAACTCTCCCTGAGAGACGTCCGTATCTGCGATCTGTGCGAGCGCGTGTACGATCGTCGTCGTTATCGTGGCCGTGCTCTCCGGATCGTGATGGAACACGTAGCGGTCGTTGGGCTGGTCGTACTGGAGGCCGTTCGCATCGTCAGCGGTGGGTAGTTCCGTGTGCATTGCTTGATCTGGCGTCCGATCGTCCAGTCGTCCGTAGCAAACCCCAGTATAAAAGCCACTCGGCGACGGCATCAGTCACCTATCACGACACACTCATTTCGGTACTGGTTTCTCGCCGGGACAGTGACTCGAGTGACAAATAGCGTCGCCGTCTACGCTCATCGTACTCGAGGACGAGCGGTTTCGCGACGTTGTAGGATCGACGCACGGCTCGCTCGAGGAATTGAATGTAAAAAAGTGCACTGGCTGGGATTTCTGTCGCTCACGAGTTTGTTCGCGACAGAAATGCGCTGGCTGGGATTTGAACCCAGGTTGTGACCATGGCAAGGTCACGTGATACCACTACACTACCAGCGCCCTGTTGCACTTTATTCTACTTCGGGAAGGATGTATAAGGGTTGCGAATCGTTTCAGGTTCGGCAGAGCGGCACACGGTCGGCAGCCACTCCGTAGGCTGTCGGTTCTCGAGTCGATTTCCCGCCGGATTCCCGGACACTCGTCGAACCCCGTGTTATAGTTATCATCTCGAGTGAGTATGTGTCCGTTCACCACGAATTCGGGGCTGTGAGAGCGTCACAGTCGCAATCGAATCCGCTATCCTTTTAAGACCTTGAGCGCAACAAAACGCTACAGTCTAGTGACGCGGCGCCGAAGCGTTTCGGCATGACCGTCAGCATACTCGTTCCGTCGTCACTCACCCGCGAAGCCGAGGACAAACGCGAGGCAACTCGCAAACTCGGATACATCGCCCGCGCGGCGACCATCTTCCGGGCCGATCGCCTGCTCGTCTACCCAGATCGGGACGGCGAAACAGGACGATTCGACGGCGGGTTCGTACACACCGTCTTGCGGTACGCCGCAACGCCGCCATACCTCCGAAACGAGGCGTGGGGCATGCGGGACGAACTGGAGTATGTGGGCATCTTGCCGCCGCTCCGTGCGGTGTCACAGACCGGCTCCGAATCGAACGGTTCGGGGTCGTCAAGACAAGGGATCGTGACCGAGGTCGGACCTGAAGGGCGCGTCCGGGTCAATTGCGGCTTGCAACACCCGATCTCACTCAACGTGCCTCCATCGATGGAGGTCACAGAGGGGGAGCGCGTGACCGTCAGGATCTCTTCGCGACGACCGGTCCGGGCGAAGCTCACTGACGAGCCCCTTCCGGGGCTGTCAGTCGAGCGCGCGGACCTCTCCGCAGCACTCGGCCGTGAGGACGCCGGCGTCTGTATCGCGGCCTCCCGATTCGGTGAGCAACTCACCGTCGGGCGGCTCGAGACGCTGGCCGGACGCACCGAGCGAGATGGGATGACCATCGCGTTCGGCGCGCCCGAGAGAGGGCTGCCGGATATCCTCGGAATCGAGGCGTCGGCCGTCTCCTCGAGCGACGAGGCAGACGTTCAGTCGTCCACCGAGGACGCAGCTGACGACGGAGTCGAACCCACCGCTGATCCGGGGTTCGACCTCTGGCTAAACACGGTTCCGGATCAGGGAAGCGAGGTCGTGCGAACGGAGGAGGCTCTGTTCGCGACGCTCGCTCCCCTCTCACTGAGAGAGTGATAGAATGCCACAAGCAAATTCACCACGCAAAGGCTCACTCGGGTTCGGTCCACGAGAGCGTGCGACCAGCGAGGTCCCACGCTTTAACTCGTGGCCGGACGACGACGGACAGCCGACGCTCCAGGGCTTCGCGGGCTACAAGGCCGGCATGACCCACGTCGTAATGGTCGACGACAAAGCGAACTCGCCGACCGAAGGGATGGAAGAGACCGTTCCCGTTACGATCGTGGAGACGCCGCCAATGCGCGCTGTTGCACTGCGAGCGTACGAAGAGACGCCATACGGCATGCAGCCGGTCACCGAGATCTGGACCGACGAGTTCGTTTCCGAACTCGATCGCGTTCTGGACATTCCCGGTGATGACTACGACGCCACGGCCGCCGAAGACGACCTTCGCGGCCACCTCGAAGAGGGGCGCGTCGACGACGTTCGCGTCATCACGCACACGGTTCCGGGGGACATTCCCTCGATGCCGAAGAAGAAACCGGACGTGATGGAAACGCGAGTCGGCGGCGGCTCCCTCGAGGATCGCGTCGAATTCGCCCTCGAGACCGTCGCTGACGGCGGCGAACACGTCATGAACGACGTGTTCCGCGCCGGCGAGTACGTCGACGCAAGCGGCGTCACGAAAGGGAAAGGGACACAAGGCCCAGTCAAACGCTGGGGCGTCCAGAAACGAAAGGGCAAGCACGCCCGGCAGGGATGGCGCCGCCGCATCGGGAACCTTGGTCCCTGGAACCCGTCCCGCGTTCGGTCGACGGTCCCCCAGCAGGGCCAGACCGGTTACCACCAGCGGACGGAACTGAACAAACGCCTCGTCGACATTGGCGACGGCGCAGACGCGACGGTCGATGGCGGCTTCGTCAACTACGGCGAAGTCGACGGACCGCACGCGCTGATCAAGGGCTCGCTCCCCGGGCCGAACAAGCGTCTCGTACGCTTCCGCCCGGCGATCCGACCCGGAGACCAGCCACGCCTCGATCCCGAGGTTCGCTACGTCTCCACCGAATCTAACCAGGGATAACACATGGAAGCAACAGTACGAGACCTGGACGGCGACGACGCGGGCTCGGTCGACCTCCCGGCGGTCTTCGAGACGAACTACCGCCCGGACTTGATCGCGCGCGCCGTCAACGTCTCCCAGGCAAACCGAAAACAGGCCTACGGTGCCGACGAGTTCGCCGGCAAGCGAACGCCCGCGGAATCGTTCGGCAGCGGCCGCGGTATGGCCCACGTCCCACGCCAGGACGGACGCGCACGACGCGTCCCTCAGGCCGTCAAAGGACGAAAGGCACACCCGCCAAAGGCCGAGAAAGACCAGACCGAATCGATCAACACGAAAGCAAAGAAGCTGGCAGTCCGCAGCGCCATCGCGGCGACGACGGACGCAGAACTCGTCGCAGAGCGCGGTCACGCGTTCGACGAGGACGCCGAGCTTCCGGTCGTCGTCGACGACGAATTTGAAGACCTCCAGAAGACCGCCGAGGTCGTCGAATTCCTCGAGGCAGCGGGCCTCGCAGACGATATCGAACGCGCTGACGACGGTCGAAACGTCCGCTCGGGTCGCGGCAAGACCCGTGGACGCAAGTACCAGACGCCGAAGTCGATCCTCTTCGTCACCTCGAGTGAAACCGGCCCATCCCGTGCGGCACGGAACCTCGCTGGTGCCGACGTGGCGACCGCGACAGAGGTCAACGCAGAGGACCTCGCACCCGGCACACAGGCCGGCCGACTGACCGTCTGGACCGAAAGCGCACTCGAGGAGGTGGCTGAGCGATGAGTACGATTATCGATCACCCACTGGTCACCGAGAAGGCGATGAACGACATGGACTTCGAGAACAAGCTCCAGTTCGTTTGTAACCCTGACGCGACCAAACCCGAGATCCGGGAGGTCGTCGAGGAGCGCTTCGAAGTCACAGTCGACGACATCAACACGCAACTAACGATGAAGGGCAAGAAGAAAGCGATCATCAAACTCTCCGAGGACGACGACGCACAGGAAGTCGCCTCGAGAATTGGGGTGTTCTGAGAATGGGACGGCGTATTCTCGGACAACGACGTGGTCGCGGTTCCTCTACGTTCCGCGCTCCGTCACACCGATACAAGGCGAAACTCGATCACAAACAGACCGAGGACGACGACATCGTTCGCGGAACGGTCGTCGACATCGAACACGACCCGGCCCGCTCTGCGCCAGTCGCAGCCATCGAGTTCGAGGACGGCGAGCAGCGACTCGTCCTCGCACCCGAGGGAATTAGCGTCGGCGAAGAGATCCAGGTCGGCGTCTCGGCTGAGATCAAGCCGGGTAACACGATGCCACTCGCAGAGATCCCGGAAGGGGTCCCAGTCTGTAACATCGAAGCCAACCAGGGCGACGGTGGCAAGTTCGCGCGTGCATCCGGTGTCAACGCGGACCTGATCACCCACGACCGCAACGCGGCGGTCGTCCAGCTTCCAAGCGGCGAGGTCAAGCGCCTCGATCCGCAGTGTCGTGCAACCATCGGCGTCGTCGCCGGCGGTGGCCGCACTGAGAAGCCAATGGTCAAAGCAGGGAACAAGTATCACAAGATGAAAGCACGGGGCTCCAAGTGGCCTCGCGTCCGCGGTGTCGCGATGAACGCCGTCGACCACCCATTCGGTGGCGGTGGCCGACAGCACCCGGGCAAACCCAAGTCCGTCTCGCGGGACGCCCCGCCGGGACGGAAGGTGGGTGACATCTCCTCGCGTCGTACCGGCCGAGGTGGAGACAAATGAGCCAGGAGTACAGAACCGGCCGCGAAGGTGAGTTCACCTACCGTGGCCACACGCTCGAGGAACTGCAGGATCTGGAACTCGAGGAAGTTGCAGAACTGCTACCCGCTCGCAAGCGGCGAAGCATCGAACGCGGTCTCTCCGTCGAGAAACAGAAATTGCTCGAGGAAGCCCGCGAGAAAGACGAGGAACAGACGGCGAACGCGCCGATCCGAACGCACCTGCGGGATATGCCGATCCTGCCGGAGTTCGTCGACCTCACCTTCGAGGTCTACAACGGACAGTCGTTCGAGCGCGTCCGCGTCGAACCCGAGATGATCGGACACTATCTCGGCGAGTTCCGCCTCACCCGCACGTCCGTCGAGCACGGACAGGCAGGTATCGGTGCAACTCGTTCCTCGAAGTTCGTCCCACTGAAGTGATCATCGTATGGGAATCAACTACTCAGTCGACGCCGATCCCGAATCCACCGCGAAAGCGATGCTCCGGGAGCGTCACATGAGCCACAAGCACAGCAAAGAGGTCGCACGCGAACTGAAGGGTAAAACCGTCGCAGACGCACAGGCGTACCTTCAGGACGTCATCGACGAAGAGCAGTCGGTACCGTTTAAGTCCCACAACGCCGGTGCGGGTCACCGATCCGACATCGACGGCTGGGACGCCGGTAAGTACCCCGAGAAGGTCTCGGGCGAATTCCTCGACTTGCTCGAGAACGTCGCGGCGAACGCAGACCACCAGGGCTTCGACGGTGAGGCGATGGAGATCGTCCACATCGCAGCCCACAAGGTCGGCGAATCGGTCGGTCGCAAACCTCGTGCGATGGGGCGAGCGTCCGCCTGGAACACGCCGCAGGTCGACGTCGAGATCGTTGTCGAGGAGACCGACGAAACATCGGAGGACGATAACTAATGGCTGACGAACATCAATTCATCGAAAATGGCCTTCAGCGGTCCCAGATCGACGAGTTCTTCCAGGAAGAACTCGGCCGCGCAGGCTACGGCGGTATGGACGTCGCCAAGACGCCGATGGGTACGCAAATCGTCCTCAAGGCCGAGAAGCCCGGGATGGTCATCGGCAAAGGCGGCGAGAACATCCGGAAGGTCACGACGGCTCTCGAGGAGAAGTTCAACCTCGAGGACCCACAGATCGACGTGCAAGAGGTCGAAGAACCCGACCTGAACGCACGGATCGTCGCCGACCGACTGGCGAACGCACTCGAGCGTGGCTGGTACTTCCGCAAAGCCGGCCACACGACGATTGACCGGATCATGGAAGCCGGCGCGCTCGGTGCCGAGATTGTCCTCTCCGGAAAGGTCACGGGCGCACGCTCACGCGTGGAGAAGTTCAACCGTGGCTACATCAAGCACAACGGCGAACCCGCCGAAGAGGTCGTCGACCACGGTCAGGGCGTCGCCGTCATGAAACTCGGTACCATCGGGGTCAACGTCAAGATCATCCCGCCAGGTGCCGAGTTGCCCGACGACTTCGGCGTCCACGAAGATCTGGACCCCGAAGAGATCGTTCCAGACGCCGTCGAAGCCAACGAGGCCGAGGGTGTCGAGGAACTGCTCGAGGGAGAACCTGAGGAGGCAGACGCCGCCGAATCCGGCGCCGAAGCGCCCGCTGAGGACGCCGTCGAGACCGACCCAGAACTCGAGGAAGAAGACGTCGAAGAGGTCATCGAGGCGGAAGTCGAGGCCGACGAGGAAGAAGTCGAGATCCCCGACGAGTCGCCGGTCGAAGACGACCTCGACGAACTCGAGGAAGACGTCGAAGCAGAAGCCGAAGAACTCGTCGCAGAGATGGACGAGGAGGAAGCGGACGAAGCGGACGATGCCGAGGAAGACGAGGGAGGTGACGCCTGATGGCGATTCTCCACGTCGAAGAAGTTCGCGACATGACGCCTGCGGAACGCGAAGAAGAACTCGAAGAACTCGAGACGGAACTGTTGAACCAGAAGTCCGTTCTCGCAGCCGGTGGTGCCCCGGAGAACCCGGGACGCATCGGAGAGTTGAGCCGGACGATCGCGCGGGTCAAGACGATCCAGCGAGAAGAAGGCGACCTGGACGACGAGTAAGAACAACGATGGCACTGACACCCGAAACGCTCCCGCGGCACGAACTCAACGGACTTCCCGTCCGCGTCGTCGAGAGTGACGACGCCAGCCGGGAGGGAATCGAAGGACGAGTCGTCATCGAGACGACGAACACGCTTTCGATCGAAGTTCGTGACGACGGTGAGTCTCGGGTGTTGCGGGTGCCAAAATCGGGCTCAGTATTCGAGTTCGCGATCACAGATGAAGCCGCCGAGGACGCGAAGTCCTCGGGGACTGCGTCCAAACTGGCCGACACCCAACCCGGCTCTGCCGATAAAACGGACGAGTCGGACCGAGTCGACGGCGACGCCGTCGGCTGTGCTCGTATCAACGAGCACGCTGGCGAGGATGTAGCCTACGTTACGGTCGATGGATCGCGACTGCTCTCACGACCCGCCCGACGCACGGAAACTAATGGTGATTCACCATGGCAATAGGACTAGACGTTGAAACCCCTCCGGAACCAGAAAACCCGGAGGAATACGACTACGAGACGTGTCCGTTCTACGGCGAACTGCCCGTTCGAGGACAGACCCTCGAGGGACAGGTCGTCTCGACGGACATGGACAAGACCGTAGTCGTCGAGCGAGAGTACGATGTGGCGGTACCCAAATACGACCGCCTCATGAAACGCCGCTCGCGCATCCCGGCACACGTTCCGGGCGTGCTCGAGCCGCTCTCGGTCGGTGACACGGTCACGATCGCAGAGACCCGACCACTGTCGAAGACGAAATCGCACGTGGTCGTCGAAGTAACTGAAGAAGCGACTGCCGAAGACGTGGCAGCGCTCACCGGCGAAAGCGAGCCGGACCCACAGCTGTCCGCCGAGGACCTCGGCGGCGACGACGCTGAAGACGAAGGTGATGCCTAATGGAGGCAATGAAAGCCGACGTCACCCAGGGACTCAAGAAGGGGTCGCTGGTCACGTGTGCCGACAACACCGGCGCACGGGAGCTGAAGGTCATCAGCGTCGCGGGCTACCACGGCACCAAGAGCCGCCAGCCGAAGGCCGGCCTCGGTGACAAGGTGACCGTTTCGGTCACGAAAGGGACCCCCGAGATGCGCCGTCAGGTCCTCGAGGCAGTCATCGTTCGACAGCGGAAATCGATCCGCCGCCCGGACGGGACGCGCCTGAAGTTCGAGGACAACGCGGCGGTCATCATCGACGAGAATGAAGAGCCCCGCGGCACGGAGATCAAGGGGCCGATCGCCCGCGAAGTCGCAGAGCGCTTCGGAGCAATCGCATCTACAGCGACGATGATCGTATAGACAATGAGTAAACAACCACACAAACAGCGAACGCAGACGGAGCGTGCACCGCTGCACAAGCGACAGAAGCAGCTTCACGCGACGCTGTCCGACGAGCTCCGCGAGGAGTACGATACCCGTCGAACCCGCGTTAATGCGGGCGACACGGTCGAGGTCATGCGTGGCGACCACGCCGGCGAGGAGGCCGAAGTTCTCCGCGCCATCCTCGAGGATGGAACCATCCACGTCGAGGAGGTCACGGTGGAGACGGCAGATGGCGAAGAGGTGCCACGGCCACTCGCCCCCTCGAACGTTCGTATCACGGAGCTCAACCTCGAGGACGAGCGTCGCGAAGCACGTCTCGAAGGCGACGCAGACGAAGCCGAAGGTGATAGCGAATGACGAAACACCAGAAACGACTGTCAGTGCCGAAGTCCTGGCCGGTCGAGCGCAAGACGGAGACCTTCACGGTCAAAGCCGGCGCAGGCCCACACGGTAAGGACGGCGTCCCGCTCGTCGTCTTGCTGCGGGACGTACTCGGTTACGTCGACTCGAAGAAAGAAGCACGATACGCCCTTTCGGAGGATTCGATCCTCATCAACGGGGAACCGATCAACGACGAACAGCGCCCGATCGGCATGTTCGACATCGTTGCCTTCCCCGGCCGAGAGGAGTACTACCGCGTCTTCCCAGACGAAGGCGGCCGCCTCGCGCTGACCGAAATCGACGAGACGGCAGCCGACAGCCGTCTCGGAAAGATCGAGGGCAAACAGCAAGTTCCAGGCGGGAACACGCAGTTGACCCTCCACGACGGGACGAACGTCTTCGTCGACGACGAAACCGAGTACAACTCGAGCGACTCGATCGTCGTCGATAACGAGGACAAATCGATCGTCGCTCACTTCCCGTTCGAAGAAGGGGCACTCGTGACGGCCGTTCGTGGCAACCACGGCGGCAAGATCGGTGAGATCGACGCAATCGATATCACGCCTGGAAGCGGTCCGAACACGGTCGGCGTCTCCACGGACGACGACGGTTTCGAAACCATTCAGGAGTACGTCGTCGTCATCGACGAGAACTTCACGGACGAGGACTCCACGGGTGATGACGAATGAGCGAAGCTGATGCCGGTGACTTCCACGAGATGCGCGAACCACGCGTCGAGAAAGTCGTTGCCCACATGGGCGTCGGACGTGGTGGCCGCGAACTCGGGAAAGCCGAAGACATCATCGAGGAGATTACGGGTCAACAGAGCGTCCGTACCCAGGCGAAACGAACCGAACCCGACTTCGGTATTCGCCAGGGCGACCCGATCGGCACGAAGGTTACCCTTCGTGGCGAGGACGCATACGAGTTCCTCGAGACCGCGATTCCGATCGCCAGCGTGTCTGCGAAGCAATTCGACGATACGGGCAACATCAGCTTCGGCATCGAGGAACACACCGAGTTCCCAAGCCAGGAGTACGACCCGAACGTCGGTATCTACGGACTCGACGTCACCGTCAACCTGGTTCGACCAGGATACCGCGTTGCCAAACGCGACAAGGCGAACCGATCGATCCCGTCGAACCACCGACTCACCCCCGAGGACGCAATTTCGTTCCTCGAGGCGAATTTCGACGTGAGCGTGGAGGAGTCAGACGATGAGTGAAAGTGAAACAGAAGCCGAGCGCACGGGCGAGCACGCCACGAAGCGTACCGGGCAGGACGAAGCCTGCCAGCGCTGTGGTCGCAAACAGGGGCTTGTCGGAAAGTACGACATCAACCTCTGTCGACAGTGCTTCCGCGAAATCGCTCGCGACATGGGATTCAAGAAGTATCGATAACATGACTGGAAACGACCCACTCAGCAACGCGCTCTCGGGACTCGACAACGCCGAAAGCGTGGGGCATCTCAGCCACGAGGTAACACCCGCCTCCAACGAGATCGGCAGCGTACTCGAGGTCTTCTACGACCGCGGGTACATCGACGGCTTCGAGTACGTCGACGACGGTAAAGCCGGTCAGTTCGAGGTCGAATTGAAAGGAGCGATCAACGACTGTGGCCCAGTCAAACCCCGCTACAGTGCCAGCGCAGAAGACTTCGAGAAGTGGGAGAAACGGTATCTCCCCGCTCGAGACTTCGGTGCACTCGTCGTTACGACGAGCAGTGGCATCATGAGCCACTACGAGGCTCGTGAGCAGGGTATTGGGGGCCAGGTGATCGCATACGTCTACTAACCATGCGAGTCGAACTGGAAATCCCTGACAACGTAACCGTCGAGATCGACCACCTCGACGTGACCGTCGACGGCCCAGAAGGCAGCGTTACCCGCCGCCTCTGGTACCCCGACGTGACCGTCGAACTCGAAGACGAGACTGTGGTAGTCGAAAGTGACAACGAGGACGCGAAGACGAACGCGACCGTTGGCACGTTCGAGAGCCACATCAAAAACGCATTCCACGGCGTGGCCGAGGGCTGGGAGTACAAGATGGAAGTCTTCTACTCTCACTTCCCGATGCAGGTCCGCGCGGAAGGCGACGAAGTCGTCATCGAGAACTTCCTCGGCGAAAAGGCAGCGCGACGTACGACTATTCACGGTGAAACCGACGTGTCCGTCGACGACGAGAAACTCGTCCTCTCTGGACCCAACAAGGAAGACGTCGGCCAAACGGCGGCCGACATCGAGCAACTGACACGCGTCAGTGGCAAGGACACCCGAGTCTTCCAAGACGGCGTCTACATCACCGAGAAACCCGCTAAAGGAGGTGCCTGATAGATGGCAGACGACGAACCAGAAACTGAAGACACTGGGGCCGACCCAGACGAGCCACAGGAACTCGAGGACATCAGCGGTGTCGGCACGAGCAAGGCAGACGCCCTGCAAGATGCCGGCTTCGAAACTATCGAGGACGTCAAAGAAGCAGACCAGGACGACCTCGCTGGAGCTGACGGAATCGGGAACGCGCTCGCAGCCCGAATCAAAGCAGACGTCGGCGACCTCGAAGTTAGCGACGAAACCGACGCCGAAATCGAAGACGAAGACGTCGACGAAGACGCAGAATCCGTCGACGAGGACGTCGAAACCGAACTGCAACCTCGCGGATTAACCGAGAAGACGCCGGAGCTCTCCGAGGAAGAATCGGAGTTGCTCGAGCAGCGTCGAAGTGAGGGCAAACCGCAGTTCAACCGACAGGACTACCACATGAAAAAGCGGACGCCGGAGTCCTGGCGACGCCCACGCGGACAGCTGTCCAAACAGCGAAAGGGCGTCAAAGGCAAAGGCCCGACCGTCGAGGCTGGCTTCCGAACGCCAACCGCAGTTCGCGGCAAGCACCCGAGCGGATTCGACGAGGTCTACGTCGAGAATCTCGACGACCTCGAGGGTGTCGACGGCGACCGAGAGGCGGTCCGTATCTCCTCGTCGGTTGGTGGGCGCAAGCGCGAACGAATCGAAGAAGAAGCCGAGGAACAGGACGTTCGCGTCCTGAACCCAACCTACGAAGAAGTAGAGGTGGATTCAAATGACTGATCTCTCCGCACAGAAACGACTTGCAGCCGACGTTCTCGACGTCGGAGAGAATCGCGTTTGGCTCGATCCCGACGCTCAGGCAGACATCGCCGAAGCGATCACTCGCGACGAGATCCGAGAACTCGTCCAGGAAGGTCGTATTCAGGCTGGTGACGCCAAGAGCAACTCCCGCGGACGCGCACGAGAGCGCAACGAAAAGCGAGCCTACGGCCACAAGAAGGGGCCAGGCAAGCGCCGCGGCAAGAAGGGTGCACGCCAGAACGAGAAAGACGAGTGGCAGAACAAGATTCGCGCACAGCGACGGAAGCTTCGTGAACTCCGAGACAAGGGCGAACTCACGCCCACGCAGTACCGCGAGCTCTACAAGAAAGCTGGCGGTGGCGAGTTCCGGAGCGTCCAATACCTGTTGAACTACATCGACGAAAACTACGGTGACCAATAATGGCGACTGGACCACGATATAAAGTGCCGATGCGGCGTCGCCGTGAGGTCCGAACGGACTACCACCAGAGGTTGCGCCTGCTGAAATCGGGTAAGCCCCGCCTCGTTGCTCGCAAGAGCAACAAGCACACTACGGCGCAGCTGATCACTCCCGGACCTCAGGGAGACGAGACGCTTGCAAGCGCACACTCGAGCGATCTCGAGGAGTACGGCTGGGATGCGCCCACGAGTAACATCTCTGCGGCATACCTGACCGGCCTGCTGGCCGGCACGCGGGCGGTCGAGGCAGGCCTCGAGGAAGCGGTCCTCGACATCGGTCTGAATACGGCCACGCCCGGGAACAAGGTATTCGCAGTTCAGGAGGGAGCAATCGATGCCGGTCTCGAGATCCCACACAACGACAGTGTGCTCGCAGACTGGTCGCGTACCCGTGGCGAACACATCGCCGAGTACGCAGAGCAACTCGACGAACCGCTCTACAGCGGTGACTTCGACGCAACCGAACTCCCTGAACACTTCGACGAGGTACGAGAGGCGATTCTCGAATGAGCAACTACAACGACGACGGATGGGAACCCGTTACCCGTCTCGGCCGGAAGGTCCAAGAGGGCGAAATCGACGATATGGAGACCGCCCTCAACTCGGGACTCCCGCTCAAGGAGCCCGAACTCGTCGACCAGCTCCTTCCCGGACTGGACGACGAAGTGCTGGACATCAACATGGTCCAGCGCATGACCGACTCCGGACGCCGCGTCAAGTTCCGTTGTGTCGTCGTGGTTGGTAACCGCGACGGCTACGTCGGCTACGCGGAAGGCCGAGACGATCAGGTCGGCTCCGCCATCCAGAAGGCGATCGGTATCGCGAAACTGAACATGATCAAAGTCCCCCGCGGCTCCGGTTCGTGGGAGGACCGTTCGGATCGGCCACACTCGCTGACCCGACGCACCAGCGGCAAAGCTGGCTCCGTCGAAGTCGACGTCATTCCAGCCCCCGAAGGGCTCGGATTGGCCGCGAGTGACACCGTCCGTCACGTCCTCGAACTGGCCGGCCTCGAGAACGTCTGGACGAAGAGTCACGGCAACACGCGGACGACCGTGAACCTCGCGAAGGCGACGTTCAACGCACTCGAGAACGCATCCCAGTCGCGCCAACCCCAACAGCGGGGTCGACAAGACGAAGCCGAGGTGGCTGACCAATGAAAGCAATCGTCCAGGTTCGCGGTGAGGTAAACCGACAGGAGGACGTCGAGGACACGCTGCAGATGCTCAACATCCACAGCGTCAATCACTGTGCTCTCGTCCCCGAAACCGACACCTACGTCGGGATGGTCAACAAAGTCAACGACTACGTTGCCCACGGTGAGCCCGAAAGCGACGTTCTCGAGACGGTTCTCGAAAGTCGAGCAGAGCCGCTTGAGGGCAAACAGTCCGACGTCGACGAGGAGTGGCTCAGCGAGAACACCGATTACGACGACTTCGGTGACCTCGCCGAGGCATTGCTCGCCGAGGAGACGACACTTCGTGAGGAAGGCTTGTCACCAACGCTTCGACTTCACCCGCCACGAGGTGGCCACGACGGGATCAAGAAGCCGACACCCGAAGGCGGCCAACTCGGAAAACATACAACCGAGCAGATTAACGACCTGTTAGAATCGATGCGATAACCATGACAAGCAAAAAACGACGCCAGCGCGGATCGCGTACGCACAGCGGTGGCTCCCACAAAAATCGACGTGGAGCCGGTCACCGCGGCGGTCGCGGGCGCGCCGGGCGGAGCAAACACGAGTTCCACAACTACGAACCGAAAGGCAAACACGGCTTCAAGCGTCCACAGGGCATCCGCGAGGAGGTCGAAGCAATCGACGTCCAGAAACTCGACGAGGATGCACTCTTGTACGCAGCCGACGACCTCGCGGCAGAAACCGACGACGGATACGCAATCGACGCGCGTGATATCGTCGACGACGGTCACGAAGTCGACAAAGTCAAAGTCCTCGGTTCTGGACAGGTCCGAAACAGCCTCGAAATCACGGCCGACGAGTTCTCCGACACTGCAGCGGAGAAAATCGAATCAGCCGGTGGCGAGGCGCTGTTGACGGAGCGAGCGCAGGAGGCACAAGAGAAAGCGGACGCCGCCGAAGCTGACGAAGACTCCGAACAGGACGAGGACTAACATATGGGATGGAAGGAAGCCGCCGAACCGGTCTTGACGCGGATGCCCGCAGTGCGCCGTCCAGAGGGGCACGTCCCCTTCAAGCGTAAGCTGGCGTGGACTGCCGGCATCCTCGTGTTGTATTTCTTCCTGACGAACATCGCCTTGCTCGGGTTGCAAGGCGGAGAAGCGACCGACATCTTCGGTGAGTTCCGTTCGGTGCTCGCCGGTGAGATGGGGTCGCTGATGCAGGTCGGTATCGGTCCGATCGTCACCGCCAGCATCGTTATGCAGTTGCTCGGTGGTGCAAACTTGCTTGGTCTCGACACGGACGACCCACGAGATCAGATCCTCTATCAGGGGCTGCAGAAGGTGCTCGTCATCGTCATGACGGCGTTGACTGCGCTCCCGATGGTGTTCGCCGGTGGCTTCCTGCCCGCTCAGCCGTCGCTCACTCTCGGCGGACTCGAGTTCGGCGAGACGCAGGTTCAGATGCTGATGTTCGCCCAGATCTTCGTTGGCGGGATCCTCATCCTCTACATGGACGAGGTCGTCAGTAAATGGGGGATCGGCAGCGGAATTGGCCTGTTCATTATCGCTAGCGTGAGCCAGCAGCTCGTGACCGGATTCGTCAGTCCATCCAGTGAAGGATTCTTCTACAGCTGGTACGAGATCATTACGGGTCAGGTCGAAACCGGATCCATCGTCTCCAGTGACGGGCTCTACACGATCTTCCTCGGCGAAGGACAGATCATCGCCTTACTGACGACGTTGCTCATCTTCAGCGTCGTCGTCTACGCGGAGTCCGTCCGCGTCGAAATCCCGCTCAGTCACTCTCGAGTGAAGGGTGCTCGCGGTCGCTTCCCAGTGAAGCTCATCTACGCGAGCGTCCTGCCAATGATCCTCGTTCGCGCGCTGCAGGCGAACATTCAGTTCATGGGCCAGATTCTCGATAGTGTCTGGGCCGGGATGCCGACGTGGCTCGGGGACTATTCGGGAGGAGAGCCCGCCAGTGGGTTCTTCTACTACACTGCACCGATCTATTCACCTGAAGATTGGATGTGGTGGACCGGGGCAGTCACACAAGACGCGTGGATGGTACTGATTCGCATTTCCGTCGACCTGTCGTTCATGGTCATCGGTGGTGCGATCTTCGCCATCTTCTGGGTCGAGACGACGAACATGGGCCCCGACGCCACCGCACGCCAGATCCAAAACTCCGGAATGCAAATTCCCGGATTCCGACAGAACGTCGGCGTCATCGAAAAGGTCATGGAGCGCTACATTCCGCAGGTTACCGTCCTCGGCGGTGCGCTCGTCGGCTTGCTGGCCGTCTGGGCGAACATGCTCGGCACGGTCGGCGGTGTCGAAGGGACCGGTCTGCTGCTCGCTGTCTCCATTACGTACAAACTGTACGAGGAGATCGCCGAGGAGCAGATGATGGAAATGCATCCGATGATGCGCCAGATGTTCGGCCGAGAGTAAGCGTTCTTCTCTCTTCTTTCTGCTTCGAGCACAGCACACTCACTGTACGACTAGCATGCTTTGCTGGTTCGGTCAGTCCCCACTCGAGGCCAATCGTTCGCCTCGGGGGAGAACCAACGGAATGGATCTCGTCGGACTTCTGAGAGTCGTCAGCACGCGCTCATCGTGCTATGTTGTTCCAGTAACTGAATTGCCCAGCGTCTGGTGCGTTAGGACCTTGGTGGTGGCACACAGAAACACGGTGAACACATGAGTTCACTCTTCGACCTCACAGACGACGTGGCAGTAGTCACAGGCGGCGGTCGCGGCATCGGACGGGCCATCGCACTCGAGTTGGCTCGCGCCGGCGCGTGCGTCGTTCCGACGGCTCGTACCGATGCCGAGATCCAATCGGTCGTCGACGAAATCGAGGACGACGGCGGTGATGCACACGCTGTGACGACGGATGTGACCGACGCCGAGGACGTTGCTCGAGCCATCGACGAAACAGTCGATACCTTCGGGTCAGTCGATATCGTCGTCAACAACGCCGGTATCAACCCCGATGATGGGCTCGGCCTCCCCGAAGACGTCTCGAGCGAAGGATTTGCGAAAACAGTCGACGTCAATCTGACGGGTGCATTCGAAGTCACAAGCGCGGCGGCAGCACAACTTCACGAAAACGGCGGCGGATCGGTGATCAACGTCGCGAGTGTCGGTGGACTCGTTGGGTTGCCTCGACAACATCCCTACGTCGCGTCGAAACACGGCCTAGTCGGGTTGACGAAGAGCATCGCGCTCGATTGGGCACCAGACGTTCGCGTGAACGCACTCGCACCGGGATACGTCTCGACCGACCTAGTAGAGGACTTAGAGGAGAACGAACGACTCCGCCAGTCCGTGATCGATCGAACGCCGCTCGAGCGGTTTGGGGCTCCCGAAGAAATCGGCGGTCCAGCTGTCTTTCTCGCGAGCGACGCAGCACGGTACATCACTGGGGCCTGTCTCGAAGTCGACGGCGGGTGGACCTCGAGGTAACGACTAATATCGTCTTTCTCGTAAACAGTAGCTATCGGATGCCACACAGAGGTACAGAAAACCAAAGAACGGTAACGGTAAGAACAGTGGTTTTGTCGCCGATTACTGAATCGAGTATCCCGCTGCAACGGTTAGCAGGAACACCATGAACACGGCGACAACCATCATATAGGTGATTGCACGTGGCTCTTCACGGAGATGCTGATAATACGCAGCGATCAGCAGGGACTTGATGACAGCAAGTACGATGGTCCCGCCAATTGCCGCCGATTCGGGAATGTCTATCTCGAAGAAGACGAACTTCGCTGTCCCTAATATCAGCAGTACGACGTATATGAGGGTGTATGTCCGAACGTCAGCCATTGGTATACAATGTGGAAGACGGACACTTATACCTTCCTCATACGATCGATGCTGTCGATCTACTCATTCGGCTCCGATGCCACATTCACTCGGTACAATTCCACACTGCTTCGGACATCCGTTTCGTTTGGTTTGACTCACCACCCACGGAATAGTGTGCAAGTGAGCCCAAGAGACGCACTCGTATTTTTGAGAGGGGGGTCGTAGTCGTGGAGCGATGGACTCGAGGCATGAGCCGAGCTGAACAACTCGAGTGTGAGTGTGGCGTTAAAACGAATACTGCAAAATGAATCGATTCTACCTGCGTGGCCCGCCGGCACTACATCAGGTAGAACAGTGGGAACAGGAAGACCCACACGATGTCGACGAAGTGCCAGTAGAGTCCGAAGAACTCCACGGGCCGATGGTCCTCGAGGTAGGCGTCGATACTCATGATCCGGTAGATCATGAAGATCGCGATCAGAAGCCCGAGGATCACGTGTAGTGCGTGCAGGCCGGTGGTGACGAAGTAGATGGAGTACTCGACTCCGTTCCACCAGTAATCGCCTTCGGCGAACTTGACGCTGTACTCGTAGGCTTTGACGCCCATGAACGTCAGCCCGAGGAGGAGCGTAGCGGTCATCGCGCCGAGAAGCCCCTTCTTATTCTGGCGCTCTGCAAAGACGAGGGCCATGATGACCGTGAAGCTCGAGGTGAGCAACACATAGGTGTTGAGCAGGCCAGGCCAGGAGGCGAACGGAACGGTCTCCCAGCTGCCCCAGCCCATGTGCAGGCGCATGAAGATGAACGCGCCGATCGCTGCCCCGAAGACGACGACGTCCGACGCCAGGAAGATCCAGACACCGAGTTTCGTGTTCCCGACGGCTTCGAACGGCCAGCGTTCGGCAATCGCCATCTCGGGCGCATCGAACTGCTCGACACCGAACTTGAACAACGTGTACGCGAGGATCGCCAGTCCAGCGACGATGAGGACCGGGTACATGATGTTCGGGTCGGCCTCCATCGCGGCTTCTTCGAATCCACGATTCTCCGCGAACTCGATCATGTACGGCGTGAGGCCGGTTAGACCGAGGAAGAACACGAAGGTACCAAAGCCAATGCCGAGTGGCCAGATACTGGCGTGGTCTGCGTGTTCTTCTTCGTGACTCGTCTCAGTTGCCGCCGCAGCATCGTGGCCGGTCGCGACACCGCCGTCGGTTGCCGCTTTCGAGTCCTCGACGAACTCGAGGCGACCACTGGCGTAGCTCGGTCGTCCGCCCCAGTTCTCGAGTGGTGGTGGCGATGGAATCGCCCATTCGGCAGTTCGGGAGAACTCCCAGGGATTGTCGGGTGCTTCGGGCCCCGAAATCCAGCTCTTCGCGAACGTGTAGAACATGATCAGGAACGACGCGCCGAGGATAAACGCACCGACGGTCGCAACCTGATGGTAGATCTCCAAGCCCTCGCTGAATGCGAAGACACGTCGGGGCGTCTCCCAGGCGAGGAACATCGGGAAGTAAAGCAGATTGAACCCGATGAAGTACACTGCGAAGTTGAGCTTTCCGAGGGTTTCGGAGTACATCTTCCCGGTGATTTTAGGCCACCAGTAGTAGAGGCCAGCGACCAACGCGGTCACACCCGAAACCATCACGTAGTGGAAGTGAGCGACGACCCAGTAGGTGCCACGGAACTCGTAGTCGAGCACGACGGCACCGAGGAAGACGCCGGTGATTCCGCCCAGGATGAACAAGACGAGTGCACCGAGGCTGAACAGGAACGGCGTCGTGAAACGCACGCGCCCCTTGACCATCGTGTAGATTAGCGCGAAGACCATCAGGTCGAACGGTAACGAGATCCCGATGGTTGTCGCCATCATCAAGGTCGTAATCTCGAGGTTGATCGTCGTCAGGAACATGTGGTGCATCCAGACGAGGAACGACTGGACGGCCACGAGCACCATTGCAACGATAACCCATTTTCGACCGACGAGACGTCGACCACAGAAGGTCTGGAACGTCTCGAACATGATCCCCAGTGCGGGGAAGAAGACGATGTACACCTCCGGGTGGCCGAAGAACCAGAACAGGTGTGCCCACAGCAGGCCCGACCCCTGATCGGTCATGAAGTACTGTGTCAGGAACAGCCGATCAAGCGTCAACAGGAGTAATGCTGCAAGCAACGCTGCGAACGCGAACAGCATCATCCAGACCGTAAGCAGCCACGACCAGGTGAACATCGGCATGTTCCAGAGGCCGAGACCCTCCGCGCGAGAACGATGGATCGTGACGAGGAAGTTAATCGTCCCGAGGGTGATCGAAAAGACGAACATCAACAACGCGAGAACCGTCGCGTTGCCACCGGCTGTCGCTTCCATCGCCGGGGTGTACGTTGGCACGTTCAGTGGCGCGTACATCGTCCAGCCACCGGCGTACGTTCCGCCCTGGAAGAACGACAGTGCGATGAGGATCCCTGAGAACAGGTAAAACCAGTAACTCAAGGCATTCAGTCGTGGGAACGCGAGGTCTTTCGCACCGATCTGAAGCGGAACGAAATAGTTCGCGAACCCGGATGCGATCGGTGAGAGGAACCAGAACACCATCAACAGCCCGTGGGCCGAGACGGCCTGGTTGAACTCGTTACCCGAGAGGAGTCCTGTACCGCCTGCCTCCCAAAGGTGTGCACGGAAGATCAACGCGAGGATCCCGCCGAATAACAGGAAGAACAGCGCTGTTACCATATAGAGGATCCCGACGTCCTTGTGGTTCGTCGTGACTAACCACCGTTTGACGGACGTCATTGGAGGGAGATCACCCATTAGTTCTCACCTCCGTCTTCGTCGTCGTCATCCGCTTCGTCGTCAGCTTCTTCATCTTCTTCGTCATCCGCATCATCGTCTTCTGCATCCGGATCCTCGAGCGTCTCAGAGATGTTCTCCGGACCGTTGAGGTTGATCGAGTCTTCGATCGGTTCGTACTCGTCGTCCTCGAATTCGATGGTCAGCTCGTACTCGCCACCTTGCTCGATATCTTCGAAGGTGATCGTTCCGTTGTCGTACTCACCATCGTCTTCGTCGTAGACGAAGTCTTCTTCCTGGTGCTCGAGGGTGATTTCGTAGGTTCCTTCTTCGACTGGCTCTTCATCCTCGGTTTCGAGGGTAATATCGACGTTCAGTTGGTCGTCGAGCCAATCGTCGAATTCGTCTTCTTCCATGACCTGCACGCTGCCGACCATATCGGAGTGTTGGTCACCACAGAGTTCGAAACACTCGACTTCGTGTTCCTCACCGGCTTCCTCTGCGATGAACCACGTTTCGTCGTACTCACCGGGGATTGCGTCAGCTTTCACCCGTAAGTCCGTGACGCCGAACGTGTGCCAGACGTCACCGCCAGTCACCTCGATTGCGACTGGGTGATCGGCAGGGACGTTCATGGTGTTGGTCGCTTCGACGCCGTTTTCGTACTCGTAGTACCAGGCAAAGTTGTCACCTTCGACGTCGATCTCGATTGGATCTTCGTCGAAGTCGTCCTCTGGATTCTCGACGTACAACAGCATCGCGTACGTCCAGACAACCAGCGAAATGACGATGATTGCACTGATACCGAACGATAGGAACAGTTTCTTGCCGCCCTTTCCTCCTGTCGGTAACTCCCCGAGTGTTGGCAGAGAATCGTCGGTTTCCGCGTCGTCGGTATCACGATACTTGTACGCGTTGTACATTGTGTATGCGATAACGACGACACCGACGAGCGTCCCGAGTGCAAGAAACACCTGAAAGATGCTCTCGAACACGTCGACGCGCGTCTGCACTTCCATCGGAGTCGTAAATGCGCTGAAGATTGTATTCACCTCGTTTTGGTACCGCTTATATGTCGGACGATGATGGCCGTGGACACTTATCTATTTGGAAACGCTCTGACCGAATCGGAGACGTCATCACCTGCTACGGCGATTATTGACGATATATCGTCGTGCTTCGGGGCCATCACTCCGGGGTCCTTCATCAGTAGCTTCGAGGGAGAGACCTTTTTTCTATCGCTGTTTCCCGATGCTCGTGTCCAATGGCGGACACGTACAGCCTGAAAACCGCCGGCGAAAGCGAACGTGTTCGCCACGAAACTGAGACGACTGTGGTTCGATGCTCGAGCACCGAATTGAAAAGCCACATTCGCCCTCGCGCGCGCCGCGATAATTCAGATTCCGACGACCCATACTCGAGCGCTCTCGTCGAGTCCATACACACGCTGAAAGATCGCATCGAGACATTGTGCAATTCGGTTCGGATCCGCCTTCGCGCTCACGTGGACGTTCACTCCCGTCGCATCTTCGGGACGTCGAATCTCGTCGATTTTGAACGCGGGAAACTCACCTAAGAGAGCTTTGAGTGCCTCGAGTTCCGAATCCGTACAATCGAGGTTGATCGTCCCGTCGCTGAACTGTATCCAGGGAAGCCCAAGTTCCGGGTCCGGGCCCTCGGGTTCGGTGTCCGACACACCGCCCGATTCCTCGAGTGGTGTCTCGGTGTCGGCGTCGGTCGACTCGAGGACTGACCTGTCGGCCTCGAGTGTCAGGAAGTCGCTGCCTCGGTTTCGGTGTGCCGTGATGGCGTCGACGTACAGTTTTCGCCGTTCTGGTGGCTCGGACGCGTCGAATCGAGTCATACGTCATTCGATGTGCCCGTTTCTTTAAGCCTTTATGTGACGCCGGAGAACGAGTCCCTATGGCACAGCCACGAATGCTGATCCTGGGCGCACCAGGGGCAGGCAAGGGGACCCAGAGTGCAAAGATCACCGACGAATTCGACATCGACCACGTCACCACCGGTGATGCACTCCGTGCGAACAAGGAGATGGACATCTCCGAGATGGATACCGAGTACGATACCCCTCGAGAGTACATGGATCAGGGTGAGCTCGTCCCCGACGAAGTTGTCAACGCGATCGTCGATGAAGCTCTCTCACAGGCCGACGGGTTCGTCCTCGACGGCTACCCGCGAAACCTCGAGCAGGCCGACGAACTCGAGGACATGACCGACCTCGACCTCGCGCTCTATCTCGACGTGAGCGAGGAGGAACTCGTCCACCGACTGACGGGACGGCGACTCGATCCCGAAACTGGCGATATCTACCACGTCGAGTACAACCCACCCGAGGATCCCGAGGTTGAGGACCGACTCGAGCAACGGGAGGACGATACAGAGGAAACCGTCAAAGAACGACTGCGCGTCTTCCGCGAGAACACCGAACCAGTGATCGACCACTACGAGGATGAGGGCTCGCTCGAGCGTGTCGACGGTGAGCAGGCTCCTGAAGACGTGTGGGAAGACGTGAAGAAGACGATCGAAAATACCGACTAAAATAGTAACAAAACCCACATACGTTGCAGTGATGGTTTCTTCAACCTGAGTAGAATGTGCTAGTTCTGTTCCACGGTTAGTTCGTGTTTTACGACGTTGAGATACGTAATTTCTGGTGGGATTTGACCGCCACTCTGCATTCTAGGCTCGAACGAATCATCAAGATCGTTATCATGAATAATCTCTGACGCACCATCAATCGATTCAATTTCACCAACTACAACAGAACCGTAAATCGTTGGGGTACCGCCGCTAGTGACTGTCCCACCCGGAGCATAAATTATCCCCTCATAGTGATCGTTGCCACTCATATCTAATCTAAAGTCAGAGGTTCCATATATTTGGAGATGCTTTGCATGGATGTTTTCCTGATCACCTTCCCCTCCAGGATTCCCTGGAGAGTACGCAGATTCGCCAACATACATCCCATTGTCGCCATCTATAGCTAAATCACCTGTTGTATAAATCTGAGCTTCGTTGCCTTCCTCCCAGCCTGTAACCTGAATGTCTTCGCTTACATTTATCGATCCATCAACAAAAACTGAGACGTTTCCATTACTAATGTCAATGGTATCCAAATTGTAGTCATCATTATCAAGATCACCGTTAACGTAGTAGTCACCTGATGAGATTTGACTTTCACTCTCTGAGAGCGAATCGTGGCTCTCGTTTGCATCAGCGATAGCACTCGTTACTTGACTATCAATATTTGAAATGTTTACATCATCACCATACAGAGAAGTTCCATGGATTCCCCCTGCGTCACCGGATGGTGGTTTCTCATCAGTGACAACTGCATTCTCAAAGACTGCTTCAACACTAGTTAGACCAAACTCAACGTCAACATAGCCATGACTTTCGTTTATCTGGCCATAATCTTGTACTGCATCCCCTTCATCACCAACTGTTTGTTCAAAGTGTTCTTTCCAACCGAGATAGTACTGACTCGTAACGTTAATACTGACTGTTTCTCCCTCAACTGTGTTTGGATTGTGTATATTTTCGGTTTCCTCGTGTTCTAATGAGATGTCTCCCGAATTCAAATCTCCTTCTTCAGCTAATTCAACGATCGGGAAGCTAAGCGTTTGATCGTCATAGTGGATTGGTGGGGACGATTTTACTTGCGTTTCGTCCATCGTCTCGTGGAATACACCACCGGCCTGATAAGCCACCTTTTCGCCATTATTGGACTCGTATTCAATAGCTCCGATCGAGACGTTTGTATCGACATCCTCTCCTTGAATGTGTATGTTACCTGTGTCTTTACTTGCGACTGTGCCCTCGTCCCCAACATCGAGATTGAGTGATTGAGTCACATCATTACCCGAAGATGCTGACGCCATTTGATGCCCTAATTCAATGAACCCGTTTTCAATGCGGTCTTGTTCCGATTCATGTTCTATGCTTTCTGTAGAGTCTACAGCAACTAAGAACAGAGCGGTGCTCCCAACTGCGACCATCCCGATTAGGAGGACGATACCAAGTACTGTGGATTGCCCCCGGAGGGATGATGGAAGTGATTGGTCCCCGGACTGAACAGTCATGATACACAGCTAGAAAACCAATACTATAGTAATATCGGTCGGTCAAGTATTTTCAGACAGTTTATATTAGTTCACAGTGAGAATTTTTCTCCTCGCCTGTAGCGGAAAAAGTGGTACGGCAACTCTTTGCTGGGTTTGGATCCAGGATCTACCGATATAATAGTCGACCACTGCTTACTCGAGCACCGAAGATAAACACTTGTATACCGAACCTCCCCTAGCCACACATAGATGACGCGTACAGCGGAGAAAATCGACGACCTCGTCCGCGAGGATTCCGCCATGACGGATGCACTCGAGTCCATCCGCGAGGCGGCCGATCAGAACGGTGGCGAGGTCGAGTGGGCCGACGTCCGCGACGATTTGACGAGCGGGCAATGGGGCCGGCTAATCGAAAAAGGAGTGTTAGTTGACGGCGAAAATGGGTTCGAAATCGCCGATCGCGAGGCGTACGACGACGCCCTCGATGGTGATTCGTCCGCCAAAAGCTACGATACCGATATCGAGATCGAGGCCGAGGAATCACAGTGGTCCCAGTACGACAAGATGGCCGGCGTGGCCTCGCTACTGTTGATGTTCGGTTACTGGATCGAGTCCGTCCGTGACACGGTCGGTGGAACGATCGACGCTGCACTCGGTCCACTCGACGCGGCGCTTCCGTTTTATGCGGTTATTCTCTCGGTTGCCCTCCTGACGGGGCTGTACTCCACGCTGTTGCAGGCGAACCTCATGAACCCCGAAATCATGGGCAAGTACCAACAGCGCATGAAGGCGATGCAGGAGAAGCAAAAGGATGCCCGCGAGCGCAAGAAAGAGGCCGAAGAACGCGGAGCCAGCGAAGCCGAAATAGAGCGACTCGACGACGAACTCGACGCGGTCCGTGAAGAGCAGATGGAAGCGATGGCGGAGAATCTCGGTATGTTCAAAGAGCAACTCCGGCCGATGGTCTGGATCATGCTCTTTACCATTCCGTTGTTCCTCTGGATGTACTGGCGAATTCACGGTGTCGGTGTCGAGGGAACGATCGTCATGCCCCTCGCCGGGGAGACGAGTTGGAACGCGGGCCTCCTCGGTCCGATGCCAGCGTGGATCGTTTGGTACTTCCTGTGCTCGATGGGCTTCACGCAGTTACTGCGCAAGTCGCTCAATATCGACATGACGCCGTCGGGAACCTAACGAACGTTCTTCCTCGCCGGACTGTTCTTCCTCACAATTTCGCGCTGGATTTTCGATCGGGTTTCGTGTCTCAGATTCGGCTCCGACCTGCTTGTGAGCGATTCAAAACCCATTTTACCCGCCACCGCGCAGTTTGGATATGTTACTAACCGTCTCCGGCCCGCCGGGAAGCGGGAAGAGTACCACTGCGGAACTGCTCGCCGACGCCTTCGGCCTCGACCACGTCAGTGGTGGCGATATTTTCCGCGAATTAGCCGACGAGCGCGGCTATACCCCACTCGAGTTCAACAAACTCGCGGAAGAAAACGATCAGATCGATCGGGACCTCGATCGACGACTCCGCGAAATCGCCGTCGAAGAGGACGGACTCGTGCTGGAATCCCGTCTTGCCGGATGGCTCGCGGGTGAACAGGCTGATTTCCGGTTTTGGCTCGATGCGCCGCCACAGGTTCGAGGCGAACGAATCGCAGAGCGTGAGGGGAAAGATCCGGAACGGGCGACGGAGGAGACGAAAGCGCGTGAGGCGAGCGAGGCGTCGCGATATCTGGAGTACTACGACATCAACATTCAGGATTTGACGATTTACGATCTCTCCGTGAATACGGCTCGCTGGGAACCCGACGCCGTACTCGACATGCTCGTCACGGCCGTTGGAGAGTACGACGATTCGGGTGACGAAGGACAGGCAGCGATTCAACTCGAGTACGAGTTTTGACCATGGTCGAGCATTCCCGTCTTCGTGGTCCACCCGACGACCGAACGCCGGTCGAGTTGCTCACCTTCGGTGTCGTCAACCTCGATAAGCCACCGGGGCCATCCTCACACCAGGTCAGCGGCTGGTTA